>CAVXWB010000016.1:0-14304 GCA_963765185.1 Bryobacterales bacterium
CGACGTTTTCGGCAACGTCGAGAAGCTTCACGGCGTTCGCGTCGGCCCTCCCCGAAGTTCGAACCGATTCCCGGAAGCGAGTTTGCGCTCGACGCGGATCTGGTGCTGCTGGCCATGGGATTCACCGGTCCGGTGCGGCACGGGCTGATCGAACAGGCGGGGTTGAAGCTGGACCTGCGCGGAAATCTCGCCACCGAGAATTATCAAACCTCGATGGAAGGCGTCTTCGCCGCCGGAGACGCGCGACGCGGGCAGTCTCTGGTGGTGTGGGCCATCGCCGAAGGGCGCAAGGCGGCTGAAGCGGTGGACGCGTACCTCCGCGTTTGACTTGATAGTCTTGTGCTGTAGGGGGTCCGCCAGAAGATGGCTCGCACATTCATCGAGCTTGACATCGAGACGGAAGCGCGACTTTCTGGAATACGCCGTCGTCTCATCGAGGTGGAAGATCGGCTGCTCCAAGCGGAGATTCGCCGCGATCTCGATGCGTTCGCCGCCGCTCAGCGTGGCCAGCATTCGCAGGGTGTTCACCGACTATTCCCATGCCGGCGCGTCCACGGATCAGCAACTGACGGCGCTGGAGAGACGCTTGCTCGAAATCGAGAAGCGGTTGCACATTCCTCCTCCTCCCACGGCTTGAGGGGCTCTAGCTTAGCTACGCAGGCCGCCTTACGCGACTTCGAGCACCACCCAACCCGGCAGACTCGCGGGCTGGCCGCCCTCGAAAATAACTCGCCGGGTTTTGGGGAAGGGAAGGCCGGTTTGGAGCGCGCGGTCGTAGATCGAATACTGCTTCAGCACGGCGCGGTAGGCAGAGCCTTCGGTGTCCAGGCACGCGACCTTGGAATGCAATCCGCCGCCCCAGCCGACCGACAGCATGCAGTACTGCGGCGACGCGCTGATTTCCTTGAGCCGCTCCTCCAGCGCCTCCACCAGCGCCCCGACCCGCGCCAATCCCGCCGGTCTCGGCGTAGTGCCTGTGCTTGGCCAGTTGTCCGGCGGCGTACTTGTTCGCGGATTGAAACAATCGCGTGCGGTCCTGCGTGGAGCTTCTCGCTCCATACGCCTTCGAAAGTCGTGCCCGGCGTCGCCATCTCCGCGAACAGAGGCGTGCTCTCTTCGATCCGGCGCGAATCGGTCGAGCCGCGCAGGGATTTCCACCCCAGCTCAAGTTTGCCCGCTCCGCTCGCAACCAGCGTCGAGACGCGCAGCAGGTACACCTTCATGGCGGAATACGCGGCGTCGTGCGAATCGCCCGCGAGACGCGTTTGGCCCGCGGCACGTCCTCGATTTTCGCCGCCGGATTGCGCGGCGGCCGCTCGCCCGCCATCGTCTCGGCAAGATCCTTGAGCGTTGTTCTCGGTCCAGCGGTCGAAGACCAGGCCGGTGCGCAGCGCGCCCTTCATCGAGGTGGCGGGAAGGTACGGGACCGTTCAGCGACGCCGCGAAGGTCGGAATGAACAGATGCTCGGCGTGCGCCCGCTGCCACACCGGAACCGTGCCGGGAGCTTTCGAAAGGAATGCGCCGGCCGGCGAAGTTCTGCGCGAATCCGCCCCAGCTCGCGAAATCGAGCCGGTCGGCCTTCTTCAACTGCGCCAGATACCCTTCCAGCCGCGGACCCTTGGCCAGCAGCTTGAAGATGCGCCGCTGGTCCAGCACGTTGACATGGTCGCGCCAGACCATGTAGTCGATCGGCGAAAGTTTCTGGCCGTCGCCCACCAGCGTCGGCGTGAGGCACATGACGCGATAGTTCATGCGGCCTCCTCCTCATGGCTGCTTCTCGGGAGCCTTCCTTGGAGGCTTCCGTTGCGGCGACTTCCTTCGGCAGTTCCCGACGACGGCCGGACGCAGCGGAATCGGAATGGCCAGCGCGTAGCCGGCGCGATACACCGGATGCGGAAAACCCTCCGGCGCGACGTCGATGACCGAGCCCTCGCGGTTCGCTGCGGCGACATCAGCACGGAGCCTTCCGCGATCATGCGGGTGGCGCTCGACATTGCGTCGCTCGCCCCATCCCGCATTGCTTTCGATGCGGCCGCTGCGCGTGGTCACGGCGTAGTTACCGCGCGTCCAATCCACGGCATCGTCGGCGGCAGGATGGTACAGCGAAAGCATCCACCAGGCGGTTTCGCCGCCGGCATCCGCCGCGGCAGGGACCAGCGATTGCCGGCAAATTCTGATCGGCGAACTCGATATCGGCGCGGCCCCAGCCTCGGGAGCGCTCGCCTCCGAAACCGGAATCGGCCAGCAGCCGCAGGGCCGCGGTCACGCGGCTCTCTCCATTTCCCGCGAGCCTCTTCATCGGCGAATGCCGCGGTCATCCACAATCCGGCGTTGGGGGCGAACTCCAGGCACGCGCTCGAATGCGGCTCGACTGAGCCGCGCCGCCGCGATCCACTGCCGCGCTCGACCGTACCGCGACGCGAAACGGTCCCTGCGTGCCCATGGCAATCAAGGTTTCGCTGGCGCCATCGACGGCCCAGCCTTCTTCCGATACCGGCTTGCCGGTCAGCATCCCTTGAATCAGGCGAAGCGGCACGAATCGCGCGCCCTTCCAACGCACCTTCGAGGACGCCGGCGGAGGCCACAGGCTGCGCGGAGGCATCACGTACAGAGCCTCGCCATGGAACGGAAAGCAGGAGCTGAAGCGTACCGCGGGTGTCTCCGTGTGCAGCTGCGCGCGCTGTGCGTCCAGCCACTCCTCTAGCACGCCCAGGCGCGCCATCGCGCCCGAGACGGCCGAGTAAAAGCGAATCGCTGTGATACACGCGCTCCACGCGGTCGCGATCGCCCGAATCCGGGCCGATGCGCCACGGTCCGGTGGGACGCAGTCGAATGAGCAAACCGCGTGGCATTGCGTTGTAACCTAAGCTCGCCAGCTTTTCCGCGAAGTCGCCGCGCGTTCGCCGCGGCCTGCACCTTGCGCGAGATCCGCGCCGGAGGCCAGCTCGGCTTCCGCGCCGCCCGAGGAATAAAACGCGCGATTGCGCCAGGCGATCTTGAGATTGGAGAAGCGCACGCGCCCGCTGCCGCGCGAGCCTCCGCCGCCCAGGGCGTCGTCTTCGAGCAAGCGCAAGCCTTCGATCACGCGCGCCACCAGCGCCTTGTCCTCTTCGCACAGGATGTCCAGCACCATGCGGACGCGGAAGCGCGCGCCCGCCGGAACGCGTTCGAGGGTGCGCGGATTGGCCTGCGACGTAATGCGGTCGATGGCGTTTTCGCTCTTGACCTCGGTGATCTCGTCGTCCAGGTTTTCGCGCATTTGCGCCGTGATGCTCTCCTGATCGAGAGGCGCGTCGTAGACCGTCAGCCGCGCCGGGCTGGCCGATTTCGACTCGATCGCCTCGCCTTCCACGCGCTCCATGCGGCCCGGGATTGCGGCCGAACAGCAGGCAGATCTCGTCGTCGGGACGGTTGCTCTGATGAATGCGGACTTCCTGGCCGCGGCGCTTGGAAAGATACACCAACTCCGCCGGCGAGGTGAGTCCCATCGCGTTTTCCAGCAGCGAGCGGATCTTGCCGCGCAGCGAGCTGCCCGGAATGTAGGGCAGGCCGAAGGCATCCTTCACCACCGGATTATCCGCTCCGCCGATTTCGAGCGAGCCTTTCCCCGCGCCGATGTGCAATCCGGTTTCGCAATGCAGGTCGCCCGAAAAAATCAGTTTTCCAACTAGCTTCAGTTGCGTCTGAGCCGTGTGTGTGCTCATAAATTACTCGTTTACTCGTTGTAGGCTACGATCGCCTCGAAAAGATCCTTGAACCGCTCATATCCGCGCGCGTCGTTCTTGCGCGTTACCTGCAGCAGCAGCCGCTCCAGCGCATCCAGGCTGCGCAGCGAATGCCGCGCGATGGTGTAGGCCAGGCGCGCGCGCAGCATCACGAACTGGTGCTGGCGCTCGCTTTCGGGCGCGCGCACGGCCCGCCGCACCGCGTTATACAGACGCCGCAGCTGGCTCTTGGTGCCGCTGTCCATGTCGCGCATGCGCGCCACCACGGCGTGGGCCTGATTGTCCAGGTACAGGCTGTCGGAGATCAACTTTTCGATCTCGATTTCCGGCGCCATTTCAAATGGCCGTCGATCGCCGCCGCCGCCGGGACGCGGACCGCCTTCGCGCCGGTCACCGCGCGGCGCCTTCGGGCCGGCGATCGCCGCCACCTCCGCGGCCTTCGGTGGGCGTCGTGTCGCGACGCTCCCCCGCCTTTGCCCCGGTCGCCTGGGGAGGACGATCCTCGCGCCTCGGCCGATCCTGGCTGCTGCGGCTTCGCTTCTTGTTTAGGAGCCTCTTGTTTAGGAAGCCTCCTGCTTAGGAAGCCTCCTGCTTCGGCGGGGCTTCCGTCACCGCGGGGGCCGCGGCTACTGGGGTTGCTTCAGTTTGCGCTTCGTCTTCCATTTGGTTTCCCTGACGTTTCCTTGATGTTTCTGTTAAGCCTCGGCGGACAATCTGGCCCATTCTAGCGCTACCCGCCCGGCGGGCCGCAACTTGACTGTAACAGCGCTGCGCCCGATCAAGTCCGCGATCAGGCTTGTGCGCGCCTTCTGAAACTCCGCCCGCTGCGCCGCCGGCCGCGTTCTGCCCGACGTCGCCGCCTCCAAAATGCGCCGGATGCGGCGATGATAGCGCCACGGCCTCTCGCCTCCGGTGCGCCGGGCCTGGCGCCGCGACACGCGCGACTGCGTCTCCCGATAAATGCCGCACAGATCGCGGAGATATTGCGGCGAGCACCCGAACTCCGACACCATGCGCATCAGCGTGTCCTTGAGTCCGCTGGCCTCGGAGAACTGCTTCCATTCAAGCGTCCGGCCCAACAGCCAGATGCAATCCTTGTCGGTGGATTTGGCCGCTTCCAATCTCTCGCCGGCTTCTTCGAACACCGCGCCCAGCGATGCGTCCACCGCCGGAGCCAGCGCCAGCGCCATGCTGATGGTCTTGCTCTCCGCGCCGGGATAGTCTTTCAGATTCTGCTCGGCGAAGCGGTGGAACAAGCGCTCCATTTCACTGGCCAGCGCCAGCAGAGCGTCCCAGGCGCCATACACCGCGAAGTCGTCGCCGCCGGCGTAGATCACCGTCACCTTGCGCCAGAACTCCGGCATGGAGCAGATCACCTCCAGCTCCCCCGCGAAGAACTGTTTGTACAGCACCGAGAGCTGAATGTGCTCCTCGATGGTCTGCGTGCGGCGCATGCGGATTCCGAAGGTATCGACGTCGCCGCGCAGCACGCCCCAGGTTTCAAGCCCCGCCGCGCGCGACGCCAGAGTGCTGGTGGAAGCCGGTCCCGCGCCGTCGTCGCTCAGCACGGCGTGACGCGCCAAGGGCAGCGCATCGGCCGACGCCGTCAGGCTCCAGGTGTGCTTGCCCTCGCCGATCGAAACCTGTCCAGGGTGCTCCGGCGACCATGCCACCGACCCGGCTTCGCGTAATCGCGCCGCCAGCCCGGCGAAGTATGCATCGGCTTCACTGCCGCCCGAGGCCGGAGGCAGTTGGAACAGCGCCAGCCCGCTCTGATCCGCCGGTGCGCCGCGCCGCCGGTCCATCTCTTCCTGAAGACGCCGGCGGACGTCGCTCCAGTCGCCCAGGTTTTCCGTAATACTCCACAGCAGCTTCAGCGCGCCTCCGCTTAGCTCGCCGATTTCCGCCGCGGCGGCATCGAGAAAAGCCTCCGCCGCGCCGCGGAATTCCTCCGGCAGCACCAGCAGGAACTGGCCTCCGCCGCTCGATCCCAACAGGATCTTGGCCAGGCCCAGCTCCGCCAGCAAGGCGCGCGGCAGCACTTCGCTCAGCAGGCTGATCCAATGCGAGCGCCCCAGGAACACCTGGTCCTGATGCGCGCCTGCGGCGTTTTCACTCGCCGGCGCGAGCAGAAACTCGTCGGTGCCCAGCAGTTTGCCTTCGAGAAAGATCTGAAGCGACATTCTAATGCGAAACCATCAGGGTATCACGGCTTCCCAGGAACCCGCCCGCGCTACCATGACGCTAGATGGAAAGAATTCCGGATTACGAGATTCTGCCGCAGTTTGTCGAGAGGTGGTCGCCCCGAGCCATGACCGGCGATCCGGTCAGCGAAGCCGAGCTTCTGCGCTTGTTTGAGGCCGCGCGCTGGGCGCCTTCCTGCGCCAACTCGCAGCCGTGGCGTTTCGTGTACGCGCGCGCCGGGACGCCGCACTTCAATCGCGTCTTCGAACTGCTGAGCGAGGGCAACCGGCCCTGGTGCGCCCGCGCCGGCGCTTTGATCGTGGTGCTTTCGAAGAAGACGTTCGATGACGGCCGCACCTCGCCGACGCATTCCTACGACACCGGCGCGGCGTGGATGAGCCTGGCGCTCCAAGGCTCCGCGATGGGGTTGGTGGTGCACGGCATGGCCGGCTTCGATTACAATCGCGCCCGCGCTGGATCTGGGCGTGCCGGAGGATTACAAGGTCGAGGCCATGATCGCCGTCGGGCATCCCGGCAATGCTCGATCATCTTTCGGAAAGGGATCGGCCTCGCGAAGTCAAGAGCCCGCGCCGGCCGGTGAGGGAATTAGTTTTCGAGGGCCGCTTCGCTTAAGAAAAGGTTTTTGAATCCAAGTATCTCCGCGGCAGCCACTCCCGCTTTCTTGGCCCGGCGAACGAAGGCTTGGTCGAAAGATGCAAACCGGACGCCCTGCGGTCTGCTCGCCAAGTGCAGCGCGTCGGCGAAATCGATTCCCTTCGCCGACAGCGCCAGAGCGCTTGCCACAGCGGATTCATCCTCCACGCGCACGTTCGGAAGCCCCATCAGGTCTTCTAGAGCCTTGCGTACTCCATCGGGGCGATATTGGTAAAAACTGGTCAGGACCCAGCTCACGTCGAGCAACACCGTCTTTGCGATCCAGATCTGATTCGCTGCAAACAGCGAGGTCGCATAGGCAGCCTGCTTGCGATCGTCCTGCATCAGCAGGCGGACGATCACATTAGTATCGACCGCTATCATGCCGCTTCTTGATTTGGAGCGCGATGGCTTGGTCCATCTCCTCGACGGTCGCAGGCGTTCCCGTGTATTTCAGGCACCCAACCACGTCTTCAAGCCGTGTCTCGCGAAACCGGCGCAGGGGACGCAACAGTACGCCCTCGGGCGTCTCCTCCACGGCGAACCTGGTCCCCGGCAGCCATGCCCGCGAATCGCGAACGGACTTGGGCAGAATGACTTGTCCTTTTGTCGAGAGGCGTGTGGTTTCCATGTGGTAAGACTCCAGTAAGATTATCGCACAATCAGTGCGCCCAAAAAACGTTACGGGATGTAGCGCCGCCCCAACGGGGTGAGGTGATCACCGTCGAGCCTGAAGTCGACTTCGACCGATCCTCGGCCGAATAAACCGGCGCTCGAAAAGTGAATGTGTTGCTCGTGCGAGCAGTTCGATGGCCCAGATGTTGAGCTCACCGTTCGCTGGCAGAATAGAATTCGCCACTTCTAACACGGGATCGAGATCCACGCGTGCTGACCCGCTGGAGTCGATCCGAAAAAGGAAATCTGCCATCGGGTGACGGTTGCCGCCCGTGTCCGCCCTGAACCAAACAAGTGTTTGGTCCTCGCTGGCGCTTACTATCTTCGTTGGGGAAAACCCGCCGTCATACACGGCTGGCTGCCCGTAGAAAATCTCACGATATTCGTCGGCACCGGTTCTCACGATTACCGACCTAATCAAAGGCAGATTCACGTTGGTACCGATAATTGACATCGTAGACTTCCAGTCCGCGAACCTCTCCAACCTTTACTACCTCGGCCCGTGCAGTCTTCGCTATATCAGCTCTCTCCTCTGAAGTGCAGTCCACACAGCTCTCGGGACGGAGAAAAACGTCGTGAGTGAAGTAAGCGAGAGTGTGGGACGGAACAGGGCCAGTATTGGAGCTCTTGGGCCCGGTATAGTATCGTTTCCACTCGGCATGCACCGGTAGAATCGCCGCGAGCAACAGCAGGAATTGAAGGCGCATTCCGGCTCCTTTGCGCTCCTATTGTACGTTAATTCCTCAATACGCCTTGGCGATCACCGCTCTTCTTTCCACCGGCTCGCCGGTGACGATGCACTTGCCCGGACCGTCGAACTGGTCCACCAGCGGAATGTTGCGGATGCTGGCCTTGAACTGCTTGACGCGTTCGTCGTTTGGCCGGATCGTCCTTAATATGCGCCATTACGAATTTGCCGCCGCCCTTCTCCGCCGTCACGCGAGCGCAGAATCTCTTCCACCTCTTCGATGGAATTCGCGAGCACCGTATTGTCCTTCAACCGCTGCTCGAGCCTTCGCGAGCAGATCAACCTGCATCGCCTCCAGCGTCGCGGCCAGCTTGCCGCGGCTTCATGCTGTGCGATCGATTTCCTTGACCCCGGTGTCCCGCCGCTTCAGCACGATCTTGCCCGAGGCCACGTCGCGAGGCCCCAGCTCGAAAACCACCGGCACGCCGCGCCGCTCCCAGTGGAAGAATTTCGCACCCGGCGATTGCCCCTCGCGAACATCCAGATGCGCGCCCAATTCGGCCGCCAAGCTCTCGAAGCCACTTCCATCACCTGCAGCGCTCCTCGTCCTTGCGGAAAATCGGCACCAGCACGGCCTTGCGCGGAGCCACCTTCGGCGGCAGCACCAGGCCCTTGTCGTCGGAATGCGTCATGATCAGCCCGCCGATCAGCCGAGTACTCACGCCCCAGCTGGTCTGCCAAACGTAATCGAGTTTGCCCTCGTTGGTCTGGAACTGGACATTAAACGCCTTCCCGAAATGCTGCCCCAGGTCGTGGCTGGTGCCCGCCTGAAGCGCCAGCCCGTTCTGCATCATGGCCTCGATGGCGTAGGAGCTTTCCGCGCCCGGCAAACTTCTCCGCGCGCGTCTTGACGCCCCGGATTACCGGCATCGCCATCACGTTTTCCGCAACATCCGCGTATACATCCAGCATTCGCAAGAACTTCTTCGAGGGCCTCCTGGCGCGAGGAGTGCGCGGTGTGGCCTTCCTGCCAGAGAAATTCCGTGGTCCGCAGAAACAGGCGCGTGCGCATTTCCCATCGCACCACGTTGGCCCATTGGTTGATCAGCAGCGGCAGGTCGCGATAGCTCTGAATCCACTTGGCGAAGAAATGCCCCACGATGGTCTCCGACGTCGGACGGATCACATACGGCTCTTCCAGTTCCTTGCCGCCGGCGTGCGTCACCACCGCCAGCTCCGGCGAAAAACCCTCCACGTGCTCGGCTTCCTTCTGCAAAAAGCTTTGCGGGATCAGCAACGGCAGATAAATGTTCTGATGGCCGGTGGCCTTGATGCGATCGTCCAGCTCGCGCTGCAAGCGCTCCCACACCGCATAGCCATTGGGCTTGATCACCATGCAGCCTTTGACGATCTCGGCCGGCTCGGCCATATCGCCCAGAATGGCGACGTCCTGATACCAGGCGGCAAAATCTTTTTCTCTTTGTGTAATCGGGGATTCGGGCATGTTCTCCTATTTTGGCGCGGCCGGCTTTTCAATCGCCACAATTGCCGCGATCAGTCCTTCCATCGTGTACGGCTTGGCTTCCGCGTCGACTTCGAAACCGCATTCGCGAACAGTGCGCGAAGTCACCGGGCCGATGGATGCGATGCGCACGCCTTCTAAAGCGGGGCCGGCCGCGTTCACCAGATTTGTCACCGCGGAGGAGCTGCCGAACGTGATCCAATCCGGCTTGCGCGCGAACACCTCCGCGGCATGCTCTACCAACCCTGCGGGCGCAACCGTGCGATACGCCTCCACCACCTCGACGCTGGCGCCGCGGCGCGCGAGCTCCGTCGGCACCACGTCGCGAGCCACGGCCGCGCGAGGCAGCAGGATGCGCCGTCCGTTCAAATGCTCTTCCGTAAACGCCGCCACCAGGCTCTCCGCGACGTATTCCTCCGGCATCAGATCCACTTTCAAATGCAGAGCCTCCACCGCGGCCCGCGTGGCCGGACCAATCGCGCAGATCTTCAGGCTGCTCAGAGCCCGCAAATCGCGAGCCGACGCATCCAGACGCTCGGTAAAATAGCGCACGCCGTTGACGCTATTTTACCGAGCGTCTGGATGCCTCCGCTCGCGACTTGCGGGCTCTGAGCAGCCTGAAGATCTGCGCCATCGGTCCGGCCACGCGGGCCGCGGTGGAGGCTCTGCATTTAAAAGTGGATCTGATGCCGGAGGAATACGTCGCGGAGAGCCTGGTGGCGGCGTTTACGGAAGAGCATTTGAACGGACGGCGCATCCTGCTGCCTCGCGCGGCCGTGGCTCGCGACGTGGTGCCGACGGAGCTCGCGCGCCGCGGCGCCAGCGTCGAGGTGGTGGAGGCGTATCGCACGGTTGCGCCCGCAGGGTTGGTAGAGCATGCCGCGGAGGTGTTCGCGCGCAAGCCGGATTGGATCACGTTCGGCAGCTCCTCCGCGGTGACAAATCTGGTGAACGCGGCCGGCCCCGCTTTAGAAGGCGTGCGCATCGCATCCATCGGCCCGGTGACTTCGCGCACTGTTCGCGAATGCGGTTTCGAAGTCGACGCGGAAGCCAAGCCGTACACGATGGAAGGACTGATCGCGGCAATTGTGGCGATTGAAAAGCCGGCCGCGCCAAAATAGGAGAACATGCCCGAATCCCCGATTACACAAAGAGAAAAAGATTTTGCCGCCTGGTATCAGGACGTCGCCATTCTGGGCGATATGGCCGAGCCGGCCGAGATCGTCAAAGGCTGCATGGTGATCAAGCCCAATGGCTATGCGGTGTGGGAGCGCTTGCAGCGCGAGCTGGACGATCGCATCAAGGCCACCGGCCATCAGAACATTTATCTGCCGTTGCTGATCCCGCAAAGTTTTTTGCAGAAGGAAGCCGAGCACGTGGAGGGTTTTTCGCCGGAGCTGGCGGTGGTGACGCACGCCGGCGGCAAGGAACTGGAAGAGCCGTATGTGATCCGTCCGACGTCGGAGACCATCGTGGGGCATTTCTTCGCCAAGTGGATTCAGAGCTATCGCGACCTGCCGCTGCTGATCAACCAATGGGCCAACGTGGTGCGATGGGAAATGCGCACGCGCCTGTTTCTGCGGACCACGGAGTTTCTCTGGCAGGAAGGCCACACCGCGCACTCCTCGCACCAGGAGGCCCTCGAAGAAGTCTTGCGAATGCTGGATGTATACGCGGATGTTGCGGAAAACGTGATGGCGATGCCGGTAATCCGGGGCGTCAAGACGCGCGCGGAGAAGTTTGCGGGCGCGGAAAGCTCCTACGCCATCGAGGCCATGATGCAGAACGGGCTGGCGCTTCAGGCGGGCACCAGCCACGACCTGGGGCAGAATTTCGGGAAGGCGTTTAATGTCCAGTTCCAGACCAACGAGGGCAAACTCGATTACGTTTGGCAGACCAGCTGGGGCGTGAGTACTCGGCTGATCGGCGGGCTGATCATGACGCATTCCGACGACAAGGGCCTGGTGCTGCCGCCGAAGGTGGCTCCGCGCAAGGCCGTGCTGGTGCCGATTTTCCGCAAGGACGAGGAGCGCGTGCAGGTGATGGAAGTGGCTTCGAGGCTGGCGGCCGAATTGGGCGCGCATCTGGATGTTCGCGAGGGGCAATCGCCGGGTGCGAAATTCTTCCACTGGGAGCGGCGCGGCGTGCCGGTGGTTTTCGAGCTGGGGCCTCGCGACGTGGCCTCGGCAAGATGTGATCAAGCGGCGGGACACCGGGGTCAAGGAAGTCGATCGCGCAGGGAGAAGCTGGCCGCGCAAGCTGGCCGCGACGCTGGAGGCGATGCAGGCGGATTTGTTCGCGAAGGCTCGGCAGCGGTTGAAGGACAATACGGTGCTCGCGAATTCCATCGAAGAGGTGGAAGAGATTCTGCGCCGGTGACGGCGGAGAAGGGCGGCGGGAAATTCGTGATGGCGCATATTAAGGACGATCCGCCAACGACGAGCGCGTCAAGCAGTTCAAGGCCAGATCCGCAACATTCCGCTGGTGGACGAGTTCGACGGGCCGGGCAAGTGCATCGTCACCGGGGAGCCGGTGGACCGACGCGCGGCGATCGCGAAAGCGTATTGAGCAATTAACGTACAATAGGAGCGTAAAGGAGCCGGAATGCGCCTTCAATTCCTGCTGTTGCTCGCGGCGATTCTACCGGTGCATGCCGAGTGGAAACGATACTATACCGGGCCCAAGAGCTCCAATACTGGCCCTGTTCCGTCCCACACTCTCGCTTACTTCACTCATGACGTTTTTCTCCGTCCCGAGAGCTGTGTGGACTGCACTTCAGAGGAGAGAGCTGATATAGCGAAGACTGCACGGGCCGAAGTAGTAAAGGTTGGAGAGGTTCGCGGACTGGAAGTCTACGATGTCAATTATCGGTACCAACGTGAATCTGCCTTTGATTAGGTCGGTAATCGTGAGAACCGGTGCCGACGAATATCGTGAGATTTTCTACGGGCAGCCAGTCGTGTATGACGGCGGGTTTTCCCCAACGAAGATAGTAAGCGCCAGCGAGGACCAAACACTTGTTTGGTTCAGGGCGGACACGGGCGGCAACCGTCACCCGATGGCAGATTTCCTTTTTCGGATCGACTCCAGCGGGTCAGCACGCGTGGATCTCGATCCCGTGTTAGAAGTGGCGAATTCTATTCTGCCAGCGAACGGTGAGCTCAACATCTGGGCCATCGAACTGCTCGCACGAGCAACACATTCACTTTTCGAGCGCCGGTTTATTGGGCCGGAGGATCGGTCGAAGTCGACTTCAGGCTCGACGGTGATCACCTCACCCCGTTGGGGCGGCGCTACATCCCGTAACGTTTTTTGGGCGCACTGATTGTGCGATAATCTTACTGGAGTCTTACCACATGGAAACCACACGCCTCTCGACAAAAGGACAAGTCATTCTGCCCAAGTCCGTTCGCGATTCGCGGGCATGGCTGCCGGGGACCAGGTTCGCCGTGGAGGAGACGCCCGAGGGCGTACTGTTGCGTCCCCTGCGCCGGTTTCGCGAGACACGGCTTGAAGACGTGGTTGGGTGCCTGAAATACACGGGAACGCCTGCGACCGTCGAGGAGATGGACCAAGCCATCGCCCTCCAAATCAAGAAGCGGCATGATAGCGGTCGATACTAATGTGATCGTCCGCCTGCTCATGCAGGACGATCGCAAGCAGACGCCCTGTGCGGCTTCGCTATTTGCCGCCCATCAGGTCTGGATCGCTAAAACGGTGCTGCTCGAGGTCAGTTGGGTCCTGGCCAGTTTTTACAAATATCGCCCCGAGGGAGTCCGCGAGGCGCTGGAAAACCTGGTAGGGCTTCCGAACGTGCAAGTGGAGGATGAATCCGCGGTTGAGAGCGCACTGGCCCTGTCCGCGCAAGGGTCGATTTCGCCGACGCGCTGCATTTGGCGAGCAGGCCGCAGGGCGCCCGGTTTGCATCTTTCGACCAAGCCTTCGTTCGCCGGGCCAAGAAAGCGGGAGTGGCTGCCGCGGAGATCTTGGATTCAAAAACCTTTTCTTAAGCGAAGCGGCCCTCAAAAACCAATTCCCTCACCGGCCGGCGCATGCTCTTGACTTCGCGAGGCCGATCCCTTTCCGAAAGATGCTCGAATTGCCGGGATGCCCGACGGCGATCATGGCCTCCACCTTGTAATCCTCCGGCACGCCCAGATCCCGCGCGGGCGCGATCGTAGTCGAAGCCGGCCATGCCGTGCACCACCAACCCCATCGCGAGCCTTGGAGCGCCAGGCTCATCCACGCCGCGCCGGTGTCGTAGGAATGCGTCGGCGAGGTGCGGCCGTCATCGAACGTCTTCTTCGAAAGCACCACGATCAAAGCGCCGGCGCGGGCGCACCAGGGCCGGTTGCCCTCGCTCAGCAGTTCGAAGACGCGGTCGAAGGCGGCGTCCCGGCGCGCGCGTACACGAAACGCCACGGCTGCGAGTTGGCGCAGGAAGGCGCCCAGCGCGCGGCCTCAAACAAGCGCAGAAGCTCGGCTTCGCTGACCGGATCGCCGGTCATGGCTCGGGGCGACCACCTCTCGACAAACTGCGGCAGAATCTCGTAATCCGGAATTCTTTCCATCTAGCGTCATGGTAGCGCGGGCGGGGCCCTGGGAAGCCGTGATACCCTGATGGTTTCGCATTAGAATGTCGCTTCAGATCTTTCTCGAAGGCAAGCTGCTGGGCACCGACGAGTTTCTGCTCGCGCCGGCGAGTGAAAACGCCGCAGGCGCGCATCAGGACCAGGTGTTCCTGGGGCGCTCGCATTGGATCAGCCTGCTGAGCGAAGTGCTGCCGTGGCGCCTTGCTGGCCGAGTTGGGTCTGGCGAAGATCCTGTTGGGATCGAGCGGCGGAGGCCAGTTCCT
>CAVXWB010000017.1:0-4832 GCA_963765185.1 Bryobacterales bacterium
GATGTATTGCTGAGCAGAACATTGATCGCCTCCACGTTGCCGTTGCGCGAGGCAAACATCAGCGGCGTCTCCTGATTGGGATCGCGCTCATTGGGGTCCGCGCCGGCCGCCACCAGCTTGCGGATCATGGGTGCGCTGCCGTTGATGCTGGCCAGCACCAGGGGAGTGAAGCCGTCGCGATTGGGCGTCTTGACATCGGCGCCCGCGGCGATCAACAGGTCCGCGATCTCGAGATCGTTGCGGTACGCGGCCCACTGGATCGCGGTGGCGCCGTCGGCTTGAGCCGCATTGACATCTGCCTTCTGTTGGATAAGCGCGCGAACGGCCGCCTTATCGCCGCGCTGAGCGGCATCGGCCACGGGGCTGCCCGCTTGAGTATTCGACGCGCTGAACGCCGCAAACGCGGCCATCAGAACTACGCCACACGCTGAGATGATGTAACGAACGCGCATTTTCGCTTGTCTCCGTCCTCGCGATTCGGGAACCTAAACCAGACCCGCCAGACGGCCGGTGCTGTCTCCAATCGATTCCTGATGAATTCCGTACAAATCCAAAATGCTCAACAGCAGATTGCCGGTGGTGACGGTCTTGGTGGGGAACGCCAGGTGGCGTCCGCCCTTGAGCTGGCCCGAGGCTCCGCCCGCCAGAATATGGGGAACGTCGTAATGCAGGTGCTGATTGGAATCGCCCATGTTGGTGCCGTACAGCGTCAGGGAATGATCGAGCAGAGTGCCGTCGCCGTCCGGAGTCCTCCTCAATTTCTCTCAGAAAGTACGCCAGGCACTGCACGTGATAGCGGTTGATCTTGGAATAATCCTTGATCCGGTCGGGATTCTCGGCGTGATGCGACCCACCGTGAAAACTGGTATTGGTGCCGCTGGCAGGGAAGCTGCGGCCGGTCAGATCGCGGGCGTACAGCATGGTGGCCACGCGGGTGGTGTCGTTGCGGAAGCCCAGCGCGGTCAGGTCGAAGTGCAGCTTGATGTGCTCGTCGAAGGATTCGGGAATGCCGGCGGGAACCACCACGTTTTCGCCGGTGGCGACGCCGCTGGATTTCTTGGCGTTGTCCAGGCGGCGCTCGATTTCGCGAATGTCCTCGGTGAACTCATCCACCTTATGGCGGTCGCTGCCGGGCAAACCCTGCTTGAAGCGGGCCAGGCTCTGGCTGACGGAATCCAGAATACTGCGGTCCTGTTCCCGGCGCGCGGCGCGCTCCTCCGGACTCTTGGCCTGCACGTCTCCGAAGAGCTTCTCGAAGACGATCTGCGGATTCAGCTCCATCGGGAGAGGTTGCGGTCGGGCGGGCCCAGGAGATGGAGTTGGTGTAGGCGCAGCTATATCCTTCACCGCAATTGCTGGAATTGGCGCCGGGATCTTCGATGGCCATCTGGAGCGAGGGAACCAGCGACTCCTGCCCGATCTTCTGCGCGATGATCTGGTCGATGGTGATGCCATCCATAATGTCCGCGCCGGTGGCCTTCTTGGGCTTCTTGGCCGACATAAACGCGGCCGCCACCCAGTGATCCGCGCCGGTGACGCCCGCGGGCGGCTCGGCCGATTTGGTCCACATTCCACTGAGAATCACGGTTTGATCCAGGAAGGATTCGTGCACGACGTTCCCGCTTGCATCCACCACCTTGTCGAGAGGCTCCATGATGGAAAGCATCTTGCCCGGCTCCAGCCTGGGGCTTCCCGGGATCCAATATCCCGGCGCCATGCCGTGCGGAACGAAGATGCCCATGAAACGGGTGGGGCGAACCGCCGCAGTCTTCGCCAGCGGCGTCTGCGCCGGAATCATAGAATCGAGCAACGGCAGTGCCAGCGTAACGCCCGCGCCACGCAGAAACGTCCGCCGGGGTATGTGTTTTTTGGTGATGAACATTGTTTCCGCTTCTCCTTATAAAAATGTATGAAATCCGCCTACCGGGAGGCGACCTTCTTGTTTTCCTGGCCGCCCTCGCTGATCAGCTTCTGATTCATCTGGAACGGCTCGCTCTTGACCACTCCCAGCACCAGGGCTGAGAATTTGTAATTGCTCTTCTCGGCGTCGTGCACGATGGAGCGGACCAGGGGCATATCGAAATACTCAGTCCCGCGGCCCAGCCCGTAGATCATCAGCTTCTCCGTGATCACGCGGACAAACTGCGGCGAATACTTGACCAGCGCCGCGCGCAGCCCGGCCACTCCGTCGAGCTTGGTGCCGTCCACGAGCACCCCCTGGGATTCGATGGCGGCTCCGTCGTCGCTGGTGCGCCAGGCGCCCACGGCGTCGAAATTCTCGAGCGAGAGCCCGATCGGGTCCATGATCTTGTGGCAGGTGGAGCACGGCTCATTGGCGCGATGCAGCTCCATCTGCTGGCGCATTGTGGGCTTGACGCCGCCGTGCAGGACGCCGGCCTGGGGAGGCAGCGGCGGCACGTTGGGCGGCGGCGGCGGAGGCTCCACGCCCAGGAACACCTGCATCACCGTTTTGCCGCGGATGGGCGGCATCGTCCCGTTGGGCTTGGAAGAGATGGTCATCAGCGAGCCCTTACCCAGCAAGCCGCGGCGCATGTCGAAGCAGCCGGCAGCTCCACACGGCGGAAGTTGCTGCCATAGATGTTGGGGATTCCGTAATGCTTGGCCAGCCGCTCATTCAAGAAGGTGTAATTGGCCGTCAGCAGGTCCGTGACCGGGCGATCTTCATGCACGATGCTGTCAACGAACATCTCGGTTTCTTTGCGCATCGCCTGACGCACGTTGTCGTCGAAATCGGGGAACTCCGCGGTCACCGGAATCTGCGTCGGTAGAGCGCGCAGACTCAGCCATTGACCGGCGAAGTTGATCACCAATTGATCGGAGCGCGGATCGGCCAGCATGCGCTTGACCTGTTGTTCCAGCACCGCGGGATCGTGCAGCTTGTTCTGCGTGGCCAGGCCCAGCAGTTCTTCGTCGGGGATGCTGGACCACAAGAAGAAAGACAGACGCGAGGCCAGCTCCAGGTCGGTAATGCGGTAGGTTTTGCCGGGAGCCACGCTGGCCGGCTCAATCTCTTTGCGGAAATAAAACTCGGGGTCCATCAGAACCCGGCGCAGAGCCATCTCGATGCCGTGATCGAAGTTGCCGCCTTGGTTGCGGCCCTGCTGGTAGAAGCCCAGCAGCGTTTCCGTATCCTGATCGGTCACGGGACGGCGATAGGCGTGGCGCGCCAGCGCACTGACGATCTGTTTGGCGCAAGCGGTTTCCTGGGCGGGACTCGCCGGCTTGCACACGAAAATCTTGCGCCGCGCTTCCGTATCGCCCGCGCCTTTCGCGTTGGTGGGACCGTCGATGCGGATCTTGCCCACGTGCGGGAAGAAATTGTACCCGGGCAGACCGCCGGTCTCGATGGTGCTGCGCAGGAAATGCTCGTCCAGATCGTTGCCCGGCGCGTAGTTGGTGGCCAGGAAAGTCACCACAACGGTGTGCAGACCCGCAGTGGCTTTGAAAGCGAAGTTGAAAGTGCCGTCGCCACCCCGCCCTCCCCGCTGCCCCGGCCGCTGCGCAGCGGTCCGCGGTCGGTGTCCCAGTTGAACAGCTTCAAGCGCTCGCCGTCCAGCAGAAATTCCAGCTTCTCGCCGCGAATTTCGCCGAAGGGGTTGGTGTTGCCCATGTTGCCCTTGCTGATGGGCGTGATCTTGATGGTGTAGTCGCCGTCGGCGGGAAACTCATACTTCACGATCATTCCGCCGCGAGTGCCGAAGGGCATGCCTTCAATGTGATAGTCCTCTGAGGCATCCTCGGCAATGCGGAAGGTGGTCTCGATGGGGGTGTTGACGTCGCCCACCGCCAGGCGGCTGATCTTGCTCGCCGCCGAGGTATAGCCTTCGAGCAAAGCCGGCGAAAGCGTCAAACCGCCGGCGACGTTATCGAAGCCGCTGTTGGAATCGTCTGAAGGCAGGAACTTGGACGGGTCGACTTCAATCGCCAGCAGGTCGCGCACGGCGTTGGCGTATTCGGCGCGATTGAGGCGATGCAGGCCGGGCGGAGGCAGCTCCGTGGTCTTGTGACGGTCCAGCTCATTCTCCATCCACACGGTCACCGCTTCATAGGTCTTCTGGTCGGGCCGCGGCATCCCGGCTTTCGGCATCATGCCGGAGCGGAGCATGCGCACCGCCTTCTCCCATTTCTCGGCGTCCTTCTCGACGTGCGCGGTGTCCAGCTTATCGATCTCCAAACCGGCTTTGGCGTAGGGGCCGCTGTGGCAGGTCACGCAGTACGCCTGAAAATAGGTGCGTTCCATCGCAGCCGAAGTAATAGTCGAAACCGAAGGAGGAAAGACTCGGGCGGCCACCGGCGCGGGAGCGGCCGATGCGTCGGATTTCGCGCCCTGATCCACCCAGTCGCTGATCAGCTTGATCTGCTCCTTGGTGAGCATGTCGCTGGGCGGCATCTGATTCCCGGCGGTGTCGGAAATGCGCTGCACCAGCAGGCTTGCCTTGGAGTTTCCGGGGATGATCACCCTCCCCGCATTGCTGCCGGCCATCGCGCCCGCGGCGGTATCCAGATGCAGACCGGCGGACGCAGACGGACCAATATGGCAAGCCGCGCAGGTATTAAAGATGGGTTGCACTTGCCGGGCGTAGTCCACGGTCGGGGCGGGCTGTTGGACGGGCAACAGTGCGCCGCAAAAATAAGGATGATCGCGGCGGGAATCAGCGTGGATCGCATGGTGGCTTGAGCTCTCTCCCTGAGGCGCACAAAATCCTAGCAACCACAGAGTTTATCGGATTGCATGCAGCACAAGGGTCCCGAAATGGGGCCCTTTGGCGGAGAGTCACCGCTGGCCAACAGCGCGATGGAAGAGGCACGTA
>CAVXWB010000018.1:0-13205 GCA_963765185.1 Bryobacterales bacterium
GTCCGCTTTCTTCAAATATAAACTCTCATAGCTCGTTACCGCGTCGGCCAGTTCCTTTGTTCCTGTACCATCGCCTGCCACCGTTTTCAGGATCGGCGGCGTCCTCAGCGACTAAAGGGATGTTGATTGTTTACACGGCACGCATTTTGGCGCTTGACCCGCTCCGCGCCGTCGCGATCGCTTTTGTTGATCACGAAAAATGTCGGCGATCTCCATGATCAGCCTGTTTCGACACGGTCTGCACAATGTCCCCCATGCCCGGAACGTCAATCGCCACCGTGATATCGGCCAGGCGAACGATGTCGCGAATTTTACCCGGCCCGACGCCGACCGTCTCTATCAAAATGCGGTCGCGGCCCGAGGCGTCGAGAACGGTCGTGACATCAGCAGTGGTGCGTGCCAGTCCGCCCAGCGAGCCGCGTGTGGCCATGCTGCGAATAAAAATGCCGGGGTCGGTCGATCGAGTTCACTGAGGTGCGTCCGAACTTAACGGTCACGCGCGACGCGCCTTTTTGGTCATCGTCGATTTTGAACAGGCTCACCTGGCTGTTGGGCTGGCCGAACACGGGCCGGTCCACGTAGACCACATCGGTCAGCCTTGCGATTTCTACCGTTCCATCCACGCTCAGGTCCGGCACCGCCCCGGGAGGCAGCGGGCCGTCCAATTTGCAATCGATGGTTCGCGTTCCGTTGTCCACGTTCGGATCTATTCGAATTACGTGCCCTGGAATGATTCCGTTCCGTGTATCGATTTGCGCCACCTGCCCGAGCGTGACGTCTTTGGCCTGAGTCTCCGCAATCTTCACTTCGGCTTTGAGCTTCCAGGGCTGCGCCACCTTGGCCAGAACGTCGCCGGGATGCACTCTCTGGCCCACTTGCAGGCCCATTTCCTGCAAGACGCCTTCCGTGCCGGCGCGGATGGTGAGCTCTGCAAATTGTTGTTTCTTAAGAAGTTGCTGAGCCTTGAGCTGCTCGATCTGAACCCTTTGGGAATCCAGTTGGGCGTTGGTCGACTCGGTCATAATGTCCAGCCGCTTCTTCTCGATCTCGGCCTTTTGCTGGAGATTCTCCCATTTCGCCACGCTCAGCTTTACCTCCAACTCGCTCTTCAGGTTCATCTTGAGCAGTTGCTGGTCGGTGTCTTTGGTGAGTTGCGCCTGCTTGAGATCGCTTTCCACTCCTGCAACAACGTCCTGCTGATCCAGGTGCTTGCTCTCCAGTTGCACTCGAGTATCGGTAAGACTCGCGTCCGCCTTGCGGATCTGCCATTCGAGGTCGTTCGCCGCCAGCTCCATATCCGGATTGGTTAATACCATCAAAACCGTATCTGGTTTCACCTTATCGCCGGAATTGACCATGATCTTGCTGACCTGGCTCTCGAAGGCTGCCGGAATCCACACGATGTCCTCCGGTTTCAGAGTGCCCGTGCCCTTGACGTCGACCAGCATTGATCCCCGCTTCACCGTGCCCGGCCAGATGGTTGCCCATTCCACGGAAGGAGCCGCCGGCTTGAGCTTGGAGATGTAGTATGTACCTGATCCGAGAGCCGCCAGCATCAACACGGAGTAAATCGTGTATTTGATTCGTTTCTGTCTGGCAACGCCTTCACGCTTGATATCCATAAGTGTCGTCCGCAGGTTCCTCCGGGCAAATCGTCTGCCAACTCGCTTCTGCTCCAATCATAGCCAGAATTATCAGCGGGTTAGAGGAAACCTACGGCAGCGGATCGCAAGCGGAACTGTCCGGTCCTGGGACTGGATTGTGCGGTTTGGATGTAGGGAACTGGAGCGGGAGACCGGATTCGAACCGGCGACATCGACCTTGGCAAGGTCGCACTCTACCAGCTGAGTTACTCCGCGCCGGGAAAGTCTTCACCATTCTCCTCCCGTGTGTTCCGATTGTCAATTCGGGTGTGAATTTGGAGCGGAGAACTAGGGAAACGGACAGTAACTCAAATGTTTTACTGCTCGTAAAACGGCCAGGCGTTCTCCGTAAAATATTGAATCTAAAGGATTCAAAAAACGGAAGATTCTTATTCCCCTTAGAGGGTTTTATGTTATCCTGATCTCCGCGTAGCAAGCGACAGGGACCCGCTCCTCAAATGGTGGAAGTAATTCTAAGGGCACCCGGCGCTGGCAGGATCAACCGATAGATTCCCCCGAACAAGAGCTCGTGTGAATGTTTTCCACAGGTTGTGGAAAACATGTGGGTATTTTCTGGTCAAAATGGTGGAGCAGGCAAAGGAGACAGGCATGGGAGCTACCGCAGCGGTTGCGCCGGCGGCAGGAGCAGGAAAGTCGTTGGATATTTGGGAACGCATCAAGGCCAACCTGGCCGTTAAGATCACGCCTCAGGCATACCAGAACTGGCTGCTGCGCACAGAACTGGAAAGTGAGGACAATGGACTGTTGCGGATTCTGGTTCCAGATCAAGTCACCAAGGACTTTCTGGAGCAGGAATACGGCGAAGAGGTTCGCAACAGCATCCGCGAACTGAATCTGGAGGTCCGGGATGTTGTTTACCTGGCCGGGACCAGCCGTGTTGCCGGCGCGGAAAACTCGGCGGGTGAGCCGGTGTTTGCCTCGGTTTCCGGGCAGCTGAATCCCCGCTTCAAGTTCGACAACTTTGTGGTCGGGTCGTGTAATCAGTTTGCGCACGCGGCGGCTCGAGCGGTGGCGTCGTACCCGTCGCGAAGCTACAATCCGCTGTTCATCTACGGCGGCACGGGCATGGGCAAGACTCACCTGATGCATGCTATCGGCCGGTCACTGCTCGATGACTATCCGAGCATGCGCGTGGTATACACCTCCAGTGAGCGGTTCATGAACGAGATGGTGGCGTGTCTGCGTGCGAACAGGATGCCTTCCTTTCACCGCCACTACCGCTCCGCGGATGTTTTGCTGGTGGACGATATCCAGATTCTCGGCGGTAAGGAACGCATGCAGGAAGAGTTCTTCCATACCTTCAACGAACTCTTCGATCATCAGAAGCAAATCGTGATCTCCAGTGACTCGACGCCGAAGGCCACGCCGGGGTTGGTGGATCGTTTGCGATCGCGGTTTGAATGGGGGCTAATGGTGGACGTCCAGCCTCCCGACCTCGAGACGAAGATGGCGATTCTTGACAAGAAGGCGGAGATGGAAGGGGTCGCTCTTCCGGAGGATGTACGCATTCACATCGCCACTAAAACAAAATCCAACGTGCGTGAGTTGGAAGGCGCGTTGATCAAGCTTATTGCCTACTCCTCCGTAACCGGCTCCCCCATCACTCTTGCTATGGCGCAGCAGGTTCTAAAATACCTGATCCCGGGAACCGAGCGCCGCATCACCATGGAATCGGTGCTCCGCGCCGTCGCCGAGCAATTCCAATTGCAGCCGGGACAACTCAAACAGAAGTCCAACGCGCAGCAAATCGCCTATCCGCGGCAGATCGCCATGTACCTGATCAAGGAGCTGACACAGTCCTCATTACCCGAGATCGGCCGCATGTTCGGCGGCAAACACCACACCACGGTGCTGCATTCGGTCCATAAAATCGACAAGCTGCGCCAGAAGGACGCCGATCTCAACAGGCTGATTCACAAGGTATCGGACTCAATCCATTGATTTTATACTGGTTTTGCACAGAGCGGGTCCCAGGAGGCCTGTGAACTCCGGTGGATGGATCGGAGAGCCTCAAAGCATGCACAGTTGAGCGCTTCCGATCCACAGCCAAGGATGACAGTAACCCCCCGGACTTGCTATAATTTAGAAAGAAATCAACGTTTCAACAGCCCCTATGAATTCTAATCTTCTCTAGTATCTCTAGATTGGGTATTAGAAGAGAATTGCGCGCACGAGGGAACCGTTCATGGAATTTACCGTCAGCAGGGCAGATTTGGTCCGCGAGCTCAACCTCTCGCAAGGTGTGGTGGAGAAGAAAACAACCATTCCGATACTCTCCAACGTGTTGCTCGAAGCCGAGGGAAGCCGGATTATACTTACCGCAACAGATCTGGAATTGGGGATTCGTTGTTCGTGCCCTGCGCGAGTGAAGAAGAACGGCGCGGGAACAGTGCCAGCTCGGCGCCTGCTCGATTATGTCCGGCTTCTTCCCGATGGTGATGTTCAAGTCAAAATTCAGGAGAATCACTGGGCCAATCTGACTTCGGGACGGTCCAAGACGCGCATCGCAGGAATGTCGCGGGAGAGTTTCCCGGAGCTTCCAAAGATGCCCGCGCCGCTGGCGGAAATTCCGCTGGGAATACTGGCTTCGATGATCGGCAAGACGGTGTTTGCCATTTCGAGCGAAGAGTCGCGTTTTACATTGAATGGCGCACTGCTGGTGTTGAAGAAAGGCGGCCTGATTATGGTCGCGACCGATGGACACCGCCTGGCCATGATCGAAAGCTCGGCGGAGCTGCCGGGAATCACCGGAGCGTATCGGGCTCTGCTTCCGCGCAAGGCGATGCTCGAGATTCAGAAGCTGGCGGGGGATGCGAGCGCCGACGCCGTGGTGCGTTTCTCCGGCGATGAAAACCATCTCTTTTTCGAAGTCGGCGAGAGGCTGCTGCTCAGCCGCAAGCTGACCGGCAACTTTCCGGATTATGAGCGTGTCCTTCCCAAGGAGCAGCCTCTATCGGTCTCGCTGAACCGCGAGGAACTGCGCGGCGCGATTGAGCGCGTGGCTCAATTTTCCGACGAACGGTCGAGAGCAATCCGCCTCAGCGCGGCCGCGGGCGAGGTCAAGATTCATTCCTCGGTCTCTGAAACCGGCGAGAGCGAAGAGAGTATTCCGGCGGAGTTCGATGGGCCGGCTACCGAGATCGGATTCAACGCCGAGTACATGATGGATTTCCTGCGAGCGGTGTCGACCGAGCAGGTAACCTTTCTGTTCAAGGACCCGCACAGCGCCGGCGAAATGCGGCCTGGCGGCGATAAGCCCGACAACTACCGCTATGTAATTATGCCCATGAGGATTTGAAGGGCGCCCGTTTTTTTTCTACCAATCAGGTTTTGCCTAGCATGTCATCTACTACGTACGATTCCACCAGTATCAAGGTGCTTGAAGGCCTCGAGGCCGTGCGCCTGCGTCCCGCCATGTACATCGGATCGACCGGGGAAACCGGTCTGCATCACCTGTTGTACGAGGTGGTGGACAATTCCGTCGATGAAGCTTTGGCCGGCCATTGCACGGAGATCAACGTTATCGTCCGCGAAGACGATTCCATGACCGTGATCGATAACGGCCGCGGCATCCCCGTCGATCTGCACGCCGAAGAAGGGATCTCCGCCGCGGAAGTGGTGATGACCCGGCTGCATGCCGGCGGGAAGTTCGATTCGAACAGCTACAAAGTTTCCGGCGGCCTGCACGGTGTGGGCGTGAGCTGCGTAAACGCGCTCTCCGAGTCGCTGCAGCTGGAGATCTGGCGTGAGGGCTATACGTGGGAGCAAGAGTACGCCCGCGGCGTTCCGAAGGCGCCCTTGGCGAAAGCCGGCAAGGCCGGCAAGAAGACCGGAACCAAAATTACGTTCAAGCCGGATACCAGTATCATGGACGCCCCAGCCAGGTTCAACTTCGACACCTTGGCCACGCGTCTGCGAGAGCTGGCGTTTCTGAACAAGGGCCTGACCATCACGCTGTTGGACGAGCGTGAAGATCCGCCCCGGGCCACCGAGTTTCACTTCGGCGGAGGCATCGCCGAATTTATCAAGCATCTGAACAAAGGCAAGAACGTGCTGCACGACAAACCCATCGTCATCGAGGGTGAGCGCGATCTTCCCAACGGCGGCCAACTGACCATGGAAGTGGCGCTGCAATACAACGATTCCTACAGCGAATCGGTGTTCAGCTTCGCCAATAACATCAATACCGTCGACGGCGGCTCGCACCTGTCGGGATTCCGCAGCGCCTTGACGCGTACGATCAATGCCGCAGCGCAGGCAGCGGGTTTGTTCAAGGACGTCAAGGAAAACCTGAGCGGCGACGACGTTCGCGAAGGCCTTACCGCGGTGGTCAGCGTCAAGCTGCCGCAGCCGCAGTTCGAGGGACAGACCAAGGGCAAGCTCAACTCCGACATCCAGGGCTACGTGGTCCAGCTCATCAACGAGAAGCTGGGCGAGTATTTCGACAAGAACCCTTCCGTGATGCGCAAGATCGTCTCCAAGGCGATCGACGCGGCGCGGGCGCGGGAAGCGGCCAGAAAGGCTCGCGACCTGACCCGGCGCAAAGGCGCGCTCGATTCGGGCGGTTTGCCCGGGAAGCTGGCCGATTGCCAGGAGCGCGATCCCGACCGCTGCGAATTATTCTTGGTTGAGGGCGAATCGGCCGGCGGCACCGCCAAGGGCGGTCGCGACCGCCGTTATCAGGCCATTCTTCCGTTACGCGGCAAGATTCTGAACGTCGAAAAAGCCCGCTACGACAAGATGCTGGGGCATGAGGAAATCCGCGCCATGATCACGGCCATCGGCACCGGCATCGGCAAAGACGATTTCGACCCGGCCCGGCTGCGCTACGGCAAAATCATCATCATGACCGACGCGGACGTGGACGGCTCCCACATCCGCACCTTGCTGCTGACTTTCTTCTTCCGCCACATGCAGGAGCTGATCAAGCGCGGACACATTTTCGTGGCGCAGCCGCCGCTGTATCGCATCAAGCGCGGCAAGAGCGAGAAGTACATCAAGAACGACGAAGAGTTCACCCGCGAGATTCTGCGCCGCGCCACGGATAATCTCAAGGTGGAGCTGGCCGACAAGACCGTGCTGGCAGGGAAAGAGCTGCTCAATTACCTGGTGCAGTTGGACGAATTCCAGCTCACCTGGCGGAAGCTGGAGCGGCGCCTGCGCGAATCCCGCGTGGTGGAGATTCTGGCGAGAGCTGAGCTGGCCATCGACACCAAGGCGGATTTCACCGTGGAAGCCAATCTGCGCCCGGTATATGAAGCGCTGAAGGCTCAAAAGATCGAGACCGAGCTGAAGCACGACGAGGAGCATTCGGCGTGGATGGTGACCTTTAAGGACCCCACCAACGCGGAGCGCGCCATCAATGTGGAGCTGGCTGGGCAGCCGGAATACAAGCGCTTGCGCTACAAGGCCCGGCAGACCGCGAAGCTGAACCAGCCTCCGTTCGTGGCGGTCAAGGACAACTCGCGGGACACGCTGCCGGGCTGGCGCGAACTGCTGGCCCATGTCAAGGGCGAAGGCACTCGCGAGATCAACGTGCAGCGCTACAAGGGACTCGGTGAAATGAATGCGGAGCAGCTTTGGGAGACGACCATGAACATCGAAACCCGCACGCTGCTCAAAATCTCGCTGGAGGACCTGGTGCAGAGCGATCAGATCTTCACCACGCTGATGGGCGAGGACGTCGAAAGCCGCCGCAAATTCATCGAGGAAAATGCGCTGGACGTGCGCAACCTGGACGTCTAGCCTAGCTAGGCTAGCAGCCCGTGGTGAAAGTCGTCTGGCGCAAAAACCGGGACAGTCACCGTATTTCGCCTACCGGGAAGTTCTATCGAGTCAGCGCGCCTCTGTGGCGAAATATGGTGACTGTACCAGGCTTTTGCGATTCGGTCCCTTCTGCCACGGGCTGCTAGCGGCGCTTGCGAAACCGGCCTGCCCGGATTTAAATAAACGCGATAGAATAGCGCGAGGAGACTTCCACTATGAAAAAGAAACTCATCGCTTCAGGAGCGGTGTTGCTGGCCGTGACCCTCGGCGTCGCGCTGGGGCAGGATAAAGGCGGGAAAGGCGGCGGCAAAGGCGCCCCGAAAGGTCCGGGAATGGCCTTATCGTCGCCGGATTTCCAGGATGGCGGCGTCATCCCCGACAAGTACACCCAGGCCGCGGGCCCGACTGCGCCGTCGCCGAAGCTGGAATGGACCAACGTGCCGGCCGGCACGGCCAGCTTCGTATTGATCATGCACGATCCGGATAACGCCCTGAACAAGACTCCCGACGATGTTCTGCACTGGATGGTCTTCAATATTCCCGGCACGGCTCACGGGCTGGCGGGAGGGCTTCCGACCGATGCGAAACTTTCGGACGGCACGATCCAGGCCAAGGGCATTCGCAATGTCGGTTACATGGGTCCCGGCAACGCCGCGATCAATCCGTACCATCACTACACTTTGGAACTCTATGCACTGGATTCGATGCTGACCCTCGGTCCGGACGCCTCGCGCGCCGATGTCATGACGGCCATGACGGGTCACATCGTGGGTAAGGCGGTGCTGGTGGGACGCTTCAAGCGGCCGGCGTAGTAATTTCGATACTTCAAGGAGAAAAACATCAATGCTAAAAAAGACAATTGCTACTAGCGCAGTTTTTCTGGCGGTCGCGCTCGGGGCCTTGGCTCCAGGGATGCTGGCGCAAGATAAGGGCGGCAAGGGCAAGGGGAGAGGACCGGCTGGACCGGGGCTGACGCTGACGTCTCCGGATTTGGTCGACGGCGGCGTGATCCCCGACAAGTTCACCCAGAAGGCGGGACCTGCCGCGGTTTCACCGAAGCTGGAGTGGACCAACGTTCCGCCGGGAACCGTGACGTTCGCGCTGCTGCTACACGATCCGGATGTCGCGATGCAGAAGAAAATGGATGACGTGACACATTGGATGGCGTTCAACATCCCCGGTACGGCAAAGGAGCTTGCGAGCGGCATTCCCGCCGATGCCAAGCTGGCCGACGGGACCATCCAGATTACGAATACGGGCCGGAGGGTCGGCTATATGGGACCGGGCGCTCCCGCGCCGGGGCCGTATCATCACTACACCTTTATTCTGTTTGCGCTGGATACCAAGCTCGACTTGGGCCCGGACGCAACCCGCGCCGACGTGGAGAAAGCCATGGACGGGCACATCCTGGCCAAGGGCGTGCTCGCCGGCAGGTTCCACCAGTAGTTTCGTTCAAACGGGGCGAGGCTCTCCCTCGCCCCATTTCCCACCCGTTTTATTCCACGAAAACCCTCTTCACCCGAGCACTGATCCCGCACAACACGCTGTAAGAAATCGTCCCGGCGATGCGAGCGATCTGTTGCGCGTCGATGGCAATCTGTCCGTCCAGGCCCAGCAGCGTTGCCGCGTCGCCGGCCTGAACCTCCGGGCAACCGGTCACATCGATGGTGGTCAAATCCATGGACACCGCGCCGACGATGGGCGCGAGCTTGCCCTTGACGATCACGCTGCCGCGATTGGAGAGGCGGTGCGGGATGCCGTCGGCATAGCCCGCGGCCAGCACGGCGATGCGCATGGGCCGCTCGGCGCGCTGCATGCCTCCGTAGCCGATCAGAGCGCCGGCCTCGAGATCCTTCACCGCCAGCACGGCGGCCTTCCACGTCAGGGCCGGCTTCACGGCCAGCAAGGACGGCGGAGCGGCTCCGCGCGCCGGCGAGACGTAGCCGTAGATGGCGTGCCCGGGCCGCACCAGATTGCCCCAGGCTTCGCGGCGGCCGTAGGCGATGGGAATCGTGGCCGAGGAGTGAATGTAGCGCGGCGCCAGACCGGCCTCGCGCAACGCCGCGATTACCTGCTCGAAGCGCTCCGATCTGCTCCTGGGTTTGCGGACTGGCGTAGTTGCCGGCGGAGGCGAAATGCGTCATCAGCCCCTCCAGCTTGGCCGCGCCCGGCCTTGTCGACCCCGCGCCGACGGCCCGCGCGATTTCCTCCGGCGCGGCGCGCGTGCCCAGCCGCCCCATGCCGCTGTCGATCTTCAAATGATACGGACCACCGGCGAGCGAAATGTCCGCCAGCGGAATGTCGCTGAGCGAATGAATCACGGGAGTCAAGCCGAATTCGCGTAGCGCGTCGCGCTCCGCCGGAAGGAAATCGGCCATCACCAGAATGCGCGTGCGAACCCCGGCCTGCCGCAGCGCCGCGCCTTCCTCGACGTTCGACACCGCCAGCCACGGAGCGCCTTCGGCCTCGAGCGCATGGGAAACCGCCACGGCGCCGTGCCGGTATGCGTCGGCTTTCACCACGGGCATGATTTCCGCGGCGTCCTGGACCACCTCGCGAACTGCCCTGTAGTTGGCGCGGATGGTTCCCAGAGAAACCTCCACCCAGCTCCTCATCATGACCTGGCCAACTTTGTCAGGAGTGTTTCGTACGCGTCCGTCACCGCATCCCAACTGTAGCGCGATCTCACCCTCTCCATGGCGCGAGCGCGCCACATCTCCCGCTCGGCTTCGGGCATGTCCAGAACCTGCTGCATCACCGCCGGGCAGATTTGCTCCGCGTGAAGGCCAGCGCCGCGCCGCCCGCCACCTCGGCGTTCTCCGGCGTATCCAGATAGAGCGTGAGCGCGCCGCGGCCCATGGCCTCGATCAACGCCGGGTGCGTGCCGCCGACCTCGGTCGCGTGCACGTAGGCGAAGCAGTGCGAGCCCAGTTCGCGATAGCCCTCGCCGTAGATGGCGCCGGGCATCACCACGCGCGGATCGGGAGTATCGCGCACCCGCGCGGATATAGTCCGCCGCGTAAGGCGCGTCGCCGATCAGCGCCAGCTTCAGCGGCGTCGTCCAGCTTCTCGAAGGATTCGCGTACCAGCAGCGCGTTATTCTCCGGCTCCATGCGGCTCACGTAGAGAAAATACGGCGCGCGCTCCAGACCCAGCCGCTCCAGCACCGCGGCCGTCGTCGCACCGCTCCCGTCTCCGCTCCATAAGGAATCATCTCCGAGGACTGCGCGTACCGCTCCCGATAATACTCCGCGATGCTTCGGCATCGGTCACCATCACGTTCGGCATCCATGTCGCCAGCCACTCCGAGATTCGATACCATGCCTTCGCCAGCGCATTCCACTTCTTGCGATTCCGCTCCAGCCCGTCCACATTCAGCGCCACCGGCATGCCGGCCAGCGCGCGGCATCCAGGTGAACACCGCGTTGGCCGCGTTGCAATACAGCACGGCGTCCTGCTTGCGTCCCGGCAGCGCCACAGCGCAGGTGCAGCGGTGGAAAGACACGTGTGCGCGATGGTGTCGAGGTATTTGTGCCGCAGCGTGGGCAGGTATTGCAGACGGACGCCGCGATAGTCCGGCTCGGAATGCCGCTCCCGGCAATACACCGTCAAGGTGTGACCGCGCTGCAGCGAGCCGGGTGGAAAGCTCTTCGGCGAAGGTCTCAAATCCGCCGTAGCGAGCCGGAATGCCGCGCGTCCCCAGAATCGCGAACCGCACTGCTGGACCTAGTTCGGCTTAGCCGCGTGCCGTCCGGGTCTTCGCCAAAGCGCGCGCCGTCGGCTGGGGCGCCGGCCGGCTCACCGGCTCAAAGGAGAACCAACTGGCGATGTAGTCGTCCTTGGCGCGCCTGCGCCGCATGATCTCCTGCCGCTTGCGCCACACCCGCCTGCAGTTCCGGATCACGTAGCCGAAGGCCTTGAGCGAGGAATGTTCCTGCAGCAGGCAGGCGCCCACCACCACCAGGTCCCGCCAGGTGATGGACCACCAGTTGCGCTTGTACAGATCCGGAGTCATGTTCTTGATCCGCATCAGGAACCGGTTCTTCACCGAGTGCATGTTGATCACCGGGGGCAGAGCCCTGCGGTTGCCCGGGCAGCACCGCGCGAACGTGATAGCCGCGAGCCAGAGGCGTGTAAATGCAGCGCCAGCCCATCAACTGCGCGCGCCACGCCACGTCGGCATCCTCGCGATATACAAAGAAATCCGGATCGAAGAACTCATTGTCGATCGCAGATATCCTCGATCATCTGCCGCCGGTACAGCGCCGCCGCCGCCGTGGCGCCAAACACGTATTCGAAGTTCAGGTAGTGGCCGTTGTCGACTTCCTGGCTGCCGCGATCCAGATGCCGCAGCATGGGCGTAAAGTAGATCCCGGTGGAATCCACCAGGACTGTTGTCGGGAAGATCGAAGGTGGGCCGGATGGTCAGCAGCTTGCCGCACACCGCTCCCGACTTTGGAATCCACCTGCCCGGCTTCCACCAGCGCTTGGATGAAATTCGGCAGCAGCAGGACGTCAGGGTTCAGCGTAAGCACCCACTCCCCTCGAGCGAGCGCGATGGCCTGATTCTGCGCCGCGGCGAACCCGACGTTTTCGTCGTTGTAATAGATCCGGCATCGGTCCGTCGAACTGCTCCAGAATATCCACCGTGCCGTCGGTGGACGCATTGTCGATAACCACCACCTCGAGGTTCCCGTACTTCTGTTCCAGAACCGATTCCAGGCAGCGTTTGATGAACCGGCCACTGTTATAGGTGACCACTGTAACGGAGACGCAATCTCTGAAGGCCATGGTATAAATTTTTTATGAAACCAGCTTCGGTGCCTCTCCGGGTCTCCGGAGGGATACAAGACGCCGTACAGCGAAACCAACAACTTTGATGCAACTTAGGATGGGAGTCAGGCTGCGCTCTCGAATCATCCCCGCGACCGTCCGGGGAACGGAAGTGAGCACCACCGCCAAGCACACGCCGCGGTAAGCGGAAGAGCCAAAGTGCTTGCTCGCATATGTTAAGAGGCTAGCACACCAGTAGGCCGATCGGCATCCCTGTGGTATTTGAGACACAGAATGGCCGCCCACATGTTCCGCCGCGACTTGCGGAACATATTCGATGCGATAGCCCGCGCCGGCCGCCCGTTTGCAGAAATCGACATCTTCAAACCACACCGGATAGAACCCCTCGTCCAGACCGCCCAGCCGCTGCCACACGTCTCTCCGGAACATAAGAAAAGCCCCTGCGGGCTGCTCTACCGGGCCCTGCCGCTCCAGATCGCGATCGAGTTCGCGATAGCGGCGGTTGACCGGATTCGATGGCCACAACCGGTTCAATCCGCATAGTTCGAACCACAGCGCCAGCGGAGTAGGGAAGCGGCGAACGGTAAACCCTTTTTGAGGATTCCCCGTCGTATCCATCAGCTTTCCCGCAGCGAGTCCATATTTCCGGCTGGCCCCGATCAGGTCGTCGAGCCCTGTGAGCAGACGTGTGTCCGGGTTCAGCATCAACACGTAATCCGCCGAGGACGCCTGGACGCCTTGGTTCACCGCCGCGGCGAATCCCCGGTTCTGCGGATTCGCGATCACCCGCGCCCGGCCGTTGTGAATACGCGCGCCAACTTCCGCGAGCGTGCGGTCGCTTGAAGCATTGTCGATTACGAAAGCCGTCACAGAAGGAGCCATTTCAGCCAGAGCATCCAGACACTTGCCAATTACCGCTGCCGAATTGTGTGTAACAATTACTAGCAATACGTAGTCCTACCAGTAGACTAACATAACATA
>CAVXWB010000019.1:0-9569 GCA_963765185.1 Bryobacterales bacterium
TCACCTCGATCGTGTTGGCCATCTCGGTCACGGTCACGTTGTTGCCCGCATACGAGTACGTGGTGGTCCCAGTCGTATCGGAGCCGCCCTTGACCACGGACACCGTGCGGCCGATGCCATCATAGGTGTAGGTGGTGGAGGCCCCCACCGTACCGGTATACGGCACCGTCTGACTCATCATTTTGCCCAGGGGCGAGCAGCCGCAGGAACCGTAAGTGGTGTCGGTCTCGCTGAGAGTGATTGCGCCGCTGGCCTGCGATCATGGTTGTCATGGCGACTCTCGTCCGTCGTCGTATTCAGGGCGGCCACCCCGGCTTGGCGTCTTGCGAGTTCGTGATTTGAGCCCCTCCGACAATTCCCTGAACCCCGCCTCCTATTGGGCCCGAACGCTCCCGAGCAGCGACTCACAGACGGAGCGAAGATGCGAGGCCTGGGGATTGCCCTTCCAATAGATCAGCATCAGACGAAACATCTTGCCCCTGAGCGTGAAGTAGTAATTCACCTCGTGCTGGAGTCCTTCGTCCTGGGGGTCCCGTTCGAAATCCGCATCGACCTCGACGACCTCGTTCGGTGAATTGCCCCCCTTACTAAGATCGGGGCGATGTTTCGTCGAGACCCCGCTGTGGTTGTGTCCGGCGTTGTACGCAATCCATTCATCCATCGTCTTGGCCTTGGTAATCGCCTCGAGGCCCGCGAACGGGAGAACCAACATTTCGGCGCCGCCAAAAGGGAAGAGGCCCTGCGGCCCGGCTTCAGCCGGTTTGTAGTCGAAAATCGTAAGCACCCCAGACCCGGCTGTCGAAGTGTTCCATCCCGGCGGTAGCAGCAATCGATAATTGAACTTGGCGCTTCGATACGTCCCGTCCTGACTCAAAGCTGCTTGTGGCGCGAAGATCGACGCAACTATGCAAAGGCTGCCGAGTGCGGAAGAATTCATGATTAGCTCGCTAGTCTACGGGCAGGGCCACAGCAGGTTCGCCGGATTGTTCGGGTTTCCGCCGCCGAATAGCTCGAAATAATATTCGACATTCGCCGCTCCCGTAGAGCAAGGCTTGCCAGGAGAGTTAACGCAATACGCTCCCGTCTGCCCGCTGTAAAGCAGGGACACCGTGTTATTCTGCTTTGCGATTTGATTCATAACGGTCGTAGCGGCGTACGAGATGCCGCCCGCCCAGCCCGGCCCTCCTGGGTAGTTATAGTTGTTGAGCGGGTAGGAGGTCTTGCCATTGGCATTCCTCACGGGATGGGTAAGGCCAAATGCGTTCTGGGTGCTCTGGCTTGCGCTACTAGTGCCAAATTTTGACTCCGCTCCGCTCATTGCGAGTAACAACAGCGGATTGATGCCGTCCTGCATTGCGTCTGACACAAAATCGTACGCTAACGCGTAAGTCGCCATTGGGGAGCCGAAGAAGCTCAGATCGGTCTCGATGGTGTCCACGAGCACGCCAAAGCAGGTTGGGGGCGGCGGCGGGGCTGGCGCGGGAGGCGGATTCTGCGGAGAGGGTCCCCCGACCTGCGCGCAATACGTTTCGTATTGCTCCTGCGCTACTGGATTGGCCGGGCTGCCCGAAGCAGCTTGCAGATACAACATGCACTGCGGGTTAGCAGGCCCCGCATAAACAGTGACATCCTCGCAGTCCGTGGTTTCTGCGTAGTCCCCGACCCCGACGGTGCAATCGTAATTGCCCCCCGGATCTTTGCGGCCAATCGGATCGCCGCGGGTGTACGCGTACTTGTTCCAGCTTGAAGGATCTGCCGGATGGCCGCCGCCCATCGGGTCCGGGGTGATGAATCTCCCCATCCCTGGGGAGGTACCTTTGATCGGCGTAATCGTTGCCTGATTCGGAATCCCGGAAGTAGCCGGAACACCGAGGTCCGACGCCAAAATCGTACAAGTGATTAGCCAACCCTGTTGGGGTCTGCGAGATAGCGGGGCCGAAGGCTGGGTGAGAGACGGCGGTTGAAAGTTGATGGCCCTGATGCGAGTTTTGGCTTAGCTGCGCAAGCAGGCCGGTGTCTGGCTCAAAGGTTTTTTCTTTAGCCGCGGCAGGCATTGCTGCTATTGTACGCCTGATCGGAGCGCCCCCTTCTCCATATTGGAAAGGGTTACCCGCAACCGCGCGGAGTCCGTCAAGGGCGAAGAGCGCAGCGTCCCTTGACGGCGAGCACGGTTGTGAAAGGGTGCGACGGGGAGAAGGGGGCGCGTTCACCTTGCCGCGCGTTGAGGCCGGAGCGAGGCGGAGCCGAGCGCAGGCCTGCGCGGAGATCAAGGCGCGCGGCGGGCGCGGTTTCGCGCCCGCCGTCGCTCAGTGCAACTAAGAAAAAGATGCCGGCGATGCGCCCCGCCGATGCCATAAGACCGCGTTATCGGCGGCTGCCGCGAAGACGAGCGAAGCGAGTTGAGGCGGGGTTTCAGCTGCGGATAACGCGCCTCTTATGGAAGAGGCAAGCTGCGCGGCGCCGGCCTTCCACCTGCCGGGAGGCCATCAAGAGATTCAACCGCGCGCGGGTTCGAGGCCGAGTCACGCGGCCGACGCCCGCGCGCCTTCCTTTTTGATCGCGCACAACGGCTTCCGCCTGTGCGCTAGATTTGCTTCACGACGAGATTCGGAATCATCGCGAAGTGCCGCACGTTGTGCGTCACCACCGCGTAGCCGAGGTCGAGAGCGGTCACACCGATCAATAAATCCTGAGAAGCGATGGAGACTCCTTGGGCCTGTTGTTCGGCATCGATGCGGCCCGCCTTGCGCGCCAACTCCGTCGTGATGGGATAGACCGGAACGTTGGCGATGAGATCTTCCAAAAACTGCCGGCGGCGGCTGGCTCGCGCCGGCTCTCTGGCTCGCCAGATTCCGTGCTCCAGTTCCATCACACTGACGACCGATAGACCGATATCCTCGGGGCCGGCGATCTCGTGGATCGCCGCCAGCATTCCTTCCGCGGGCAGCCCGCGGCGTTCGCCGGCGATGGCGACGCTGGAATCCAAGATCAGCCCCACCGGATCAGTCCCATTCCGGGGGATTTAAGGGCTCGCGGTGACTGTTGATGATATCCGTGAGGTCTTTGGCAAACTCATCGTCCAAGGTCGCGTGAGAGCCGCTCGCCTCCAGCGCCGCAATCGCTTCGGAGATCTTCCGTCCTTTCACCGGAGAAGCTTTCATGACCGCCACGGGCCGGTGATCTTGCTCGATCACGACTTCGGCGCCCTCGCGGACTTTCTCCAGCACGGCGTGGACATCTCGCGCCAGCTCTGCTTCGGTGATGTGCAGCACCGCCATATATTCGATCATACGTCCTCGGGCTCCTCGGCTGCTTCCTTGTCCAGCTCCTCGACGATGGCCCTGGCGAGCTTCGCCGGATGCGTGGCGCGGTGGATCTCCTGAAGCTGGCGGATGGCCAGGTGCGTATAGAGCTGCGTGGTTTTCAGATCCGCGTGGCCCAGCATCACCTGGATGTGGCGCGTATCGGCCCCGCCTTCCAGCATCAGCGTCGCCATGGTGTGCCGGAACATATGGCACGCCCCGTGTTTGCCGACGTCGGCTCGATCCACGTAGCCGGCCACCAGCTCGGTGAGGTAGTCGGCGGCCAGCATCTCGCCGGCGTTCGACAGAAACACGGTTTGATCGATGGGATCGCGCGCCAGCCACGGCCGCGCCTCGCTGAGATATTTTCGCACCCACAGCGCCGCGCGGTCGCCCAGAGGAATGTGGCGGTCCTTCTTGCCCTTGCCCTGGCGGATGGTCGCGGTGGCGCGCTCGGCGTCGACGTCGCAGAGCTTCAACTGCGCCAGCTCCGAGCGGCGCATCCCGGTGGAGTAAAACGTTTCAAGGATCGCGCGGTCGCGCAGGCCGAGGGGTTCGTTCAAGCTTGGCTGCGCCAGGATCAGCTCGGCTTCCTCGGCCGTGAGCACGGCGCGGGGCAGCCGGTAGCCGGTGCGCGGCAGCTCCAGTTCGCTCGCCGGATTGTGCAGGATGTAGTGCTCGCGCGCCATCCAACGGAACCAGGTGCGCAGCGGAGCCAGCCGATTCTTCTGGCTGGTGAAGCCCAGCGGCTCGCCGTTCTTCTTGAGGTAGTGAAACACGTGGTGGCGATATTGTTCGAGGAGGTTGCGCGTGACTTCGGCGGGCTCGGTGACGCCGCGCTCGGCGGCCCATTGGACGAAGAAGCCGAGATGGATGCGCTGCACGCGCAGGGTGAATGCCGAGTAGTTTCTGACTTCCAGATGCTCGCTATATTTTTGGAGCAGCGCGGCAAGGGCGGTGTCGGGCGGCGCGGGTTTCCTGCATGTACGTACGGCTTTGGCCATCACGCCTCCGCTACCATGCGTTCTCGCGCTTCCAGGCTCAAAACGCCATTTGGAGCAGTATTCATGCGGGTTTCAGACACCCGGCCACCCCCCGACACCCCACCGGCTTGGGGCCGACTTCCCCCCGGCTTCTCCGCTCCGGACCCCGGCCAGTTCAGTTCGTACACGTAGCTTTGGCCGCGTCCGCCGTGGTGCACCGTCAGATATTCCAGCTCTTCCAAACGATGCAGATGGATCTTAAGCTGCGTGTGTCCCCAGCCGGTGTGCTCGCGAACGTCGCGGCGGCTAAATAGAAGACCTTTTCTGCTTGCGACCATTTCCACGATCAGGTCGAGTAGCCGGCGCGTCTGCGGAGGCAGCTCATCGAGCGAGCGTTGCAGCAGCCCGGCCATCAGCCGATCCGCCGTCGCGATGTCTTCCCGAGCCGCCTCGATATAAGAGACGCCCTGCGAAGTGTGCATGGGCCGCTGGTGCTGATGCAGCAGCGCGACGGCGCGGATCATCGTTAGGTACTTGGTGTGATCGCGGCGCAGACGCGTGCGGTGATCGGGAAACGTCAGCTCATTCGCATACGGGTTGGCGACGAACAGAGGCTTCAACAAGCGCTGCGCGTTCTGATGCCGCTTCACAATCGCGGTTCGGTCGCGGCGCTTGAGCAGGCCTTCGATGGTCTGCTGCTCGCGCTGCCAGCGGTGAATCGCCTGCGTCTGAGCGCGGTCCTCGTCCACCGTGAGCACCAGGCATCGGTTCAACAGCTCTTCATCGAGATCGATCGCCGTTGTGGTCAGAAAGATCATCACCGGGCCTTCGACGCGATACTGATGCGTGACGAGTTTCCCCGTCGCCGGATCTTTGCCGGTGGAGGCGATCGACAGCGCGCCCTCGCTTTGCAGCAGCTTCAGCGCATACGCCGCGCGGCTCGCGCCTTGTTCCTCCACGATGGCCAGCACCTTGTGCTTCAGGTCCGTCTCGCCCATGTAGTAGAGCGACTGCCCGGTCATGGCCGAGTACTGGACGCGCTCTTCCTCCGGCACGAACGCCAGCACCGCGTCCATCAACGACGACTTGCCGGCGGCCGAGCTGGATTGAACGACAACCGCAAGCGGCGCCTCCAGCCGCCGCGACACCACGGCCAGATAGCCGACCAGCTTGTTGGTGTCCTCGCCCACCACGCCACAGCGCGCGAAGTCGGCGACGATTCTTTGGAGCAGGTTCGGATCGCGCAACAGATCGAGGGCTTCTTCGCGCTCTTGTTCGGTGAGCTGTACTTCGGGCTTTTGCGGCTCGAGCGTTTTGTGAATCAGCTCGCGCTGGATCTCTTCGAGCTTCAGCAGCACGCGGCCCACGTCCTTGCGCAGCGTTTCCTCGTCGAGCGCCATCTCGGCCGCGGCCTGTTTGACGAAGGCCGCTCGCTGGCGCGCGGAGTAAAGATCGAGAGTGTCCACATGAAAGCCTTCGCCACGCGATGCCAGCAGATTCACCCGCATCAGCTCATGGCTTAGATTCTTGTTGAGCCCGCGCACGCGGTACTTGCAGCCGTCGTGCTCGATGACGATTTCTTCGGCGCTAACATGCGCTTCGGGTTGTACGGGAGGCGGCGGAGGCTTCTCTGTTTTATTCAACAGCACCGCCAGGCTCTGCGCGGCGGGCGTTACCTTCAGCGCGTATTCGTTGGCGTCCATGTGGTGGGGGAAGAGCACTCGCGCGGTTGAGATCCTGAGTTCTTCTTTTAGCCGCTCGGCCGCGTTTTCGCCCGCCTCGTCGCGGTCGTAGGCGATCCAGACGTGCCTGGTTCCGTACTTGGTGAAGGCCGCGAGGTGGTCCTCCGTGAAGCCGTTCACTCCGTAGCTCGCGGTGACGTTTCGGAATCCCGCGCACCAGAACGTCAGCGCGTCGATCAGCGATTCGCACAGGACGATCTCTTTGGAGGCTTCGAGCGCCTCCTCGTTCCACACGCCGCGATGCGCGCCGGGCAGGTAGAGATGATGCGGCTGCGAAAGGTCGCTGATCTTGCGCCCGTAGATCTGCACGGCTTCGCCAGAGCGGCTAAATATAGGAATGATCAAACAGCCGTTGAAGTGCTCGTGGCCGCTCTCGCGATACACGCCGAGCTTCTGCAAGCGCCCGCGCAGCTCGGCGCCGGTGACGCGGTTCGACGCCGGCAGACGATAGCCCAGCGTGCGATTGGCGAAGCCGAGCTGAAACCGCCCGATCATCTCCGCATGCTTCAGGCCGCGCTTTTCCAGGTACGCCAGCGCTTCGGGCGATTGCTTCAACGTCTCGTGATAGAAGCTCGACCACCTGAAGCAGCAGCTTCGCGTCGTCCGCATCGCGCTCGATCGGCGGCGGCAGTTTCCGCACCGTGGTCTTCTTCACCAACGGACCGGCCGCGAGCTCCTTGCCGCTGGTGAGCAGTTCCACCGCGTGCCGGAAGCTCACGCCTTCGGCGCGCATCACCCAGTCGATGACCGTCCCGCCGACCCCGCACGCCCCCAGGCAGTTCCACAGATTCTTCTTCGGGCTGACGACCAGCGACGGTTCGCGGTCGTCGTGAAACGGGCACAGCCCGATCAGGTCCGCCCCGTGCCGCTTCAGCTCCACCCCGCGCGCCGCCGCCAGCTTCTCCAGGCTGACTTCCGCCTTCAACCGCTCGATCACCTCGTCCGGGATGCGGGGCATTGGATCTCCTCGAAAAAGCCGTCAATAGACTACTAGGTCCTAGTGTATACTGACATTACTGTCATTTCAAGGCAGGACTCTTTCGAGGAGGTTTTATCATGAGCGCAGTTCCTCTGATTCGGTTCGAGTGGTCCATGGCGGATTTTCCGGAACGGCTCAAACAACTGCGCATGGCGCGCAAGCTCACCCAGACCCGCGTAGCGGAGTTGCTGGGCGTCGCTCCCCGCGTCTACACCCGCTGGGAGTCCGGCGACGCCACCCCGCATTTTGACACTGTGGTCCAGATTGCCGACGTTTTAGGTGTCAGCCTGGATGAGCTCGCCGGCAGGAAGGACGTGACCGGCGAGGGCGTCATTCACAACCATGAGCTGCACCGGCTCTATAAGAAAGTCGATCAGCTCTCCGACGAGGATCAGCAGGCGCTGGTAATTGTGCTCGACAGCCTGGTGAAGCGGTCCAGGGTCAGGAAGGTCATGACCGAGTAGGCGGCCCCTCCATGGCCGCCGGATCGGCGGCGCGTCCGGCGGCGGAGGGAGAGGATCGGAAAACACGTCCCCTCCCCTTATATCACACTCATCGTGTGTAGAACTCATAGTGTGCATGCTTGCACGATGGGGAGGTGCGAGCCTCCACGCGAGCGTCAGACCCGCGCGTGCTCTTCGGAACGCGTATCCGCGAGCTTCGTATGGAGCGCGGCCTCTCCCAGGAGCGGCTCGCCGAGCTCGCCCGCCTGCACCGCAACTACATCGGCGGCGTCGAGCGCGGCGAGCGCAACCTCGGCTTGCTCAACATCATTGCGCTGGCCCGAGCCCTCCGCGTCCGCCCCACGGCTCTGCTGGAGCCGATTCCGTAAGACGCCCGCCCAACGCCCGGTGCCGTGCTTGATGTCTCGCCTCCGTGTGTGGCGCGCCTCACTTCAATCGGTACGGCCTATCGAAGATGAACTTCCGAATGCTTGAAGCCGGTACCTGCCCGAACAGGTGCCAGCCGCCGCAGTGCGGTTCACGCGTTGCGTGGAAACCACAGCCTTGGAAATAGTCGCCATCCGGCATTCTTAGATACATCGTGATTTGGCTGTCCTTCAGATTAAAGTCGTGGATGACGACCTCCTGAACCCCCTGCCACTCGGCCTCAATCTCGTTGCGGAGTTCATCTGCTACGCGTCGCTTCAGTTCGCCGTCAGGAGTAGGTTCCCAGGGTGGTATGGCCCGCATGTCGATGGTTGTCGTGCAGGTCCCTACTACGTTGGTCGCGAATTCCATTCCTGCGAGCCCCTCCACACAGGCCCGCCAGTTCTTTTCGACCGGACATGTGCCCCGGCCCCGTGGTCCGTCTTCGCCGAACAGGTACGTCATCCGAACGCCGGGGATGAAAGTACTCAGTCTTTCCCTCACGTAGAAGGCTGTGAGGGGGCCGCGTTCCCAAACATCTGCATGTAACTCTTGGATGTCCTTCAACGGATCAAGTTCTTCCGTCCTCTGGTAAGCGATCTGATGCCTGAAGAGGTCAAGCGCAACTGGGTCGGGGCATCTCGTCGGCGTAGAAGCGACCGCCTGGATCGGCCCCAGCTTCGGCCGGTTGTCAGATCCATCAGGCTGGGCCCCCGTGGGCCCACTTTTCATCGCTTCCTTTCGAAGCTGGTCAAGGGTCTTGAGATCGTCAGCGGGATAGGCAGCGACGGCGGCAAACGCGCACGCGCACAGCCAAGGAGTAGGTGTCCTCATCGTTGTGGCTCGCTTTTTACTTCGGCGGACGCCTTACCGGTCTCGGCGGTGGTGGAGTGTAAACGTCCGAGAAGAAGGTCCAAGAGTTGTTACCGTCCAGTATTGTCGCTATCGGAGTCTGGGTGACGGACGGACTGTGAGTCGGCACAGCTCCGTTTGAGCCGAACCCAAGAGCCCCGGGGACGGGATCGGGAATATAGTCGAGCCCAGGGATCGGCGTCCCGTTGTGCGCGTTAATTGTTCCCTGAGCTACGTCGAAGGCCTGGCCCAGAGCATCGCACGAGGCCGAGTTCGGAGAACCATTGAGTATATTGAACAGTTGAGTCGTGAATCCTGCGGTTAGCTGGCCACTGCTCGTGAAGACCTGGCTACGCGTATTTCCGGTGGTCACGCTCGCCGCGAAACTCGAAGGGATGTTGCGCGGCCCGTAGAACCATGCCTTATCGCTGGGGGAAAGATCCCACCGATTCAAGAACGTCCAGTCGAGTGCGGCCCAGACCTGCTGGTCCGCGGCAGTGGCGGCGCCGCCTGGACCGCTTCCTTTTTCTTCAAAGTAATTCATGATGCCCAGGATGCCGGCATCGGAGTCGAAGAGTTGTTGGACCGTCTCCCCGAATTGCGCTGCGTAGTTGATGAAGGCGGTCGAGCAGTCGAGTCCGGGCACGACAGGTGGGAGCGTAACGACGCTTAGGCCTGCTGGATCGGCCAAGTTGATGGGATCGCCATTCACGTACGCATACGCGTTCCAACTGCCGGGGTTCGCATAGTCGACGTTGTCCATCGATGGATCTGGGGTCAGGAATCGCCCCATCCCTGGCCCGGAATACCGATTCACGGCGTAATCGTTGCCAGATTCGGCA
>CAVXWB010000020.1:0-61283 GCA_963765185.1 Bryobacterales bacterium
TGTCATGTTGCCGCCACAGTTGCGTATTGCTATGCCCGTGATTTTAGAGGTTTAAGGTGCGTAAAGGCATCCTTCTCTGATCGTCGCAAACACGTCGATTACGTAGTCCCCGCCTTCTGGAGCGCGACGCACGTCGGTGTCCGTCGGGGGAGCGTTGTGGCAGACCTGCACCACTTTCGTGGTCGGAGTGTGGAACAATCTTAAGAAAAACCGATCGAACGGATCACCGACCGGTTCTACCTGAGGCTTAGTTCCCGGCCTACCGCTGAAGCTGAAGTGGTAACGGACAAGGTACTGCCCGTCTTTTAGTGGCGGCAGATCCCAGGTCTGCAGGTTTGCCTGCGCGGCGCTGGCAAGGAGCGCATTCCCGACTATAAGATCCACGTCTGTTGCACCAACCTGGAAGATAACATCGCCCTGAATGCGCGCAGACCTTGCGATTGGTGGATAACGAAAGCCTTCGACATTGACCACGATCTTCGGAGTCTCCTGTTGCGCCCAAGCGGCAACACCGCAAAGCAGCAAACAGCCGAGCTGTTCAACGCCCCGGATCATTCAAAACGCCCCTGATATCAACCTACACCAACAGCATAGCCGCGTCATAGGCTTTCAATCTCGCATCGCTGGTGAGCTGCGTCAGCGACTGTGATTTTAGAGGTTTAGTCCACGATTGCGCAGGCGGGCTTGCTGGTCGCAAACACGTCGATGACGAAGTCGTCGCCGTCTTTGCGGTCGTTTGGCGCACGACCGTGTTCGCCTCAAAGTCGCAGGCTTCCACCGTGTATACCTTCTCCGTCGGAGCGTGGAACGCCCTAAGGAAAAGGCGGTCGAGCTTGTCGCCAATTGGAACCACCACCTGCCTGCTTTCGCGTAGAAGCGCGAAGTGGTAACGGACGAGGTAGGTTCCATGTTCCAACAGAGGCAGAGTCCAGGTTTCCAGGTTCGTTTGCGCCGCGCGTACGAAAAGCGGACCCCCGGCTACAAGCCTTTGACCGGATGCAGAGGCCTCAAAGACAACGTCGCCCTGAATCCTAGCGACCCTTGCCAGCTGCGGATAGCGAAAGCCGTCGATATTGACCAAGATCTTCGGAGCCTCCTGCTGCGCCCAAGCGGCAACGCCGCAAAGCAGCAGACAGCCGAGCCGCTCAACGTTCCGATCCATTCGAAACGCCCTCAAACACCAACATACTTCGGTGGGAAGTCGGAGCGGACGGGTCCGCGGCCGCGATCGTGGAAACTTCGGTTTCCAGGCACCTAGCGCGGCTGGTCGAAGACACGTGGATCACGTAATCGCCATTTTCCTCGTTTGGAATTTGACGAACGTTCCTCACTGTCAGGTTGTAGCTGTCATCGCACACCACTACAACCTTTTTAGTTGGAGCACCGAACAGCCTCAAGAAAAGCCGATTGAACCGACTTCCAATCAACTCCGTCTCCGTCTTGGTTCCAGGTTCATCAAGCCTGAAGTGGTACCAGACGAGGTAATTTCCACCTTCGAAGGGAGGGAGGGTCCATGTCTCCAGGTTCACTTGGGCGGCCTTGGCGAGGAGCGGGTAGCCTGCTATCACTCTTGCACCGGAGGCAGAGACTTGAAAGATAACGTCGCCCTGAATTTGGGCTGACCTTGCGATCGGCGGGTAACGAAAGCCCTCGACGTTGACCGCGATCTTCGGAGCTTCCTGCTGCGCCCAAGCGGCAACACAGCACAGCAGCACACAGCTGACCAATGCACCTCTCCGCGTCATTCGAGATCCTCACTCCGGCGTCGAGACGGAGGCTCAACCGGCTCGGCATGGAATAGCGCTTCAATCTCCTCATCCGCTTCCTCGAAACCAGGCCGGATCTTGATCAGACCCTGCATGCTGCCCGGCTTGCGGAGCGGCTTGGCAGCATCCTCGTTGAATTGATCTCGCATCTGCATGCCTAGATTCAGTCTAATCCACGAGGAATTTGCACGGTGTTCCAACTGAGATGATTGCCCCGCTCGGGGCACTACCTTGCTTACCACCGTATGGGAAGCAAGGTTCTCAGATATGTCTTAGCAGTGTTGGTGCCGGCGGTCGGCATGGCCCAAACCCCCGCCGATCAAGCCGCCGCTAATCAAGCTTATGACGCGCTTCGCGCCAAGGACTACGACCGCGCCATCGCCAGTTTCAAACAAGCGATTGACCAAGGTGGCGAGGCGCCGCAACGCGCGGACCTGCGCAAGGACCTGGCCTACACGCTTCTGAAAACCGGCGAGACCGAGGCCGCGCGAGATCAGTTCGCCGAGGTGATGCGGATCGATCCCAAAGACGATCAAGCCTCGCTCGAATACGCGTTCCTGTGCTACGAGACCAGGCAGCCGGTGCTGGCGCGGCGCATCTTCGACCGTTTGCGTAAGGCTCCGGACGCCACGCCCGATGTGAAGAAGACCGCTGCGGAAGCGTTCGAAAACGTCGACAGGCCGCTGCGCGAAGGCATTGAGCGCTGGACCCAGGCGCTCCAGCTTGCGCCCGATAACTTCAGCGCGCACGAAGAGCTGGCGCGGCTGGCCGAGCAGCACGACGATCTGGCTCTCGCCTCGGAGCATTACGAACGCGCGTGGCGGCTGAAGATCGGCCGGCGCGATCTGCTGATCGATTTGGCCGGCGTGTGGCGCGCCATGAATCGCGAGGAAGACGCCAATGCCGCGCTGATCGCGGCCTGGCGGGGAGGGACGCCGCGGGTGTCGGAGGAGGCGCGCGATTTGCTGCCGCCCGCTATCCGTATCCTCTCCGAATTTGAGAAGGCGCTGGCGCTCGATCCCGGCAATCTTGCCCTTGCAGCGCGATGTCGCCTATCAGCAAGGGCGAGCCGGCGCCCGCGGAACAAGCCGCTTCGGCGCCCGTTCTCGAAGCCCGGCCCGAGCAAGGCCGACCTGCCGAAGACGCCAAAACCCTGGGCTTGAGGAGCCTCGAAAAAGGCTATCTGGCCGACGCGCTCAAGTATCTCCAGCTTGCGCATGAAGCCGATCCGCTCGGACGACGAGGTGATGCTGAAACTGGGCTGGGCGTTCAATATGCTCAAGGACGATGAGACCGCGTGGCATTGGTTCGACCTGGCTCGGCACAGTCCGGATCCGGCCATCGCCGAAGAGGCTTCGCGCGCCTACCGCAATCTGGCTCCGTCGCAGGAGCTTTTCCGCACCACGTTTTGGGCCTTCCCGATTTACTCCTCGCGCTGGGAGGATCTATTTGGGTACGCGCAAGCGAAGACCGAAGTTCGACTGCGGCGCGTGCCGTTCCTGCACCCGTACGTTTCAGTGCGGCTCCTGGGCGATGTGCGCGGAGAAGTGAACGCCGCCTTCGGGCCGGAATATCTTTCCGAGCGCAGCATCATTTTCGCAGGCGGTCTGGCGACGCAGCCCTGGCACGGCGTTACCAGCTGGTTCGAAGCCGGCGAGGCGTTGATCTACGACGAAACGCCGACCGAGCGCCGCCGCTGGATGCCGGATTATCGCGGCGGCGTGTCCTACGCCAAGGGCTTCGGCAATCTGCTGACGAAAGGCTCGCACGGAAAGTTCGCCGAGACCAATGCGGACGGCGTGTTCATCAGCCGGTTCGCCGACGATTCGATTCTGTATTCGCAGAACCGCGCCGGATATACATTGCGGTCGGCGGAAACCGGCGGCTTTCACGCCCAGGTGCTCTGGAACGCGAACCTCACCGCGGACGCCAAGCGACAATACTGGGCCAACTACGTGGAGACCGGGCCGGGAGTGCGCTTCCGCTTCGACAACTCGCCGCTGCTGTTTTCGGTGAGCATGCTGCGCGGCGCGTACCTGGTGAATGAGTACAATCCGCGGCGGCCCAACTACTCAGAGCTGCGCGTGGGAGTGTGGTATGCGTTTACTCGCTAGCGGTTCGCTACTGCTCGCGCTGGCGCAGGCCGCCCAACCCGCGACGCTGCACTATGAAGCTCCGCAGGACTCGCCGGGCTCCTGGCCTGCGATTTTTTCATCGATTGGGCTGACGCCGGGCAAAGATGGCGTGGCGATCGCGGGCCCCGGTCCGACTGAAGGACGGCCGGCGGAAGGATGGCCGGCACGTGTCGAGCACGGCACGATTTTGATCGTCCAAGGCGAGTCGCCCGCGGCGGCTTCGTTCGGATTCCGCGCGACCGCGAAGCGCGTGACGGTTCGCAGCGCAGAGGATTCGCGCGCGCCCAAGCTGGAGATCGTGTGGGAGCAGGCTCTGGATCTCCCCGTATTTGAAATCCCCGAGGGCGCCCATGTATTCGCGCGGGAGAAACGCGGGGGCGCGCCCCTGATGGCCGGATTCCGTCGCGGCCAGGGCGCGGTCTTATGGCTGGCTGCGCCGCCGGGCGCGCACGGCTATGAGCGGTTTCCATACCTTCCGCAAGCTCTGGCGGACTTGGGGCTAGCCGCGCCGTTCCGCGCGCAGAATTTGTGGGCATTCTTCGATTCCTCCTATCGCGCGCATGTGGACGTCGATTACTTCGCTCCCAAATGGAAGGCCGCGGGAATCGCCGCTCTGCACGTCGCCGCGTGGCACTACTGGGAGCCCGATCCGCAGGCCGACGAATACCTGCGCCATTTGATCGAGGCCTGCCATCGCAACGGCATCCTGGTCTACGCCTGGGTCGAGCTGCCGCACGTCAGCGAGGTTTTCTGGGCCCAGCATCCGGAGTGGCGCGAACGCACCGCCCTGCTCCAGGACGCGCAACTGGATTGGCGCAAGCTGATGAACCTGACCAATCGGCAGGCGTTCCAGGCCGTCGCCGCAGGCCTGCGCGATCTCACCCGGCGCTTCGATTGGGACGGAGTGAATCTGGCGGAGCTGTACTTTGAATCGCTCGAAGGCTACGACAATCCGGCTCGGCTGACGCCCATGAACGACGATGTTCGCGAAGAGTTCCGCAAGGCCTCGGGCTTCGATCCGCATGACTTGTTCGACCCTGCCTCGCCGCGCAATCTTGCCGTCAACACGGCGGGTCTGAAGCAGTTCCTGGATTTCCGCGCGGAGCTGGCCGCGCGCCAGCAAGCCGAATGGATCGGGCAGGCGGAGCAGCTTCGCCAGGCCAAGCCGTATCTGGACCTGACGCTGACCCACGTGGACGACCGCTTCGATGCCAGCATGCGTGAGAAAATCGGCGCCGATGTTTCGCGCGCGCTGCCTCTGCTGGCCTCGCACGATTTCACCTTTTTGATCGAGGACCCGGCTACCATATGGAACCTGGGTCCGCAGCGCTACGCGCAGATTGCCGCACGCTACAAGCCGCTGACCACGCAGCAGGACAAGCTGGCCATCGACATCAATGTTGTCGAGCGCTACCAGGACGTGTATCCCACCAAGCAGCAGACCGGCGTGGAGCTGTTCCAACTGGTGCACCAGGCCGCGCTGAATTTTCCGCGCGTGGCGCTGTATTTCGAGAACTCGATTCTGCCTCCGGATTGGAGGCTTCTGGGAGCTGCGTCGGCCGCAGTGGATCGTGTCGAACAAACCGGCGCGAAACTGACGATTCAGTTGCGCCGCGGCGCAGGCGTATCTTGGCCCGGCCCAGTCCTGGTCGACGGCAAGTTGTGGCCCGTGACCGACGGCTCGACGGTGTGGCTGCCGGCCGGATCGCACTCAATCGCGCCGTCCCCGGATCTGCCCCCGCTGCGCATCACGGCTTTTAACGGCGAGCTCAAATCCGCCGCAGCGTCACCCTCGGGCGTCGAATTCGCCTACCGCAGCTCCGCGCGGGCGCTGGCCTCGCTCGACCGGATTCCGGCGAAGGTCGAGATCGACGGTGTGCAGGTGCAGCCGCAATTCGAGGGGCAGGTGCTACTGCTGCCTCGGGGTCAGCATCTGGTGACGCTGACACGCTAACGAGCTCGTTGTACGATGGAAGCGCATGGATGGCATCGGCACTCCAATCGTGGGCTTCCTCGTTGGGATAGTCCTTTTTTCCATATGCATGGACAGACCGCGTTTTAGGGGGCTTGCGTTCGCGGCGCTCATTTCCCCCTTCGCCTCAAGCTTGGTTTTCATCCTCGGTTCGTTCATCCTGGCTGACATGAATCCCGCCATTGAATACGGCCCTTCGTACGTTCCGAATGGCACTGAACACGACCCCACTCGTGGCGAAGTGTTGCTTTGGCTTGCTGCGATGGTCACGACGTTTCTCCTGAGCGCCTTCGTCTGCTTCAGAACACAACAACTCCTGGGTAGTCGCGCCCGCTGAACCAGTCACTGCGCCTGCAGCTCTCCGACGTGCTGACGCTGGACCTTGATCTTGCTCGCGCCCTTGCGGGCCGCCGCGAGGTCATAGGCAAGCTGCATGCGCAACCACGTCTCCTCGGTGCTGCCAAACGCCTTGGTGAGCCGGATCGCCATCTCCGGGCTGATGCCGGACTTGCCGGTGACGATGTTGTTGAGGGCCTGCCGGGAGACGCCGAGAATCTTCGCTCCTTCGGAAATCGACAACCCCAAAGCGTCAAGGCAAGCGTGCTGCACGATCTGTCCGGGGTGCACTGGATTTTTCATGGACATGGTTGGTTCTCCTCAATCGTTAGTGGTAATCGATCAGCTCAACTTCAAAAGCGTCCGTTCCTTCAAAACGGAATACGATACGCCAATTGGCCCGCACCGTCACAGACCAAAGACCTTTCAAGTCGCCCTTGAGCCGGTGGAGGCGGTACGCGGGAAGGCCAAGAGCGTAGGGCGATCTCGCTGCGTCGAGAACCGTCAGAATTTCCTGGACGGTATCGGTCAAATCAGGCCGAATCCCGCTCCGATCGCCGCGTTCATGGAGCCGCTTCAGCCCCCGATGCTTGAAACTCCTAATCATCAGGCCATACCGTAAAGTACCACTTACATTTGTCAAGCGCCACTTGACATCCTCGGCGCGCAGTATAATACCTCCTAAGTGCAGCTAACCCCTCTCGACTGGGCCGTCGTCGCGCTGTACTTCGCCTTCAACCTCGGCGTGGGCCTCTACTACCGTGCGCGCGGCGAATCGAGCGTCGACGAATTCTTTCTCTCCGGCCGCAACGTGCCCTGGTGGCTGGCCGGAACATCGATGGTCGCGGCCACGTTCGCGGCGGACACGCCGCTGGCGGTCACGGGCATGGTTGCAGTCGGAGGCATCGCGGGAAACTGGCTGTGGTGGTGCTTCGCCGCCAGCGGCATGCTGACGGTATTCTTCTACGCACGCCTGTGGAGGCGTTCCGGCGTCATGACCGACATCGAATTCGCCGAGATCCGCTACGCCGGAAAACCCGCGGCGTTCCTGCGAGGCTTCCGCGCGCTGTATCTGGGCATTCCCATCAACTGCATCATTCTCGGCTGGGTCAACAAGGCCATGGTGGACATCCTGACGCTGACGCTGGGCGTCACGGAGCGTGCAGGCGCTGCTGATCGTGCTGGGCATCATCGCGCTGACAGCGTCCATCTCGACGCTCTCCGGATTGTGGGGCGTGCTGGTCACCGACCTGTTTCAATTCGTAATCAAGATGGGCATGGTGATCGTGCTGGCGGTGTACGCGGTGCGCGCAGTGGGCGGCATCGAGGCGATGAAGCAGAAACTGCTGCTGTCGACGCCGCGCGCGCGCACATGCGGTCGAACCAAGGCTCCGTGCTGAGCTTCGTTCCCGATCTCCATTCCGCGTGGATGCCGCTGATAGCCTTCCTGGTCTACATTTCGCTGAATTGGTGGGCCACCTGGTATCCCGGCGCCGAGCCTGGCGGCGGAGGCTACGTCGCGCAGCGCATGCTATGCGCCCGCAATGAAAGGCACTCGCTGCTGGCGACGCTGTGGTTCAACGTGGCGCACTACGCGGTGCGGCCCTGGCCCTGGATTCTGGTGGCTCTGGCGTCGCTGATCCTGTTTCCGGGGCTCGCCAAGCCGGAGACAGGCTACGTTCGCGTCATGATTCTGGTTTTGCCGCCATCGCTTCGCGGCCTGATGATCGCCGCTTTCGCCGCCGCGTACATGTCCACCATCGCCACCCAGCTCAACTGGGGCGCCAGCTATCTGGTCAACGACTTTTATCGCCGCTTCCTCGTCCGCCACGCGCCGCCGAAGCATTACGTGCGGCTTCCATGATCGCCACCGTGTTCCTGACGCTGGTCTCGGCCGTGGTGACCTTCTACCTCGATTCCATCGCCGGCGCGTGGAAGCTTCTGCTGGTGACCGGCGCGGGCACCGGCGGCGTGCTGCTGCTGCGCTGGTATTGGTGGCGCATCAACGCCTGGAGCGAAGTTTCGGCGATGCTCTCGGCGTTCCTTGTCTCCCTGACATTGCAGACGGTCTGGCATTTCGACACCGACAAACCCACCGATTTCGCGTGGCTCATGATCATCACCGTCGGCCATCACCACCGCGGTATGGTTAACAGTGACGTTCGCGACCGCGCCGGAGCCGCAGGAAACCCTGCTCGCGTTCTATCGCCGCACCCGGCCGTCGGTGGCCGGCTGGCGGCCCATCGCCAGGCTCGCGCCGGAGATTCAGCCCTCGCGCGATGGCCTGGTCAATCTCCTCGATTGGGCCGCTGGTTGTATGCTGATTTACGGAGTGCTTTTCGGGACGGGCAAACTTCTGTTGCACGAGATTCCTCTCCGGCGTGGCATTATTAGCGATGGGCGCCGTGGGACTGGCCATCATTTATCGCGATCTTTCACGAAGGGGTTGGAATGCGGTTGCCGATTAGCTCCTGGTCTGCTACTGGTGCCTCTGTCAGCAGTCTGCGCGATCCGGTCCGGTGGACTTCGGCATGGCGGAACTGAACGCCGCCATCGCAGCCCGCGACTTCAAGTACAAACCCAAGATCATGGCCGAGCTGGATATCGAAGCGCCGGAGACGTTCCGCATCGAGCCCTACGCGGCCGGAGGCGGGCACATCACCGGAGGCGACCTGCGCGGGCTGATGTACGGTTTGCTCGAAGCGGCGGAACAGATGCGAACCGCCGGCCATTTGAAGGCGACCCACGGTGTGCCTGCGCTGGCGCTGCGCGGCATTCGCGTGATTGCCGATCCCCAGGCCGCATGGTTCGCTTCCGGCGAGTTTTGGCAGCGCTCCTTCGCCGGAATGGCTCGCAATCGGTTTAACCGCCTGGAGGTGGTCTTCGAATCCTCGCCCGCACAGGCGGCCTTCCCCGCGCTCCGATCCATCGCGCAAACCGCCGCGCAATATGGCGTCGATCTGGCCATCGGATTCAGCGCCCCCAACACCCAGGCAATCGGGCACCTGCTGGCAAGCTGCCCGCCGGTTCGGGCGGTGGTCCTGCATGGCGCCGTCATGCCCGATGCACGCACGCTGCTTCAGGTCCTGCGCGACGCCGGACGCAGAGTGGTTCTGGAGCTTCCCGACAGCCCGGACACAGCCGGCCTGATCGAGGAAGCGGGCCGCGAAGGAGCTCCGCTGCGTTTGTTTTCGGCCTTTATGGAAACGGCCGCGAACCCGCAGCCTCGCGACTGGTACTGGCAGATGGACCCTGCGCAAGGCTCCGATGCGGTGAGCGCCATCTCCGGTGGGGGTTTTGAAATCGCGTCTCCGCTGGATCAAGAGCGGCGGCCCGAGCTCCGATTCCATCGCAGGGTGGGGACGATCCGGCTACAGCCGCCCGCTGCACTAATACGATTCCTCTCAACGAATCCGGCCCGTCAGGCGTATTGTCTTGTGGGTGGTGTCCTAATTTAGGACACTACCGTCTTGTGAAGTGATGCCGGCCGGAGCGGCGCACCGGCGATGCGCTGATTCTGGCGATCGTTCCGAAAGTCATCGAACAACCAGCCTCCTTGCGCGAGTGCTACACTCTTTCTGAGCAATGCCTCTGGCACTGGAACATCACGACATCCCGCCCTCTGCGGCGCTGATCACGCTGAAAGGGAAGCTATTGCTAGGGCAGGAAAGCGCTACGCTGGCGGCTCTGGTTCCGGAGCTCATCGCCACCGGCCACAAAAACCTCATTTTCGACTTGCGCGGCGTGACGCACATCGATTCCACGGGCATCGGCCGCTTCATCGACGCTTATAGCCGCGTCGCCAAATCGGCGGCAAAATGCGGCTGGCGGGCGCCTCCGGAGCGGTGCGCGAGTCTTTTCATGTAACGAGACTGGACACTGTGTTCTCTTTCTATCCGACGGTCGAATCGGCGTGTCAGGGTTTGTCCTGAGGCGCGCCGGTAGTTTGTCCTGAGGCAGAAGTTCGTTAGGCCGATTGGCATAGTAAACCCTGACCATTAGACTGCGTCATCCTGGATATAGAGATGCGCACAATAGGGGCAGTACCATGAGGATAGAAGTCTCCACGGAGAGTCAAGAACGAGTCAAAGTCGCACTGGCCGGCATGCATGAGCGGCGTGGGCCTGGGGGAGTTGCGGCGCGAAATCGACCGGGCGCGGCGGATGCGCAAGCGCATCGAGCTGGATTTGGGCGAGGTGACGCTGCTCGACCGGCATTGCGTGGCGTTCCTGGCCGAGCAGAGCCGCGAAGACGTGAGACTGATCAACTGTCCCGTCTATATCGAGCCCTGGATTACGAAGGAGACCGCCAAGGACAACGGCCGGATGGTCGTGGCGTAGAGTCCTGAGTTAGAAGTTCTTCGAAGAGGTCGTACTGTGGGGCGGACCCCCTGGTCCGCGGCCGACGCCCTCGTCGGCCTTCGCTTTGAGAGAGCTTGTAGAAGAGCCGGACCAGGGGTCCGGCGCGGACGAGGGCGTCCGCCCCACGGAGATATATGTGGCGAGTTTCCAACTCGGGCTGCTAGCAGAGGCGGCGCCCCGTCAGTTAGAGGCGGTCAGTTCGAAGCCAGACCCAGCTCCATCAGCAGCGCCGTAGCCTTATACGCCTTCTCCAGCGCCTGCGCGATGCCCTGCACGGCCACATGCACGGCGCGGGCCTGTTCATCGCTATACAGATACGTATCGGGCATGCTCTCCAGGTTGCCGTCGAAGGTGACGCCGACCAGTTCGCCCGGCGCGATTCACCACCGGGCTGCCGTAATCTCCGCCGCCGACGTCGCAGGTGCTCACGAAATCCAGCGGCATTTCCAGATTCAGCGAGGATTTCAGATCCACCCAATGCTGCGGGATCTCGTAGGGACCCTCGTTGTTGGTGCGATAATACAGGCCGCCGAAGCTGTCGGTGGCGGGAGCGGGCACGCCGGCGCGGTCTGTGTAGCCTTTGACCACGCCGAATTCGACGCGAGGCGTGCCGGTGGCGTCGGGATAATCGCGGCGCCGAACAGCTTGAAGCGGTACCCCGCGATCTTGTCCTCGGCCGAGGCCTCCAGCGACCCGATCATGTCCTCATGCTTCTTGCGCAGGCGCTTGGCGGGGTCTTCGATCAGCAGCGCCATCTTGAGAAGCGGATCGGCGGAGGCCTTGACCGCGGCCGGGTTGCCCGCGAGCTTGCGCCGCTCGGCCGGATCTTTGAGCGTGGTGCCCATGACGCCGGCTTCGGCCGCCTGCTGCGGCGTCTTGCCGTTGAGCAGAGCCTTGACCGGCGCGTCCTTATCGCCCAGCGCCTTCGATCTCCTCCAGATAGCGGGCCAGCAGGATGACCTCGACTTGGTCGTTGAGCGCGGGCGCGCTTCGCCAAGCGCGGGATCGAGCGAGCCGGTGCGCGCCAATTCGCCGCGCGATGCGAAATAAAGTCGAGCCGGGCGCCGGGTAATTCTCCAGAATTTCGTAGGTCTTTTCGTAGCGGAGTCCACAGTGCGGTAGGCCATCTGGATGTCGTCCCAGACCTTGGTGGCGCTGCCGCCCATCTTGGTCTTGCGACCGCGCGCTTGATTTTGTTTTCGAAGTTGGTTTTGCGATTCACCATGCGGTCGTCGCGCAGGCCGATCAGCCGGCCGGCGGCGAACTTGTACTGCATTCAGAAGAGCGATTGAGCGCCGGCTCAGCAGCCGCGCGATTGGCTTCGCTCTGCGCGGAAAACACCGCCAACTGATCGATCACCGGCTTCAGCCGGGTGACCAGCAGGGGGAGCACGCGAATCGCGCAGATATTTGAGCTCCGCGGCGGTGATGGAGCGCGGGGTGACTTCCGGATTGGCCGGCGGCGAAGACCACTTCGCCATGCCTTGACGCCTTCCGCGCTCCATTTGAGGAAATGCGGAGTGGAGCCGGCCTGCCGCTCTCATAGGCGCGCAGAAAAGCGACGTCAAGACCGTAGCGCAAATAGGTGACGGCGTCGCGCTGCGCGGCCGAACTGCGCCAGATCGGATTCCGGCGCGAAGACCAGGCGCAGGTCGCTGTAGACCTTGTAGGTATAGAGATCGTAGCGGCCGCCATCGAAACAGCTTGCACCACGGAGCAGCGGTCGCCGGACTTTGCCGCACATTCCTTCTCAAGTTTCGCGATGACCCCGTTGCGCGCCTCCAGCGCCTGCGCCGCCGGGGCGTTCTCCTTGGCCGCGGCCTTGACCTTGGCCGTGACGTCCTCCATCGCGGTAAGACGCTGGCGTCGAGGCCGTCGCACTTGCGCTCCGCAGTCTGCGTCGCTGCGTAGAAACCCTCCTTGCGATAGTCGTGCTCGGGCGTTGCTCAGTTGGGCCAGGCATCCGGCGACCAGGTGCTGATTGGTGAGCAGCAGGCCCGCTGGAGGAGACGAACGCAGCCGAGCCGCCGGGAATCCGCGCCGCGGCCAGCCGCAGGTTGTCCAGGAACGCCGGCGTGACCTCCACCATGTACTTCTCTTTGACCGCGTCCTTGGGGAACTGGTTGTACGGCCACAGGCCTTCGTCGGCGCGCCAGCGGCAGGAACACCGCGCGGCAAGCCAGAGAACGGCGATCAGGAAGGGCTTAGGGAATTTCAAGGCAGGTACCAGAATATCAGGACGAGCGCGGCCTGGGACGCGGTTTACAATCGGTCATGACGCCCAGACTGCTGGCGTTCCTCATCGCGGCTGCCGGTCATGCCGCGCGCGCAAGCTGCCGCAAACGCCCGGATTGGAACAAAGTCAACGCAGAGAGCCATGCGCCATTACCAGGCGCTGGTGCGGCTGGACACCACCGATCCGCCGGGCAACGAAACCCGCGCGGTGGAGTATCTGCGCGGCGTGCTGGAAGCGCGAAGGCATTCCGGTGACGGTAGCGGCGAAGGAGCCCGGCGCGCGCGAACCTGATCGCGCGCCTGAAGGGCAACGGCTCGAAGCGGCCGGTGATCATCATGGGCCACACCGATACGGTCAGCGTCGACCCCTCCAAGTGGACCTTCGCGCCCTTCAGCGCGACGCGCGACGGCGGCTACGTCTACGGCCGCGGCACGCTGGACGACAAGAGCGATCTGACCGCCGCGTTCATGACCATGCTGCTGCTGAAGCGCTCCGGCGATGCCGCTCGATCGCGACGTGATTTTTGTCGCCGAGGCGGGCGAAGAAGCCAAAACCTCGGTCGGCATCGACTATCTGGTGAAGCAGCATTGGAACGACATCGACGCCGAATACTGCCTGGCGGAGAGCGGGCAGGTGAATCGCAAGAACGGGCAGGTGCGCATGGCCTTCACCTCGACCTCGGAGAAGCGGCCCATGCGCGCCAGGCTGGTGGCGCACGGACCCGCCGGGCACGGCTCGCGCCCGATGCAGTCGAACGCCGTGGTGCATCTGGCGCAGGCCGTCGCCAAGATCGCCGCCTGGGATCCGCCCATGCGCCTGAACGATACCACGCGCGCCTATTTCGAGAAACTGGCCACGGTCGAGCTCGCCCGAGGAAGCGGCGCGCTACCGGGATCTGCTGGACCCGGCGAAGGCGCCGGCGGCTCGCGCGTATCTGGCGGCCAACGATCCGGCGCGCTATTCCATGCTGCACACCTCGATTTCGCCCACCATGCTGAAGGCCGGATCGCAGGTCAACGTGATCCCCTCGGAGGCCGAAGCCACGCTCGACATTCGCGCGCTGCCGGACGAGGACATGGACCAATTTCGCGAGCTGATGAAGCAGGTGATCAACGATCCGGCAGTCGAGATCGTGCCGAATGCGGCCGAACGGGCGTCCTGCCGCGCCGCCTTCGCCGCTGGGCTCCGCCGCGTATCATGGCGATCGAGGCGGCTTACCGCAAGGTCTACAACGTCGCCACCGCGCCGATGCTGCAGACCGGGGCGACGGACATGGCGTTTCTGCGCGCCAAGGGCGAAGCCTGCTACGGCGTGGGTCCCATGCTGGATGAAGAGGACGCGCCCAAGGGCTTCGGCGCGCACAGCGACCAGGAGCGGCTGCTCGAAGAGGCCATCTACAAGCACGTGCAGTTCTTCTGGGAAGCGGTGACGGGACTGGCGGCGAAGAAGTAGTTGACCGCCGATTCGCACCGCGCCCGCGTCCACCGCGTCGGAGGCGTGATACGAACTCCGCACCAGCGGGCCGCTCTCCACGTGGCGGAAGCCCATCTCGTAGCCGCGGCGCTTGAGCTCGGCGAATTCGTCCAGAGCTCACGTAGCGCAGAATCGGCAGATGCTTGGGCGACGGCCGCAGATACTGGCCCAGGGTCAGAATATCGACCTTCGACGCGCGCAGATCGCGCATCACATCGAGCACTTCCTCGATGGTCTCGCCCAGACCCAGCATCAGCCCGCTCTTGGTGGGAGTCGACAGGACGCACCTGCTTCACGTAGGCCAGCATGTCCAGCGATCGCTCATACCGCGCGCCCAAGCGGACCTGGCGATACAGCCGCGGGCACGGTTTCGGTGTTGTGATTCAGGATGTCGGGCGCGGCCTCGAGCACGATGTCCATGGCCGCGTGCGAGCCTTGAAAATCCGGGCACCAGCACCTCGACGCCGCAGCCCGGAAGGCGCTCGCGGATCGCCCGGATGGTCAGCGCGAACAACTCCGCTCCGCCGTCCTTGCGGTCGTCGCGATTGACGCTGGTGATGACGGCGAACTTCAGCCCCAGCGCGGCGCAAGCCTCGGCCACGCGGCGCGGCTCGTCGATAATCCACCGGCAGCGGGCCGCCTTTTTGCACCGCGCAGAAGCCGCAGCGGCGCGTGCAGACGTTGCCCAGGATCATGAACGTCGCGGTGCGGCGGTTCCAGCAATCGCCGATGTTGGGACAAGCCGCGCTCTCGCACACCGTGTGCAGGTTCAGATCCCGCACCAGCTGCTTCAGGTTGCGGTAATTATCGCCAACCGGAGCGGGAGCCCTCAGCCAAGCGGGCCGCGGCGTGCGGAGATTCGATGGTGACAAGCACTTACTTCGAGTGTAGCAATTGCGACAATGCGCGCTCTCGACGAATGCGCGATTCGTGAAGTTCGCGGCGCGGCGGAAGAAGGCCGGCGGCATGTTCGAAGGCCGCCGCGGAATGAATCCGATCAATCTCGCAGGAGCGCACGCGCGTGCCCAGCCGCGCGGCTTCCTCTTCGATGGCGGCGAAGACTTCGTCAGCGGCGTCGCGGCGAAATCGGTAAGATTCATGGACACCTGCGCGCAATTTCGCGAAGCCAGATACAGCCCCATCGACTTCACGCCGTGAAAGCCCCCGGACGATTCGCGGATGCGGCGTGCGATGGAGCGGGCAACCTCCACATCCGTCGTCTCCAGATCGGCGTTATAGGCGATCAGAAATCCGCGCGCTCCGCACATCACCGCGCCTGCGCCGGGATGCGCGGAAATAGTCCCGACATCCGGCGGCGATCCGTCGAAGCCCGGCCGCCGAACTTTTTCGAGCCGCCGCCGTTGCGGCAATCGCGCGGCCGCTTCGTAGAAATAAACCGGGACGCCGAAGCGGCTCCAGATCTCCTCGCCCGCGCGATGCGCCGCCGCCGCGGCATCGCTGATCCCCGATCCGTCCAGAGGCACAAACGGAATCACGTCCGCGGCGCCCACGCGCGGATGCTGGCCCAGATGGCGGCTCAAATCGATCAGCTCGGCGGCCTTCCCCGCTCCGCGCACGGCGCCCTCCACCACGGCCTCCACCGGACCGGCGAACGTCACCACGCTGCGGTGATGATCGGCGTCGGACTCCCAGCCCAGCAGCAGCACGCCCGGCGCGCTGCGGATGGCCGCCACAATCTCGCGCATCACTTCCGGGTCTCTGCCTTCGGAAAAGTTCGGAACACACTCGATCATCGTTAAAATTGTACCTGCCCCTTGAATACGAAAAAACCACAGACGAAAACATCACAGGCGAAAACGCTCGACCGCGTTCTCTCCCGAGCCGGCTTAGGCTCGCGCACCGAAGCCCGGCGCTGGATCGCGGAAGGACGCGTGGCCGTGAACGGCCGCAAGGCCGTCAGCCCCGATGCATGGGTCGACCCTGAGCGCGACCGCGTGACCTTCGACGGCCAACCCCTGCGCGCGGCGCGCAAGCTGTACCTGCTGCTGTACAAGCCCAAGGGCTACCTGACCACCTACAAGGATCCGGAGGGCCGCGCCACCATCTATGACCTCTTAGAAGCCCGCACAGGGCCGGCTCGGCCCTCCAAACGGTCAGGAACTCGAGAAGCTTCCGCCGAGCCAGGCTCCGTTGTGCGGGCGAGTTCCTCAACCGCCCGCACAGGGCCGGCTCGGCCCTCCAAACGGTCAGGAACTCGAGAAGCTTCCGCCGAGCCAGGCTCCGTTGTGCGGGCGAGTTCCTCAACCGCCCGCACAGGGCCGGCTCGGCCCTCCAAACGGTCAGGAACTCGAGAAGCTTCCGCCGAGCCAGGCTCCGTTGTGCGGGCGAGTTCCTCAACCGCCCGCACAGGGCCGGCTCGGCCCTCCAAACGGTCAGGAACTCGAGAAGCTTCCGCCGAGCCAGGCTCCGTTGTGCGGGCGAGTTCCTCAACCGCCCGCACAGGGCCAGCTCGGCCCTCCAAATGGTCAGGAACTCGAGAAGCTTCCGCCGAGCCAGGCTCCGTTGTGCGGGCGAGTTCCTCAACCGCCCGCACAGGGCCGGCTCGGCCCTCCAAATGGTCAGGAACTCGAGAAGCTTCCGCCGAGCCAGGCTCCGTTGTGCGGGCGAGTTCCTCAACCGCCCGCACAGGGCCGGCTCGGCCCTCCAAATGGTCAGGAACTCGAGAAGCTTCCGCCGAGCCAGGCTCCGTTGTGCGGGCGAGTTCCTCAAAAGACGTCCGTGAATGGGTGTTTCCCGTTGGGCGCCTGGATCAGGATTCGAGCGGCTTGCTGCTCATCACCAATGACACCGCGTTCGGGGATTACGTCACCGATCCGGAATCGCACGTTCCCAAAACCTATCTAGTGAAGGCCTCCGAGCTTCTGAGCGACGAGCAGCTCCAGCGTCTGCGCGACGGCGTCCAGCTCTCCGACGGCCCCACGCGTCCCGCGGAAGTGCGGCGCGTGCGCGATTCCGCGCGCTTCACCTTCTTCGAGATTACGCTGACGGAAGGACGCAACCGTCAGGTGCGGAGAATGGTGGAAGCGCTTGGGGCCAAGGTGCTGAAGCTGGTCCGCACACACATCGGCGGCATCGGGATCGGCGCCCTGGAAATAGGAAAGTCCCGCGCGCTTACGCCCGAAGAGGTGCGGTCGCTTCAGGCAGAGCGCAAGCGACGGCGCTGAAACCCGGGCCTTCGGCGACCACCGCCGCCGCATAGCCGGGCGGGACACGGAAGTCCTGAACCGACCAATCGCCCGCGCGGGACAACGCCGGCGGATCATCCGGGCCGAGCGAAACGTCGAAGCTGTCCAGCGGCAGAGCCAACCCCAAGCCGCGCGCTTTGATGTAGGCCTCCTTCCGAGTCCAACAACGAAAGAAAGCGGCCGTCTGCTGATCCGCGGGGAGCGCGCGCAGCTGGGCCGTTTCGCGAGGCGAAAAGAAACGCTCCGGAATCCGCTCGCAGGCCAGGTCCGCGTTGAAGAAACGAGAATCGATGCGCTCGATGTCGATGCCCACTTCAATCGCTCGCGTCACCGCCTGGAGCGCCCAGCCCCCGGAATGCGAGACGTTGAAACGCACATCGGAACCGCGTGGGGAATCGCGCAGGCCGGGCTTGCCGTGACGATTGTAGACGAAGGCGATGCGGGCCGGGTTCAGCTCCACGTAGCGCGAAAGGATTTCGCGCAGGGTGCCTCGGCAGATAATATACTGGCGGCGATGCTCGGCAAAGCGGAACCGCGCGGCGCGTTCCCGCTCCTCCGGCGCAAGAATCTCAAACAGGGAATCCAGACGCGCGGCATCCGCGTCCAGGCGCACCCTGTAGATATCGACCGACACCATAAGAAATCCGTCCGGCGAAACCCGTCTAGACGCCCTCCATCTCCTCCAGCATTCTCGCGGCTTCCTCCTCGGACATGGATTCGATCTTGGCCACCCACAAATTCTCCACCGTGAGCGCCAGCTTCGCCAGGGTCTGCGCCTGGAAGAGATGGCGCAGCGTCAGCTCCACTCCGAAGCGCTCGCGAATACGCAAAATCAGCTGAGCGCCCAGCAGCGAATGCCCGCCCAGCAGGAAAAAGTTATCGTCCAGGCCGACCTTGTCCAGGTTTAACAGATCCGCCAGAACGTGCGCAATGCGCAGCTCCACCGGGGATTCCGGCGCGCGAAATTCCCCAGCGCCAGGCTGGTTTTGAGAAGAGGGCTCGGGCAAAGCTTCGCGGTCCAGCTTCCCGTTGGAGTTCAGCGGCAGCGCCTCCAGCCGCACGAACGCCGCGGGAATCATGTGTTCGGGGAGCCGCTCGGAGAGAAAGTCGCGAAGATCGGACGCGGAGGGCGCAGCCCCGTTCCTAGGCACGATGTAGCCGACCAGACGCCTTTCCGTGAGCGCTCCCTTCCCCGCCACCGCGCAACTGGAGACCGCCGGGTGCTGCGCCAGGACGCTCGAAATCTCGTCCGGCTCCACGCGATGCCCGCGAATCTTTTCCTGGCTGTCGGCGCGTCCGCGGAAGGCGATCTGGCCGTTGGGAAGTACGCAGCCCAGATCGCCGGTGCGGTACATGCGGGCGTCATGCGCGGGGCTGAAGGGATTCGAAAGAAAATGCCGCGCCGTCAGATCCGGACGGTTGCGGTAGCCGCGGGCAACCCCCGCGCCGCCGATGTAGATCTCGCCGGTTTTGCCGTCCGCGACCGGCCGCCCCTGTTCATCCAGAAGATAAATCTGCGTGTGCGCGATGGGCGTGCCGATGGGAGGAAGGCCGCCCGATTGCGGCCCCGCCGGAACAATCGCCGAGGTGGCCACCACCGTGCATTCCGTGGGTCCGTAGTTGTTGACCACCGGAAAGGGCAGCGCTGAGGAAGGCCGGTGATGCAGCGTGTCGGCGCCGGTAAACAGATAGCGGAGCTTGGTCCTGCGCGGCCACTCCGCCGCCAGCATGGGCTCGGCCAGAGTGGTGGGCACGAAGGAGACGGTGATGTCCTGCGCGCAGATCCACTGCCGCAGCAGCTCCGAAGACATGCGTGTCGATTCATCCGCAAGCGCGATCCCGGCGCCGCAGGTCAGATACGGCCACAGCTCCCACACCGCGGCGTCGAAGGCGACGCCGGCAAGGTGGCTGGCTCGGTCGGCCGAAGTCACGCCAAAGGTGCGCCGGTGCCAGAACACCAGGTTCAGCAGGTTGCCGTGGGTAATCTCCACGCCTTTGGGCTGGCCGGTGGAACCTGAAGTGTAAACGATATAGGCAAGACTCTCGCGCCGGGTTTCCACCGGATGGATGGCTGCGTCGTTGGTAAGGCCCGCGCAGGCGATCCTGTCGGCGTCGGCGTCCAGATCCACCACGAAGCGGGCGCCAGGCGCCGCCTGCTGCGATCGAGTGACCAGAACCTGCACCTGCGCATCCTTGGCCACGAAAGTTCGGCGCGCCGCGGGCCAGGCGGGGTCCATCGGCAGGTAGGCGGCTCCGGCTCGCCACGCCGCCAGCGCCGCGATGACGTAGTCGAAGGACCGCTCCAGGCAAATCGCCACCGGAGCCTCCGGCCCAGCCCCCAGCAGGCGAAGATACGCGCCCAGATGACTGGCTCGCGCATCCAGTTCCGCGTAGGTCATTTGCCGAGCCCCGAATGAGAGCGCGATTGCGTCGGGCGAGGCTTCCGCGGCCGCGGCGATCAGTTGCGGGACGCAGGAGCGGCGGGTGCACGCCATCCGCGCGGGCAGGCGATCAGGGATACCGGGAGGGCGCGCGCCGCCTCATTCCTGAGCGTCTGAAAACTGAGCTTTGTAGTCGAGGGTGTCGTCATGGCCTTAAACCATACAATACGGCCCAGAACCGAAGCCGGCCTATGGAGGCTTGGTACCGATCCGTTGAACGCGACGGTTTGGGCAAACGGTACCAAACGGCCGATGGTACCGTGCCCTTGAAATGCCGCTGCTTGCTAGCCCGCAAAGGGTGCGGCGGCACCCTCAATTCCCGAGAGCAACAGCTTGGCTCCGGGCCGAGACGCAGGCTCCGTTTTGCGGGCTGTTACTTAGTCTGTCACTTCAGAAGTACACTAACGTATTTCCGTTTGTGGGGCGGACGCCCTCGTCCGCGTGGGACGCCGCCGTCCAAATGAAAAATGCGCCGCACAAGCCGGCCGGGGGGCCGGCTGCGGTCCAGGGGGACCGCCCCACCCTGCAAAGCTCGGCACCCGATTCGTTGGCGTATTTGCGCACCCTCGGTTCGCCAAGGCAACTAAGCCGCCGCACTCCATTTTGCGGGCTGTTACTTGGAAGTGGGCCAGTTCGTCACCAGGTTATAGGCATCCACGCTGCCGATTCCGGTGGCGAAGTTCCAGGCTGCTCCCGCGGCGTAAGCGGGCGTGAAAGAAGTGTCGGAGACGGAGAGAGCGCCGGCCCAGGTGGTTCCAAAAATACGGCCGCCGCGCCCGTAGTCGACGGCTCCGACAAAACCGAAGCAGTTGTAAGGCGCGCCACAATTCACAACGTTGTCGCCCTGGGTGATGCTGTGGAACGCGCTAGGCGTGCTCGCGGCGAGCGCATAGTACGCAGGATTCGGATTGCCTTGCGAGCCGCCCGCATTCTGGTTCACCAGAGCCTGAACCCCGGCCATGACCGGCGTCGCAAAGGAAGTGCCGCCGCCATAGACCCAAGTGTTGGGAGGTCCCGAGCAGGTTGTTCCGCCCTGATTCTCGTCGGAGAAGCAAAAGACCAGATAATGTCCCCAGGCGGCGCCGTCTGAGGCGAACATGGAAACGTCGGGGAGGTCCCGCACTCCGTCGTTGGAGATTCCGGAGAGCCCGGCCTGCCATGCAGGCTTGGGCCATCCCTGACAGCTCCCGCTGGCGACTCCCGTGGCTGAGGGCGCTCCGGTGGCGCAGTTGCTTGGTCCTCCGCTACCGCCGGCCACCGCCAGGAAGCCATCCGCGGCGGCTGTGCTGCTATTGCAAAAACCGTCTGGCCCATAGCCCGTCGGATAACCCATATAGGTGGCGAGTAAACTGCCCGCGCACGAGTCGTTCCATGGAATCTCAGGGATATAGGACTTTGCCGAGCCATAGGTCGGGCTGTTGGTCGTGCTCCAATACTGGCTGCTGGTGCCGTTGTAGACATCCGAGAAGTCCGTCCCGCCCACGGCGACATTGTACGGCGTGGACGCAAAGCTGCTTACGCCGATGCCATGCGTTGCGCTGGGTTCTAACGAGTCGCAACTGGCTGCACCTTCATCCCCCGCCGCAGCGAACACCGAGATCCCCTCGGTAACCGCCTGCTGATAGAGCGTGTTGATGAAGACGTTCGAGGAGGAACCGTTCTCCGCCTCGCAGACGCCGTAGCTCAGGCTCATGATCGGCGTGGGACTGCTCGCGTTCACCAGGTTCTGCATGGCGAAAAACCCGCCAAACGTGACCTCTGTATCGGCACACGAAGCCACCACGATGGCGGCGCTCGGCGCTGCCGCGCTGGCCCATTCCGCGTCCAGGGCCGCTTCGCTATCATCCCCATTCACCCCTGGGTCGGCGCAATTGTTGCTTCCGCTGGACGGGGGGTTCTTCGAGGTCAGCGTTCCCGCGTATTGTGAAAGCCCGAAGGTGCTGCGGAAAACCACCCAGTCCGCCCGGCTGTACAAATCGGTGTCTTCGATCACGGCAATTGTTTGCCCCGTGCCGGTGATGCTTTTGGCGAACAGCGGATTGAAGTCATAGATCGTGGCCATATCGGCGGGAACCACAATCTGCAAAGTCTGCCCTCTGGAGGGGAAGGTATACTGTCTGCTACTCGTACGGCTCATGTTATGCGGCCGGAAATCGTGGATGGAGACGACGCCTGCCACGGCCGGCGCCAGCGCCTCCGGAATCTGCGGGTCGCTGACGTTGGCGATATGACGCACGCCATTTACATCCAGATTGTGGATGGAGGTATGAAAGGCGCGCCGCACCTGGCCGGCATTTCCCGGAAAAATCGATCAGCATGCCGCTCGGGTAGACCGAGTTAACCACAAAACCATGCGATTCGAGCCAGCCCGTGATGCTCTGGACGTCGCTCCCCGCGAGGCCGTATTTCTGGCCAAACTCGGCGGCGGTCAGCCATTTGTGGAAATTGGGGGATTGGGGATTATGCAGCTGGGCGATAAACTGCACCAGCGCCTGCTCCTGCTGCGGCGAGCGTTTTAGCTGCAGCAGCATATGATCCAGGCTAAGGCCGTCGGAAACCGGACCTAAATCGTTCTCCGCCGTGGCCTCCGGGCGAGTGTTCCCGGCCAGGGTAACCAGCTTGGTTTCATCCACGCTTCCGTGAATCAAAGCTTGGGCGCCGCGGCCCGCGGTTTGCGACATCAGCGCCACGGAACATCCCAGCAGCAGAATCACACATGAAAACGTAACGTACAGGCGATGGTTTTGAAACATGAGGCCTCGATAATGATAGTACACGAAGGGGCTTCGGTGAGCGGGACGCGAAGCACTATGCTAGCATGGACGACCGGAACCCGCCCGCAGAGTACCGCAAAGACGAATAAAGAAAAAACTTACGGCGATTCTGCTCCGCCGTTCGATTATGCGGAACGGAAGCTACCGTCTGATGCATCTCAAATATCGCGGCTTTCCGTTTCCGGAGGAAAGCATGCTCAGTCATAGTAATCTAATACCTAGAGGATTCATGTACCTAGAGGATTCATGCATTTGAGGAAAAGCAAGTCCCTATGGCCCGTGGCGGCACTGGCGGTTTTCGCGGTCGCGGTTGCGGCCGGTCAGACTCAGGATACCAGCGGCAACGGCCAGCTCAAGGGAAGTTTCCAGTTCCGGCACGTCGCCGTCCTGAATGTCGATGGAAACTACGATCCCTCGGAGATCGCGGCAACCTATGGCACCATCACGTTTGACGGCGCGGGCAATTACACCGTCGCGGGGACCACGGTCGACAACGTCGCTACCAACGGTGTATCACAGCCCTTGAACGTGACCGGAACGTATGCCATCGGCTCCAATGGAGCGGGCTACATCTCCAATCCGCTTTATCCTACCGATTACAACCTCTACATCTGGGGAGCCGTGGCGCAGGGCGTGTACACGGGAAGCTCGACGGAATCGGGTGAGGAGGACGTCATCCTCAATGATATTTTTATCGCCATTCCGGTTGCATCATCGCCGCCCACCAACGCCAGCTTCACCTCGTCCTATCAGACCGGCCTGCTGGATTTCGCAGGGGCCGGCGCAACCGCGATCAAGAACGCACTGTTCGAGCTGAGTCCCAATGGTTCAGGCGGATTCGCCGGCATCACCCTAAACGGGCAGGCGTCCAACCAGACCAGTACCCCCATCCTGACGCAATCGGTCACGGGCGCGACCTATAACTTCAATAGCAATGGAAGCGCCACGCTGACCATTCCACTGCCGACCAGGGTGGCCTCGACAGACGCGCTGTTCACCGGAACCAAGACGATGTTCGAGTCCACGGGCGGCAACTTTATCCTGGGATGGACCGCGGGCGGCTACGATATCTTCTTTGGCGTACAGGCTCTCACCATTCCGGGGACGAACAGCATCAGCGAGGGGCTGTATTTCACCGCGGGCCTGGAGGATTTGGCGGGGGGGTTCGGAGGAACGAACTCCTATTATGGAGGAACCAGCAACTTCGGCGACAGCCAAGGGGACGGAGTCGTCCATCAACGGGTGAATCTACCGGAGGATCTCTCCTACGACTCAGGCAGCGACGATCAGATCGCATTGAACTCGTCGGGAGCGACCCCACAATCCGACTACTTTGGGTATGATTACATCTTCGGCGACGGGGGAAATGCGTTTGTCGCCATGGGCACCAACGGAAACTATTCGCTGGTGGTGGGGATGCACGCGCCGTCCTTCTCCGGACCGGGCGTATTTCTGAACCCCGTCGGCATAGTGAATGCGGCCAGTTACCAGCCCATTACCGCGAGTCTCGCACCGGGCGAGCTGATCACCTTGTTTGGCACCGGCCTGTCTTCGTCGACTGTGTTCACGCAGGGCGGACAGGCGTTCCCGCCCACTCTGAATAATGTCTCCGTGTCGATTGACAGCCTGCCTTGCCCGATTTACTATGTGAGTCCCACGCAGTTGTCGGTGATTGTGCCTTACGGGGTCGCTTCCAACCAGACCGGCCTGGCGAACATTCAGGTGACCAATGGCGCAAACAAGTCGAATGTGGTGCAGATGTACCTTACCGACGCAGCGCCGGGAGCGTTCTCGCTGGGAGTCCCGACTCTGCTGACTCAATCCAATGAGCCGAGCGTGGACGGGATTGGATACGCCGCCGCCCTGCATGCGGCCACGGGCGCGGTGGTTATTCCCACCAATCCGGCGCAGCCCGGCGAATATATTTCCGTGTTCTTAACGGGTCTGGGCACCGTCACGCCGACGGTTGCGGATGGGGCTCTGGGGCCGGCGAGCACGCTGAGCTGGTCGGATGTGTACAGTGCCGGCAATCTGGGGGTTTTCTTTAACGACTACGATATCGGATCATTGGGGAACCTCGCCACCATTCAGTTCGCAGGCCTGGCGCCGAATCTTGCCGGCCTGTACCAGATCAACGTGCAGGTTCCGGAGGGTGTGCTCGGCCCGGGAGACGATGTCTATATCGGGTTTGAAACCGATGCCGCCTATATTGTCCAGATCCAAATTCCGTATGGTGGCTCCAACGCGCTCAGCTTGGCCGCGGCCGCGGGGAGAAGAGCTTCCGCCAAAGCCGCGCACATCCGGGAGCTCCGGGCGCACCCGAAGCCGCCCGCTCGCCGGGTGAAACGCGGTACTCCGGCAACCACCGTGCAGTAGCGTAGCTACCTTCCGTCGCAAATACGCCGACGAATCGGGTACCAAGCCTTGCGAGGTGGGGCGGTCCCCCTGGACCGCAGCCGGCCCCCCGGCCGGCTCGTGCGGGGCATTTTTCATTAGAACGACGGCGTCCGCCCCACAAGCAGAAGGGGCATAACGGCCCGACACAAGCGACGCTCAGAGTTGAATCCGCGAAAACAGATAAGCGCCCGCCGCAACCAGCACCGCTGCGATCGCGGATAAAACAACCACGTCCAAACCGGCGCTGAAGTGGCCCACCCCGATCAGCGCTCCCCGGAGTCCGTCGACCCCATAGGTCAGCGGGTCCAGACTGGCAATGATCGTCAGAACCTTGGGCAGATTGGTCAGCGGGAACAGCGCGCCGGACAGGAAGAAAATGGGCATCACCAGAAAGTTCATGACCAGCTGAAAACCCTGAAAATCGGAGAGCACGGAAGCAATGGCTGTCCCCATTGCCGTAAACATCACCGACACCAGCACCATGAAAAGCAGGGCCACCGGCAGACTCGCGAAGCTGGTAATACGGAATCCGGCCAGCAGACAAATCACGATCACGATCAGCCCCTGAAACATAGCCACCGTGGCTCCCCCCAGAGTTCGTCCGGCCATGATCAGGATGCGCGGCACGGGCGCCACCAGAGTCTCTTTCAGAAACCCGAACTGGCGGTCCCAGATCAGCTCGATGCCGGAGAAAATGGCGGTGAACAGAATGCTCATGCTGATCACGCCGGGCGCGAGAAACTGGATATAGTTGCCCTGCCCGGCCCTTTGAAAAATGGGTCCGAAGCCAAATCCCAGAGCCAGCAGGAACAGCAGCGGCTGCCCCAGCGACGCGATGATGCGCGGCCGCGAGCGGAAATAGCGTTTGATCTGGCGCAGCCAGAGGATGTAGATGGCGCTCATTTTTGCCTCGGCCGGAACATGCGCGCCATACTGCGCATCTGGTCGATGGAGCCGGCTTCTTCCTCGCGGATGGTGGACCCGGTCAGCTTCAGGAAGGCGTTCTCCAGCGTATCCGCGCCGGTCTGCTCCTTGAGCTCCGCTGCCGTTCCCTGGGCCACGATCTTGCCATGATCGATGATGGCGATGCGATGCGCCACGCGCTCGGCCTCCTCCATATAGTGGGTGGTCAGGAACACGGTCACGCGCTCCTCTTCGTTAAGCTTCTTTACGTGCGTCCACAGCTGGTTGCGGGTCTGTGGATCGAGACCCAGCGTCGGCTCGTCCAAAAACACGATCTTGGGGGTGTGCAGAAGCCCTCGCGCGATCTCCAGACGCCGCTTCATTCCGCCCGAAAAGGTCTTGACAAAATCCTTGCGGCGATCCCACAACTCGAAAAGTCTCAATAACTTCTCGATGCGCTCCGCGCGAACTCTGCCGGGCACTTTGTAGAGCACGCCGTGAAAATCCATGTTCTCGTAGGCGGTCAGCTCCTCATCCAGACTGGGGTCCTGGAACACGATTCCGAAACGCTTGCGCGCCTCATTGTGCTCCACCGCCGGATTCAGCCCGTCCAGCTCCACTTGCCCGCTGGTGGGCTTGAGAAGAGTGGTCAGAATCTTGATGGTGGTGGTCTTTCCCGCGCCATTCGGTCCCAGGAAAGCGAAAATCTCGCCTTGCGCCACGTCGAAGGAGATGTCCTTGACCGCGGCGAAATCGCCGTAGTTCTTCACCAGATTGCGGACACTGATCATTGCTTATTTTTCCTGGGGCTTATTTTCCTGGGGGTTTGTCGGCTTGGGGCTTTTCCGCCTCTGCCGTTCCGTCTTCGGGAACCGGCCGCGCCAGACGAGTGATTTTGGACATCAGCTCCAGAAAGATCTCCCGTTCGCCGCTGCTCAACGGCTCCAACCAGCTGCACGCCATCAACTTCCGCTTGTCGCGAAACTCTTCCTGGAGCTTGCGTCCGTAGTCGCTCATCTCCACCTGCACCACCCGCCGATCCTCCTCGGAACGGTTGCGCAGCACCAGACCCTTGGCCACCAGCCGGTCCACCGTGTGAGTGGCCGTGGACAGCGGGACGCCCAGCGACTCCGCCAGACTGCTCATCATCATGCGCAGACGCTCGCCGGTAGCGTGCTCGCCGGAATCCAAAATAAGCAGCGCACGAATCTCCTCCCGCGAAATCTCGAGCGCCGCTTCATCGCCCGTTCTGCGAGGCAGCATCAGGCGGCGAAATAGCGTGTCCAGGTAGCCCAGAAGTTGTGAGGATTGCTGATCCAGAATGGGACCGTCTGGACCGGAGGATTCCTGACTTTCCACCCCCGGCGCGAGTGTAGTTCGCTTTTGCAATATTTCAAGTATCGAAGGGATTTTGGGTTTTGTCAAGCCGCAAGCATACCAGGCATCGAATCCGGCGCACCCTGCGAAGTTGCCCCTATTTGCGGACAGAGACGGCCTGATCGCCGTCGATGTAGCCGATGTAGTCCGTGCCGGCGGCAGCGGCCACGCCTTTGGGTTTGGCTTTGCCCGTATCCACGTCGCGGAAGGACCCTTCGGGACGCCGCGTCGCCAGCGCGCGGATATTGAGTTTGCTGCCGTCAACCGCATCCACGGTCGCGAGCCGGAGCGTCATCTTGCCTACGGGAACGCCCAGGATTTTTCGCTTTCCCGGATCGACGATGGCGCCCGTGACGGCGGCGCCCTTGGCGATCACCACGCTCTCGCCCACGCGCACGTCCTCGCTCACGGTGAAGCGCAACGGCTGGTCTTTTTCGACGTTGTCCGGAATATCGTCCGCCAGCGAAATTTTGAATACGGTGCCGTCCGGGATCTTCACCGTCGTAACCGCCGGCGAAGTCTTGGAGTTGCCGGGCTGCGGCGCGCCCGGCTGGGAAGGCGGAGCGACAGCCTTCGCGCCCGTCGCGGGAGTGGCCGCCGTTTGTGGAGGCGACACCGGAAGCGGAACCGGCTGGGCTTGCGCCACCACCGCCGGCTGCGGCGGAGGCGGTTCCTGTTTCGGAGCCGCCTTCGGGGCCGGGGCGCTGGACGTCGCGGACGCGCTTGACCCGGCGCGTTTGGGATTCCGCATCGCCTCAATCACGCTGTCCGGCACCTCTGCCTTGGCCAGCCGGATCAATTCCGAGGGAGTGAGCACGAATTGGGTCCTCTTCGAAGCCCGGATCTCCGCGACGATCTGGTTGGGAGAGACCTTGGCCGCGACCATCTCAATGACGTTGTCGTTGGTCATCGCCTCATCCGCGTTTGCCTCGGGCGCCTTTGCGTCGGGGATTGCGGGAGGAGCCGGGGGCGGCTCCGGGACGGCGACGGGCTCAGCCGGCGCGACCGCCACCGGCGGCGGCGTGTGATGTCTCTTCCACCATACCCCTCCGGCGAGCAGAGCCACCACCACGAAAGCGCTCAGCGAAGCCGCCAGAACGGGTGGCGGGATGCCCTTTTTTTTGCCCCCTGCGGCGGTGACGCCGGACTCAGGCGGAAGCGGAGGCGGCCCCATCAGCCGCGACCGGTGCAGCATTCCCGAATCGGATCCGTGCTTCAGCGCGGCCAGCGCCATCTGCACATCCTTCATGGTCTGCCAGCGATCGTCCGGACTCTTCTTGAGACAGCGCCGGATCACCAGCTCCAGCTGCGGCGGAGCGTCGGGAGCAAAATCGGCCACCGGTTTCACGTCGTCGCGCAGAATCGCCGACAGCGTCGTCAGCGTCGAGTCTCCTCCAAACGCCCGCGCCCCCGTCACCATCTCGTACAGCACCACGCCGAACGTAAAGATGTCGCTGCGCGTGTCCACCTTCTTGCCCTGCGCCTGCTCCGGGGACATATAGCTGACCGTCCCGATGATCGAACCCTCCACCGTCAGCGGAGCCTCCGTGATCGTCTGCGTGGCGTCATTGGGACCGCTGAGCGTGGTCAGCGGTCCGCGGTCGGTCAGCTTGGCCAGCCCGAAATCCAGAATCTTCACGAGGCCGGACTCCGTCACCATGACGTTGGCCGGCTTCAGATCCCGATGCACGATCCCGGCATCGTGCGCGGCCTGCAACGCGTCGGCGATCTGCACGCTGTGCTTGAGCACCTGCGATACCCGCAGCCCGCCCTTGGGAATCAGGTCCACCAGCGTCTTGCCGGACACCACTCCATCACCATGAAATCGGTGCCGCCTTCGCTGACGATATCGTGGATGGTGATGATGTTGGGATGGTTCAGCGCGGAGGCCGCCTGAGCCTCCTGGATAAATCGCCGGCGCCGGTCCGGATCGCCCGTGGACGCGCTGGTCAAAACCTTGATGGCGACAAAGCGATTCAGCCGCGTGTCCTGGGCCTTGTAGATTTCGCCCATGCCGCCGGCGCCAAGCTTTTCCAGCAGCTGATAATGGAGAACTGTTCGGCCGACCATAGGGAACCGCCCGGGGGACTTCCATAGTGTGTCACAACTCGCGCATCGCGCGCGAGAGGGTCGGGAAATGACCGGAAAATGGTTAACGGATCAGCCAGCGCACGCCGGCCGCGGGTCCCGTCAGCGTCTCCACAAAGAATTGAGTGCTCTCGGGCGAGGTCTTGAAGTGGTAGAACTTGTATCCCCCGAACAACTCGAGATGCTTGTATCGCACCACCACGTTGGCCTCCGCGTCCGCGATATCGGCATGATGAGGGAACCCGAAGCCGGAGGTGCGCGCCTCGAAATAGAAAATCTTGTTCGGAATGTACTCGACCTCAACCCCGAAGAGCGGATAGAAAATGTTCGATGTGCCCTGAGCCGGCTGGAATGACGTGCTGGCGTCGAACGGCGCGTCCACAGTGGTGCTGATGGAAGTGTAGTCGAAGGACCAGAGAGTTCGAAATCGCCACTTCGAATCTTGGGGAGGGGACGGCCAATTCAGGAAGTTCCAGGTGAGCTCGACGTTGCGTATCCGGGTGGTGGTGGAGATGAAGTCGCCCTGCGGTATAGTGCTGCCAAGCAGGCTCAGGGCGGTGGTCGCGTACCCGGTCCCGTCGGAGTCCACCTGAAAATACGACACTTCGAGATGATTGAATTTCCCCGCCGGAATCGAGATAAAGGCGCCCGGCGAGCGCGGCCGCGCGTTCGGCAACGTCAGGATCTGCTCCTGCGTAAAATACTGCGCCGCGTTGCCCGGAAGCGTCTTCCCCGTGCCTTTTGAGAGCCAGAACGACGCCCCCTCCGGCTCGCCGTAGTCGGGATCGTCCTTGCTGATCTCAGGCGGCGCTGTGGTGGCGGCCTGATTCTGTTGTTGCGGAGCCGGAGGCTCCGGCGGGGTGGGCGGCTGCTGGCCAAAAAGCGGCTGGCCGATGATCAGCGATGTCAGCGCACACATCAAACTCGCCTTCACGATCTGCATCGGGGCGATCGGCTTCACGATTTCCTCATGTTTAGGGATGGGCCAACTTCAACAAGCCCGATCTTTAAGGATAAGCTGGCGCTGGGGCACGGTTCAAGCAGCATCAGATAGTTTTTGTCGCGCCCCCGTCCATGTCGATCAGCGATCCGTGCAAAAAACGCCCTTCCGGCGCGGCCACGAACGCAACCAGCGCAGCGATGTCGGCGGGCTCGCCGATACGACTAATACTTTCTTCTTCGACGTAGCGTTGCTCCGCCGCGGATACAGCGATTTTCTGTTCCTTCGCAAACGCGGCCAGCCGCGTTTCAAAGCGTCCCGTGCGGATGGTCCCCGGATTGATCGCGTTCACCTGCACGCCGTCGCCCAACCCCGCTTCCGCCATGGCCTTGGTGAAGGAGAGCAGCGCCGCGTTGACCGATCCGCCGATGCTGAATTGCTTTCCCGGCGTCCGGCCTCCGATGCCGGAGATGAAGATCAAGGAGCCGGAGGATTTCCTCAGATGCGGCCACGCCGCGCGCGTCAGCCGCACCGCGCCGAAAAACTTCAGCGCGAATCCGTCGGCCCAATCTTCTTCCGTCAGCGCCTCGAATTCGCCTCGCTTGGTTGCGCCCGCGTTGTTGACGACGATGTCGATCGCTCCGAACCGGCTCATCGCGAATTCGGCGAGCCGCGCCGGGTTCCCGGGCTGGCGCAGATCCAGGGCGATGGCCGCAGCCGCTCCTCCCGCGAGTTCAATCTCCTCAACCGCACGCTTCAGCGCCTCGCCATCGCGCGCGCACAGCGCCACTCGCGCGCCTTCCTGGGCCAGCCGCAGCGCGATGGCCCGCCCGATGCCCCGGCTCGCGCCGGTCACGATGGCATTCTTCCTTGCGAATCTCATGGTCTCCACTAGTGTAAGGGAGGAGCCCCGCGCGAAAAAATATGATCTGCGCGGCACACCCCTTCCCAACAACCTCCTGACGCTGGAGGTCATCGGCCAATCCGTGTCGATGCCCTACCTGGCCACCTACCTGACCGCGAGGTTTGTTCGCGTGGTGATAAATCGCACTGGCCTCCAAGGAGAATTCGGCTTCAAAGTGCAGGTGGCGCTGGATGAACACGATCTCAGCGATAAGCAGGCGGCGGTTGCTACAGCGATGTCGAACGCCAGCCCCAATCATTGAATGGCGCGCCCGCCGCCGAGCCGTGGGAAGAGGCTACTATGAAAGCAGAGTACGAATATGGCAACCCTCGATTGGTCCGGCTGTCCCTGGGTTGAAATCATCCCCGGCAAGGTTAGCGGCGCGCCACTTCTCAAAAACACCCGCCTGCCGGTGGACGCCATCACCGGAAACTACGACGCCTTCCGCGAGGAAGGATTATCGCCGGACGCGGCCATTGCCGAAACCCTGGACTGCTACCCGGAAGCTGGCCTCGACGCCATCAAGGCCATTCTCAGCTATCGCGCCGCTCACCAACTTCAGGCGCAGCTTTGAAGGTTCTGTTCGATGAGGACGTGCCGGGCAAGCTGGCGCGATCCCTGCCTCGGCATGAGATTCACACCGTTGTCACTATGCAATGGGGCGGCTTCAAAAACGGCGCGCTGCTCAAGCTGATCGAACGGGAGGGATTTCAGGTGTTTCTTACCGGCGACAAGAACATGAGAAAACAGCAGCGGCTCGAGGGCCGTCCCTTCGCCGTGCTCATTATGTCCGCGATCAATTGGCCCGTCGTCAGGCCGCATATTCGTGAACTCTCCGTTGCCATCGACGACGCGCGGCCCGGGACGGTCAAGACGATTGATTGCGGCGTGTTCATCGCACGCTTGAAACGCTCAGGCGAATAGTCCCGGCTCCCGCATCGCGGCGAAGCCGGCTACTGCACTGCCGGAGCCGTTTTCAGCGTGCCCCTCAGCGCCTCGTCCAGATTGACGTGGTTGGTGTCGAGCGAGACTCCCATGGCCTGGTCCAGCGCAACCTTCGCCTTGGCGTAGATATCCTCGGCCTGCACCTCCGCCAGCTGCGCCGCGAACAGATCCCGCTCCACCAGGATCACGTTGTAGGAAGTGGAGAGCCCCGCGGTCAGCTTCTTCCTTTCCGCGTCGGTCTTCTGCTCATTCGTGCGCACGGCGCCCCGCGCCGCCTGCACTTGCGACCGGCCCAGCGTCACCCCGATCAACGCGTTCTGCACGTCCACTTCGATCGAGCTCTTGGTCCGCACCAGCGTGTCTTGCATTTGCTTCAGCTCCAGCCGGGAGCGGGCATCGTCGGCCTGCGCCTGCCGGTTGCGCAGCGTAAAACTCACGCTGAGGCCCACCGCGAACTGCGGATACTTGAACTGAAGATTATCCGCCAACGCGGTCCCGAAGACGGTGTTCAGCCCTTCCGCATTGATCAGGCCAAAAATGTTCACGTTCGGCAGCAGCGCGTTCTGCAGAAACGGCATGACATCCTGCTCGCTTTTGATGTTCCCGTCGGCGATGGAAATCTCGGGCCGGTTCTTTTGGGCGATAGCGACCGCCTGATCCAGGCTCGGAAGCTGATCGTTGTCGGGCTCCGGAAACGAATCCGTGGCCTCGATGGAGGCCGAAGCGAAGGGCTCGTCCAGGTTGGTGCTGATCATGGTCTTCAGTTGCAGCTCGGCGTACTGGACGTTGGTCTGGGCCACAATCAGATCCCGCTGGCTGGCCGCCACCTGCGCTTCCGCGTTCACCACGTCCAGCCGGGCCATCACGCCGGCCTCGAAGGCCCGCGAGTTGTTGCGGTACAACTGCTCCGCCACGGTCAAGGCCTGCTCCGCCGCGCGCACGGACTGCTGCGCGCTGATCAGATCCCAGTAGGCATCCTCGGCGCTGGCCAGCGATGTGATGACCTGCTGGCGGAAGGATTCCCGCTCGATCCCCTGCTCGTTTTCCGCCACCTTGATCAGGGCCCGGTTCACCTTGTAGCCGAATCCATTCAGCAGCTGCTGCGCCACGGAAACCGTGAAACCGGGCGTGAACGCCGGATCGTATAGGAGGTGCAGTTGCGTGGAGCTCTGCCGCTGATATCCGTAGGACGCCGAGAAACTGGTGCCGGACGGGAAGGCCTGCACGTAGCCGATGGACGCGGCCGCGGTGTGCGTGGTCACCTGCGGCACTCCGGCGACGATCAGTGTATTCAAAGGACTGGGCGTGCGGTCGAGGCTGAAGCTCACGGAAAGTCTGGGGTCGAACACGCCTGACGGCCCCACAAATACCTGGGTAGCTGCGCCCGTAATGCCGCCTGCGTTGGAGGCCCCGCCTCCGCCTCCGCCTGCGGATCCCAGGATGCTGCCGCCCTCGGCTCCGGCGAACACTACGCTGGGAATCGTGCTTTGATCCACGCCCCGCGGCGAGGACCCGGATCGGGCGCGCATCAGATCGGTCTGCGCCGCGGCCGGGTAGTAGCGCGCCCCTGCCACGGTCAAATTATTCTCCACCACGGCCGCCACCAGCTGGGCCATCGACAAGCGCAGTTTCCCGTCCCGCACTTCCAACGGAACGTTGGATGCGTTGTAATAGGCCGGCTCCGGAACGCGGCGATTCAGGTACGGCTTGATTATGTTCGGGAAGACCTTGGTCGGCACGCTGTAATCCGGAGAAGTCGGGTTTGCCCCCGAGGCGAGATTCTGGGCCAGCAGGGAAGCCGGAGCGCCGGCGCACAGAACAGCCGCCGCGATCCTCGAAACCTTGATTCCGCCCGGCCTCATCGATTCCCTCGCGGCTGCGCCGGATTTGCGGCCGGATTTGCCGCCGGGGCATGAAACGGCGGCGACGGCTGCGTGGTGAGGATTCCGCTGACCGCGTCCTCCAGCCGGATGCCGTTCTGATCGAGCGTCGTTCCCATGGCCTGGTCCATCCCCACCAGAGAGTTCGCGTAGGCCGCCTCCACTTGTACTTCCGCGTACTGGGCCGTCACCAGGTCGCGCTCTTTCAGGATCACGTTGTAGGCCGTGGAGAGACCCTCCCGCAGCTTCTCCCGCTCCGCATCGCGCGACTCCAGCGCCAGCCGCGTCGCCTCCCGCGCCGCCTCCACCTGCGCCTTGCCCTGAATCAGGCCGATGCGCGATTGCTGCACCTGCAATCGAATCTGATTGCGCGTGTTTTGCAGGCTGATCTGCAACTGGTTCCGCTCCAGTTGCGAGCGGACGTTGTCGGCTTGTGCGGAGCGGTTGCGGATCGCGGCGCCGAAACTCAGCCCCACAGCAGTCTCCGGGTACGTCGCGCCGAAGCTCTGGCCCAGCGCGTCAAAGGCCCCGCTGGTCTGCTTCGCCGAATTGCCCTGTAAACCGGAGGCGGCGTATAGTCCGAAGACCGCCAGGCTGGGCAGCATGTTGTTCTTGGCATACTCAATGGCGATGCCTTGATTGGCCAGGTTGTTGGCCGCTTCCTTGAGCTCCGGCCGGTTGGCCAGCGCCGAGGCGACGGACTTATCGAACGCCGGCAGATCCTGCTCCCGAGGCGACGGCAAAGGATCCGTGACTACGATCACAGCGGCATCCAGCGCCGGGTCGTCGCGCTTGCTCAGCAGCTGCTTCAAGCTGGTTTCCTGCTGTTCCAGGCTGGTCTGCGCCACGATCAGGTCGCGCTGGCTGGCGGCTACTTCCGATTCCGCCGTCACCACGTCCAGACGGGACAGGATGCCCGCGGCTTCCTGTTTCCGCGTCTCGTCGTAGAGTTGCTGCACGGCCCTCAGCGACTCCTCCGCCACTTGAATGTTCAACTGGTACGCGGCCAGGTTATAGTAGGCGTCCTCCAACGCCGCCACACTGGTGATGACCTGCTGCCGGAACACCTCGCTCGCGGTGCCCACATCGTTCCGCGCCACGGTCATGAAACGCTCATTGGGCAAGCGGCCGAATCCGGCCAGCAACGGCTGGTTGACGCCCACCGAAAGGCGCGAGGTAACGTCGGGATTGTACAGGACGTTCTCCTGGGTGGTGATTTGACGCAGCGTGCTCAGCGACACCGAATAGCTGAGGCCGGTGGTGAACAATTGCGCGTAGGAGGCGGAATACGCCAGAGCATCGCTGGTAGTGGTGGGAATGCCGGAGACCACCAGCGAGTTCAAGGGGCTGGTCACGCGGTCAAAGCTGGTGGAAAAGCTGACGCTCGGGTCGAAGGCTCCCGCCGCGCCGATCGAAACCGCTCCGCCGCCGCCGGTAATGCCTCCCGCGTTCCCCGTGCCTCCGGTGGCGCCCGCGCTGGTCACGCCGGCTCCGATGGCGCCGGAGTTCAGCTCGCTGGGATACAATGCGCCCGTGAACCCGCGCGCGGCCTGGCCCGACTTGGCGCGCAGCACATCCGTCTGCGCGAACGGAATCACATACCGCTGTACCACGATATCCAGGTTGTTTTCGATCGTCAGCGCCAGCGCGTCGGAGAGCGACAACTCCAGCTTTCCGTCGTGAATCAGACTGAGCAGACGCGGTGAATTGACCAGCACCGGGAGCGCCATCGGCGCCTGCAGGTAGGGCTTCCAGATCTGCGGAAACTCCTTCGGCCCTTGCGCCAGCGATCCCAGGAATCCCTTCTGAAATCCGGCTGTGGAATCGTCGCCGCTGGCTGTTGAGTTAGTTCCCGATGGCGCGCCCGCAGCCGCCCCACTCTGAGGAGGCGCCTGCGGCGGATCGCCGGGCGGAGGAGCGGCTAGCCCCGCGGAAGCCAGCAGCACGAAGACACCAGCACACATCTGCATAAAACGGCGCATATGAGCGCCAGTGTATAACAAAACGCGATATTCCCGCGACTGCTAAACGGCTATATGGGGTCCCCAACCAACTGTGGTGTAGGCTCGTAATACGTGCGCGATAAGCTCGGCTCGACCCTGGTGCTCGTTCTGGTGCTGGCGCTGTGCATCGCCAGGTTGTGGCTCATGCCGCTCCCTTCCAGCTTCTGGGTGGACGAAATGGTCAGCGCCTTCGTCATCCATTTCGGGCCGGCGCATCCGTCTCTCGCGGTTGCGCCGCAAGTCACCGAAACAGTCTATTATTGGCTGCCTCGCACGGCCGAACGCTTGTTCGGATTCTCCGAAGTGGCGTACCGCGTGCCTTCGCTGATCGTGCTGGGCATCGCGCTATGGCTGATCGCGCGGCTGGCCGCGCGGCTGATTCATCCGCAAGCCGCCTGGTTCGCGGTGTTCGCCTGTTTGGCTCTCAAAGGCTTCAACTATGAAGCCGCCGACGCCCGCCCTTACGCGCTGGGAACCTGCGCCGGCGCCGCGAGTCTCTTTTTTCTGGTGCGCTGGCTGGATGCCGCGCGCCGGCGCGACGCCGTGCTGTTCATCGCCTTCGCCGCCTTGCTGTGGCGCGTCCATCTGGTGTTCTGGCCGTTCTACGCGATCTTCGCCGTCTATCTAGCCGTGCGCATCCTGCGCTCGGAAACGTCGGTGACTTGGATCCAGGCCGCGGTGGCCTTCGCAATCCTCTCGCTCACGCTGGTCCCGGTCGCCCTGGATGCGATCAGACTGATGCACGAGGCTCGCGAGCACGTCGTCGCCGATCTGCCGGGGATTCGCGAGTTACGGCGCACGCTCAAATTTCTGCTGATCGCGCAGTGCGCCGGCGGAGCTTTGCTGGCCGCGTTCCTGTTGCACCGCCGCGGAGGCGGTTGGAGAACCATGCGGGGAGCGCAAAGGGTGCGGCGCGCACCGCCAACCGAGTCGGGAACTATTTCGCGCCGCACTCCGTTTTGCGCGAGTTCCTTAGAAGCGCAAAGGGTGCGGCGCGCACCGCCAACCGAGTCAGGAACTGTTTCGCGCCGCGCTCCGTTTTGCGCGAGTTCCTCAGAAGACAGCGGGATGCCTCCGCTTTCCTCCTGGGTCCTGATTCTGGGATGGTGGCTGTGGCACCCTCTGGCGCTGTTCGCGTTTTCGCTGATCACCGGCAACAGCGTCTACGTGGACCGCTATCTATCGCTGGCCTTGCCGGGCGCGGCCCTCACCGCCTCGCTCGCCGCCGCCTTTTTTCTGGACGCCCGAGATTGGCGCATGTGCTCCGCTGTGCTGGGTGCGTGCGTGCTCATCGCCCTGGGACAGTGGGGCGCTTTTTGGAGAGGTGAGCTTTGGCCCGTTCATCATAATTCCGATTGGCGCGCCGCCGCCCGCGCCGTTAACAAATGGACCGTGGACGCGGACACTCCCGTGCTTTTGCCCAGTCCCTTTATCGAAGCCAAGCCGCCCGCCTGGCGTCCCGATTATCCGCTTCCCGGATTCCTGTATTGTTACTTGCCCGTCTACCCGATCGGCGGAAAACCGTATCTGCTGCCCTTCGAGCGATCGCTCGCAGGCGAGCGTTATGCTGTCGAATTGCTCCCCGTTCTTTCCGCCTCTCGCCGATTCCTGATCTACGGCGGGGACAAGAACGTGTTTGTGTGGCGCAGCTTTCTGGCCTCGCGGCCGGAACTGATCGGCTGGGGCAACCGGCAGTTCCACTCCTTTGGCGACGTGGACGTGGCCATCTTCGAGAATCCCGGCTTCGCGCGGGCGTTGGCCTCCACCCGGCCCGGGATCGGCAGCCCGCGGTAAAAGTCGTCTGGCGCAAAAACCGGGACAGCCCCCGTATTTCGCCCACTGGGAAGCCTCCATCGAATCAACGCGCCTCTGTGGCGAAATATGGTGACTGTCCCAGGCTTTTGCGATTCGGCCCCTTCTGCCGCGGGCTGCTAGCCCGCCAAGGGTGCGGCGGCATGGCACCCTTTGCGGGCCGTTCCTCAGTAGCGCCGCGCCAGCAACGCTCCGCACCACACCGCGATGTAGCCCAGCCCCACGCTCAGCAGCACGTAGGCGAGTCCCATGAACAGGCTGCCTTCGCGCACGCTGCGGTAGGCTTCCCACCCGAAGCTGGAAAACGTGGTGTAGCCTCCCAACACGCCCACCACCAGCAGAGGCTGCCATTTCGAGGCCAGCGTATCCCGTTCCCGCATGGTCATGAGCACGCCGATCAGAAAGCAGCCGGTCACGTTGATCACCAGCGTGCCCAATGGGAACCTTCCGCCGAACCGCTGCATGATGGCGGTCCCGAGGATGTACCTGGCCAGCCCTCCCGCCGCCGCCCCCAGCGCCACCAGCAAGTATGGACTCATCGTCTCTCGCAGAATACCAGTTCAACTGTCTCTCGCGAACGCCAAAGTCTATTTCCCGCCGATTCCTCGGCTTGGCGTTTTCGCGCGCCGCGGGTTTCGCGCGCCGCCCGTTATGTTGTAGGCGTAAGAGATCGGATGTCTCACTGCATCCGGTTCACGCCAACGCGGAGAGTACTCGAGTCACCCCGCGCCATTCTTGCGGATGGGGCGTTACACGGTGGGCTGTGCTGTTGAAGTCTAACAGCGCTTCCCGGTGAGCGACATCACCTGGGCAAGAGGTACCTCTTCGATCTTTGAAGTCCGGGCGAAGACATTCCGCCGTGCCGGAGGTGTCTTCGCCGGATCGTGGCTGGTGAGCGTCGTCGGCTTCAAGCCGGTCTGTTCCACAATGCACTGTGGCGGCATTGCCCGCAGTCGTCCCACCGACGATGTTGAGGACCGCTTAGTAACGGTAGTGATCCGGCTTGTACGGACCTTCCAGCGGCACGCCGAGGTATTCGGCCTGGCTCTTCGTGAGAGTCGTCAGCTTCACGCCGATCTTGTCCAGGTGCAACCGCGCCACTTCTTCGTCCAGCTTCTTGGGCAAAGTATAGACGCCGACCTTGTACACGTCCTTGTTCTTCCACAGATCCAGTTGGGCCAGAGTCTGATTCGAGAAGCTGTTGCTCATGACGAAGCTGGGGTGCCCGGTGGCGCAGCCCAGATTCACCAGGCGGCCTTCGGCCAGCATGAAGATGCTGTGGCCGTCCGGGAAGGTGTACATATCCACCTGCGGCTTGATGTTGGTGCGCTTCACTCCCTTGGCGGCGTTCAGCGGGTCCACCTGAATCTCGTTATCGAAGTGGCCGATGTTGCATACGATGGCCTGATCTTTCATATGCTGCATGTGTTCCAGCGTGATGATGTCCAGGTTGCCGGTGCAGGTGACGTAGATGTCGCCGCGCCCGAGGGTGTCTTCCACCGTGGTCACCTCAAAGCCTTCCATCGCGGCTTGCAGCGCGTTGATGGGATCGATCTCGGTGACCACCACTCGCGCGCCCATGCCCCGCAGCGAATGCGCCGAGCCCTTGCCTACGTCGCCGTAACCGCAAATGACCGCGACTTTGCCGGCCACCATCACGTCGGTGGCGCGCTTGATGCCGTCCGCCAGCGATTCGCGGCAGCCGTATAAATTGTCGAATTTCGACTTCGTAACCGAATCATTTACGTTGATAGCCGGAATCAATAATTTGCCTTGTTCCTGCATTTTGTAAAGCCGGTGCACGCCGGTGGTGGTTTCCTCGGAGACTCCGCGCCAGTGCTTCACCATTTCGGTCCAGCGGTGGGGATGCTCGGCGTGGACCTTCTTGAGCAGATCCTTGATCACCTTCTCTTCGTGGCTGGAGCTGGGCGAGTCGACCCATTTGTCGCCGTGCTCCAGTTCGTAGCCTTTGTGGATCAGCAGCGTGACGTCGCCGCCGTCGTCGACCACCAGCTCAGGACCCTTGCCGCCGGGATGGCTGACAGCCTGGTAAGTGCACCACCAATACTCCTCGAGCGATTCGCCCTTCCACGCGAAAACAGGGACGCCGGAGGCAGCGATGGCGGCCGCGGCATGATCCTGCGTGGAAAAGATATTGCAACTGGCCCAGCGCACGGTGGCGCCCAGATCCGCCAGGGTCTCGATCAGAACCGCGGTCTGGATGGTCATGTGCAGCGACCCGGTGATGCGCACACCCTTCAGCGGCTTGTGCGCGGCGTACTTCTTGCGGATGGACATCAGGCCGGGCATCTCAAACTCGGCGATGGAGATTTCCTTGCGGCCCCAGTCCGCCAGGGTCATGTCGGCGACCTTGTATTCGGCAGTGGTGTTCGGTACTGTAGCAGTGCTCATGCAGGCTCCTTGTTTGGTGATAAACTCCTATATTAATACAGCAGCGGCGCGCGTGCTGTGCTAGACTACTCGTTTTGGGTTTCTCACTGTAAACCTAGATTCTAATCCCCGGTGGAGGTTTTGCGAAGTGGCAGATCGTATGCGACATATTTTCACGTCCGAATCGGTGACCGAAGGCCACCCGGACAAGATGGCGGATCAGATTTCGGATGCGGTGCTGGACGCCGTATTGGCCGGAGATCCGACAGGCCGCGTGGCCTGCGAGACGCTGGTGACCACCGGAATTTGCGTCGTGGCGGGAGAAATCACCACCACGTCCGTTCTGGACGTGCCCAAGCTGGCGCGGGAGGTGATCGCCGACATCGGCTTCACCGACGCCAAGATGGGCTTTGACGCCAAGACTTGCGGCATCCTGAACATGATTCAGACGCAGTCCCCCGATATCGCCATGGGCGTGGACACGGGCGGCGCCGGGGATCAGGGCATGATGTTCGGCTATGCCTGCGATGAGAGCGAAGAGCTGATGCCTCTGCCCATCATGCTGGCGCACAAGCTGGTGCGGCAGTTGAGCGAGATCCGCCGCTTCGGCAAGCTCGGCTATCTGCGCCCCGACGGCAAGAGCCAGGTGAGCGTGGAATACGTGGACGGGAAGCCCAAGCGCATCGACGCCGTGGTGGTCTCCACGCAACACGACGACGACGTCACCACCGAGCAACTGCGCGCGGACGTGAAGAAGCACATCATCGACGCGGTGATTCCTTCCGCCATGGTGGATTCGGGAACCAAGTATCACATCAATCCCACCGGGCGTTTTGTCATTGGCGGTCCTCATGGCGACACCGGGCTGACCGGCCGCAAGATCATCGTCGACACCTATGGCGGCATGGGCCGGCACGGTGGCGGCGCGTTCTCGGGCAAGGATCCGACCAAGGTGGATCGCTCCGCATGCTATATGGCCCGCTACGTCGCCAAGAACATCGTGGCCGCGGGACTGGCCGAACGCTGCGAAGTCCAACTGGCCTACGCCATCGGCGTGGCGGAACCGGTTTCGGTGATGGTGAACACCTTCGGAACCGGCAAGCTGCCGGAGGAGCGGCTGGTGGACCTGGTGCGCTCGCACTTCCAGTTGACGCCTAAGGGAATGATCGAATCCCTGAAACTGCGCCGGCCGATTTATCGCAAGACTGCCTCCTTTGGACACTTCGGGCGCACCGAAGAGACGTTCAGCTGGGAGGCTACCGACAAAGCATCCGCGCTGGCCGAAGCGGCCAAGCCCGCGGCGGCGGCGCGCGGTTAGCGCCGGGATCGGGCCAGAACCGTGGCGTTAGTCGAAGGCTGCAAGCATTCTCTCGAGATTACGATTCCCGCCTCGGAAGTCGAGAAGGAGACCGAACTCGTCGTCGCCGGGATTCAGAGCAAGGTCCGGCTGCCCGGGTTCCGCCCGGGCAAGGCCCCTGTGAGCCTGGTGAAGACCCGCTTTGCGGGCGATATCCGCCAGGATGTCATCGAAAAGCTGGTTCCGCGCTTCTTCCACGCGGCCGTCGAAAAGGACAACCTGCGCGTGGTGGGTCGGCCGGATATCACCGACGTGCACCTCCACGCGGGGGAGCCTTTGCGCTTCAAGGCTGAGTTCGAGGTCGCGCCGGATGTGGATCTGGGCGAGTACCGCGGCATCACCATCACCTATTCCGAGCCCGAAGTCACCGACGCCGACGTGACCGAGCGGCTGGATCAGATTCGCAATCAGAAAGCGGAATTCGTCAACGAAGAACCGCGTCCCCTGGCGGACGGCGATCACGCTGTGATTTCGCTCGAAAGCCTGGACGGCGTCGACGAGAAGATTTCACAGGATGAGCTGGTGCTGAAGATCGGCGACGAAGCCACCATGCCCGTGTTTACCGAGAACCTGCGCGGAGCGTCGCCGGACGATCAGCGCGAATTCGAAGTGGTCTATCCGGAAGACTACGAGCGCAAGGCGCTGGCCGGGCGCACGGTCAAGTTTCGGGCCGTCGTAAAGGCCGTCCGCCGCAAGGAGCTTCCCGAGCTGAACGACGAATTCGCCAAGGATCTGGGCGATTTCCAGACGCTCGAAGAGCTGAAGGAAACCATCCGCAAGAACATCCAGCGCGAGCGCGAACATCACGCCCAGGAAGAGGCCAAGCGCCAGCTGCTGGACAAGCTGGTGGACACGCACGATTTCCCGGTGCCGGAAGCCTATATCGACCGGCAGATTCAGGTGAACGTCGAAAACCAGTTGCGCGCTTTGGCCGCGCAGGGCATGGACACCAAGGACCTGAAGCTGAACTGGGACAAGGTGAAGGAGTCGCAGAAGGACAAAGCCACGCGCGACGTGAAGGCGTCGCTGCTGCTGGATAAGATCGCCGAGCGCGAAGCCATCGGCGCTACCCAGGAAGAGGTCGACCGCGAGGTGCAGCGCATCGCCCGCCAGCAGCGCGAGGCCGTGGCCTTGACTCGCGCCAAGCTCCAGAAGGAAGGCGCCATCGCCAAGATCGCCGGCAACATCCGCACCGAGAAGACGCTGACCATGCTGTTCGAGCAGGCTCGCAAGGAAGCCGCAGCCAGTCCGGAAGCCGCGGCTGAGCCGGAAGAATCGGCATAGCCATGCTGGCGAGCCCGGGGCCGGGATAGTACAAGATATCCGAATCGTTATGCTCGGCGAAGGGCAGAGACGACGAAGCGAAGTTTTACATAACGCCAACTTATCCGGCGGCGCAGAGTGAGCGTGTCAGGCCCAGGTGTGCGGGCCAGGTAAGTCCTGCGCGATTCGCCAAACTACGCCGGCCGGGTCGAACAAGACAAAGTCGCGCATATTCCAGGATCGATCCGCAGGCGGCTCTGCTCGTACCCCGTACTTCTCGCAGAGCTGTGCGTTCTCGACGTGCTTCCACCAGGCGTCTACGTCATTCACCAGCAGATGCATCTGCTGGTTCTCGGCCAAATCCCTGACGTAGGAGCTCTGGAGGAGGAAGCCGGCCTTTCCGTGGTCTCCATGCGGCCCCAGATGCAAGTACGCCATGTTATCGTTGCTCCAACATAGCGTAAATCCCAGGTCCTGGTAAAAGGCCTTCGACGTCCCGAAATCCAAGGCGGGCAGGTGCGCCTTGAGCTCGATTGCTGTTAGATCATGCATGGAATTTCCGTTTTGCCTTTCCGTATCGGCATTATCTCATATGCATGTTTTAAACTGCCAAAGTCGCCGCTACGTCGGCGGTGGCTCGCACCGTGCCAAATAGTGGCCGCTTGTTTTCCCTCGCACCCGCAGCCAGCATACCAAGGGCCCGCAGTGCGTCACGCCCGTCACGCCCGGCACGCCCGGATAGCGCCACATAAAGGCCGATCTGTTGCACTAACCGGCAAGCGCCCGGCAAAGCGTCGTCCGGCCCACGTTCCAAAGCGCGGCCACGTCCTCAACCCGTTCGGCCGCCTCGATCAGCTTCCGGGCCTTGGTGATCTGCGCCGGGCCCAGCTTCTTCTTCCTTCCGAATTTCACGCCCCGTTTCTTTGCGTCCTTCACTCCGGCGCGGGTCCGTTCGATGATAAGGCTGCGCTCGTACTCGGCCACCATGCCGATCATCTGCCACATTTACGCGGCCCGTGGGTGTCTCGGTGTCGATCGCCTCCGTGATCGATCGGAATTTCACTCGTCGATCACGCAAACTGTCGAGCATGGTTATCAGGTCGCGTAAGCTGCGGCCCAGCCGGTCGAGCTTCCACACCGTAAGCGTGTCGCCGTGTTCGAGTTTCTTCAAACGCCGGAGCAGGGTCGGGCGCTTGGTGATCGCGCCTGACAGTTCATCGGTGAAGATAGTCTTACACCCGGCCTGTCTCAGCGCCGTCTGCTGCATGGCGGCGTTCTGGTCTTCCGTGGAGATGCGGGCGTAGCCGTATTTCACACATCCCATTTGTCGATCGCGGGTTTACTTTTGGTGACCGGGCATGTGTTCACGCAACACGGAGTTGATGAGCGTCTGCCAACCGCGGCCCTCCTGCCGGTAGGCGGCAAGCACATCGGGGTCAAGGCGGATCGTCTGGTTAACCTTGCGGGCTGCCTTCGGGGGGCGGCCCCTGCCGCGCCGAAACAGTTCTTCTGTTGCCTTCGCGCCGATGAGTCGCGGCAGCACTTCAGCCGCCGGGCGGGCTTTGGCCATATCCTCCCGCGTCCATTCGGGATTGTCTGCGTTTGGCCGAGAGGGGCTAGGTTTTCGAGTGTTGCTCATACAGTTTTTCCTCTTTCCGGTTCGCTTTCCTTAAGCTGATAACTCGAAGTTCATCCTTTCGTGGGGTCACAACGGCGGCGTGCAGGCGGCCATGCAGGAGAGCCAGAACACGCAGGCGAAGTTCACCGTAGTCGTGGCGGGTGTCCTCCACGATCAGTGCGGCTTCCCAATCGAGTTCCGCGGCAAGCGCAAAGGACAAGCCGCGCTCGGCTATGTTCTTCTCGTTTTTGGCAGGGTCGAAGGTAAAACGCATCTGATTTATTGCTACAGCAATAATTGCACGCTGTCAAGTATGGAAGCGGGCAGCATCGCGCGTCACACCCCTTGAGGCTGCCTATTTTGCACTAAGACATTTGCAACATGCCAGGCCTTCCGCGAACGTTGCAAAACTTTGCGGAACGCTGGCCGGGGAGCGCTACTTCGGCGCGATGGCGCGTTCAAGCGTTTCCCGAATGAAACGCGTGTAGGGAATGCCGCGCGCTTTCGCTCGCGCCTTCACCGCTGCCAGCAACGGCTTCGGTACGCGCATGTTGATCTGCTCGTCCTTCTTCTCGAATTCAAACTTCGCCGGTTTGAACTGCGAGAAATCGAGGCCGGACAGGTCTTGAGCTAAAAAGGCTTCGGCTTGCCTATCCGTTTTCAGCCGTGGAACTTTCTTCTTCATAAGCGGCAACCTCCTTCGCGTGCATGAAACGCGCCGTCACGGGGCGGATGAAACGGCGCTTGTCCTTGACCCGGATCGTAAAAGCCACGAAAACGGGCCGCCCTTTTATTCTCCCCACGGCAATGAAACGATCCTCATCCGCCGAGTGTTTGTGATCCGGGGCAATGCGGGGACTGTGGGTGAAAAGGCCTTCGATCTGCCCAATCGAAAGGCCATGCTTTTGGCACTTCGCCCGGTTCCCTTCATCCCAATCGAACCCGCTGACCCGTAAGTCCATCCTAGTGCACTCTATACAAATCTATATACGTTTGTCAAGGCCGGACTGAACTGCGCCAAGCTCCAGAAGGCCAAGATCGTCGGCAATATTCGCACCGAGAAGACGCTCACCATGCTCTTCGAGCAGGCTCGCAAGGAGGCTGCGCCTGAGCCTGACGCGGAAGAATCGACTTAGAATCAGTGGAATAGAATTTATATCCGGGTAGTATTGACAAAATAATTATACCCGGATATTATTAGGGCATGCACGAAGCCCTTCTGAAACCCTCCATAGCTTTCCACGGCCATCGCCGCCTGGCGGCCGGCCCGCTGCACGAAGTCGCTCTCGTGGTCAAGGATGCCTTGGAGCGAAATGTCGATCCGGTCTTCCTCTACGAGGACGCCACCGGCAGCATCGTCGACCTCGATACACGAGGGAGCCGCGAAGAAGTTCTAAGACGCTTGTTAGAGCGCCTCGCACCTGAGGCTTCCGATCCGCCTCCATCGGAAGAACTGCGCGGACGAGGCCGTCCGAAGCTGGGCGTCGTCGCCCGCGAGGTGACGCTTCTGCCGCGCCATTGGGACTGGCTGAGTACGCAGCCCGGAGGCGCATCGGTCGCACTGCGCAAGCTGGTGGAGCAGGTGCGCCGCACCAGCGGCGACAGCGATCGGAGACGCGCTGCCCAGGAAGCCGCTTATCGCTTCATGTCGTCCATCGCCGGAGACCTGCCCGGCTTCCAGGAAGCCTCGCGAGCGCTGTTCGCCTATGACCGGCGCCGCTTCAGCGAAGTGATCGCTGAATGGCCGGAAGACGTGCGCGACCACGTCATTAAGCTCGCTTTCGCCGATCTGGAGCCGGCAAGGGCGATCCCCGGCGGAGCTTAGAGGCGGCGGCGAAACGTCGAGCATTTATGGGTGGCGCGCGTACCGGCGAAACCGCCGACCAAATCCTGTCGGCGCATCCGCACCTCCCTGCCGAGAGCATCCGCGCGGCCCTGGCTTTCGCGGCTGAAGCGCTGAAGGCCGATGTGATCTACCCCGCCGAGAAGATCGCTGCCCGGCATAGCCGACCAGGAAGTATTGAGCCGTGCGAGCTGGCGCTGAACTTGAAGCTGACCACGGCGGCCGCGAAACCTTGCTTGATCCCCTTCTACGTTGATGAGAGGGGCGAAAAATGGGGACACCATGGCCTGGCCCGCCCGGAAGTGTCGCTGACAACGCGCGGTTTATCGAGGCTGGGACAGGCAATGATGTCCCCATTTTCGCGGCGAGCACTAAGGCGGCGGGAACAGAATGCCCGCGGCGTCGAAGCGTTGTTTGATTCTCCGGTTCAGCTCGCGGCCGATCAGGTATTGCTGGGACGGCAGAGTCTTGATGCGCGCCCGGACGGTTGCGCCGTGCTCCCCCAGCTTATCGACGCCCATGACCTCAATGGGCGCGAGCGCGGCGGTGCGATAGGCCTCTTCGGCGGCAAGCTCGGCGCCGGTCTGCGCCAGGATCTCCAGGGCCTTCTCGGCGTCGGCCCGGTGCGCCAGGATGGTCTCGAAGATGTAATACGAATACTCCCGGGTGAAGTTGGCCAGCACCGTGATGGACCCGTTGGCGATAATATACACCGCGCCATTTTCCGCGCGGAGCACGGTGGTCCTCAAATTGATCTCGGTCACGGTGCCGGAGAAGCCGTTGATGGTGGCGGCGTCGCCGATGCGGATCTGGTCTTCCAGCAGGAGAAACAGGCCGCCCAGCCAATCCTTGATCAGGGTCTGCGCGCCCAGGCCCAGCGCCAGGCCGGCGACTCCCAGGCTGGCCAGCAGAGGCTCGATCTTGAAGCCCAGCTCGACCAGCACCATCACCAGCGCGATCGCCCACACCACCGAGCTGATGGCCATGCGGAACACAGCGACGATGGTGGCGGTGCGCTTCTGCAACTCCGGGTCGGGGCCATAGCCGCGCCGCTCCATGATGGAACTCGCGTACTTGCGCAGCCGGCGGAGCATTTTGGCGACGATGCGCGTCAGCAGCCACGCGCCGATCAGAGTCATCAGCACGCGCACTCCGCTCTCCAGCCAGGGAACCCACAATTCGGCGCGACGGAGCTGCGCCGACAGATCCTCGAAAAACCGCATGACTATCATGATGCGATAAAATAAAGCCGTGGCGGAAAAAACAGGTTCGGAAGCTTCGGCGGGGAAATGGATGCCCGCCGTGGCGCTGGCGTGGCTCATCCCCGGCGGCGGTCATATGTTGTTGAGGCGGCCCGGCGCGGGGAGGCGTGATCCGGCTTCTGCGTCGCGTCGATGTATCTGCTGGGCCTGATGATGCGGGGCGCGCTGTTCACTCCGCGAGCCGACGATCTGCTGACCACCGTCATCTATTACGGCGGGTTTCGCCGGCAACGTGATGAACGGCATCCTGTACTTTCTGACGGTCTGGCTGGGATATACCCAGCCCGACGTGGCCGGCCACGTCCACGATTACGGCGCGAAATTCCTGGTCGCGGCCGGGCTGTTGAACGTGCTCGCCATGGTGGACGCCTACGAAATCGCCACCGGACAAAAGGACTAGCGAGAATTTAGCATGCCCAAGATCAACCTGTCGCACTTCGAAGCGTCCATGTTGTTCGCGCTGTTCACCTCGATCGTGCTGGGTGTGGTGACCAAACGCACCGACCGTGAGCGCGTGCGCTACGCCGCATACTGCTTCGCCTGGTTCGTCGCCGCCATCTTCGGATTGGGCTGGCTGATGTACCTGGGACACGGATAGCAGGAACGTTTTGGACCTCGAAAAAACACTGCTGCAGGAAGACCGGCGAGGCCGTCGCGCGATTCAAGATGATTCGCGAGGGAGACCGCGTCGCCGTGGCGCTTTCCGGCGGCAAGGATTCGCTCACGCTGCTGGAAGTGCTGCTGCGGCTTCAGCAGCGCGCGCCGATCCAGTTCACGCGTGTGCGCGTTCACGGTGGAGCAGGGCAAGTTTCTGCGCGCCCTTCGAGCCCATGGGCGAGTACCTGAAATCGCGCGGCATCGACTGGACCTATCATCGCGACAATCCGTCCCTCCGCCTGCTGGAAGAACAGCCCGATCACGGCTGCGACCTGTGCAGCCGCTTCCGCCGCCGCGCGGTGTACCAGATTGTGCGCGGCCTGGGCGCCAACGTCATCGCCTTCGGCCACACCGCCGACGATTTCTGCGAGTCCTTCCTGCGCAACGCGCTGTTCACCGGACGCACCAGCGCTCTGCCGGCCGTCACCTGGTCCGGCAAGCGCGAGTTCCGGCTGATCCGGCCGCTGGTGTTCGTCACCGAGGATCTGACCGCGCATACGCCGAGTCGCTGGGCGCGCCGGTGATTCCGTGCGGCTGCTCCCAGCGGGCCGGCGACGGTGCGGCGGTCGCTGCGCGGCTGGATCGGCGAACTGGAGAAGGATTTCCCGCGCGTGAAGGAGTCGCTGCTTTCGGCGATGGGCAATCTCGAAACCAGCCGGCTGCTGGATCCGCGTTATCTGGACCTGGACGGGCGACTCAGGATAACGACGCGAAGCACGGCGCGGAACCGTCGACTGACGGTGCTGGGCTAGAATCGTTTCTTGCCATTCGCCTCGCGTTACCGTTGCCGTGCCGACCCTGGCCGCCGGCGACGCCCTGGCGGACTGTTTGCGCTCCCTGGAATCTCAAACGCTTGACCGATTTCGAAGTGGTGGTGGTCGACAACAGCGGAGCGCGGGCTCTGGTCCGCGGCACCGCGCCGTGCGCGCTGATCGCGAACCCGCGCAATGTGGGATTCGGCGCGGCGGTGAACCAGGCGTTTCGCGCCTCGCAAGCGCCCTATCTGGCGGTGCTGAACGACGACGCGGTGGCTCATCCGCAATGGCTGGAAGCGCTGCTCGAAGACGCCGAGGCGCATCCGCGCGCCGGCATGTTCGCGAGCCAGGTGCGCATCGGCGGGCGCGCCCGAAGCTCGATTCGGCGGGCATGCTGATCGCCGCCGATGGGTCCAGCAAACAGCGCGGCCACGGCCAGGCGCCGCGAGGCGTTTTCGATCCGGAGAGCGCTGTTTCCCAGCGGCTCCGCCGCGCTTGTACCGGCGCGAGATGCTGGAGCAGACCGGCGCGTTCGACGAAAGCTTCTTCCTGTATTGCGAGGACATGGACCTGGGGCTGCGCGCGCGCTGGGCGGGATGGGAGTGCCGCTACGTGCCGGACGCAGTGGTGGAGCATCGCTACTCGCATTCGGCCGGCCGGGCTTCTCCGCTAAAGGCCTACTACGTGGAGCGCAACCGGCTGTACACGGTGATCAAGAATTTTCCCGCGCGCATGCTGGTGCGATGCGCCTTGGGCCGCGCTTGCGCGCTATTTCTGGCACGCGGTTTCGATACTCAGAGGCCGCGGAAAAGCCGCGGAGTTTCGTCAGGCAGGGCAATCCGCGGCGCTGCTGCCGTTTCTGGTACTGCGCGCGCACGTGGCCGCCGTGGTGCGTCTGCCCGCGCTGCTGCGCGAGCGCCGACGCATTTTCCGAATCGCAGCGGATCTCACATCAGGAGTTTCGGAGACTGCTGAGCGCGGCATTCGATTTCCGTGCGGCGAGGTGGCGGCACTGTGAGGCGGCGGCAAGCTGCTGATCCTGATTCCCGCCTATAACGAAGCGGGCGCGGTGGGCGGAGTGGTGGCCGAGGTCCGCGACCGTGATGCCGGACGTGCCCGGTGCTGGTGGTGGACGATTGCTCGGCCGATGCCACGGTTGCCCGCGCCCGCGAGGCCGGCGCGCGCGTGCTCGCGCTGCCGCATCACCTGGGGCTCGGCGGATGCGTGCAGGCCGGCTACCGGCTGGCGTTCGAGCTGGGGTACGAGTACGTCATCCGCGTGGATGGCGACGGCCAGCACGATCCGCGCGATATTCCCAAGATCCTGGAAGCGCTGGAGCGCGAAGGCTGCGAGATGGTGATCGGGTCGCGCTTCATCAACGGCAAAGGCCCCAGCTTCGGGCTCCTGCGCTCCGCCGGCATCGTTTTCTTTCGCGCCGTGCTGCGGCCGATTCTGGGCAAGACCGTGCGCGATCCCACCTCCGGCTTCGTGGGCGTCAATCGCACCGCGCTGGGCCTGTTCTCGCGCAGCTTTCCGCTGGAGTATCCGGAGATCGAAGCGCTGGTGGTGCTGCAGCGCCGCCGCTTCCGCTTCGTGGAAGTGCCCTGCCGCATGCGTCCGCGGCAGGCCGGGCGCAGCTCCATCACCGCGGTAAAATCGCTGTACTACATGGTGCACGTGCTGCTGGGCGTGTTCGTCAACGTGCTGAAGTTCGAAGGCCGGAGAAAATAGAAATATGGACCGCTTGCTCAACGTGCTCGCCGTCTTGAGCCTGGCCATGATCATGACCGTGCTGGCCTCGGTGCGCCGCGCTCATATTCGCGTGGAATATTCGGTGAGCTGGCTGGTCGCGGCGCTGGCGCTGCTGGGGTTGTCGCGCTCCGGCCGGCGCTCGACTGGATTGGCGAGGAGCTGGGCGTGACCGATCCGCCGCGTGGCGCTGCTGGTGGCCGCCGGAGTCGATTTTTCTGGTGGTCCTGTTCCGCCTGTCGCTGCGGATCTCCGGATTGAAGGACTGCCAACATCGCGCTGACGCAGCGCATCGCCATCCTGGAGTATCCGCCTGGAAACGATCTCGATGAAAAAGTCAAAGCGTCTCCGGCAGGCTGAAGCCGGCTGGCCCAGCGCGCCCGCCACCGGCACGAAGAGATTCGTGTGGTGGCCGTGGGCTGCCGCGCTGGCCGGCCTCTTCCTGGCCTTCGCAATCTACGGACCCGCGTTGAACGGGCCCTTTGTTCTGGACGATCTCTATTTGCCCTTCGGCAATCCAAAGCGCTGCAGGTCTGGCCTTCCTGCCGTGGATCACGGCACTCGCGGCCGATCCTGATGGTCAGCTTCTGGCTGAATCACATATCAGCGGCGACGACCCGTGCGCCTATCACGTCACCAACGTGTTCCTGCATTTTCTGACGTCCGTGATGGTCGCGCTGATCGCCATGCGGCTGCGTCGACTGGGCCGGCGTGGGCAAAGCGCGGGAAGCCGCGCCAAGCCGACCTCTGGGGATTTTCGCCGGCGCGCTGTTTCTGGTGCACCCTTTGCAAACCGAATCGGTGGCTTACGTCTCCAGCCGCTCCGAGAGTCTTGAGCGTCCTGTTCTATTACGCCGCCTATTGCGTGTTCCTGTACCGCCGCACGGAATCGATCACCTGGCCGCGAGCCTTGGCGGTGCTGGCGTTGTTCGGCGCGGCGGTTGCGCTCCAAGGAGCACACGCTGACGCTGCCGCTGCTGCTGCTGCTGACCGACCTGTATTGGCCGCAGGGAAGCGTGCGCGCCAACCGCCTGCTGTACGCGGTGCTGGCGCTGCTGGGCGCGGCCGGCGCGGTGTTCGTCATGCGCACCTCTGATCCGCCGAACACGGCCGGCTTTCACGTTGCCGGCTTGACTCCGCTTCACCTATTTCTTCACGCAATGCCGCGTGGTGTGGACTTACGTGCGGTTGTTCGTGCTGCCCTTCGGGCAGAACGCGGATCCGGAAGTGGCCGATATCGCATGGCCTGCTGGATGGCGGCGCGATCTTCGCGCTGGCCGCGTGGGTGGCCGTGGTCGGCGGCGGCGTGGTTCTATCGCAAGCGCTGGCCGCTGGCCAGCTTCGGCGTGTTCGTGTTTCTGCTGCTGATCGCGCCGACCTCTTCCGTGATTCCCATTCAGCGAGTCTCTGCAGGAGCGGCGCCTGTACCTGCCGTTCCTGGGCCTGGCGCTGGTATGTCTCGAAGTTTCTGCGCCGCCTGGAATGGAAGCAGCGCGCGATGATCGAGGTTCCGGTGCTGATCGTGCTGCATGGCGCTCACCTATCAGCGCAGCGCCGTCTGGGGCAGCCCGCATGGCGTTGTGGCAGGACACGGTGGCCAAATCGCCGAACAAAGTGCGCCCGCGTTTCCAGCTGGCTCGACGCGTATTATGAGCAGAGCCGATTCGCGGAAGCCGCCGAGAACTACGAAATCGCCTCGCATCTGGCGCCGCCGGATTACCGCCTGCTGGTGGATTACGGACTGGCGCTCGACCGCGGCCGGGCACTATGACGAAGCGCTCGACAAGCTCACGCAGGCTGCGAGCTTGGAAGTCGATCCCGAGGCCTGGGCTTTGATCGGCCAGGTGTACGGCGAGCAGCGGACAAGACTGATGAAGCTTTCCAGGCTCTGGACCAGGCCGAGCGCATCAACCCGCGCTTCGAAATGACCTACGCGATTCGCGGGAATGTTTACGAAAGCCTGGGGAACCTGGTGAGCGCGGCGGAGCAGTATCAGCGCGCGCTGGAATTGGATCCGTACAACGATGCCGTCCGCCAGGCGCTGGACCACGTCGAGCAAGGCCAGAGAGATGGCGCGAATCGGCGTTAACGCGCTGTACCTGATTCCCGGCGGCGTCGGAGGAACGGAGATTTATCTGCGTGAATTGCTGGCGGCGCTGGCGTCCATCGACACCACCAACGAATATTTCGTCTTCACGAATCTGGAGACCGGCCAGGATCTTACGCCGCGACAGGCGAACTTCCACTGGAAGCCGCAGGCTGTCCATGCCACGTTCCGGCCCGCCCGGATTCTGTGGGAGCAGACCGTGCTTCCGCTGGAAGCCTGGCGCTACAGCCTGGACGTGCTGTTCAATCCTGGATTCACCGTGCCGCTGGCGCGCCCAGTGCGCATCGGTGACGACCTTTCACGATTTGCAGCACAAGCGCTATCCGGAATATTTCCGGCGGTTCGATCTGCCCTTCTGGAGGTTTCTACTGTGGGCGGCGGCGCATCGTTCGCGGCGTTTGATCGCGGTATCGGAAGCCACGCGCATGGATCTGTTGCGCTATTACAGGCTGCCCGCGGATCGGGTGACGGTGATCCCGCACGGGGTGAATCCTCAATTCTTCACGCTGGACAGGTCGCATATCGAACCCTATCTGCTGTGTGTTTCCACGCTGCATCCGCACAAGAACGTGGAGCGGCTGGTGCGAGCTTACGCCCGCAAGCCGCGCCAACAGAAACTTGTACTGGCAGGGCTGCGCGGATTCCAAACCTCGGCGATCGAGGCGCTGATCGCCGAGCTTGGGATCGCGGAACAAGTCAGCATTCCCGGCTGGCTCCCGCGCGAGGAGCTGATGCGGTTGTATGAAAGGGCGCACGCGTTCGTGTATCCGTCGACGTTTGAGGGGTTCGGAATGCCCGTGCTGGAAGCCATGGCCGCCGGCATTCCGGTGGCTTGCGCCGACATCCCAGCGCTCCGCGAAGTGGCGGATGAGGCGGTGTTGTTTTTCGATCCGCTGAATGAAGATGCGCTGGCTGCGGCGCTCGACCGCATCACGACCGACGCGGAGCTGCGGCGGACTCTCGCCGCGGCGGGACCATTGCGCGCACGGCCTTACACCTGGATTCGTACCGCGGAAAAGGCGCTCGCGGCATTGCTTCAGCGGACACCCAGTTGACGCTCGATCAACTTGCAGAGAATTGCGAATGCACGCTTGCTGACGCGCGCGGTTCGGTAACAGAACCGGGACCGTGAGGGAGTGGACGCGCAAGCACTTCTGACGCCATGTTTAATCCCCGCCGCTTCAAACCGGAACTTCGATTTCCTTCGTCTCCACGCGGCACTCTTCGGGCGCCGGATCTTGTTCTTCCCGCATCATCCGGTAGGCATCCCGAATGTTCTCCTCGAGTTCACCGAGGGTAGCGCCTTGGCTGAACACACCAGGAACCTGCGGGAGACGCCCGACGAACCAGACGCCATCCTTCCAATACTCCATTCGAAAACGAAGTGCCATAAACTTAATGCGCTCCCATCCTGATTGTAGCTCCACCACCGGGGTTCGATTCCCTCAGGCTCGGCCCCAGAAGGCGAACACCACTGCGCCGACGATGAATAAGAAAGACACCGCGTAGTTCCAGCGCAAGGGCTCTCCCAAATAGAAGTACGCAAAGACAGCAAACACCACCACCGTGATGCACTCCTGAATTATTTTCAATTGATAGCCGGTGAAGCGGCCATAGCCGATGCGATTGGCCGGCACTTGAAAGCAGTACTCCCCCAGGGCGATCAGCCAGCTGATCAGGATGGCCTCGACGATCGGCGCGGACCTGTGCTTCAAATGGCCGTACCAGGCGAAGGTCATAAATGTATTGGAGATCAAAAGCAGGGCTACGGTGAGCATTTGCGGCCATCGTAGCATTCGGCCGCAGAGGGGCGCGAGCGGATAAGTTCAGAGCACTGAGGGAAGGTCCGTATGCGAGAAGTCGTTCCCTTTAAACAGGAGGGGCAGGCCCGTGGCTTTTGCCAGCGCGTAGACGAAGCAGTCTCCGTAGTTCAATCCAGCCTTATGCCGGGGGCCTTTGCCGTAAATCGCAAATGCGTCGATGGCAATCTGTGCGTGGCGCGGTGTCACACTTTCCACTTCGATCCCGGCTTCTTGAATAAGGGCATGAAGCTTGGCGGCCGCTTTCGGTCCGTGCCGGTTCACCATTACAATTCCAGCCTCGATCAGGGTCGCGGCCGAAATGAGCGGAGCATCCGCGTCCGCAAGAACTTCGGCATACTTCGCGGCGTCCGGTTCGGCCTCCAGGATCGCGAGCAGCGCGGACGCATCGACTACGATCACTTGGGAAGACCGTTCTTATCGTAGAGCATGTCTTCCGGCTTGCGGTGGTCGAGAACCGGCAGCGCCGCGCACTCGCGCCCGATCTTGAGCAAACGCTTCACCAAGTCCGCCCTGTTGCGCCGCTTCCGGACGCGATGCAGCCGTTCGGCGATGGCGCGGTCGACGGCGCCCGTAATGGTTTCGCCCGCAAGCCGAGCAAGCTCCCGAGCGCGCCGGTGGGTCTCTTCGTTCTTGATGTTCATGCTCATGGGCTAAGGTAGAACGTCAACACAATTCTACCATTTCTCAGCGCAACAGGTCTTCGAGCTGCACGCGGGCGTCGGTCTTGCTGTCGCGGTACTTGACGATGACCGGCGTGTACAGCGATATGCCCCAGTCCTTGCCGGAACCGTGCGTAATGGCTCGCGAGCCGGGCACCACCACGGCTGCCTCCGGAATGATTAACGGCTCATCGTCGGTGGCCTTGTACACCTGGCCGCGAACGACGTCATACACCGGCGTCGAGCGCGTCAGGATGGTTCCGCTGCCCAGCACCGCGCGGCGCTTCACGATGGTGCCCTCATACACTCCGCAATTGCCGCCCACCACGGCTTCGTCTTCGACGATCACCGGCATCAAGCCCACCGGCTCCAGCACTCCGCCGATCTGCGCCGCGGCGGAAATGTGGCAGTTGTTGCCCACTTGGGCGCAGCTCCCCACCAGCGCGTGCGAATCGATCACGGTGCCGTCGCCGACCCAGGTTCCCGCGTTAATGTACATCGGAGGCATACAGATAACCCCTTTGCCGATGTAGCAGCCGTCGCGAATGCTGGAGCCTCCCGGCACCAGGCGAACCCGTCGGACGGGCTGAGCCGCTTCACCGGCCAGGTGGCTTTATCGAACATGGGCATGCGCACCGGATCCGGCGACATATTCACCACAGTGCCCATGCGCAGGCCCGAGAGGATCCCCTTCTTGACCCACGTGTTCACGCGCCAGCCGCTGGGCGCGGACGCATCCGGCTCGGCAGAGCGGATCTTGCCTTGGTTCAACGCCTGCTTGAATCGCGCAAACAGCTCGAAATGTTCTTCGGTATATGCCGCGGGCTTTTCGTCGAACAGCTCTCGATCTCAATCCGCATGCGTGCTCCGCTGCCGTTCCGATGCAGCGGAAAGCAGCCCGCAGGACTTGAGCACCGCCTCGATCTTCACGCGATTCGCCTCCGACGGCGGCGTCATCGGCAATCGCCACACCGGCTCCAGCAGGCCCATCATGGCCATGGCGGACTTCACCGGAATGGGATTGGACTCGACGAAATTCACCTCCATCAGCGGCAGCCAGCGGCGCTGCAAGGCGCGCGCGCCCGCGAAATCGCCGGCCATCGCGAGCTGCGTCAGCGCGGTCATCTCGGCGGGGATTTCGTTCGACGACCACGGAGATGACTCCGCGTCCGCCCAGGGAGATCAGCGGAATGGTGATGGCATCGTCGCCGGACAGAACGTGGATGCGCTCAGGAAGCTGGTGCGCCATCTGCGCCATCTGGCCGATATTGCCGGAGGCTTCCTTGACGCCGACGATGTTGTCGATCTCCGCGAGCCGCTTCATCGTCGCGGGCTCGACGTTGACGCCGGTGCGGCCCTGTACGCTGTAGACGATGATCGGCAGAGGGACCGCCGCCGCGATGGCCTTGTAGTGCTGGTACAGGCCCTCCTGCGTGGGCTTGTTGTAGTACGGCGTGACGGAGAGAATACCGTCCACGCCCAGGTGGTGCAGTTCCCGGGCCAGCTCGATCACTTCCGCGGTGTTGTAGCCGCCCGCTCCGCCGGCAACGGGAACCTTGCCCTTGGCCTCTTCCAGCGTGATCTCGACCACGCGCAAATGCTCGGCGCGCGTAAGCGTGGGGCTCTCGCCCGTGGTTCCGCAAGGCACCAGAAAGTCGATGCCGCTTTCGATCTGCCGGCGGACTAAGCTCCGCAGCGCTGGTTCGTCGAGCGAACCATCCGGGCGGAAGGGAGTAACCAATGCGGTGCCGCAACCTGTAAACATAATCCTACCCCTTACTGAATAAAACGTCTTCGAACTTGAAAACCCCGCGCTTTCCGGGCAGCCATTGCGCCGCTTTCAAAGCGCCGCGCGCGAATCCTTCGCGGCTGCGCGCCGTGTGACGCAGCGTGATGGTGTCCGCGGCGGAATCGAACCCGATCTCGTGCGTGCCCGGATGCGCGCCGGCGCGGTTGGCGCTGGTGTCGATCGGGCGCGTATAGCCGGCGGCTTCCATTTCCTCCACCAGCTTCAGCAGCGTTCCGGAGGGCGCGTCCTTCTTGGTGTGATGATGAATCTCCCAGGCCCACGCGCCGTACTGCGGCTCGGATTCCGAGCAGCCGGGCGGCTTCGCGAACCAGGCGAAAGAAAACGTTGACGCCGATGGAAAAATTCGGGCTCCAGACCAGCGCCGTGTCGATGCCGCTCCACCGCCGCTGCGCACGCGCTCCATTTGATCCAGCCAGCCGGTGGTGCCGATCACCACGGGAATTTTCAAAGCTGCCAGAGATTCGACGTTCCGCGCCACCGCGCCGGGCGCGGTAAATTCCACGGCGACATCCGCGCCTCCGGCTTTGCGCAAGATCGTCGTTCACATCCAGGCGCGAATGAACCGTGAAGCCGTACTCCGGCGCGAGTTGTTCGATCAGCCGCCCCATTTTTCCGTAACCGACAATGGCAAGTTTCAGAGAGAACTCCCGCTGAAAAACTCACTGTGCAGCGATTCTACCGCGCGACCCAGGTCCGCGCGCAGCCACCACCAGGCTGATATTCAACTGCGATGCTCCTTGCGAAACCATGCGGGTCTTGATGCCGGCCGGCTTCCTTGAAGAGCGCCATGAACGTCCGTGCTGCCACGCTGGGGCAGTTGCGGATATTTTCGCCCACCAGGCACACAATGGCGTGATCTGTCCTCGATGGTAAGTTCCGCGAATTCCTCGATCTCCGCGCGAATGGCATCCAGCGTGCGCGTGTTATCCACGGTCAGCGAGACGCTGACTTCAGAGGTCGCCAGCATGTCGACGGAGGTTTCGTGGCGGTCGAAGACCTCGAAGATGCGGCGCAGGAATCCGTGCGCCATCAGCATGCGCGAGGAGACAATGTTGACCAGAGTGATATTGCGCTTGCAGGCGATGGAGCGGATCGGGCCGGGGTCGAGACGGGGAAGGGTCGGAGACGATCAGGGTCCCTTCCACCTCCGGCCGCCGCGAGTTGAGAATCCGCACCGGGATATTTTTCTCGATGGCCGGCAGCACCGTAGCCGGGTGCAGGACCTTGGCGCCGAAGTACGCCAGCTCCGCCGCTTCCGCGAAGGAGCAGGTTTCCACGCGATGGCCGCCGGGGAAAATGGTGGGATCGGCGGTGAGCATGCCGTCCACGTCGGTCCAGATCTGAATCTCTTCGGCTCCGATGCCCGCGCCGACAATGGAGGCTGTGTAATCCGAACCTCCCCGGCCGAGCGTGGTGGTGACGCCGTCTTCGGTCGAAGCGATGAAGCCTCCCATGACCGGAACATGCGTTTGCGCCAACTGCGGAATGACGGCCGTCAGCTTCGCGTTGGTCTCGGCGAACAAGGGAGCGGCCTGCCCATGGCGGCGATCGGTGACGATTACGCTGCGGGCGTCGACTTGAACCGCGTCGATCCCCAGTTCCCGAAACTGTGCAGTCACGATCAAGCTCGAAAGGCGCTCACCGTAAGACGACACGGCGTCGGTGGCTCGCGGGGTCAGTTCGCCCACGATGGCGAGTCCCTTCACCCGTTGGCCCCTCTGGCCGCTGCAACTGCGCACCGAAAGCGCGCACGAGGAAGGCGGCATTCGCGATTGGGCCGTGGCCACCGCGCGTTTTAGCGGCGACGAAAACGGCAATGTGAAACAGTTGCACGCCCTGCGCGTGGGCCCGCCACCGAAGTTTGAGGCGCTGCCCGGCACCGAATTCACCATCGATGCGGACCTCGTCTTGATCGCCATGGGATTCCTCGGTCCGGTGAAGAACGGGATGCTGGAAACTCTGGGCGTGAAACTGGACGCTCGAAGCAACGTGGAGGCCGACGCCAATTACATGACGTCCGTCCCCGGCGTGTTCGCAGCCGGCGACATGCGCCGCGGCCAGTCGCTGGTGGTCTGGGCCATCGCCGAAGGCCGCAAAGCCGCCCGCGGAGTCGATAAGTTCCTCATGGGCGAAACCCACCTGCGATAGAAGTTGTTACTCGCCGGTCGTCTCGTAGCGGCGGGTTTACCCCGCCATTTTCAAACCATTTCCGCCCCGATTTCGTGCTCCCCGGAGGGGAGAGCCGTGAGTAGCCGTAGGTGAAACCTACGGATCGCGACGACAATACCAAATTCTTCCGACCCTGGAGGGGTCGACCCCTTCAGGGTCGGGACCCGATTCTTGCTTTGGTATTCCGTAGGTTTTCACCTACGGCTACTCACCGTCTTCCCCTTCAGGGAACAAGACGGGCTGGCGCAGGGCGAGCGCAGCCCTGCGATTTGCGGCGGATCGGGCAAGGCGGTCTATGCTTGAGACGGACGCATCGTTCAAATAATAGAATCGGAAGCTCGACCATGAACGCTGATCGTGACCTGAATGGCAGCGCTGCGCTCGCCGTGCGCCAGCCCCCCCGCCATTCCCAAATCATTTCCGCCCCAATTTCGTGCTCCCCGGAGGGGAGAACCGTGAGTAGCCGTAGGTGAAACCTACGGATCGGGACGACGATACAAATTCCCTTCGACCCTGACGGGGTCGACCCCGCCAGGGTCGGGACCTCATTCTTGGTTTCGTATTCCGTAGGTTTCACCTACGGCTACTCACCGTCTTCCCCTTCGTGGAACAAGGCGCGGGGCATGCCACGAATTTAGTTGCCAATCCAGCCGGCGGAAGGTCAGGATAATCGGATGCTGAATTCAGGTCCAGCCGCCGGGGAGCAGCCACCCGGTTCGATGCCGCAGAAGGGCCGCGGCTACGCCATTTCCGCCGGAATCCTTGGCTGGACGTTGGACTCGTTCGATTTTTTCGTCGTCGTTTTCCTGGTGGACACGCTGGCAACGCACTTCGCCGTCCGCAAGAGCGCCATTGTTTTGACCATCGGCGCCACCATGGCGATGCGTCCCGTGGGAGCGCTGCTGTTTGGAATGCTGGCCGACCGCTATGGCCGGCGCAAACCTTTGATGGCCGTGGTGGCCTACTTCTCGCTGATCGAATTACTCAGCGGACTCTCGCCGAACTACCCAATCTTTCTGGCTTTGCGCGCCCTATACGGAATCGGCATGGGGGGATTCTGGGGAGTCGGAGCATCGATGACCTTGGAAAACTCCCGCACCCGCTGGCGCGGCATCCTTTCAGGCTTGCTGCAAGGCGGTTACCCCCTGGGCTATCTGCTGGCGGCGGTGGCGGCGCGCTTGATCCTGCCGCTGTGGGGCTGGCGGCCCATGTTCTGGGCAGGCATGCTTCCCGCCTTTATCACTATGTATGTGGCCTACAAATCGCCGGAGTCGGAAGCCTGGATACGGCACCGGGTTTCCAGTCTGGCCGAGGTCTTTAAGGTTGTCTGGAGGCATCGCGGCGTTTTCGTCTACCTTGTGCTGAGCGTCACGCTAATGATCTGCCTCTCGCACGGAACCCAGGATCTTTACCCCGACTTCCTGAAAACCGCTCACGGCATCTCTCCCAATGTGGTGGCCTATCTGGCGATGATTTACAACGTCGGGGCGCTCGCCGGCACCATTGGCGTCGGTCACGCCTCCGAACGCCTGGGCCGACGCGGAGCTATCCTTGCCGCGCTGTGCCTGTGCGTGATCATGATTCCCGCCTGGGCCTTCGGCCATTCTTTCGCTACGCTGGCAGTGGGCGCCTTCTTGATGCAAGTCGGCGTTCAAGGCGCGTGGGGCGTCATCCCGATTCATCTTAACGAACTGTCTCCAGACTCCGTGCGAAGCCTGTTTCCGGGCTTGGTCTATCAACTCGGGGTCCTGTTCGGCTCGCCCACCAATTCCATCGAATACGCTCTTCGCGACCGCTTTGGATACGGCTGGGCCCTGGCGATTTTTGAAGGCACCGTCATCGTTGCGCTTATGATCGTTTTCGCGCTCGTCG
>CAVXWB010000021.1:0-55298 GCA_963765185.1 Bryobacterales bacterium
TTTATGAGGCGAACTGCAATTGCAGCTTCGCCCACAACTATCCGTATGCGATTGGGCCGCGTTTAGGCGCCGCCTACCAACTTGACCGCAACACCGTCCTTCGCGGTGGTGTTGGCGTGGTTTACGGCTCCCTCGACCTCTCCTCCGCTACCGGTTATGCGTCAAATTCCGCCAGCGCCAGCACGCCTGCGTTTGGTCAGATTGCCGGACTGCTGCAGAACGGCATACCCTCCAGCGTACAAGCCGCATGGCCGACCCTTAATAATCCGGCCGCGGGCCAGGCTCCTGGAGCCGTCGTCAGCGCGCCTACGCTCCTCGATCAGAACGCGGGCCGCCCGATGCGCCTGCTGCAATGGAATATCACGGCGCAGCGCACCATCGGCCGGGATCTCGCGGTTGAAGCGGGCTATGTCGGCAATCGCGGTGTTTGGGAGACTCAGGGCCTCAGCACCACGACTCCCTTGGCCCCCCAGAATGCCTTGAGTCAGTCGACTCTCGCAGCCCTTGGAATCCCCAGCTCGGACTACAGCAATGTGACCCTCGCAACCGCGTTCAATACAACCATATCGGGCCTCACCACGGCAGAGAAGCAATCACTCGCCGCCGTCGGCCTCACGCAGTTCCTCCCTTATAGCAACTTTCCGCAGACTCAGACGGTCCGCCAGTCGCTGTTGGAGTACCCTCAATACAGCGGGCTTCTTGCTCCTGCGGGCGCCCCCCTCGGTAAGAATTGGTACGACGCGCTGCAGACTAGGATCACCAAGCGCTTTAGCCGTGGGTTCACCGCGAATGCGAATTACACCTACTCGAAGACAGAAGCTCTGACCGGCACCGTCGATCCGTACAACCGGAATTTGGGCAAAAACCTCAGCGCCTATGACGTTCCGCAGCAGTTCCGGGTGAGCGCTCAATACGAAGTACCGCGTCTTCACGACGGTATCTTCAAAAACAAAATTGTCAGCTACGCTTTGTCCGGTTGGGGTACGGGCTGGTATTTGAACTACCAAAGCGCGGCCTTGGTGGGTCTGCCCACCAGTTCCGGAAGCGCGCCGATCAGCGACTTCCTCGGCTACGGACCGGGCCCCGCGCAGTTGATTCCCGGAATGAGTCCCTGGTCCGTGGATTGGACCGATTACAGTGGTAAGGTTCACACCACACCGCTCAACATCAACTGTGGCTGCTTTAACCCGACCACGACTCAGGTGTTGAACCCGGCGGCGTTTACGAACGTTCCGAACGGGCAGTTCGCGGCGAATGAAGCCTCGATTCGCAGCTTCCGCGGCCCCCGTATCCCCTCGGAGAACGCGAATTTCAGCCGCAACTTCCGAATCAAGGAACGCTACAATTTCCAAGTTCGTGCGGAATTCACGAATATTTTCAACCGAATGATTTGGCCGACGGCGACTGGGTACACCAGCGCGATTAACGTTGGGAACTTTGCCACCGCTCCCACCGTATTCACTTCCGGCCCCAACAAGGGCTTGTATAGCGGCGGCTTCGGCACCATCGTTCCGGAGACAACTGCCTCCGGTCAGCGCGCGGGCACGCTGGTTGCCCGGTTCTCGTTCTAGCCGATCGGACTTTAGGGCGCGGAAATTCACCTCCGCGCCCTTTAAAACCCGCTCAAATTCGCCGCCCGCCAAGGCCAGGGCTGGCGTGCCCTTTCACGAGGAGTGCGGATTGGGGAAAATGACTGAATCGCGGGCCTGCGTCAATGTGAGATGAGGGCTTGAGATCATGGAGTTGACGCCAGATCATGACTATCGAGCTGAAGCCCGAACAGGAGCGGATTATCCGGGAGGCGATTCAGAGCGGCCACTTCCGCAGCCCGGATGAGGTGCTTGACTATGCGTTTGCCGCGCTGTGCGAGAAATCCGATGTGGCGCAAGCCACCATCCCGGTGAGACCTCGCAAGAAGCTCTACGATCTTCTCACGCAACCTCCCTTTGCCGGTTCTGAACTGAACCTGGAGAGGCAGAAGGACTATCCCAGGCCCGTCGATCTGTGACCGGCTTTCTGCTCGATACCGGATCGGCAGGTTGACCTCTGGCTGAAGACCACGGCAGAGGAGTCTCTTTTCGCGAGCGTCCCGATCTTCGCTGAAATCCGCCGAGGGATTGAACTGCTGCCGCCCGGCAAGCGGCGCACTCAGTTGGAACAATGGCAGGACGATTTAGTAGCGTCGTTTGAGACGCGGCTTTTTCCCGTCACCAAGGCTATCGCCGATCGGTGGGCCGTTCTTGCCGCGCAGGCACAACGTAAGGGAATAACGCCGCCCAATATCGATGGGTTGATCGCCGCCACGGCCTTGGAGCATGATCTAATTCTGGTCACCCGCAACGTGAAGGATTTTGCCGGGTTCGGGGTCGCGGCCCTCAATCCCTGGGAAACCTGATCGTCGCGGCGCGCGTCCCCATGCCCTGGAGGCCCTGCTGTGACTACGCTCCGTCTATCTTTCCTCGCGGCCGTGCTGGTTCAAACCTGCTTGTCCGCCAACCTCGCCGTCTCCACCTATTTCAAAGACGGCTTCGGGCCCACTGCGATTGCGTCCGACGCGCAGGGCAACATACTCGTCGCCGGCAGCGCGGTCATCGATCCGGTGGCGCAGACCACTGGCGCAGCGGTGGCGAAACTCAATCCCCAAGCCAGCCAGTACGTCTACCTCACCTATCTCGATAGCGCCGCCAGCTACACGCTCTCGGGCAGCGGTAGCGCCGCCAGCGACACGCTCACGGCAATTACCGTCGATAGCGCGGGCAACGCGTACGTCGCCGGCTGGACCACCAACGGGAACTTTCCCGTAGTGGGCGGAGGGTCGCTGGGAACTCCGCCGTCCAGCGCCCTGGACCCACGTTCGTTCGTCATCAAGCTGAGTCCCGATGGCGAGGTGTTGTTTTCAGTTCTCATCGGCGGTTCGGTGGGCTCCCAGGCGAAGGGCATCGCGCTCACGCCGCAAGGCCAGATTCTGGTCAGCGGACTCGCCACAGCCAGCGGCTTTCTTTCTACAAGGGGCGCATACAATGTCACGGACTCCAGCGGCAATTGGTTCCTGATGGAATTGGACCCGACGGCAAGCACGGTGATCTTTTCCGCCACAGGCATCGGCGGCAGCTCCATCGCCCTCGATAGCGCGGGCAATATTTATCTCGCCGGCAGCAGCGTGGGAACAAATTACCCAACCACGCCGGGCGCGTATCAGACCACGTTCGTGCAGGGCAACCTTAATATCCCTGGGTTCCCGGACGGCTTCCCCGGCGGGCTCCAACACATCACTAAGGTGGACTCCACGGGCTCCACGCTGATTTATTCGACGGGCCTGAATGACATCACCGGCGCGGCCGGCGGCACCACGAACACAGGGCTGGCCGTGGACGCAGCGGGAGACGCGTTCGTCACGGGAACGCTTTTCGAAGCAGTCTATCCGCTCACGGTGCCGGCTCCGAGCAGCTATTCCGGCTACCTTAGCAAGCTCGATCCCACGGGCTCCTCGCTGTTGTTTTCCGTTCCAGAGGGCGGAGGCGGAGTTGCGCTGGATTCATTCGGCACAGTGTATACGGGCGGGATTGTGGCCGGTTATTCCGCGGGGTCATATCCCGGCACCACGCCGGTTGCGCCTCCGGCGATCTTCTCCTGGGTGCCGCAGCAGTGCTGGCCCGACAACGTTGTGGCTTATAGCGAGGCGTACGTGATGAAGGTGGACCCCGCCACCGGCGATGCGCTGGACGCGCAGTGGATCGACGGCTCGGCGCCCACCGCAGTGGGAATTACTCTGGCCGGCGGCAACGTGTGGATCACCGGCTCCACGCCCGCGCTTGACATCCCGCTCACGCCCGATTTGCGCGAAACGCTCGTGCCGGCGGCCCTCGGAACCGGATTCGCGCCCGGCGCATATGTGGCCGCAGTCGATTTTTCCACCAGCCCCGCGGCCGGAACGCCGGTCATTGCGTGCGTGGTGGACGCAGCCAACCTGGAGCACGTCCGTGCGGTTGGGCCATATCAGCTGCTTACGCTTTTCGGCGAAAACCTGGGGCCGTCGACCGGCGTGGCTGCGCCCGATGGCACCGACCCTTCCGTCGCCGGCGTCGCCGTGTCGATTGACGGCGTTCCGGCCCCCTTGCTGTATGTGTCTTCGTCCCAGATCAATCTCGAAGTGCCGGCGAACGCCTTTCCCATCGTGGCAGTGACCGTGAACGGAAAAAGCAGCAGCGCGCGCCAGTTCCTGCCAGCGTCGACCAACCTGAATCTGTTCGCGAATCTCGCTTCAAGCGAGATCGACTGCCTCCAGGGAGACATGCCCGGCTACGGATTTCAGCCCCTGGCGATGAACGCGGATGGCTCGCTCAACTCCTGCACGAATCCGGCGAAGCTCGGCTCTACCGTGTCGTTCTTCGTCGAGGGCGGCAGCTCGCTCATCGGGGCCGCTCCGCCGGCGGTGTTGCCGGAACTGCAGGCGTTTGTCGGCGGCGGATGCCCGGAGCCGGTGAATACGTCTCTGCTGGCCAACGGCTTCGTCTACCAGGCGGACGTGCAATTACCCACTTCCATATTCTCCTGCGTCGGCCCCCCATACAACGGCACGGCCTTTTTCGCGGTGACCTTCAGCTTCAACGGGGCTGGGGTGGGACCGCTGGCTGTCCCGCCTCCGCCGAACGTGGTTGAAGACTACGTGCCGGGGCAGCCCATGCCGATGGTCGTGTGGGTGACGCAGTGACCCGAGGCGCTACGGCTTCTGCCGGGGCAGCTTGAAGGGCGTCTTCGTCGCGGGGCCGGTGGGCACCGCGAACACCGCATCGGACAGGCCCGGATTAATCAGCACGAATTCGGAAAAGATCTGATAAATCTTTTCTCCGTTGCGATCCCGGGTGATCTGCTGGGGCCATTGCACGCCGCCCTCTTCGCGGTAGCGCGCGTAGCGCGTGACCTCTTCATTGCGGTCGTGGGTCTTGGGATCGTGCCACACCATGGTCTGTCTCACCGGAAGCTTGGTGAACTGATCGAAGCACACCGTCACTACGCGATTTTCCGAATCGACGATGTCCACGATATTGACGGGCTGATTTTCCACCACGTCCGATCCCTTCCAATCGAAGCTCATCTCCGGCTCGTTCAGGCGCACGCGCAGAATATACAGGACGTCGTTGAGAGTGGTGCGGCGGTAGCGCTCCACGCGCTCGTCGTCCAGATCGCGAGGACCCTTGTAGGTCACCTCCCACGCGCCCTTCTCACGGAACAGCGTGTAGCCGTATTCTTCCAGCTTGCCGAAGACATCGCGCTCCCGCACGGCCAGTTCCTGGCCGGTCTTTTGCGGAGGCGTGGAGAGGTACTGGGTGTAGATGGTCGCGATCGACAGGCCGGAAATCTTGTCGCGGTAGAAGCTGTAGGCCCGGCCGGATTCGACCCGATCCTCCATGGTGAGGAACCTCTGGCCGCCCAGCGCCGCGACCGCTTCGTCAATAACCTTCTTGGCGCGCGGATCGCTGAGGAACGTCTGCGCGTGCAGCCCGGCGCAGCAAAGCATCACTCCAATCGGAAGGATTCTTGGGTTCACGGCTAATTCAGGTGATCTACGGTTTTTTCGCTAAATCCTCGGCTTTCAAGCCGGTGTTGAATTGATATCGAGCCACCACCGCGTCGCCGGCTTTGCGGCCGTCCTGCTCCAGCGCGATCTTGAACGGCATCTTCACGCCGCCCGCGTCGTTCCAATCCGATATCGTTTCCACTACTTGAGACGGCGCGCCGTTGGGTCCCGGTTCCTGATAAGTCTCGCGCAAGGGAAGGCCCGTGGCCGGATCGAATTCCACCTTCACGCTGATTCCGCCCCCGGAGATCTCAACCGCGTTATCGCCCACGGCGTTGACCGTGCGCGAGGCGTCGCGGGCCGACAGCATCAGAGCCGGCAGCTCCCGGAACAGATCTCCGCGGGCTTGTTTCAGGATGTCGGGGGGCATGGCCATGGTTCCTTGCGGACTCGCCAGCCATCCCGTCTTGCCGTCCGTGTAGGCGGTCATGGTCCCGAACGGCAGCTCCTGATCCTGGCGGAACTGGTCGCCCACAATCCTGGTCGTCTCCTTGACCTTCATGCCCCCCGCCGAGGGGTCCATGGTCAGCTCCAGCGAGCGGGTCATATCCTTCAGCGCCGCGAGCTTGTCCGCGCCGCCCATGGCCTGCTGCGCCCGCTCCAGCAGCGCTCGACCGCGGCCCTGGCTGGCTGCATCCCCTTGTGTCGCGCCTTGAGCGGCGCCTTGAGCACCCCCTGCGTCCGCCGTCTGCTTCGGCTCCGGGATGGTGAGGTCGATCGGCATCACCTTCCCGAGCGACGTGAGCGGCTTTCCGAAAGCCTTGGGATTGCCCACCGCGACGATGGCCAGGTTCTCGGGAAGAAAGTGCGCCTTGGCCACGCGCAGAACGTCGGCCGCGGTCACCGCTTCCACCGCCTTCTGATATTGAAAAATAAAATCCTTGGGATAGCCGAAATAGGCGTAGCGCATGGCGCGATTGAGCGTCTTCTGGGGACTGTCGAAGCTGAAGACGAAGGCGTTCAGCACGCCGTCCTTGGCTTCCTTGAGCTCCGCATCGGTCACAGGCCTGTCTCGAATTTTCGCCAATTCGGCCTGGACGGCTTCGATGGTCTCGGTGGTGGTCAAGGACTTGGTGCTGCCCGTGATGAGGAACGTTCCGGGGTGATCGTAGTTGGCCGCCCACGCCGCCGATACGTTGTACGCGTACCCCAGCCGGGTGCGGATTTCCTTGAACAACCGGCTGCGGAATCCGCCGCCGAGAATATCCGCTGCTACTTCCAGCGCCGCATAATCGGGATCGCGCAGCATGCCGCCCAGCTCGCCGATGGAGAAGAATGTCTGGGTGACGTCGTCCTTAGCGGCCAGATAAATTCCCGGCGCAGGCTTCGCGGTCACCGGCGGGAACGCGGGCACGGCGGGCTGTTCCACCTTCCATCCCGCGAACAGTTTTTCCAGCTTGTCCTTCATCTCCGCCGTGTTGAAATCGCCGTACACGGCCAGCATGATGTTCTTCGGGAAATAGTAGCGATGGTAAAACGCCAGCAGGTCGTCGCGATGGATGGCCGCCAGGTCGGAATATTCCACCTGCCAGCCGTAGGGCGTGTCGCGGCCGTACACGATGCGCATCAGCTCGCGGTCGGGGATGGCGTCGGCATCGTCGTTCCGCCGGGCAATTCCGCTGGCAATCTGCGAGAGCGCCAGGTCGATCTTATCCTGCCGGAAGCCGGGATCGCTCAGCACATCCTTGAAAATTCCGAGCGCCGTGTCGCTGAGTCTCTTTCAACGCGCTGAAGCTAACGCTGGCGCTGGTCTCGCCCATCGAACTTTCCACCGACGCGGCGATGTTCTCCAACTCCACATCCAGCTGGTCGCCGTTCTTGGCGCTGGTCCCTCCCGAGCGCATCACCGCCGCGGTGAGATCCGCCACGCCGATTTTGCCGCGCGGATCGAACAGATTTCCGGTGCGGATCGTGGCGGAGCCGCTCACCAGCGGCAGCTCGTGATCCTCCAGCAGGAACACGCGCATGCCGTTCGACAGAGTCACCTCCGTCGGCACCGGAACCTTTACCTGCCCCAGCGGCGGATACCTCAGGTCCTTATAATTGAATGACTGTGTTTTGGTTTGGGCCGAGGCCACTAGCGCAAACAAAACCGTAAACAAAACCGCCGATGTTAGGGATGATGTGGCGCACGCACTCTTGCGTGCTGCGTCGCCACTCCTGGCGACGCCCAGCACCGGCACGCACGACAGGGGTGTCGAGAAGAGTCTCGACACGGCACGCACGAGTGCGTGCGCCACAGGTCGCCGACCTGCCAATTTCGTTAGCCGTCTCATTTCGCGTCTCCTTGCTGCACCGGAGCAGCCGGCTTCGGCGGAGCATATGTGTAGGCCACGGTCCGCCCGTTTTGAATCAGGTATGTCTTGGCCACGCGCATCACATCGTCGGCGGTCACCATGTTGTACTCATCCAGTTCCGTGAACATTTTGCGCCAGTCGCCGAAGTTGGCCTGGTAGAAACACAGTTGCTGCGCCAGGCCCGAGTTGCTGTCCAACTGGCGGATCAAGGACGCCCGCAGTTTGGTTTTCTCCCTCTGAAGCGATTCCGCGTCTATCTTGTTTTGCTGCACCCCATCGATGATGCCGTACAGCGCCTTCTCATTTTCCTCGACGGAGTGGCCCGATGCCGGCGCAACGAAGAAGATGAACAGCGACGGATATTTCCCGCCCGGGAACGACGCCTGGCTCTCCGCGCCCAGCGCGAGTTTTTTATCGCGCACCATCTCCTTATAGATGATTCCGGTGCGCCCGTCGGAAAGAACATCGCTCAGCACGTCCAGCGGAACATCGTCTTTGGAATACTGGTCGGGCCGCTTGTAGCCGATCAGCAGGAACGGCTGCGACGCGGATTCGACCGCGACGCGCTTCTCGCCTAACTGCGGCGGCTCCACGGTGCGCACAATGGGCGGCGTCGGCCCCGCCGGCAGACGGCCGAAATACTTCTCGGCCAGCTTCTTCGCCTCGGCCGGATTGACGTCGCCGGCGATGCCGATGGTCATGTTGTTGGGCACGTAATAGGTTTTGTAGAGCGCTTCGGCCTCGGTGCGCCGGAAATTATCGATGTCGCTGCCCCAGCCGATGGGCGAGGTTTTATAGGGATGCGCCGCGAAGGCTGTGGACAGCAACTGCTCCACCAGCTTTCCCACGGGGCTCGATTCGGTGCGCATGCGCCGCTCCTCGCGCACCACGTCGCGTTCTTTGTAGAACTCGCGGAAGACGGGGTGCAGGAAGCGCTCGGATTCCAGCAAGAACCACAATTCGATGCGATTGGAGGGGAAATTGTAAAAGTAGGTGGTCTGATCCTCGGCCGTGCCGGCGTTCAACCCAGCGCCGCCGTTGGATTCGACAATGCCCGGAAACTCATTCTCTTCGACGTAGCTGTTGGCCTTGTCCATGGCGACTTTCAGCTCGGCCTTGATCGCGGCGATCTTTTGGGGATCGGCGCGGTAGGCCTTGTTGCGCTCAGCGTCCAGGCGATCGTAGATCACCTCGACCGCGTCCATCGCCTTTTTCTCCTCGGGCCAGTTCTTGGTTCCGATGGTTTCGGTGCCCTTGAAGGCCATGTGCTCGAACATATGCGCCAGGCCGGTGCGGCCGCTGACATCGTCCACCGAGCCGACGTTCACGTAGGTGTGGAACGACACCACCGGAGCCTCGTGCCTCTGGATGACCAGAAAGGTGAGGCCGTTGGCCAGTTTGAACTCGGTGACCTTTTTCTCGAAGTCCTGAAGAGACTGAGCTTCGACGCTCCGCAACAGGAGCAGACCCGGAATCAGCAACGCAAGGAAACGGACCTTCATGGCTTTAGGGTATCAGGGGCGGGGATGGATTTCCCGCGCGGGCCGGGGCGGGTAGTGGACGAGTCTACCCGCTCAGGCAGGCGCTTCGACGGGTCGCCGACTTTACGTCCAAGTGAGCTCTTGTTGAGCCGGAGCAGGCCGGAACATATCGATCTTTCTGAAATGGCCTTTGGGCTCGGTCGTCCGATTCGGATTACTCGCCGCTCCCGACATCAGCGGCCATCAGCGATACGGCGTGCCCGCGGGGCAAGCTGAGCGATAAGACTGCCGCCGCAAGTATGAGTGCGGCGGACCCCAAGAGGCAACCCTGAAATCCGGCGAACTGGAACACGACGCCGGAGAGCAGCGTGCCAAGCAGCCGCCCGCAAGCGTTTGCCATGTAATAGAAACCCACATTCAGGGCGACACTGTCCTCGTCTGTGTAGGCTAGGACCAGATAGGAATGGATTGCTGAATTCACCGCAAACACCACTGCGAAGACAGCGAGGCCTACCATGAGTGTCGGGCCGGGGTCAATGCCGAGCCGCAACGCAACGACAAGGCCGACTGGGACGATCAGGAGTACGAACGCCCACTGGCGGGCGTCCGCGCCGTCAACGGTGTCACCCCTCCCGAAGGTCCGCAGAATCTCCGGCACTGCGGCTTGGATGAAGCCGTAGCCGATCACCCAAAGCGCCAAGAACGCGCCAACGGAATAGAAGGACCACCCAAGTTGGCTCAGGAACACCGGCAAACCGACGACAAACCAGATATCCCGGGATGCAAACAGAAACATGCGCGCTGCGGAAAGCCAATTGATCTCGGAACTCTTCGAGAGGATCGAGGTGAATTTGACCTTCTTCCTGGAACGTCCCAAGTCGCCCGAGAGGGAAGCTACCGTAGCAAGAAGCACGACGACGAGCGCTCCGGCCATTCCCACCAATGCGCCGGCGAACCCGAACGCCTCCAGCAACGCGCCGCCGACGAAAAAGCCCACGCCCTTGAGGGCGTTCTTGGAACCGGTCAAGCGCGCGACCCATTGAAACAGTGCGCCGTCAGCGCCTTCAGGCACGATGACTTTGATGGCGCTCTTGGCGCTCATCTTCGTCAAATCCTTTGCGATGCCGGACAGCGCTTGAGCGGCCATTACGTAGGCCACGGAAACGACCTCGGACCAGTGCGGGTTGAGGAAGGCAAGCATCAGCAGGGCGAAGATCTGCAACACCAATCCGCCGTACAGCGTGACCCTGACCCCCGAGCGTGAGGCAATCCAGCCACCGAAGAGATTCGTTACGATTCCGAAGAACTCGTAGAACAGGAATAAGAATGCGATGGAAATGCTGTCATAGCCGAGCTTGTAAAAGTGCAGGACCACAAGCATCCGCAGCGCGCCGTCGGTGATGGTGAAGCCCCAATAGGCTCCCGTTACCAGTGCGTAGCTGCGAATGCCGTTCATGGGATCAGGCAGATCATGCTGCGGTCGGGCGGTCTGGCAGCTGCGCCGCAACTTTTCGTGCGAGTTCGATCATTCGATTCACGTAACCCCATTCGTTGTCGTACCAGGCAAGGATCTTCACCTGAGTCCCGTCTATGACCATCGTGGACGGCGCATCGACAATCGCCGAGTGGGGGTCATTCAGGAAGTCGATCGAGACCAGGGGCCGCTCCTCATACGCGAGAATTCCACGGAGCGTCGTTTCGGCGGCCTGTTTGAAGAGCCGATTCACTTCGGCGATACTTGTGGGCCTCGCCACCTCGAACACACAATCCGTCAGCGAAGCATTCAGCAGCGGCACCCGGATGGCGACGCCGTTCAGCTTGCCTTGCAACTCCGGATAGATCAGACCAATGGCGGTTGCAGAACCGGTCGTGGTCGGAATGAGGGACATCAGGGCGGATCGGGCGCGCCGCAAATCTTTGTGAGGCAGATCGACGATCACCTGAGTGTTCGTGACGTCGTGGATGGTGGTAATCACGCCATGGCGAATCCCGATCCCTTCGTGGATAACTTTCACGACGGGAGCCAAACAGTTGGTGGTGCACGAGGCGGCGGTGACGATGCGATGCTCGCTTGGAGAATACAGGGCGTCGTTCACGCCCATGACGATGTTCAATGCGCCGCCCTGTTTGACCGGCGCCGCGACGATCACCTTGCGCACCCCACGCTCGAAAAAAGGTTCGAGCGCCTCAAGCGTCAGCAGTTTCCCGGAACACTCCAGCACAATATCGACATTGCCGGCTTCCCAGGGAACCTCATTCGGCTTCGATTCAGCGGTGAATCCGATTGAACGCCCCTGCACGGTCAGTCCATCCGTCTCTGCCTTCATCGGCTTCGGCCAACGCCCGTGGACGCTGTCGAATTCCAGCAGATGAGCGGCGGTCGCCGGGCCGCCCTTGATCTCGTTGATATGCACCACCGCGATATCCGTGCAATCCCACGCAGCGCGGAAGGCAAGGCGACCCATCCGGCCAAACCCGTTAATTCCAATCCGAATCATGTTTTCTTGTGGTTCCTTCGAAGCAGGCATCTTTTCATTCGTATTGTTTCTTTCACGTCCATGAGGATTTCCCTTTCCCTGACCCGCCGTGATGGTGTTTTTCGACGAACTCAATGACGTGCCGGCGAATGCTGTCACGCGCATGGCGCACCGCCATCGCATGGCTCAGGCCATCCGCCTCCAGCGCGGCCGGACTCTCAAGCTCCCATGCCTGGCGCCACATCGCGCCGGGAAATATCGGGCACGACCGTTCTACTTGTCGATCGCATAGCGTGATGACATAGGTAAATCGTTCGCCCAGGTATGGATTAACGGATTTGGACCGCGCCGACGAGATGTCGATGCCAACCTCCCGCATCGCCGCCACCGCCTCCGAGTCCAAGCGGCCCGCTTCCGATCCTGCGCTCACGATCTCTAATTCATCGCCAGTCAGCTCCCGAAGAAACGCCTCCGCCATCTGGGTACGGCAGGAATTCTCGGTGCAAAGAAATAGAACTCTGGTTTTCATCGCCATGTTCTTTCTCCTGTTTTGCAGCCTGGGGTTATCTTGGCTGGTTGGATGGCCATGTTCATTCCGGCGCCCAGATCGAGCGAAGGTCGGCTTGCCTGCTCGCCCAGACCGCCCAGGCGCCAATGAGCACCGCGATGAGTGCTATCGCCAGCCAGAGCATTACGTTCAAGTACTTAGACTTGACGTGGGCGCTGTTTTCGTGATTTGGAGTTTGCGTCGCCATGCACGGTGCTACTGCCGGTTGAGCCAGATCACGTAGGCCGCGGCCGAGAGAAATCCAAGCACGATGAGAGTCCACGCAAGCTTGTTCAGGTGCGACGTCTTCTTCGCTTCATCCGGCATAAGCCTCCTCGCGTACGGCCTTCCCTACCTGCAAAGTTGAGTAATCTTGGTAGGCTTGATCGCCTTGTTTCGAGTACAGCACTCGGCGTATAGGAACCCGAGCAACTCCTCCAGCACCGGAGTATTGGCGCTGTAACGCAGGAAGGTGCTCTCGCGGCGCACCGCGATGAGATCCTCATTCTTGAGCTTTTCCAGGTGATGCGACAAAGTGGAGGCCGCAATGCCCAGTTCGTTCTGAATCTCGCCAACCACCATCCCATCCGGGTGCGCGGCGAGGAGCACCCGCAAAATCCGCAACCGCGGCTCGGCCCCGAGAGCGGAAAACATATCCGCATATGCGGCCGTGCGGTCGGGGTCTGGAGCAAGCTTCGGTCGTGACGATTCCATAGTTCTATTATGCTCGAAGTATAGAACTCGTCAAGCGGATTTAGAGGGTAAAGCAAAAGCTCTACATCCGTCGGGAAATGGCTCAGACTTAAAACCGGCCGCCATCCGGGTGCGCGAAGGGGGTGGAATAGTGGACCGGGAGTGCAACTTGCCCGGGGACATATTGAATCGCGAATCAGAGCGGTGTCCCCCCAACGAAGGAGCAGCTCGTCGAGCTCTTCGAGCGGACGGTCTGGCCCGACGTTCCTCCCGAGGTCCTGGGCAAGAAGCTCAAGAAGCGCGGCCGGGAAGAGCTTCTCGGGTACGGACCGCGCGGGGTTTGAAGCCGCATGACCATGTATCGCGCGGAGCAATACGGGCCGCATGGCGATTGCAGGATTCCGCTCGCCTGGGGTATCCTTGCTGTACCGCTGCACTCGGCCGTTGCAGCGCTTCCTTCCCCGTAGAATTCGGGTTTCGCCGGCTCGCATCGCTTTTCCCTTTTTCATGCCGAGAACAAAAATTGTGGCGACGCTGGGACCCGCGATTAGCGGCTCCTCCGCCTTGAAGAGCATGTTTGCGGCGGGCGTGAACGTGTTTCGTCTGAATACGAGCCACGGCGCCTGGGACGATCATCTGGCGCGCATCGCCAGTGTGCGCGCCGCCGCGAAGGAGTTGGGCATCCAGGCCGGAATCCTGCTGGATCTGCAAGGCCCCAAAATCCGCCTGGGAAACTTCGAGGGCGGCCAGTGCGAGTTACTCGCGGGCGATACCTTCAGCATCACCACCGAGAAAGTGCTGGGCACCGCCGCGCTGGCATCCACCAGCTATTCTCATTTCGCACAGGACGTCAAGCCCGGCGATCGCGTGTTCCTGGCCGACGGAAGCGTCGAGCTCAAGGTGCTCGACACCGACGCCGTATCGGCGCGGTGCGTGGTGGTCATCGGCGGAGCCATAAGCGACCACAAGGGCATCAACCTGCCCGGGGTGGAGCTGAGCACGCCCTCGCTCACCCGCAAAGACATGGAGGATCTGCAGCGCGGCCTGCAAGCGGGCATCGATTTCGTGGCGCTCTCTTTCGTGCGCCGGGCGAGCGATCTGCAAAGGGTGAAGCTGTACCTGGAGCAGAACGACGCGCAGATTCCGGTGATCGCCAAGATCGAGAAACCGGAGGGCTGGAAGAACCTGGAGCAGATTCTGGACGAATGCGAAGGCGTCATGGTGGCTCGCGGCGATCTGGGCGTGGAGCTGGCTTTGGAAAAGGTCCCGTTCATTCAGAAGCGCATCATCGAACGGGCGCGCGCCAAGGGCAAGATTCGTCATCACCGCGACGCAAATGCTGGAATCGATGATCGAACATTCGTCCCCCACGCGCGCGGAAGTGAGCGACGTCGCCAACGCCATCTGCGACGGCACCGACGCGGTGATGCTGTCGGCGGAAACCTCCACCGGCCACCACCCCGTGCTGGCCGCCCGCATGATGACCCGCATCGCCGAGGAGACGGAGGGCTGGCTGGCCCCGCAAGGTTTCCCGGAACCGTTGCCGCCGCTGACGCCGTCGAATGCCGAGGTCATCGCAGACGTCGCGTATCACGCCGCGCGCTCGGCGGGAGCGGCGGCGATCGTGGTCTTCACCTCCAGCGGAGCCAGCGCGCGGTTGATCTCCCGCTTCCGGCCTCCGGTTCCGATTTACGCGTTTACCCAGAACGAATGCGTCGCGCGGCAGTTGAGCGTCTCCTTCGGAGTGGAGCCCATCCTTGCGCCGGATGTGAAATCGACGGATCTAATGCTGCTTCAAATGGAGCATATGCTGGTAAGCTCCGGCCGCTTGAAGCCCAACGATAACGTTGTGTTCGTGGCCGGGCAGCCCATCGGGCGCACCGGTAGCACCAACCTGATTAAGCTGCACCGTATCGGCGAAAGCAAGTAGGCGGCTCTGCCGCTTTTTCTTCCGCTGTTTTCTACCGTTGCTCCATCGTTTTCAGTATTTCGAGGGCCCCCGGCCAGCTTGATAACCTTCAAACGGCGAAAAGGACCGCTGAACCTCAAGCGGCGCAGGCTCACCGGGGGATACGCGACGAGATAATTTTTCGTAACATCGAGTTATGGCGAAGCTGATTCTCAATCCGAAGATGCTTCCGGACAGGACCGTGCCAATTCCAGGAGCCAAGCCGCCGGTTGTGTCCTTTCCGTTTCAGGATTTAGGCAGTCCGGAGGAAGTCGATTCCTTCCGCCGCTTCATTCGTCAGTTGCGAGGTCAGCGGCCCGCCCGCCTCAATCCGGTTATATGAGTGCGCCCATGGTTGCGAGGCGGATGGCACTTATGGGGGGCTGTGCTGCCGGAGCCGTGTTGCTGAATGCAGAGTCACCCATGACGATGACCTTTCCAGGCTCCAAACAACCCATTACGGTTGTGATTGACAGCCCCGAGATTCGACGGCTGATCGGCGATCAAGAAAAGGCGCAGGCCGAGGAAGACCGCTTTTGGCGCGAACCGCATACTCGCGAGGCGGGAACTCAGCGGATTAGCGATATGATCAACCACCCTTACGACTTCCCGTCCGGCCGCGAGGAGTTTCTTGATGCCATGGCGAAGGCCCCGGCCCTAACGGTGGAAAGGAAGACTCATGCCAAGGTCCTTGAGGTGTCGAAGGCGCGGTGTCTACCCGGTGTTACGACGACTACCTTTGTCAGAGTCTCACTAGACGGGAAGAAGCCGCCAAGTGGAACCGAGGTGTGGGTATGTTTAAGCGCGACCGCCTTCGACGGCATGCCGTAGGACCGCCAGAGGCGGCTACCGGTACTCTTCCTGCAATTTATCGAGCACCGCGGAGCCGGGGCAGAGCGTCTCGTAACGGAAGGTGCGACATGGGCACTTCGGTCGAGTTGCTCAGCTCATGCATGTCGGCCGAGGATTCGTCGAGGAACAGCAGGCCCGGTGAGGACTTCCCCGGTGGCCATGTGGGCGTCGAGGTATTCGGTCACCTTGGCGCGATCGGTGGGATCGTAATCGGCGGGTGTGCGGGTGAAGCGTACCACGCTGCCGTCGTGCATAGTCACGCTGGTGGTTCCGGTGGGGCTGATGTGCGCCAGAATCTCCGGCGCGGGCGGAACGAAATCCGTCTCGGTGGCGCGGACCATGTGTTTGCGGGTCGCGAGGTAACTCTTGGTCGAGCCTTCGTGATCGTTGAAGGTGACGCACGGCGAGATCACGTCCACCAGCGCGAAGCCGCGGTGCGCCACCGCCGCCTTGAGAATCGGAACCAGCTGCTCCTTGTCGCCGGAGAAGCCGCGGGCGATGAAGGTCGCGCCCAGGGTCAAGCCCAGCTTGACCGGATCGATGGGCCCCATGCGATTAGCTTCCCCGCGCTTGCTCTTGGAGCCGACGTCGGCGGATGCGGAAAACTGCCCCTTGGTCAGGCCGTAGACGCCGTTGTTCTCGATCACGTACAGCATGCGCACGTTGCGGCGGATGGCGTGGCACAGCTGGCCGAGCCCGATGGAGAGCGAATCGCCGTCGCCGGAGATGCCGATGTACAGAAGATCGCGGTTGGCCGCGGCCGCGCCGGTGGCAATCGCCGGCATTCTCCCGTGCGCCGAGTTGAAACCGTGCGCGCCGCTGACGAAATAGGTGGGCGTCTTCGAGGAACACCCGATGCCGCTCAGCTTGGCGATCATGTGCGGCGGGGTGGACAATTCCCAGAACGTGCGCGTAATGGCGGCGGTGATGGAATCATGCCCGCAGCCGGCGCACAGGGTCGACATGATGCCTTCGTAGTCGCGAAGGGTCAGGTTCAGTTCATTGCGCTTCAGGCTGGGGTGGGTGGCGATGGGCTTTGCGATTGACGGCACAGTCAGTCCTCTAATTGATTCAGGATCGCGCCCACTACGTGGCGGGCGCTCAAGGGGAAGCCTCCGTATACCAGCACGGAGCGCAGCTTTTCTTTGGGCACGGAGGTTTCAAGCGTCAGCAGCGATTTGAGCTGCGCGTCGCGATTCTGCTCGATAACGAACGTGAATTCGTGGGAGCCGAGGAACTCCTCGACAGCTTCATCGAAAGGAAATCCGCGCACGCGCAGATAATCGGCGGGAACGCCGCGGGCCTCCAGGACGTCCAGAGCTTCGCGCACGGCAGGGTCGCAGCCGCCCAGCGAGAGGACGCCGAAACGGGCTCCCTGGCGAGTCTCAATCACCGGCGCGGGCACGAATTTCGCGGAGGCCTTGTGCTTCAACTTCAGGCGGTCCATCACTTCCTGGTATTCAGAAGGCGTCTCGGTGTATCCGCCGAGCTTGTTGTGGCCGGACCCGCGCACGAAGTACGAACCCTTGGAATCGACGCCCGGCAGAGTGCGCGCGGCCACGTAGTTTTCATCCGACGGCGAATAGCGAAAGTATTCGGCGGTCTTTTCGAGATCCTCGGCGCTCAGAACGCGTCCGCGGTCGGGGCGGAAGGAATCGTCCCATTGGATGCGCGGGATGACCCAATCGTTCATGCCGATGTCCAGATCGGAGAGCATGATCACGGGCGTCTGGAAGCGCTCCGCCAGATCGAAGGATTTGACCGCGAACTCGAAGCACTCCGCCGGATTCGACGGGAACAGCAAAATATGGCGCGTATCGCCGTGGGAGGCGTAGGCGCACAGCAGAATGTCGCCCTGCTGGGTGCGCGTGGGCATGCCGGTGGAGGGTCCCACGCGCTGAACGTCGATCACCACGGCGGGGATCTCCGCGTAGTAGGCCAGGCCCAGCAGTTCGTTCATCAGCGAGATTCCGGGGCCGGCGGTGGAGGTGAAGGCGCGCGCGCCGTTCCAGCTCGCGCCCAGAACCATGCCGATGGCGGCCAGCTCGTCCTCGGCTTGCAGGATGATGAAATTGTTCTTGCCGGTATCGGGATCGCGGCGGTATTCCTCGCACAGCATCTTGAACGCGTCCATGACGGAGGTCGCGGGCGTGATGGGATACCAGGCCGCGACGGTCGCGCCGGCGTAGAGGCAGCCGAGCGCCGTGGCGGTGTTGCCGTCGATCAGGATCTTATCGCCGTTGGCGTCCATCTTTTGGAGATGGAACGGAAGCGGGCAATCGAAATTTTCCTTGGCGTAATCGTAGCCCAGCTTGAGCGCCTTGTGATTGGAATCGAGCAGCGCTTTCTTCCTGCCGAATTTCTCCTCCAGCAGCTCGCCCACAAGCTGCATGTCGATATCCAGCGCGGCGCACAGCGATCCGGCATAGGCGATGTTCTTCATCAGAATGCGCTCGCGCGGATCGGCGAAGCTCTCGTTGCACATTTTGGCCAGCGGCACGCCCAGAAAGGTGATGTCGTCGCGCAGCAGCGTCGGGGTCGAGCGGCCAGGTGGAATCGTACATCAGGTAGCCGCCGGAGCGGACCTCGCGCACGTCGCGCGCGTAGGTCTGCGAGTTCATGGCCACCATCAGGTCGTAATCCAGCGCGCGGGCGCCGTAGCCGTCCTTATTGACGCGGATTTCGTACCAGGTGGGCAGACCCTGAATATTGGACGGGAAAAGATTCTTGCCGGTGACCGGAATGCCCATGCGGAAAATGGCCTGCATCAGCAGACCGTTGGCGCTGGCCGATCCGGTTCCGTTCACATTCGCCAGTTTGAGGGCGAAATCGTTTACGTCCGGCTGGTTTCGCAGCGTGGACGCGTAAGACGTCGTGCATGGCGCTCCTGCGTAGGGAATAAGAAGGTCGAACTTTTGCATGTCCCAGGCCGCGGTGGGGCAGCGCTCCGCGCACAGGCCGCAGTGGACGCATACATCTTCGTCCTTGATCATCAGCCGGCCGGTTTGGGGCAGCGGCGCGGAGGCGTACAGAGCCTGATCCGGATTCACCGCGGGCGCCGAAAGGCGCTGCCGCACTTCTTCCTCCGGGCCGTCCTTCGCGATGGTGAGGCACTGCACCGGGCAGATGTCGATGCAGGCGTCGCATTCGATGCAGCGCTTGGGGGTGAAGACGGTTTCGATATCGCAGTTGAGGCAGCGCTGCACCTCGCGCGCGGTCTGCTCCGGCGTGAATCCGAGCTCCACCTCGACGTTCAGCTTGCGGAAGCGCTCCACCAGGTCGACGTGCTGCATCTTCTGGCGCGCGAGCCGGATTGTAATCGTTGTGATAGCTCCACTCGCTCATGCCCATCTTCTGGCTGATCAGGCTGCTGCGGTCGATGGGGCGATCCGTGACCGGGATGCCCTGGCAGTGATTGTGAATCGAGATGGCCGCGCCGTGGCCGTGCGCGACCGCCCAGATGATATTCTTGGGTCCCCACGCCGCATCGCCGCCGAAGAACACACCCGGGCGAGTCGATTGGAACGTGGTTTGATCCACCACCGGCATGCCCCATTTGTCGAATTCGATGCCCAGATCGCGCTCGATCCAAGGGAACGCGTTTTCCTGGCCGATGGCCAGGATCACATCGTCGGCGGGAAGGAAAACGGTTTCGAGAACGCTGCGATTTCTTGGCGTCGTCGTCCCATTCCAGACGCTCGAATTCCATGCCGGTGAGCTTGCCGTTCTCGACGCACGAAACGCTTGGGCGCGTAGTTGACGACGATCTCGATGCCTTCTTCCTCGGCATCGTCGAGCTCCCACGGCGAGGCTTTGAAGTAGCCTCGGGGACGGCGCGCCATCACTTTAATATCGCGTCCACCCAGCCTTCGGGAAGTCCGGCAGCAATCCATGGCCGTGTTGCCGACGCCGATGATCAGAACGCGCTCACCGATGGAGTTGATGTGGTCGAAGGCGACCGATTCCAGCCAGTCGATGCCGATGTGGATGCGCGAGGCGGCTTCCGTTCGGCCCGGCAGATCGAGATTCTTGCCGCGAGGCGCGCCGGTGCCGACGAAAACCGCGTCAAAACCCTCGGCGAAAAGAGATCGCAGACTGCCGATGGGCGAGCTGTAGCGGATATCGACGCCCATATCGAGGATGGTGCCGACTTCGTCGTTCAAAACCTGTTCGGGAAGCCGAAACGATGGGATGTTGGTGCGCATCAAACCACCGGGCTTATCCTGTTTCTCGAAGAGCGTGACTTCGTAGCCCAGCGGGCGAAGATCGTTGGCCACAGTGAGCGAAGCCGGGCCCGCGCCGATCAGCGCGATGCGCTTGCCGTTCGATTGCTTGGGAATTTTGGGCAGAAGATGCGAGATATCGCCGCGCAGATCGGCGGCGACGCGCTTCAGACGGCAGATGGCGACGGGCTTGTGATCTGTTTCGTCGACTCGCCCGCGGCGGCAGGCAGGCTCGCAGGGACGGTCGCAGGTGCGGCCCAGGATGGCCGGGAAGACGTTCGATTCCCGGTTGACCATATAGGCCTCTGTGTACTTACCCTGGGCGATAAGCCGGATATACTCGGGAACATTGGTGTGGGCCGGGCAGGCCCATTGGCAATCGACGACTTTGTGAAAGTACGCCGGGTCGCGGACATCGCTAGGCTTCACGTAAGAGCGCTTTCCCCCCGAAACGGTGCTCCGGCAACATGGGAGCTTGGTTTATTGTAGCAAGCGAGGCGTGGGCGCAGGCACGCGCCGGGCATTCCCGCTTGCGCCAAGCGCCGGCCGCTCGCCCCCTGGAATCTCAAGTCTTTCGGTATCTAAGCGATAAGACGACTGAATAGGATACCTTGAAAGAATTAAGGCCCCATCCCGAAGCCATGAGGATATTGATCGCCGACGACAGCATCGTTTCGCGGCATCTGCTGGACGCCACGCTCCGGAAGTGGGGATATGAAGTAGTGGTCGCCTGCGACGGGCTGGAGGCGTGGAACGCGCTCAAGCACGAAGACGCGCCGCGCATCGCGATCCTGGATTGGGTGATGCCGGGGCTGACCGGCCCGGAAGTTTGCAAGCGGGTGCGCGAGGGCTCGCACGCCTCCGACGCGCCCTACACCTATCTGCTGCTGTTGAGCTCCAAGAGCCAGCGGGAGGATTTGATCGAGGGCCTGGAATCCGGCGCGGACGATTATCTGACCAAGCCCTTCGATCAGCATGAGCTGAAGGTGAGATTGCGCGCGGGCACGCGCATCATCGACCTGCAACGCGAATTGCTGGCGGCGCGCGAGGAGCTGCGGGAGCAGGCCACCAAGGATTTCCTCACGCGCTTGTGGAACCGGTCCTCGATTCTGGACATTCTGCAACGAGAGCTGGCGCGGGGCACGCGCGAGAACCGTCCCGTGGGCGTGGTGCTGGCGGATCTGGACCGTTTCAAGAACGTCAACGACTCCTTCGGGCATTTCGCCGGAGACGCCGTGCTGCGCGAATTCTCGCGGCGCATGCTGCTTTCCATGCGGCCCTACGATGCCATCGGACGCTACGGCGGCGAAGAGTTTCTGATCATCCTGCCCGGCTGCGACGAGAACTGCTCCGCCAACCAGGCGGAGCGGATGCGGGTGGCACTGGCCAATGAGCCGATGCTGATCGGCGACGCGGCCCTCACCATCACGGCCAGCTTCGGAGCCACCAGTTGGCGCCCGGGCCTGCCGGTGAACTCCGAGAACCTCATTCGCACTGCGGACAACGCGCTCTACATGGCCAAAAATCAGGGGCGCAACCGGGTGGTAGTACTGCCGCCGGAGTGAGTTTCTGGTGTCCGGACGGGATCTCGGTTATAATCAAACTGTCCGAAACATTCTTATGCTGACTAGGAGATCCCGGTGAAGCGTGCTGGCTCCGACGATTCGTTGCGTTGTTCCTTCTGCCACAAAAGTCAGGATGTCGTTGGAAAGCTGATCTCCTCCCCCTCGGATTATCCACGCGCCTACATTTGCGATGAGTGCATTGCCGTATGCAACTCGATTCTCGAGGACGACCGGCATGAGCAGCAATACGGAACTCCGCACAAGCTTCCCAAACCGCTGGAGTTGAAGGAATACCTGGATCAGTATGTGATCGGCCAGGATGCCACCAAGAAGAAGCTGGCGGTAGCGGTTTACAACCACTACAAGCGGATCCAAATGAATAAGCAGCGCTCGGGCGAGGTGGAGCTGTCCAAGTCCAATATTCTGCTGATCGGACCCACCGGGACCGGAAAGACGCTGCTGGCGCAAACCCTGGCGCGGATTCTGGATGTGCCCTTCGCCATCGTGGATGCTACCACGCTGACCGAGGCCGGCTATGTCGGTGAAGACGTAGAGAATATCATTCTTCGGCTGCTGCAAAATTCGGATTGGGATGTGCAGCGCTGCCAGCAGGGCATCATCTATATAGATGAGATCGACAAGATCGGGCGCAAGGACGAGAATCCTTCCATCACGCGCGACGTCTCCGGCGAAGGCGTGCAGCAGGCGCTGCTGAAGATTCTGGAAGGCACGGTCGCGAATGTGCCTCCGCAGGGCGGGCGCAAGCATCCGCACCAGGAATTCACTCCGGTCGATACCACCAATATCCTGTTTATCTGCGGCGGGGCGTTCATCGGGATGGAGAAGACCATTTCGCGGCGGATCGGCACGCGGACCATCGGCTTTTCGAATCCGGAAGATGGGGCGCAGGCCAGCCGTCGTCCGGGCAGCTCCGGCCGCCGCGACGTGGGCATGTTGGAACAGGTGCAACCTGTCGATCTGATAAAGAGTGGATTCATCCCGGAGTTTATCGGGCGGCTGCCGGTGGTGGCCGTGCTCGAGGATTTGGGCCGCGACGCCCTGGTGCAGATCCTGACCAAGCCCAAGAATGCGATCATTAAGCAGTACCAGAAGCTGTTCGAGTTTGAGAATGTTAGACTGAAGTTTAACGACGACGCACTGGAAGCCATTGCGCAACTCGCCATGGAGCGCAAAGTGGGTGCGCGGGGATTGCGGATGATCCTCGAAGATCTGATGCTGGACCTGATGTACTACCTCCCGTCTTATAAAAAGGTCCGCGAATTCCTGGTCACCAAGGAAATGGTAATGACCCAGAAAATCAACATGGCGCTTTTGGAGAAAGCCGGCTAGGAACCGGCGTCACGGCGGGCAACGGCTGCTGGCGGCTTTCGTCCGGTCCGTTCTTTCGCACGCTCTTTTCACGCGCTCTTTTCACATGCTCTTTTCAAAATGCTGAGTTCCAAAGAAAAAACAGAAACACGCCGCTTGCCGATGATGCCCATCCGCGAGGTGGTGATCTTTCCGCACATGATGACGCCCTTCGTGGTGGGGCGGGAGTCGAGCGTGCGCGCTCTCGAAGAGGCGCTGGCCAGCGACCGCAAGATCTTCCTGGCTGCGCAGCACGACGCCAGCGTGGATGAGCCGCGCCCCGACGAAATCTTTTCCGTCGGCACGGTGGCCAATATCGTCCAAAGCGTCAAGCAATCCGACGGCAACATCAAGGTGCTGGTGGAAGGCATCGAGCGCGGCAAAATCCTGTCGGTGAGCGAGGACGAAGGCTTTTTCCGGGCCACGGTCAGGACCACCAACTTCCGTATCGAACCGGGGCCGCAGTTGGACGCGCTGACCTCGCGGGTCACGGGGCTGTTCGAGCAGTACGTCAAGATCAGCCAGAACGTGAACTACGACTCGATGGTGACGCAGATCCGGCCGGACGATCCGGGCAAGCTGGCCGATACGGTGGGCGCGAATCTGCAACTGGCTCTCGAAGAGAAGCAGGAGCTGCTGGAGATTTTCGATCCCATCGACCGGCTGACGCGCGTGGCCGAGATGCTGGACGTGGAGATCGAGAAGCTCAACGTCGATCGCAGCATTCAAGGCCGGGTGAAGCGGCAGATCGACAAGGCGCAGAAGGAATACTATCTCAACGAGAAGATCAAGGCCATCCAGAAGGAACTGGGCCGCGGCGAAAAGAGCGAGTTCGACGAACTGAAGAAGAAGATCGAAACCGCCGGCATGACCAAGGACGCGACAGGAAAAGGCCATGGCGGAGTTGAAGCGGCTGGAGCAGATGCCGCCCATGTCGGCCGAGTCCACGGTGTCGCGCAACTACCTGGATTGGCTGCTGGCCGTGCCGTGGAAGAAAAAATCCAAGGAGATCCGCGACCTGCCGCACGCGCAGAGCGTGCTCGAGAGCGATCACTACGGCCTGGAAAAGATCAAGGAGCGGATTCTCGAATTCCTGGCGGTGCGGCGGCTGGTGAAGGATCCCAAGGGCTCGATCCTGTGCTTCGTCGGGCCTCCCGGCGTGGGCAAAACGTCGCTGGGGATGTCGATCGCCAAGGCTACCGGACGCAAGTTCGTGCGGCCTATCGCTGGGCGGAGTGCGCGACGAAGCCGAAGTCCGCGGCCATCGCCGCACCTATATCGGCGCGCTGCCCGGCCAGATTCTGCAGATGATGAAGAAGGCCGGCGTGCGCAACCCGGTGTTCATGCTGGATGAGATCGACAAGATGTCCACCGATTTCCGCGGCGACCCGTCGGCGGCGCTGCTCGAAGTGCTGGATCCGGAACAGAACTACATGTTCATGGATCACTACCTGGACGTGGAATACGATTTGAGCCAGGTGTTCTTCATCGCCACGGCCAACGTGCTGCACACCATTCCTCCGGCCTTGCAGGATCGCATGGAAGTGATCCGGCTGTCGGGCTACACCGAGCTTGAAAAGAAGGAAATCGCCAAGCGCTTCCTGGTGCCGAAACAGCGCAAGGAGACCGGGCCTCAAGGACGATCAGATCGAATTTCCGGACTACGGGCATTCAGGAGCTGATCCAGCACTACACGCGCGAGGCGGGCGTGCGCAATCTGGAGCGCGAAATCGGCAACGTGTGCCGCAAGATGGCGCGCGCGGTGGTGAATCTCGCAGTCGGCCAATCGGCCAGGAAGCGAAAGCCGAGAACGGCGCGGACGCCAAGCCGGCCGAGAAGACTGGAAAAGGCGGTGATCGACGCCGCGCCAAGGTGGGCGAGCTGCTGGGGCCGCAGAAATTCCGCGAGCAGGTGGCCGATCGCCAACAACGAAGTGGGCGCCACGGTGGGCCTGGCGTGGACCGAGGTGGGCGGATCGATTCTGACCACCGAAGCCGCGATCATGGAAGGCCGCGGGCGGCTGACCACCACCGGGAAGCTGGGCGACGTGATGCAGGAATCGGCGCAGGCGGCCATGAGCTACGTGCGCAGCCGCGCGCATCCGATGGGTTTGCCGCGGGACTTTTACCGTCACCTGGACATTCACCTGCACGTTCCCGAGGGCGCGATTCCCAAGGATGGTCCCTCGGCGGGCATCACCATCGCCACCAGCATCACCAGCGCGCTGACCAGCGTTCCGGTGCGGGCCGACATCGCCATGACGGGCGAGATTACGGTGCGCGGGCGCGTGCTGCCCATTGGCGGGTTGAAGGAAAAACTCTGGCGGCGCACCGGCAGGGCATCTTCGAGATCGTGTTGCCCAAGGATAACGAAAAGGATCTTCCCGATATTCCGGAGAACATCCGCAAGGAAATGAAGCTGCACTTTGTCACCTCCATGGACGAGGTGTTGAAGATCGCGTTGGAGCGGGAGCTGGAAATGGCGCCGCTGGCCGGAATGCTGACCGCGGCGGAGATCGTGGCGCGAAACCGGGAAGAGAAAGTAACGCACTAAAAAGTACGCACGAAAGACACACGTTCAGGACCCCAGAGGCCGGAGGAGCGGATCGGACGTTGTTCGATTTCCCGGACCCAGGGAACCCGACCCCCTCAGCTATGTCAGCGCGGTTTATAATAAGTGCAGCCCGGCCGGAGCAGTTTCCGCCCGAGGCGGAACCTGAGATCGCGTTCCTGGGCCGCAGTAACGTCGGGAAATCCAGCCTGCTGAATGCGCTGGTGTCGGCTGGTAAGGTAGCGCATGTGAGTTCCCGGCCAGGTTGTACGCAGGAGATCAACTTCTACCAGGTGGACGGCGGGTACCGGTTTGTGGACTTGCCCGGGTATGGATTCGCCAAAGTTCCCAAGCGCATCACCGAGCAGTGGAAGGCTCTGATCGAGAGCTATCTGCTGGGCCGCAAGGCGCTGGAGCTGGCGGTGATTCTGGTGGACGCCCGGCGAGGCTGGATGGAAAAAGACGTGGAGCTGCGGGAGTGGCTGGAGCTTCACGAACGGCCCTACGTCGTGGCCGCGATGAAATTTGACAAGCTCGGATCGCACAAAGAAAGGCATCAAAGCCGGCTGGCCTTGCGAAAAGGATACGCGGGGGAGCTGTTGGAATGCTCGGCCGTGACGGGCCGGGGAGTGAGGGAAATTTGGCAAGCAATTTCGAAAACCCAGAACAATCAGTCCCGGATGTAAACCCGGAACTCTCAAAGCCGGACCAGGCAAAAACGGAACAGGCCAAGCCGGAGCAGGCCAAAAAAGACGCGGCCGGCGCCGAATCGAACGGCCAGCCGGATACCGCGGCGTCAGAGGGTCCCGCCAAGACGGAGACTCCGGCGGCGAAGCCGGAGCATAAATCGAGGACCAAATCTCCGCCTCCGGACAAGGCCCCCGCAGCGGAAGCCAAACCGGCGCCTCCCGTGGAAGCCGCCAAGCCAGCCGTTGAAGCCAAGCCTCCCATTGAAACCAAGCCGGCCGCGGAAGCTCTCAATGCCGAGGAGGCTCCCAAGCCACCGGCGGAAGCTCCCAAGGCCGGCGACGCTCCCGCTCCTAAAGAAGGTGAGCCCACGCCGCAGGGGCGCTTGTTCGACAACAAGCGGCGGCAGCAAATGGGGCAGGCCAAGAACGGCGCCGCGCTCGACCTGGTGGAGCTCAAGGACATGAGCATCCAGAAGCTCAACCAGATCGCCAAGGACCTGGGCGTACAAGGCTTCGCGGGATTCCGCAAGCAGGAATTGATCTTCAAGATCCTCCAGGTGCAGGCGGAAAAGAGCGGGCTGATCTTCTCCGAAGGCGTGCTCGAATGCCTCCCCGACGGCTTCGGCTTCCTGCGCGCGCCGGAGTACAACTATCTTCCCGGCCCCGACGACGTTTACGTTTCGCCCTCGCAGATCCGGCGTTTCGACCTGCGCACCGGCGACACCGTGAGCGGGCAGATCCGGCCGCCCAAGGAAGGCGAGCGTTACTTCGCGCTGATCAAGGTCGACGCCATCAACTTCGAGCCGCCCGAGGAGGCGCGCAACAAGATCTTCTTCGACAATCTGACGCCGCTGTATCCGCAGGCCCGGCTGAAGATGGAGACCACGCGCGAAAACTTCTCGGGCCGCGTCATGGATCTGCTGACGCCCATCGGCAAGGGGCAGCGCGGATTGATCGTGGCCGCGCCGCGCACCGGCAAAACCATGCTGTTGCAGTCCATCGCCAACTCGGTGACGGCGAATCATCCGGAAGTGACGCTGATCGTGCTGCTGATCGATGAACGCCCGGAAGAGGTCACTGACATGCAGCGGTCGGTGAAGGGGGAAGTGATTTCCTCCACCTTCGATGAGCCCGCCTCGCGCCACGTGCAAGTGGCCGAGATGGTGATCGAAAAGGCCAAGCGTCTGGTGGAGCATAAGAAGGACGTGGTGATTCTGCTCGATTCCATCACGCGCCTGGCGCGGGCCTACAACACCGTGGTGCCTCCTTCGGGCAAGGTGCTGTCGGGCGGCGTGGATTCGAACGCGTTGCAGCGCCCCAAGCGCTTCTTCGGCGCGGCGCGCAATATCGAAGAGGGAGGGTCGCTGACCATCGTCGCCTCGGCCTTGATCGACACCGGCAGCCGCATGGACGACGTGATTTTCGAAGAGTTCAAGGGAACCGGCAACATGGAGATCCATCTGGACCGCAAGCTGATGGACAAGCGCGTGTTCCCGGCCATCGACATCACCCGCTCCGGCACCCGCAAGGAAGAGCTGCTGCTGCCGCGCGAGGAATTGAACCGCGTGTACGTGCTGCGCAAGGTGCTGAATCCGCTGTCGCCGGTGGAGAGCATGGAGTTGCTCATCGACAAGCTGGGCAAGACCCGCAGCAATGCGGAGTTCCTGGGCGCGATGAGCGCGTAGGCTTCCGCCATGTCGGCTGGCCCCTCACTGAGGATGACCTTCGAGGAATACTTAAAGATTCCTGACCCTCCTGGATACCGCTGCGAGCTCCACCACGGAGAGCTGGTCAAGGTTCCCTTTCCACTGCACGGCCATTTTCGAACACAGGCGGAGCTTCGCAAACTACTTGAACGGAACGCTGGAGAGGGGTTCATCGTGACTACCGTACTTCCCTTCAAACCAGCCCCCGAGTACGAATGCTGGCGCGCCGATGTTGCGTGCCTCTCTAAGGCCAGATGGGACGCCATCAAGGATTACCTGTCGGGCGCGCCGGATCTGGTGGTCGAGGTGCTGTCGGAGTGGGACACGGCGCAGGCGGTGTTCGACAAGAGGAGGCTCTGCCTTGAGACAGGCTCGCGCGAATTTTGGGTCGTGGACGTTGACCTGCGCGAAGTAGACGTCTCCACAGCCGACGGACACGGCACACCTACAAATCCGGGCAGGAGATTTCGCTTTTCTTCGGCGGCCGGCTGGCAGTGGACGAGATTTTTCATAATGCGCCAGCATCGACCAATGTCACGAAATGACGCCCAGTTCATGCAGGATGACCTTGACGAGGAGAATGACCAAGAGGATTAATGCCCCAATGCGAATAACTACGATCTCGATCTTCTCAAATTGCTTCATGCTGAAACCTCCTTGCTACTTCAGAACAAATCTTTATGGAACTGTTCAGAGCTTCTGATGTCATTCTAGGGCCGCAGCGATCAAATACAATCTCTTTATCCGTAGTTTCACGTCCTCATTCAACAGGAACAATCAGCGTCTGCTCAATGACTTAACGGCGAGCCGCTGTGGGAATCCTGTGGATAAACCGGGGCATATGCAACATGTCCACCTTTCCCCAACTGATCCCTGTTAAACTGCATCTTCAACCATGGGCCGCATCCGCATCCTCTCCGACAACGTCGCCAACAAGATCGCGGCCGGAGAAGTGGTGGAGCGTCCGGCCAGCGTGGTCAAGGAACTGCTCGAAAATTCACTCGACGCGGGCGCGTCGGAGTTCCGCCTGGAGGTCGAGGCTGGCGGGCGCAAGCTGATTCGCCTCGCCGACAACGGATCCGGCATGATGCGCGATGACGCAATGCTGGCCTTCGAGCGCCACGCCACCAGCAAGCTTTCCGACGTGAAGGATCTGCTGTCGATCGCCACGCTGGGGTTTCGCGGAGAAGCCCTGCCGTCCATCGCATCCGTCTCCAGGCTGCTGCTCGAGACCAGGGCGCGCGAGGATCAGGTGGGCACGGCGGTGGAGTTCGCCGGAGGAAGATTGCTGCGCTGCGACGAAGCGGCGCTGGTCCAGGGCACCACCATCACGGTGCGGGATCTGTTCTACAACGTCCCCGCGCGAAAGAAATTCCTGCGCTCGGATCAGACCGAGATCGCGCACGTGGCCTCGCTGGTCACGCATTACAGCCTGGCGCATCCGTCGAAAAGCTTCCTGCTGCGCCATAACAACGCGGAGCTGTTGAACGTAACGCCGGTGGAGTCCTTGCGGGAGCGCGTCTTTCAGGTATTCGGAACCCGGATACTCGAAGGCCTGGTGGATTTGGGGGAGCGGTCGCGCGACTTGGCCATGCCTCCGGAACCCGAAGAAGCGCCGGCGATTCGCCGCTTCCGTCTGCGCGGCTTCGTCAGCGGTCCGCAGGTGCAGAAGCTGAACCGCAATTCCATCTACCTGTTCGTCAACGGACGCCTGATCCGGGACCGCCTGCTGCTGCACGCCCTCAGCGCCGCCTATCACAACCTGATGCCGCCGGCGTGCTATCCCTTCGCCCTTCTGTTTCTGGATTGCGACGCCGAAGAGGTGGACGTGAACGTGCACCCTTCCAAGACCGAGGTGCGCTTTCGCCACGGCTCCGTGGTGCACGACCTGGTGCGCGACACCGTCCGTGAAGTATTGATGGCGGAACGCCCGGCCGCGCGCATCTCCGTCCCCTCGCCGGCGCAGCCCGCCGCCGGACTGCCCTACTCCGAGTTCAGCCAGCAGATCGAGAATATGGACGCCTCGGCATTCGCCGGTTCCGTCAGTTCGGCGATGCTGCCGTCCGGGATTCCCTCGGCAGCGACGCCTGCCGAGCACCTGCCCGAGTTTCATTTGCGCCGGCCTCCGTCGCCCTCGCCGCGATTCGATTTTTCCGAGCAGGATGCGCTTCCCTCCTCCCCGGCCGTGAAGCTGAGCGTTCCCGATACTCACGGACCGCTGCCTTCGGGTGCAAGCCTGCCTGAATTGGACAACCTGGATGCCTTGCGCGATCTGCGCCCGCTGGGACAGATTCACGACAGCTTCATCGTGGCGGCCGGGCGCGACGGGCTGTGGATCATCGACCAGCACGTGGCGCATGAGCGCATTCTGTTTGAGCAGGTGCTGGCCGCACGCGCCCGCGGAAACGTGGAGACGCAGCGTCTGCTGATCCCGGCCGTGATCGGCCTGACGGCGGCTCAGCAGATCGAGTACGCGCGCATCGCCGAAGAGCTGGAGGGCCTGGGATTCGAGACCGAGCCTTTCGGCAACCGCACCATTGCCGTGAAGTCGGCGCCGGCCGGGTTGAACTCCGCCGGCATCGAGAAGGTGCTCTTCGAAATTCTGGAGATCTCCGAGCGCGAGCTGCGCAAGACTTCGCTCGACGATTTGCGCAGCGCCATGGCGGCTTCCATCGCCTGCCGCGCGGCCATCAAGATCAACATGCGGCTGGAGCCGGAAAAGATCGGATGGCTGCTGCGGGCCTTGGCGGCGACAGCCTGCCCCATGACCTGCCCGCACGGGCGTCCCATCGCGCTGCGCTACTCGACGCGCGACATTCTCAAAAGCTTCCACCGCATTTCGTAGTCACGGCGTCCGTCGCTTATGGCATTTGGGGACTGGCGCTCTCGAGCATCTTCGCAGCCCAAGCGGCGTGAGGACGCCGGGAGGCGAAGAGAGCCTTGATCTCGCGATCCACGTCATACTCCACGCGGCGGATGGCCGGCGTCAAATCGTCCAGCAGCAGGTAGGCAGCGCGGCGATCGCCGTCGTAAGAAAGGCCGGCGCTGCCGGTGTTGACGACGATCATCTCCCCCACGGCTCGAATGTACGGATGATGGATATGCCCATACACGGCAATCGGCCGGCCCAGGGGTGAATAAACCGACGCCAGCTCGGCATCGCCGGCTGTGTGCGCGGGTGCGCGCCAGAGACTCCCGGGACTGGCGTGCACCAGCGCCATCGGACCCTGCATCTGCATACGCGGCAGACTGCTCAGCCACGCCAGCCGGGTTTCTCCCAGCGCTTCGCGGGTGGCCGCAGCCACCTCCCGGACCGCGGTCCAGAGAGGCTGAAGTTGAGGCGATTGGCTCGCGAACTCCGTCAATGATGCGGGGTTCCAGAGCATCTCATCGGTATTGCCGCCCACGCCCTGCCAGCCCAGATCGCGAATGCGATCGACAATCTCCACGGGACCGGATCCGCCGTCAGCCAGATCGCCGCCATGCAGGATCAGGTCGGGAGAAGTTTCCCGCAGGTCCGCCAGAACTGCCTCGAACGCGGTTCGGTTGCCGTGGATGTCGGATACGACGGCGATGCGCATCACTCCTCGTCACTCCGGGATTTCCGGCGCGGGCTCCGGGACGGCGACTCCCACGACGCTCGACCGGCGGCTATGGAGATACTGCAAGAGCAAAGGTACCACGCTCACGAATACGATCCCCAGCACCACCTTCTCGAAATTCCTGCGGATGAACGGATAATTGCCCAACGCGTATCCGCCCAGAGTCATGGAAAGGACCCAGCCCAATCCGCCCCAAACGTTGAACGAAAGGAAGCGGAGGTAGCGCATGCGTCCCACCCCCGCCATGTACGGCGCGAAGGCCCGCACCACCGGCACGAACTTGGCGTAGATCAGCGTCTTGCCGCCGTGGCGTTCATAGAAGCGCTGCGTGCGCGTGACGTATTCCTGTTTGAACCAGCGCGAATCCGGACGGGAGAAGATGGCCGGCCCGGTGCGGCGGCCCAGCGCGTAGCCGCACTGGTCGCCCAGAATGGAGGCGATGGCCAGCACCACGCAGATCTGAACGATGTTGAGCTCGCCCGCGCCCGCCACCACGCCCACGGTGAACAACAGCGAATCCCCCGGAAGAAACAGGCCGATCAGCAGGCCCGTCTCGGCGAACACCACCCCGGCCAGCAGAGCGTATCCGAACCATCCCGTCACCACCTGCGCCAGCAGATGAATCAGGCGGTCCGGATCCGTGAGACTCTTCCAGATATCGAACAGGAAGCCGGCCATTGGGATGGGCGGCGCTACTTGTTGGCTGCGTAGGAGGCGCGCAGCGCCAGGATGGCTTTGTCGTAGCGCTTCAGCTTGCCTTCCTGGGTCAGTTTCGCGATCACGCTGTCGGCCAGCAGATCGGCTCTTTCGGCGGCTTTCTGTTGCTTCAGCCCCAGCATGATGGTACTCCTCTGCGCCGCCAGCGCGCCCGGATCCGCAGTAATCTTTTCGAGCACCTTGCTCACCACGTCGCGGCCGTTAATCATGGTCGGGCCCAGAATGGTTCCCACGGGCTTGGTGAAGGCCTCCTCCACGTACGCCGCCTGGCCCAATCCCTCCACCGAATCGGAGCGGCCGAAGAAGCTGGAAGTCACCATATCCAGCTTGAAGGACTTCGCCACCTTCTCCATGTCCTCGCCGCTGCGCAGCAGTTCCACCGCCTTCTTGGCCTCTTCATCGGCCAGCAGCTGGGCCTGCCCCTGTATGTACTTCTGGCGGATCTGCTCCTTGACTTCGTCGAAATTGGAGAGGCGCGCCGGAATGCGGGCCTTCAGCACCACCACCGCCAGACGGTCGCCCGGCAGCGACAGGACGGGAGACACGTCGTTGGGCTTCATTTGCGCCACCGCGGCGTCAAGCTCCGGCGACAGGCCCAGGGTCGGGACCGGCTGGCCGGGGATTGCCTCCGGCACGGTCACCAGCTGCGCGCCATATTGCATGGCGACCTCGGCCGCCGAGCCGGGCGATTTCTCCAGCGCCGCCCGGATCTGATCCCCCAGCATCTGCACCTTGTCGGTAAGCTCCTGCTTTTTGAGATCATCCGCCAGGCTGGCCTTCACTTCTTCGAACGGTTTGACGCGCGCCGGCTCTTTCTCCAGCACCTGGATGATGTGATACCCGAAACTGCTGGTCACCACGGGGCTCAGCTCCTTGGGCTTGAGCGCGAACGCGGCCGCATCGAACTCCGGAACCTCCTGGCCTTTCACAATCCAGTCCAGATCGCCGCCTTTTTCGCCGGAGCCTTTATCGTCGGAGTCCTTTTTGGCCAATTCCGCGAAGTCGGCTCCGTTCTTCAACTGCTTCAGGATGTCGTCGGCCTTGGTCTTCAGCGCCTTCTTTTCCGAGTCCGATTTCCCTTCCGTGCTCACCAGGATGTGGCGCACATGGATGCGCTCCGGCATCCGGAAATTATCCATGGATTTGGAGTATTCCGCGCGCAGCTGCTCGTCGGTCAGCGTCATGCTGGCCGCCACCTTCTCCTGATCCAGCACCACTACCTGGTAGGAATTCTTGGCCTGAACCGGATATTCGTTGCGGCTGACCTCGTATATCTTGCGCAAGTCCTCATCCGTGGGTTTGACCTGATCCGCGAATTTTGTGGCCGGAAAACCGATGTAGGAAATCTTGGCCTTGTCGTAGCGCCGCGAGAATTCGGCTTCCACCTCCGCGGGCGTCACCACGATTCCTTCCAGCACCGCGTCCAGGAGCTTCCGCTGGATGATGTGATCGCGCATCTGGTTGGTCGCGTCGTCGAGCGTCATCCCCTGGCTGGCCAGATATTGTTCCAACTGATCCCGGTTGACCACCCCGTTTGGGAAGAACGGCTGGTACTGTGACATCAACCCGATCAGCACTTCGTCGTCGGAAGCCGTGATGCCCATTTTGCGGGCTTCGTAATCCACCGCCATGGATTGAATCAGGCTGTCCAGGAATTGCGGGAAAAACACTTGCGCCATCTCCGCCGTGACGCCCTGCATGCTCTGCATCTGCGTCGCGAAGCGTTGCTGGAACTGCGCTTGCGTCAGCTTCTGGCCCGCCACCTCGGCCAGCACCGTTTCATCGGTTCCCGTGGTCTGGTTCAGGCCGGAACTGGGGATCAGGTAAGTGACCATCGACGCGGCCACGACAATCAGGATGGCCCCCAGCATAATGCGGACAAGCTTATCCCGGCTACGGAATAAATCGAACATAGTGGTTTAAAACTCCTAGGCTTGCGCGGACGCAGACTTCCTCCAATGAGTATACCGCAGAGATTTATGCCCGAGAGAGCGTGAGTTTGCACCCTCCCCCTAGTCCTAGCCATGCCCGAGATGGAGGTGGGCAAATCTGGAGCATGCGGGAACGTCCGGAAGCGTAAAATAGAGAAACGTAGCATGGGAAAACTTACACCGGCCTTCAGCACCGATCTCGGGGCTGTCTACAACACAGACTGCATGAACCTGTTGGGAGCCCTCAAAGATGAAATCGTTCATACGGTGTTCGCCGATCCGCCGTTCAACTTGGCCAAGGACTACGGGAACGGCAAAGACAAAGACAATCTGGACAGCGGAGACTATCTGAAATGGTGCTATCGCTGGATTGATGAATGCGTGCGCGTGCTGAGACCGGGCGGGTCCATGTTCGTCTACAACCTCCCGCAGTGGGCATTTCATTTGGCTGCCCACATGGAGCAAGAGGGAATGAAGTTCCGGCACTGGATCGCCGTATCCATGAAGGGCACTTTCCCAGGGGCCGGAAGCTATATCCAGCTCATTATGCGCTGTTGTATTTCACGAAGGGGGACCCGGCAACGTTCAATCATGTGCGCCTGCCCGTCCCAGCTTGCCGGCACTGCGGCAAAGACGTGAAGGACTACGGCGGCCACAGAAAGTTTGAACCCGCTCGGCTTGAATCTCACGGACTTCTGGGACGATACGGCGCCGGCCCGGCATCAGAAGTTTAAGGCTCGCTGGCATGTGAACGAACTCAAGCCGATGATCCCGAGCCGCTGCATCGAGCTTTCGACGAAGAGCGGAGACGTGGTTCTGGATCCGTTCGGAGGAGGCGGCTCAACTTTTGAGGCCGCACAGACCTTGAACCGGTACTGGGTCGGAACTGAGATAGTCGATTGCGAACTAATCCGGGAGCGCTTCACGCGCAATCTTCCCGGCCTCGAACGCAGCGCCCCCCCCAAGGCCTTATCTGGTATATTCGTAAATCCGCGCACCGGATCTCCCTCATGCCCAGAATCGCCGAAGAGGTCTACTACGATGGCGCACGCGAGCGCATAGACCGGCTCGGCATTGCGCCCCTCGTCGAAGAAATAAAGTCCCTCGTCTCGGGTTTTAAGCTGCTCGTCAAGGAGCAAAAGGACGCCAACGGAGGGGCCGCCGTTCGGAAGATGCTCGATGCTCGCTTTAAAGGCGCAGGCGGATGGACCAACAAAACGGCTGGGGACATCGACTGGATCAAATGCCACAAAGTGAACGGCACAAGTGTATGTATCGGCGTGGAGGTTCAGGTTTCGGCCAGATCGGACCTGCTTGTCATGGACATGATCCACTTAACGGCTGCGTTCCGGGACGGCCGGCTGGACGTGGGCGTGATTATCGTTCCGACCGCAAGCTGAGCCGCTTTCTAACCATCGGGGGCCGTGCATCTCTGACGCCAAACGGCATGCCCGGGCGGCTCGGCTGAAGACTCCCCACTGGTTTTATTCGCGATAGAGCACGACGGCCCTGGAAGTCCTTTGGCGAAACAAGCCAAGCGTTCGCCGGGACGCGGGCTTAGCTCACCCTCCCCCTACAATGGAGTTTGCTCCTGACCCGCTTCCTGCGACGCCTGCGCCTGACCCTCGAAATGATCAAGTTCGAGCACTCCGTCTTCGCCTTGCCGTTCGCGCTGACGGGAGCGCTGCTGGCCTGGCGCGACGAAGGCTTCCCGCGCGCGGCATCTGGGCATCAAGCTTGCGTGGATCGTGGTGGCCATGGTGGCCGCCCGCTCCGCCGCCATGGCCTTCAATCGGGTGCTCGACGCCGAAATCGACGCGCGCAATCCCCGCACCCGCATGCGCCATCTTCCCGCCGGTCTGCTGTCCGAAGCCTTCGCCTGGGGCTTCATCGCGTTCTGGGTCTTCGTCTTCCTGTTTGCCGCGCGGGAGCTGAATCCGCTGTGCCTGAAGCTGGCGCCGGTCGCGCTGCATCCTGCTCATCTTTTATTCCTACACCAAGCGCTTCACGCTGTTCGCTCATCTGGTGCTGGGATTCTGCCTGGGAATCGCGCCCGCGGCGGCCTGGATCGCCATGCGCGGCTCGCTCGATCCGCGCATCCTCTGGCTGACCGCCGGCGGTGACTCTGTGGACCGCCGGCTTCGACATCATCTACGCGTGCCAGGACTACGCCTTCGACGTCCAGACCGGCCTGTTCAGCATTCCCCGGCGCTTCGGCATCGCGCGAGCGCTGTGGATCTCGCGCGCGCTGCACCTCGGGATGCTGGCGTGCCTGCTGCTGCTGGTGCACTCCTTCGCTCTGGGAGGCCTGGCGCTGGCGGGCGTCGCCGCCGTCGCCGGACTGCTGCTCTGGGAGCACCGCCTGGTGAAGGCCGACGACCTTTCCCGCGTCGACGCCGCCTTCTTCACCATGAACGGCTATGTAAGCGTGATATTCTTTCTCTTTTGGGCCGCTGATATACTTCTTCGCCGGTACACTCTACAATGACACCTGCCGATTTCGAAGACCCGCGACTGGAGCCGATTCGCGAGAAAGTGGAAGCCGGCGAGCGGCTGAGCACTGAAGACGGCGTGGCGCTGTACCGCTCCGCCGACATTTCTGGCCGTGGGCTGGATGGCCAACCTGGTGCGCGAGCGGCTGCACGGCAACCGCACTTATTTCAACGTCAACCGGCACATCAACCCCACCGACGTGTGCGTGGCCAGTTGCCGGCTGTGCGCCTTCGGGAAACGCGTGCGCGATCCCAAAGCGTACACCATGTCGCTCGAAGAGGTGTGGGAAAGCGCCGGCCACGGCTAGAGCGAAGCCGTCACCGAGTTCCACATCGTGGGCGGCCTGCATCCCGAGCTGACGCTCGACTGGTATTGCCAGATGCTGCGCGGATTGAAGCAGCGCTATCCCGCAGGTGCATCTGAAGGCCTTCACCATGGTGGAGATCGGATATCTGGCGCAGCGCGCCAAGATCACCGCGCGCGAGGTGCTGGTGCGCCTGCGAGACGCGGGCATGGATTCGCTGCCCGGCGGCGGCGCGGAGATCTTCCATGAGCGCGTGCGGCGCATCATCTGCGACCACAAGATTACCGGCGACCAGTGGCTGGAAGTCGCCGCGCACCGCGCATGAGCTGGGGCTGCATTCCAACTGCACGATGCTCTACGGCCACATCGAGAACCGAAGAGGACCGCGTCGATCACCTGGTGAAGCTGCGCGCGTTGCAGGACGAAACCCACGGCTTCGTGACCTTCATTCCGCTGGCGTTCCATCCCGACAATACGGCGCTCGCAGCACATTCCGAAGACCACCGGCTTCGACGATATCCGCAACATCGCCGTGGCGCGGCTGATGCTCGACAACATTCCGCACATCAAGGCGTATTGGGTGATGATGACGCCGCGGATCGCGCAGATCGCGCTGCGTTTCGGCGCCGACGATATCGACGGCACGATGGTGGAGGAGCGCATCTATCACGACGCCGGCGCCACCACCAGCCAAGGCCTGCGCCGCGGCGAGCTGCTGCGACTGATCCGCAAAGCCGGCCGCGAGCCGGTGGAGCGCGACACGCTGTACCGCCCCGTGGAGCGCACCGAGAACGCGTTCACGGTGCTGGTTTAATCACCGCCTGCCGGCTGATATTGAGGCGCGCCGCGCGCTCATCCGGCTCCCGCAGCATGCCTTGCGTCAGGTCGACGTTGACCCGCTTCACTGGCCGGACCACGGTAAATTTGTTAGTGAAATACGCCGAGACGTCTTCTCCCCGCGAAGTCTTGTCGGCGATGTCATCGGCGGTGGGTTTGGTCTTAGATGTTGTCGGCATAATCTGTTATTAGCTTAGCCGGACTCCTCTTGACGAGTATTCGCAGTTCGCGCCGCGACACCAGCGGAGTCAAGCCGGCGACCGCGATAGCCAGAGCGCGAGGAGCCGCGGACTCCAAACGGCTGTTCGAATCGCAAAAGGCGCCGATCGAGCTCCTCGTCATCGACCACATCGAGAAACCGGACGCGAATTAGCCGGCGCCTCAGGGCGCGAAGTAACCGTTCATGTCGATGATCACGTCGGTGGTCGAGGGGCCGGCGTTATACACACTCACTCCGCCTGAGGATGATCCCGCCGGAACAATGGCCGCGTTGGCCACGATCAAGCCTTCAGGATCGTTCAAGGTCGAGACAAACGGCTGGGTTGCACCGGCCGGCCACAGCGAGACATAATCCACTGCTCCCTTGTCATGGGGAACCACGGTGAGGTTAATCGAGTAGGCTTGGGCGGTGGAAGGAATCACGCCGCAGGGCGCGGGCTCGGTGTTGGCGGCGAGCTCGGCGGCGGATTGCACCGGGATCGTCAGAGTCCCCTTGGCCGCTATCGACGGCCCCGCAAACGGTTCGATCCCGTTAAATCCAGCCGCCGCGCCGCGCGTATCCACCAGCCGGCACGGAGCCACCGGGTAGAACTGCAAGGCGCTGCCCGGCGGGGCGAAGTAGCCGTTCATGTCAATGACCACGTTCGCGGCGGAGGGACCATCGTTATACACACTCACCCCGCCCGACGGTGATCCCGCCGGAACAATGGCCGCGTTGGCCACGATTAAACCTTCAGGATCGTTCAAGGTCGCAACGAACGGTTGTGCCGCGCCGGCCGGCCACAGCGAAACATAGTCGACCGCGCCGGCCGCCTCAGGCACCACCGTCAGGTTGAACGAATAGGCTTGCGCGCTCGAAGGAATCACGCCGCAGGGCGCAGGCTCTGTGTTCGCGCTGGCTTCGGCGGCGGATTGCACCGGGATCGTCAAAGTCCCCTTGGCTGGTATGGCCGGCCCCGAGAACGGTTCGATCCCGTTAAATCCAGCCGCTGCGCCGCGCGTATCCACCAGCCGGCACGGAGCCACCGGGTTAAACTGCAACGACGTCGGCGCGGCAAAATAGCCGTTCATGTCGATGATCACATCCGTGGTCGCGGGACCTGCGTTAAATACGCTTATGCCGCCATCGGGCGATCCCGCGGGAACCACGGCCGCGTTGGCCACGATCAAACCTTCGGGATCGTTCAAGGTCGCGACAAAAGGCTGCGTCGCGCCCGACGGCCACAGCGAGATATAATCCACCGCTCCCTTCGAATGGGGGACCACGGTGAGGTTGATCGAGTAAGCTTGGGCCGCGGACGGAATCACGCCGCAGGGCGCGGGCGTGGTGTTGGCGGTAGCTTCGGCGGCGAGCTGCACCGGGATCGTCAAAGTTTCCCCAGCCGCTATGGACGGTCCCGAAAAAGGTGTGATGCCGTTAAATCCAGCCGCGGCGCCACGCGTATCCACCAGCCGGCACGGAGCCACCGGATAGAACTGCAGTGGCGCAGGGGGGCCTTCGGTGTTGATGGTGATGTTGGTGTTGGCGCTCAACGACCCCGCCACGCCGGGCGCCGCCACAGTCAGGTTGGCGGCATGACTGAACGCGTCGACGATGGTCCCCCCGCCGATGTACGGCGTTGTGTTCAGGAAGTCGAGACGCGGGCTATTTTGCTCGGCGGCCACCGTGTAGGTGAACGTCAGAGTACTGCCTCCGGTGCCCGAGGCGTAACTCGCAGTGCCGCCGGAGTTCAGCGCGAGTTGCGGCGTGCCCTGGACCGTGACGGCGACGTTGAAGGCGACCTGGATAGAAATGACCGCTCCCGCAGCATACGTACCATTTGGCGTGGTGGAGGTCACGTTGGTGACGGTCGGCACGGTACTGATCACGATGCTCTTGTTGGCGCTTAACGACCCGGGTGTGCCGGGAGTGACAAGCGTCAGGATGGGGAGCAACGCGGCTGAGAAGCTTCCAGTGAGAGCGCTGGTGCTGGTGTAGTCGAGCAGGGCGCTGTTGTCTCCTGCCGCCACGGTGTAGGTAAACGTCAGCGTAGGGGTGCCCGAGCCCGAGCTGTAAATCGCGCTTTCGCCGGTGTTGAGCGCCAGCTGTGGAACGCCGACCGCAGTCATCGCGCCGCTGAAGACCACCTGGATCGAAATCACCGCCCCAATCCCATAAGTGCCGTTCGGATTGGGTGAGGTCACGTTGACGATGTAGACGCCGGATCCGGTATTGATCGTGAAGCTGTTGCTGGCTCCCAGTGACCCGTAAGATCCCGGGGCGCTCAAGACCAGGAGCGCGGCGTTGCTGGACCCATCCACGATGGTCCCGCCGTTGAGAGTGAGAGCGGCAGCCGAGACGTAATCCAGATGCGTGCTGGTTTGTCCCGCCAACACCGTGTAGGTGAACGTCAGCACGTTCGAGCCGCTCCCGGAGGTGTAGTTGGCCGTTCCGCCGGAGTTCAGCGCCAGTTGCGGAGTGCCGGTAACGGTGACTGGCGCGGCGAAGGTCACCTGGATGGAGATGCTCGCACCCGTGTTATAGCTCCCATTGGCGGTTGAGGACGCGATGCCGTTCACGGTCGTTTGACCGCACGCTGAGGTGATGAAGAACGTCGAATCCTGGGCGCTCAACTGGCCCGAGGTATCGTTCACGCTGGCGATCAGATGAAAGAAACCGCTGCCCGGTACGATGAATCGGAAAGGCAATTTATTGAGCGGAATGTTCGAGTAGCTGGTGCCGTCGTTGAGACTGTACCGCGCCGCCGAGAGGGGCGCGCCGTTTTGTCCCGGCGCTGCCGCGATGGTGGCCTGGACGCAGGTGGTCGGAACGGAATTCAAGGGATTGACCGTCAGAGTGAGCGCGGGAGGCTGACCGCCTATCGTGATTATCGTCGTTGTCGAAATCGAGTTGCCGTTCGAGTCTGTCGCGGTTAACGTAACGGTGTGGACACCGGCCTGAAGATTGACCAACAACGGCGAACCGGTGCCCAGCTGGCCCTGGATGTTGGAACTCCACTGGAGTGACGTCCCGGTAAGCGATCCGTCATCGGGATCGTATGCATCCCCGATGAACTCCACCGGATCGGCAGCCTTCTGGCTGGCGTTGGCAACCGGCGAAGTGATCACCACGACGGTGGGCAGCTTCTTAAGCACCGTGAAGTTGGGCGAAGTCGCCGTCCCTGTGTTGACTCCGTCGGAGACCAGCACCTGGATAAGGGCCTGCCCTGGGGCCGATCCAGGCAGGGTGTCGAAATCGGCTGAGAGCGTGTTGCCCGTCACCATACCGATCTCGCTCCAGGTGCTTCCGTTGTTCGCCGAATAGAGAACCTTGGAGGTCCACGCCGAGACACCCGGTTCGACGATGGTCCAGGAAAGGGTCTGGACCCCGGAGCCCGGGAAATTGGCGGTCGGGTTGGTAACGGTGACCACGGGCGCGGTACCGCCCAGAGCGATGGTTCCGATCACACTGTTGCTCGGGTTGAACATCACGATTTTACCCGCGCCGGCCGTCACCGGAATCAATTGCGAAAAGGCCAAGGGCAAAACGACATCGGTGCCGGTTGTTTCGGTGCCGCCGACCTGGGGAGTGAAGTTCTGAGTGAACAGTACGCCGCCCCCGGGGGCCTGCACTTCGAGCGAGTACGTTCCCGAGCCGGGGCCGTTATCACCCTGCACGGTGGCCTGGAACATGGGATTAAAGACAGCGGCGTTGTTCGCGATGGCGCCCGATACGAACCAGAACGGGGCGGTCACGATGCTGTTGCTTTGGGCATTGCTTTGGGCGCTGCCTTGGATGTTGCTCCGCGCCGCGGCGTTGCTCCGGGTCGCGGTGCTGGCCCGGATCACGGTGCTGCCAGGGGTCACGACGTTGCTCTGGCCAATCACGGTGCTCCGGCCTTTGACGGAGTCCTGCGAAACCACCGAGGGCGAAGTCACCGTGCCTCCGCCTAGCGCCGTAATCATGGTCTTGTAACGCTGCGGCGAAATCCAGCGGGGAGAACAGTAGCTCATCACTTCGAACGTGCTCATCGGATTCAGCACCGTCTTGGCAGCCACATCAAAGCCGTATTCGAAATTCGCGGTGCTTTGAATGTAGTTATCGGCGAACGTCCAGTCCGTGGAGTCGTCGGCGGCGAAGTTATAGCAGCCTGGCGGCGAGACCTGAGTTGCGGGAACATCGGTATTGGTGTGCTTCAGCCCTAATGTGTGACCCGTTTCGTGCGCCACCACTTCGACATTGGTTTCCGTATTCGAGTTAAATCGAAGCGCGCTGGTCCGGCCGCCGGCGCCGTTAGACGGTATGCCGTGGGCCATTCCACCCACAGGTGAGAGTTGTGCACCGGTCCCGCCGGCGAGGGCGGGGCGAATCATGCCGAAATAGGTGGTGTGCTGGCTCAAAAAGAAGTCCGCGACGGAGTCCCAGAAAGCCGTACATGTTATTGACGTCTCCGACGGCCGCGTCCCACCATTGATCGTCCTGGGTCGCCCCCGTGAACGACGCATAATTGCGGCGAACAACACCGCTGGTGACGTTCAGGTTGACCGTACTCGTCGGCGCAATCTTCGTGATCAGGGTGGTTAACCCCGTCATCGCAGAGGCGGGGGCGCAGAGCCAGTTGGAGTTCACGTCCAGGGCATCGCAGACCGATACCGCCTTGAGCTGCAGGGAGTTGGTGGTGCGGCTGGTGATCGGAACATCGTGTTGATCCAGCACGTTGTTGTTCGAGTCCAGCACCTCCAGATGGGCGTTCCAGCTTCCCGTGGGTGGCGTGAAATAAAAATCGACGGATTGACACGGAGCTGAAAGAGCGCGCTGATCGGTGCTGTTGCAGTTGGGTTGCACAATGACGTTCTTGCTCTCGGTCGCGACTCCGGAAATAGCGACGGTCACGTTCGCAACCGCATCCACCTGGTCCATGTACACGCGCAGCACGGCCGGCTTCGCGGCAATGATGGGGACAGGAGGTTCGGAATTCGTCATCAGGCTGGTATCCAAATCGCTGAGCGTCTGGATTTGTTGAATCGCCTGGGTTACCTCGATCGAGTCGATGCCAATGCTGGTGCAGACCTGGAGGTTGTCGATGCCCGTGTAATTGGCATAGCCGGTAACGGTTACGCTCGCGATCAGGTTGCCCGTGGTTTGAACTTCGAGCGTATACCAGTTGTCGTAAACGTCAGCTATCGTTGTCGAAGTTCGCCGGGCCAGTCGCAGTGGCCACCTGGTTGCCGTTCATGTCGTAGGCCGTTAGCGTAACGTCGTAATAGGACGAATAGTAAAAAGAAACGCTGGAGGCGGGCACCGGAGGTATGATGCTTTGCGTGGTCGTCCCGGAGAGCCAGAAGGCCGTCGTCACCGGTGAGGGTTCGTTCTGGAAGTCTCCGCTCCCTCCCGCGTTGTCTTCAATAATGCTGAGCCAGCCCGGCAAGGTAATCCCGTCAAATGCAGGCAGGGCGGCCAGATCCCCCGCTCCTTCAAATGTGATTAACGTGCAGGCCTTTCCGTCTATGATCGTGTCCGTGGGCGCGATGACATTCCGGGGCGCCATCTTCCCTGATTTGACATGTGAGGGATTGTAATAGGTGTGATTGTTCTGCGCAAATGCCGCAGAAGACATCAGCAATAGGGTTATGGCAATAGTAAGTTTGGAATTCACGCGGAGCCCTCCGACCTTACGTGGAACTCCACTCTATGCCGACTCGCTCGTCTTGTCAATACCTGGCCTACGTATTTTGGCCAAGCCGCCCGGTCTACTTACCCGAGGGAACGAGCCGAACCCAGTAGTCTTTGCTCGAATAAACGTCGAGCGTGTACATGTTGTCGGTCTTGGTATACGCTCCGTGAGCCTCGATGGTTGCTCCGGGCTGAATCCGCATCGTGTTCCTCGACTGTTGCCTGTCCACCGGGCTCCGCCCTCCCTCCGCGGGCAGGTACACGACGTACACTTCAGATCCGTCGATGGAAAGAAGAAGATAACACGCGCGATCCTGCGCGCAGCCCTGTACGTTCGACTCCACCACACCCCGCAGCGTAGCCAGCTGGTTTGATTCGATCCGCAGATAAGGTTTGGCCTGATTCGGCTGTGCCGCCAACCCGGCGATCCACAGCGGAAGCAGCCACAGTATCTTCAAACGGCTCACGTAAAGCTCCTCCGCAACCACAGGCAGTTTCCATAATACGTCGCTAACTGAGGAACTCGCGCAAAACGGAGCGCGGCGCCGCCGCACCCTTTGCGGAGCTGGCTACTTTCCGGCGCAAAACGCCCGCCTGGCACTGAAGACCGCTTCCTGACTGCGCGCGGTTCGGAACGAAGTGTCTTGCCAACAAGCGCTCCTGAACCACGCGCGTAAGCAAGTGGTCCTTCGGCGCGAGAGTCGCCCCACCTCAGACGCTGAGGACCGGAATCTGCGACTCCCGAATGATCCCATAGCCGTTGCCGTTGTCCCCCAAATGGCTGCGCCCGGGAATGTGTCCGACCACTAAAACGTCAGCTTCCGTTCGCTTGGCCGCCCGGTTCAACAGCTCCGGCACGTTGCCGCTATCGATAATGACTTCGGCGGTCGTGCCCGCGTCCTGCTGGAGCTTGGCGATTTCTTTGGCGGCGAAGCCGACGATCCTTTCCTGCCACACCGGGTCGACGTGGGATCCGCCGGGTCCCCACACCTCCACGCCGGCCGTGATGTGGACCAGCGTGAGTGCCGCATCCACGGCCGCGGCCATCTCGGCGGCCAGCGTGACTGTGTGGCGGCTGTGCGCGTTCAAATTCACGGAGCAGAGAACGCGGCGGATCGTGAACTCGCGCGCCTGCGCGTCTTCCAGGTGCGCGCCGGTCCAGATCGGGCAAGGGCTTTCGTGCAGCACCTTCGCCGTCACTGAGCCCAGCAGAAAGCGGTAAAACGGCCCATGGCCGCGCGTCGACATCACGATGAGGTCGACGTTCCGCTCACGAGCCGTCCTCACGATTTCGTGGGCCGGGTCGCCTCTGAGCAGCAAGCGCGTGACCGCAATCCCGTCCAGCTCCGGCCGCAGCGCCTGATCCAGATCCGCTTGAGCCTGCTGGACGATGCGTGCGTGCAAATCCCGCGCGGTGATCTCGTCCCCGCTCTCCAGCGCGCCCATGGGATAGTTGAGCGGCGTCACCACGTGCAGCAGGATCACTTCCGCATGAAAGCGGCGCGCCAACCACGCGGCCTGTTGCACGACGTGCCAGGAACTGTCGGCGAACACAATCGGAACAAGAATCTTCTGAATACTCAGCTTCACGGCCTCATTATAAAGGACCCGCACTCTCGCGGTCGCGGTTCTATTGCCGAACCGCCCGTGTGTTTAATGCCGCGCGGAGATGTAGAGCGCGGTCTCGCGGCGCGGCTGGTTGGCCGCATCGATGGTCACCAGGCTCACCTCGACTTGGGGTCCCCGCGGGGCATAGGTGACGCTGGATTGGTTGGCGTAAACGGGAACGGCGAGCTTGCTCCCGGCGTCCTCGATTGCCAGCACCGCATTCTCGCCCGGCTTCCACGAAATCCGCAACTGCCCGCCGGCCTCGCGCACCTGCAATGCGGACGGCGCCAGGGGAACGCGCTGAGGAAACACCGCCAGCGCGGCGATCGGGAGCGCGGCCAGCATCGCCAAGCCCGGCGCCCATGTCCGCATCCGCTGCAGCGCCGGACGCGGCTCTCCTGGTGGCGTCGCCATTGCTGTGCTCGCAAATGGAGCCGCGGCCGGCGCGTCAAGAGGCTGCGCCGCAACCGAGAACTCCTCGTGGCTGCGCACGGTTTGAATGGAACCGTCGGCCTCGCGCACGAAGAAGCCCGCGCGATCGCCCGCGACCACCAGCGCGACCTCGCTCCCATGCTCATTGAAGAACTTCAGATCTGTCTCGGTGAGAAACACCTCGCCGCGGACGCGCGAGAAAAACACGCCGATCTTCTTCTCCTCTTCGCCCCGCGGCGTGCGAATTGCCGCGATCCGCACCTCTCCGCCATTGCGCGATCCGTATAGAGCGCCGGAATCCTCCGCAATTCCCAAATCTCGCATCAGGTTGGCCGGGAACTCCACGCAAAAAGGACTCGCCTTGGGACCCCAGATCCGGTATTCAATGGTGCGCATGCTTGAAATCTAGTTGGGACTCCTAAGCTCTTTTCTCAAAGCTCTTTTCTCAAAACGAAATCACTCATCACTTCGGAACGATAAGGTCCGTACTTCCCTGCTCCTGCCGCTTTGACGCGAGCCCGTCCGCGCGCCCGGCGCGATAACTTACGGCCGGGAGTTTGTAAAACAACAATGACCAAGAGACGATTTGGAAATTACGGCTGGATTCCGGATCTTCCGGACGCGCGCGACCGCGTGCTCCAACGGCCGCGTAAAGCCGGCGCATTGCCGCCGTCGGCCGATCTGCGCGCGGGATGCCCCGCGGTTTACGACCAGGGGCAAATCGGAAGCTGCACCGCCAACGCCATTGCCGGCGCCATCGAATTCGATCAGCGCAAGCAGCAGTTGCCGCAGCCGTTCACCCCCTCGCGCCTGTTCATTTATTACAACGAGCGTTTGATGGAGGGCTCGGTCGCCTCCGATTCCGGCGCGCAGATCCGCGACGGCATCAAGAGCGTGGGATCGCAAGGCGCCTGCGCGGAAACGCTGTGGCCTTACGTTGAAGACCAGTTTGCGGTTCGCCCTTCGCCTCCGTGCTACAAAATCGCCCGCACTCATCCGGCCGTCAGCTATAGCCGCGTGGCTCAGGATCTGAACCAGCTCAAGGCGTGTCTGGCCGCGGGTTACCCGTTCGTGCTCGGCATCACCGTGTACGAAAGTTTTGAAAGCGACGGCGTGGCCGGCTCCGGCATCGTGCCCATGCCCGCGGATTCGGAAACCGTGCTGGGCGGGCACGCGGTGATGGCCGCCGGGTACGACGATGCCTCCAGCCGCTTCCTGGTGCGCAACTCCTGGGGCTCGGATTGGGGCATGGGCGGATACTTCACCATCCCCTACGCGTATCTGACCGACGACAATCTGGCGGATGACTTCTGGACCATCCGTGTGGTCAAGTGACGCTTCTGGCACCCTCACTTCAGCCAAGCGACAATGCCCGCCGTGCTCCGTTTTGCGGGCTGCTACTGAGGAGCCCGCACAGGGCCGGCTCGGCCCTCCAATCGACGAGGAACTCGCAAGCATTCCGCCGAGCCAGGCTCCGTTGTGCGGGCGAGTTCCTCGGTAGCCCAAGGGTGGGGCGGACGCCCTCGTCCGCGGCCGACGCCCTCGTCGGCCTTTGGTTGCAGTCGAAGAGCCGGACCTGGGGGTCCGGCGCGGACGAGGGCGTCCGCCCCACCTTGCGCTAAGTGGCCAACACCCGGCGTCCTTCGATGCGATAACGCCCCGACAGCACCAGCGCGATCGCCTCGGAGTAAATGCGGTGCTCTTCCTTGAGGATGCGTGCGGCGAGCGACTCCGCGGTATCCTCATCCAGCACCGGCACCACCGCCTGCTTCACGATCGGGCCGGAATCGAGCCCCTCATCCACAAAGTGCACCGTGCAGCCGGAGAATTTGACTCCGTGCGCAACCGCCTGGTGCTGCGCATCGAGCCCCGGAAACGCCGGCAGCAGGGAAGGATGAATGTTCAGGATGCGGCCCGGAAATTCGCGGATGAAGTGTCCGCTCAGGATGCGCATGTAACCGGCCAGGCACACCAGCTCGACTCGCGCGCCGCGCAGCTCCTCGATCACCTGGCGGTCGAACACTTCGCGATCGAGACCGGCCGACGGCAGCGCGAGCGCGTGCTCAAGCCGCGCTTGCGCGCCAGCTCCAATGCCCGGCGCGTCGGGGTGATTGGAAAGCACGACTGCGATTTCAGCGTCCAATCTCCCTGCTGCGATCGCATCCGCGATGGCCAGGAAATTCGAGCCCCGGCCGGAGATCAGAATTCCCAGCCGTCTCATTTATAGGCGTCTCATTTATAAACAACGCCGCGGCCGCGAACCACTTCGCCGATCTGGTAGAAGGGCTCGCGCAGGGAGCCGAGAATTCGCGCGGCTTCCTTCAACTCGCCGCGGCGAAACCACCACGATCATCCCGATCGCCGAGATTAAACGTCCGGCGCCAATCGTGTTCCGGAATGCGGCCGATCTTGCGCAGCAGATCGAATACCGGCAGCACCGGCCAGGAGCCGACCCGGATACGCACGCCCAGCCCCTTGGGCAGAATGCGCGGCGTGTTCTCCGTGATGCCTCCGCCGGTGATGTGCGCGGCGCCCTTCAGCAATCCGGCGTCGCGGAGCGCGCGCAAAGGAGCCAGATAGCTGCGGTGAATCTTCAGCAGCTCCTCCGCGATGGAGCCGCCCAGCTCGGCCACTTGCGTGTCGGCATGATGGCCGGCAACCTCAAACAGCAGCATGCGCGCCAGCGAATAGCCGCTGGTGTGCAGGCCGGTGGAGGGCAGCCCCAGCAGCACGTCGCCCGGCTTTGATCGATGCTCCGGTGATCATGCGCTTGCGCTCCACCACTCCGGTGATGAAGCCGGCCAGATCGTATTCGCCGTCGGCGTAAAGGCCGGGCATCTCGGCGGTCTCCCCGCCGATCAGCGCGCAGCCGTTGGCGTGGCAGCCTCGCGCGATGCCGGAGACCACCTCCGCCGCCACGCGCGCATTCAGCTTGCCCACCGAAAAATAATCCAGGAAATAGAGCGGCGCCGCTCCCTGCACGGCGATATCGTTGACGCAGTGGTTCACCAGATCCTCGCCGATGGTGGAATGAATGCCGGTGAGGAAGGCGAGCTTGATCTTGGTGCCGACGCCGTCGGCCGAGGAAACCAGCACCGGATCGCGATAACCCTTCAGGCGATAGCCTCCGCCGAAACTGCCGATGTCGGTGAGCACCTCGGGCGTGAAGGTGCGCCGGGCCATGGTGCGGATGGAGGCCACCGCGCGGTTGGCTTCATCGATATTCACGCCGGCTTTTTTGTAGGTGATTCGCTTAGACATGCGGGGAATCTTTCTATGATAGGGCATGCCACTGATCGGGCACAGCTCCGGGATGCTTACCGAATCACTATCCGCCCCATCACCGAATAACCGTGCGTAAGAGGGCGCTCAGCCCGTTCCATAGAATCTGGACGCCGATGCAGACCAGGATGAACGACGTCAGGCGGATCATGACGTTCATCGCCGAGTCGCCCAGCGCGCGCCCGATCCGCTCGGCGAACCGGTAGCTCAGATAAATGGACGCCGAGATCAGTGCCGAGCCCAGCAGCATTCCTCCGATCAGAGGCCATCGCCACTCCGAGCCCTCGGGCCGATTGGCGCCCACCGTAATCGCCACCGAGATGGAGCCCGGCCCCACCGTCAGGGGCAGCGTAAGAGGATAGAATGCCTGGCGGGCGTAGTCGGACTGGTTGCACTTCCGGTGAGGCCCGCCTTCGCCGGGTTGGTCATCGCTGGACCGGCGCAGGAGTCCCCAGGCGGTTGAAATCACCACCAGCCCGCCCCCCACTTGAACCACCGGCAGTGAAATGCCAAAAAAGCTCAGAATATTGGTTCCAATGAAGATCGAGGCCAGAATCAGAATCAGGCCGTTCAGAGCGATCATCCGGGCCAGCGTGGTGCGCTCCTGGCCCGACAGCCCCTGCGTCAACGTCAGGAAGATGGGCGTATTCCCGATTGGGTTCACGATGGGAAACAACGCCCCCACAATAAGGAAAGTGTTCTTTGTGAGATCGCTCAGCGCACCCGTCATCGCCGCGATTGGCGATGCGCTCCGCCGCCGAGCCCGCCCAGATCGACGATCACGGCCAGCAGCAGCCAGATGAGATTGACGCCCGCCGTCGGCATGCCGCTGTTCAGTTCCCATGCGTACACAATCGTTGTGAGCGGCAGGAAAATGAAGCCGAGCACCGGCAGCAACAAGCCGCCGTGGAAGGCGCGCTGAAGGTAGGTGGAGAAGAACCACATCAGCGCCAGCGCGATGCGCGGAAACAGCAACACGATAAGCAGGAGGAAGCAGGGCATAGAGTCAATCTCCAACCTGGGCGCGGAAACCGCGCAGTGCGATGATAGCAAATTCGTGCCGCAGCGAGTTTGGCATCAACGATCGTCGCGAAGCGCCGCCGCCGGATCGATGTGCGAGGCGCGCGCGGCGGGGATCGCGGCAGCCCCGGCGGCCATCGCCAGAACCACCGCAGCCGCGGCGGCAAGCGATCGAACATCGGCCGGTGTGACGCCGTATAACAGCGGAGCGATCAGGGGCCCTGTGATACGCCCGGCGGCCAGACCAGCGACGACGCCGAGAACCACCATCGCCAGCGCTTGCCGCCCGATCAGCCCGCGGATGTTGCCCGGCGTCGCGCCCAGAGCCATGCGGATTCCGATCTCGCGCTGCCTCTGCGCCACCGCGTACGCCAGCAATCCGTAAATTCCCGCGGCGCTCAACAGGGCCGCAAGAACCGCGAAGATCGACCCCAGGACCGCGGTCAGCCGCTCGCCGGCGCTGCTCGAGTCCACTTCATCGGCAAGAGTATCGATTTCGATGATCGGCATGGCGCGGTCGAGCGAGGCGATGGCTTGGCGCACCGGCGCGATCACATCCTCCGGCTTGGCGCGGGTGCGCACATGCACCACCAGCAGTCCGCCATCGTATGCGTCGGGATCGTAGATCATGGGTTGAATCGGCTGGCGCAGTGAGCGGTACTTGGCGTCGTTCACCACGCCGATGATTTCAAAATCCGGGTTGGCTGGATGATCCGGCGTTGACTTTCCAAATCGCTTACCCAAGGGGTCGGCGCCGGGAAAATATCGCTGGGCAAACATCTGGTTGACCACCACCTTCATCGGTTTGACGCGCGGACCCTCGGAGCCGGTAAAGATGCGCCCCGCCAGAAGGCGCATGCCCAGGGTTGCGAAGTATTCGGGCGTGACGCCGTTCTCGCCCGTAGCAAGGAAATCGGCGCGCGAGGGGCTTTGGCCCGCCACGGCGACGGTTGCGCCGAGGCCGCGGTCGCGCATCACGCCGCGCTCGGCCAGCGCCACGGAAACAACTTCGGGGATTTCCCGGATTCGCGCGGTCAGGGAGTTCGCGAAAATAATCTCCGGGTCCCGAAAATAGCCTGAGGAAGAGGGTTCCAGCGTGAACGTCACGACGTGACCGGGATCGAAGCCGGGATTCAAATTGTGCAACTGCTGAAAGGTGCGGATCAGCAGCCCCGCGCCGGCGAGCAACAGCGTGCACAGCGCGACCTGAATCAGAATGAGAGCTTGCCGACCGCGCCACAAGCGGCTGGATCGCGCGCCGCGCAGGATGCTGTCGAGGCTGGTGCGCGACGCGGCGACGGCCGGAGCCAGGCCGAACAGGAGCACCGTGGCGCTCGACACCGCCAGGGAAAACAGCAATACGCGCCGGTCGATGCCGATGCCCAAAGAGAGCGTCAGGCGGTTGGAGCCGAGGTCGTGAATCGGCGGAAGCAGGCGCGACAGCAGCGGCGTCAAGACGGCCGCGATGGCCACGCCTCCCGCCGCGCCAAGCGCAGCCAGCAGCGAACTTTCGACCAGCATTTGGCCGGCTAACCTCGTTCGCGTTGCGCCCACCGCCAGCCGCACGGCGATCTCCTGACGGCGCATGGCGCTTCTCGCCAGCAGCAGCCCGGCCACGTTGGCGCAAACCATCAGCAGAAGAAAGCTGGAGCAGGCGATCAGAAACTTAAGCGCCGCGCCATAGCGATCGCGCAGGATGGAGACGCCGTGTTCCAAGGAGTCGAGTTCCAGAGGGTAGCTCGTGTCATACGTGACGACGCGGTGACGTTCGTCCAAATTATCCATCGCCGCCTTCCAAATCGTCCTTGACTCGGCCTGCGCCTGCGCGAGAGCCACGCCGGGTCTGAGGCGGCCGGCCAGATCGACGTATGCGAGTTCGCCATGCGGGCCAAGTTCCGTTGCGATGAGTGGCAGGCTGCGCAGCGGGACACGCACATCGGGTGCGCTGTCTGCGGCGAGTCCGTTGAACTCGTGCGGCATGACGCCCACGATGACGAAAAGGTTCCCGTGCAGGCGGATCGTTTTTCCGATGGCGTTAGGATCGCCGTTGACGCGCCGCTGCCAGAACGCGTAGCTGAGCACGGCGGGCGGCGTGCCCGGATTATCCTCGGAGTCCTCGGCGATCAGCGTTCGCCCGAGCACGGCGCCGACGCCTAGCGCTTCGAAAAAATCCGGTGTGGAGAGATTAACGCGAATGCGTTCAGAAGGCGCTGGCTCACTCATCGCCGCGTCGTAAGCGAACTCGCCAAATACGGCGGAAAGCGTGGTCGAACGATCGCGCAATGCCTGGTAGACAGAAGCAGGAATGCGGCTGTCCGCGCCCACGCGGGGAATGCGCTGGACGAAGCGCACCAGCTGTTCCGGATGCGGCACCGGCAACGGCCGTAGAAGAATCGCGTCGACTGCGCTGAAGATCAACGTGGTGACGCCGATGCCCGCGGCCAGCAATCCGGCGGCGGCGAACGTGAAGCCTCGGCTCCTCAAGAGCATGCGCCACGCGATGCGGAGGTCGTTCATGCGGCCGCTGCCCCAACGGCGCTGATATCGGTTCGCCCGGAAGAGAACCTTCCCTCAATCTGGATCAGGTCGGCGACGGATCTCCCCGCCGAGGCAGAGCCGCCGAAGAGCTCGAAGCTGGCGATCTGTCGAACGCGCCTGCGTTCGGATCATGTCAACATGTTATCGAATGGCGGCGAAGCTTTCTTTCGGAATCTGCTTCGGACCACCGTGCGTCGTTGAACTGCTCCCAGATCATCACGATGGAACCAGGGAAGCGCAGCGGCAAGCCCTGCATTCGCGGCCTCAGGATTACGGTGGAGGACTGCGGCGTCCCCGTGCCCAACTCCTGTTCGGCGGAGGCTACCAGCGGCGTTATCATGAAATCGAGCGCATATGCCTGAGAATCTCCAACCGTCCGGGGTTGTTGCCGAGAAGCCTAAGAAACACCCCCGCAAGAAGCGCTGCGAAGAGGTGCTAATCGCGAAAACCAAATCGCGTTTACCTTACCTCGAGGCCATGAAGGAGATGAAACTCAAGCCCGCTGTGAAGGAGCGGATCAAACTGGCGCTTGCCCGGAGAAGGACATCCGGCGCTTTGGCGGCCGAGGCTTCGGTCCTGGACCGGGCAGTTGAGGTGATCGGCGCCAGAAGTGAAGCAATGCGCTGGATGGGCACGCCCGTGCGAGTTCTCGACTATGCGACCCCCCGTGTCGCTGCTCGCTACCGCTGAAGGCAGGGCAACCGTTTTGACCGTACTTGGCAGGCTCGAACACGGCGTCATGTGACCACGTGCTTCCGGCTGTCGTCCGGCAGATTTCCAGCGAATGTCGGCGCCGGTGCGGCGCTGCATGGAGGCCGATGGAATCCAAAGGGAGTGGAAGTCATCTACGCTGCCGCCACGATATCGCTCGCGGCACTGGAAGTGCTGGTTCACTATGCCGTGCTCCCTCGCGATTTCGTCGCCACTGAGCCACATACCCACGGCTGTTGCGATTGAGGTGGTTCCCCCTCGCGACCTGCCTTTGGGCTGGGATGGATTCTCGCCGTCGGCAGCAACGCAGGAGATCGGTCGCAAATGGTCCGCTGAGTTCCGGTCGGCTGTCTTGTGCGTCCCGTCGGCCATCGTTCCTGCCGAATGGATCTATGTCCTCAATCCCAAACATCCTGATTTTCGGCGGATCGAATTTCTGACTCCGGCTCCGTTTGGATTCGACCTTCGATTGAAGTAAAGACGCCCGAGTATCTTGCTTTCGGACGCCGTTATGGCTACCGTGGGGCAGGTGGACTACTCGCAGATCATCACCATGGAGCCGGGAAAGCGCGGCGGCAAGCCCTGCATTCGCGGCCTCAGGATCACGGTGTATGACGTTCTGGAGTATCTGGCCTCGGGCATGACCCACCAAGAGATTCTTGCAGACTTCCCGTCTCTCACCGAAGCTGATATCCTCGCCTGCCTCGCTTACGCCGCCGACCGCGAGCGCAAGACAACACCCGTCGGCTCGATACACTGAACCGGTGAAGGTTCGAGAGACGTGCTGAAGCTGCTTCGGAGGGCCGGATGGACTCTGAGGAACCAGGAGGGGAGCCATCGGCAGTTTGTCCATCCTACAAAGCCCGAATCGGACGAGATGCCTCCCAAGACCGGAGGTCTATACTGAGGCAGGCGGGTATGTCATGAGCAAGTATTTGATCATTTATGAGAAGTCGGGCACGGGCTACGGAGCTTACGCGCCAGACCTTCCGGGCTGCGTCGCCACGGGCCGGACGCTGGACCAAACCAAGCGCCGCATGACCAAGGCCATCGAAATGCACCTCGCAGCGATGCGGGAAGACGGCGAGGAAATTCCCAAGCCGTCGCGGTTCGATCTGGTCGAGATCGCCTGAGGGCGGCGTCCTCGGGCTGCCCCGTTTTTACGGAGGGATTCTCGCGGACTTTCCGTACCTTGCCGAGGCGGACGTTCTCGCCTGGCTCGCGTAGGCCGACCGCGAGCGCCAACAGAAGGCGCAAGCCACCCTCCGTCAGGTTTACGGGAACAAGAAAGGCCGAACACGCGCGCGTAGGCGCACAAGCTCGCCGGCATTGTGCTTAAGCTGATCGTGCCCCCAAGTCCTGTCAGTTTCTTCTCGACAATCCTTCGCCAGGGCCAAGCCGATTGTTTCGAGTGAGCCGATATCGAGGTCCTCCGGTTCGTTCAAGGCACCGAGAATATAGACCCTCTCGACCAAATGAGCAGGAATCTTTCCCTTCACCCAATTCAGCCGATCCCCCTCGCCATCGAAGTCGATTAACAGAACGATCGACCGCCCTGGATAGCGTTCCATATCGGCGACGTGGTCGGAGAGGAAGTGGTCCACGACCTCATGCCAGCCGCCAACCTCCTCAAGTATTTGGATGCTGCGCGTCGAAAGAGCCTGATCCAAAAGGAAGCCGTTTGCCAATTGACGATTGGCGTCGTCTTCTGGCAGCACCAAAACACGGGGCAGGTACTTGTTGACACTCATGGTTCCAAATCGCCGCGAACCAGCGCACTGACGAGATCCCCGTTGACTTGGATCTCGCTTAGAGGACGCACCATCGTCGGTTCAAGATGGCTCTTCCGCGAGAGGAGAAGCGTGTTTTCATCGGAAAAACGACGAATTGCTTCTGGGTTATGTGATGTCGCGATGAACTGTCCGCCTGACTGGAATGCCCTGCGGAGCGCAATTAAAAAATGCCCGAGCAATATGA
>CAVXWB010000022.1:0-30196 GCA_963765185.1 Bryobacterales bacterium
TATCGTTTCACCAAAACATAACCGTACTGTATTGTTTCCTGCTATGCTGAGGCATGGCAGGCAAAACCCGGCTTCCCAAGTTGGCCCTCAGTGCCGAGCAACTGGCGGAGTTACAGCAGTTGAGCCAATCGCGAACGGCGTCCGTGCGAGAAGTGCAGCGTGCAGGAATACTGTGCCGGTATCACGCCGGAGAAACGGTCACCGGCATCTCGCGCGCCATGGAGATTACACGCAAGAGCGTCCGGAAGTGGATTGATAAGGCGCTGGCCATGGGCGCTGGGGCGGCGCTCAAGGATGCCTATCATCGTCCGCACGCTCCCGTGATCACGGAGCAAGCTCGCGCCTGGGTCGTCCATCTGGCCTGTTCCAAACCGAAGGAACTGGGTTACGCCGCGGAGTTGTGGACGCGGAGTCTGCTGGCGCAGTATGTGCGGCGCGAGGCGCTGCGGGCGGGACATCCTTCGTTGAGCCGGGCGGCCAAAGCGACCGTGCAGCGGATCTTGGCCGAGCAGCCTTTGCATCCCGAGCGGGTCCGCTATTATCTGGAGAAACGCGATCCCGCCTTCGAGGCTCGGATGCGGGATGTGTTGCTGGTGTATCAAGAAGTCGCGTTGCTGAATGCCGCGCAGCACAGCCGTGAGGGGCCCACCGTCATTACGGTTTCCGTCGATGAAAAGCCCGGCCTTCAGGCCATTGCCAACACCGCGCCCGATCTGCCACCAGTCCCCGGCAAGCATCCCCACGTGGGCCGCGATCATGAATACAAACGGCTCGGCACCTGCTCGATTCTCGCCGCGCTGGATCTGCATGAGGGCCATGTCACCGCGCGTGTCGAAAGGCGGCATCGCAGCCGCGAGTTCATAGCGCTGCTCAAGGACCTCGACCAATACTACCCGATGGGCTGCACGATTCGAATCATTCTGGACAACCACTCCGCACACATCTCGAAAGAAACCCACGCCTATCTGGCTACCCGCGCCAACCGGTTTCAATACGTGTTGACGCCCAAACACGGCTCCTGGCTCAACATCGTCGAAACCCTCTTTGGCAAGATGGCGCGTACCTTCCTCCGCCATATCCGGGTACAATCCTGGGAGGAACTCCGGGAGCGCATCCTGCTGGGAATCGCCGAAATCAACGCCGCACCCGTGGTTCACCGCTGGAAGAATTTCGACGCCCTGACCCCGGTTAGTCAGGATACTGTTTAATGAAACGATGTACTAGGGCTCTCCCAGTCCGGCAGAGTCTGGGCTTTGTATGGGTAGGGCGAGAATGTTGACTGTGCGATTAGACCCAAACACCACCCGTTGGGTGATATCGCTCCATCCCGATCAGCCAAGGGAGAGGTCCCTATCGCAGTGATTCCGCCAACTCGTGAACCAAAGGGCTTCGAAGCCATTCAACTACCCGTGCCGTCGAGCCGCGCGGAGATGTCCGTCTTCGCCGCGCTTCAAGAGCGAAAGACCACGCGGGAGATCGGCGCAACGCCATTGCCCTTGCAGTTGCTTTCGAATCTTCTGTGGGCCGCGGACGGAGTGAATCGCAAGATAGGTCCATTTGGAATCCCTGGCAGAACCGCTGCGTCGGCCAGCAACTCACAGGAGATCGACCTCTATGTCGCCCTGAGCGAGGGCGTCTATGTATACGACGCAGTCAATAACCTGCTGGCGCCGGCCGTGGCGGGCGATTTCCGGGTTGATGCCCTGACTCCCGGTCAACGGGGAATTGATGCGAAAGCCCCGGTTCAACTCATCTACGTCGTTGATGTTCACCGGCTCACGCATACGGCTGGTTTTCAGGATCCCGGGTTGCAGGACCCTGAGGTACAGAAATCGTACTATTTTGTTGACACGGGTCTCATCGCCGGCAACGTATATCTGTTCGCTGCCGCACAGGGACTGGCGGCCTGGTTCCACAACTGCGACAAGACCGGCCTCGCGCTGCAACTCGGATTGAGGGCGGAACAGCGGGTACTCTTCGCTCAATCGATTGGCTATCCCGAGAAGGAATAAGAGAGGCAATCAAAACCATGCAGCCTTCCGTTCCTGGACGCCCAGGCGCGCGCGAAACATCCCGGTCTGAGCATTCATTTCAACAACGCGGCTGCACAGCGGGATATCGATTTCATGATGTAGAGGCCAGGGCCGAGCCCAATATCTAAAACCGCTATTTCATTTTGGACGGCAGCTTGAGCGCACGGAGGACGCCGCCGATGCCGTCAACCCAAATTTCTTGAACTTGTCCACATCTCGCCCGGACGTATTCCCGCAACCGACGCAAGCGATGATCGGCGGCTCGAAATCCACCATCATGTGCCATGACATAGTCATGATTTTCGCGCGCCCGTCCCGCATGGTCGAAACCAGCACCACCGGCCCCGGTTCAATCAGCCGGTAAACTTCCGCCAGCGGGAGGGGCCGTTTCGACACGGCATCACTTCCAGTAGAGAATTTCCGGCGGCTTCCGAGGCACCGGAGGCGTAGCGCCCACAGGCTTGCCCACAATGATCGGTGCAATGGCCGTCAGTTCAGCGGGAGCGCCGAGCTCCTTCTTCCACTCTGGCGAGTTAAGCGCCGCGACCGCAAGCCCGATGGGGCAAGTGCCAAGCCCATGCGCGCAGGCGGCAAGCATGAGGTTCTCCGCCGCAAGCCAGCAATCGGCAACCACGAATGCCCCGAGCGGCTTTCCGTAGATAACCACCAGCGTTCCGGCATTATAGAAGGCATTGAACTCCGGGCTCGTGAAACGACCGGCCCCATGGCCCCTGAGCAGTGGATGAATGGGGTCAGCCCCGCTTACCAGCAGTTCCTTAACGTTATCCGACAGGCGCTTCAGCAGGGCCTTGTCCTGAATAATCGCAAAGGCCCACGGCTCCTCATGTATAGCCGTCGGGGCATGGACGGCGGCATCCAGCAGTTCACGGATGACGGCCTCGTCGATTTTCTCGGGCGCGTAGTCCCGCACGGCGCGGCGATGATAGATGGCGTCCATCGCGCTCATGGAAGCTTCCGTGCCTGCATTCTTAGCTGAGGTACTCATTATTTTCTCCCGTGAAAAGGATGCCCTTCCCAAGGGCGTCATTTCGTCAATTCAAGACTATACTTTTCCCGATAACATTGGTGCTGGAAGTTTCGGGATTACCGGAACAATCTCGCCACGTGTTCACCGGTCCCTTCGTGCTCGCTTAGCGCGACCATGCTTCTCCAGCGCCGAATCGTGCTTATATCCTGTCAGAGGCGGGTCGCGCTTCGCTTTCAGAACGTCCCGTCAATTCGCCCCTAACAAACTGCTTCTACCCTTCCCACAACCCGCCACAAGCGCTGTGCTTCGATACGCCGTTGCCGCACTTGGAAGCAGTCCGACCAACAGACTGCAGTTGGAAGGGCAACGGCGTCTCACGATCCTTTAGGCACCCAGCCTGCCAAATCCAAAGAGCTTGAAAGAGAGAAAGGATTAACGGTCTGGTTCTTCACGTGCACGGGGTGGGGCATGCGAAGAATCGCGATGGCCTTACGAAATATATTTGCGACGGAGCTCCATGTTCGCCTCAGTGGCGATGACGCGTTCACCTGCACCACCCGATTTGCGAGAATTAGCATCTGCGTTCAGCGCTTCTATCTCACGGAGACACCATGGACTTCTCCAGCCATTGAGCAACGGGAGCCGGGGCGGGTCGGGTCGTTCGACACGGCCCCGGCGAAGTCGTGCTCTGCTCTTCGCTCAAGCATTCATAATCAGACAAGATTGCTATGGAATCGGGTGGCTGCTGTCCGGTTGGTCATCTGGAATCTTCCCCTCCTTTAAAAAGTTCGGACGATTCCCGCACAAGATATTGGTTCTGGCCAAACTCAAAATCCTTACCAGTGTTGGGTTTTGCTGGCCTTCTGGTTACCACATTGGAGCAGAACCGGCCTTGGAGGAGCCGCAGAAGGTGCATCTGAAATGTTTCCAGGAACTCTACCAAGGTTTGGTAACTAATAAGGGGGTGCCGAGCATCCCGCTCGAATTCCCGATGCGCTCGAAGCCCCTGTGATAAAATGGTTTCTCAATCGGGCTGTGGCGCAGCCTGGCTAGCGCGCTTGCTTGGGGTGCAAGAGGTCCCGAGTTCAAATCTCGGCAGCCCGACCAAATTCCTCAAAGAGTTACAGACAGCGGACCTCCCCACACCCGCCGTCTGGAGTCCAAAATGGACGCCAGCGGCGTTCCGGGGCCAGCGTTCCTCGACATTGCGGACTCGCGAATTTTCACTCTCGAATCCCTCCAGAGCCCTCTCCTGTCACACAGAAACCCGACAAACCGCATTCAAGTCATTGAAGCCGCGGGGCCGATCATTTGTCGGGTAGGCTCAAAAACCCGACAAAAAACCCGACAAATCGCGTCCGAAAACCCGACAAATCTCCCTGGGGGTGAGCTTCAGCGAGCCCTCCGATACAGGTTTTTGGTCGCGATTGTTGACGACTGAAGCGCTCGATTGCTATTCAGGGGGCCACGGTCGAAGCCCATTTATGACTCCAGCTCTCACAGCGCTGCGCATCGAGTATCGGCCGGCCGAAAGGCTGGTGGACTATCCGACCAGATGGTGGCCTCGATTCAGGAGTTCGGATTTGCGATCCGGTGCTGGCCCGGTCATCGGGCGAAGTTATCGGCGTTCACCTGCGCCTCAAGGCGGCACGCAAGATGGGATAGTGGCCCGGCGCCCAGCAGTCGCGGGCACCCGCTCGGAGCGCCATGCGGATCTAGCCCCCTTTCGCTTACGACCTTCTCATGGCATATCGCCTACTCAGGAGCGTTGCAGCTTTTGGACCAAGTTACAGGATTCAGTATCAATTTTTTTATTTGACATCATCAAGGAACTAGGTGTAGGATCGCCTATACGCTTTTCGAGACTTTACGTCGTACCTAAAAGGGGGTGGTATGCGTCTAAAATGGTCCATCGGGTTCATCGTATATCTAGCCGGCGTTGCGCCGGTATTCGGCCAAGGTGTGAACGCAACGATTACGGGCACGGTTACCGATCCGTCGGGCCTGGCGATCGCGGGAGCGCCGATCGAAGCCAAAAATGTGGAAACGGGCGCGCTCTATACCGCGGCAACGACCAATGCGGGAAACTATGCCATCTCGGGTTTGCCGGTCGGGACCTATGTGTTGACGGCCCAGGCCCCAGGCTTTAAGACATACACCCACACGAACCTAGCGGTGGAAGCGGGGCAGGTTTTGAGGGAGGATATCCCGCTGCAAGTCGGCGCAACCTCTGAATCCGTGACCGTGCAGGCCGAAGCTTCGCTACTGAAGACGGAGACCGGCGAGCTGGCGGAGAACGTCACGATCAAGGAACTGGATGAGCTTCCCCTGCTTCCCATTGGGACAGCCAACGGGCTCCGCAATTTTATCAGCACCATGCAGACACTGCCGGGCACATACGGCGGGAGCGGGAGCACCTTGATCAATGGTCTCGGCCAAGGATTTGTGACCAGCGAGGTCGTGCGCGTAGAGGGCCAGGACGCGAGCAATCGTCTTTTCAACAACTACGAGTACACGACGATGAGCGAGCCGAACGTCGACGCGATTCAGGAAATTACGTACCAAGCCAGCAACTACGCGGCCGAATTCGGTGAAGCGGGGAGTCTGGTGATCAACACGACGATGAAGTCGGGCACTAATCAATATCATGGCAGCGGCTTCGAGTATTGGGTCAATGAAGATCTCAACGCGGGCTATCCGTTCAGCTCGAACGGGGATGGCGGAAAGTTCCGGCCACGCAGCCGGAAAAACGATTTCGGCGGCACGCTGGGCGGTCCCGTCAGCATTCCCAAGGTGTATAACGGCAAAAATAGGACCTTCTTCTTCTTCAGCTACGAAGAGTACGTGCTCAGCCAGCTCTTCTCGTTCAACGATACGGTGCCCACGCCTGCCTTCCGCAATGGCGACTTCTCGGCCATCTCGCCCAATGGAACCTGCAGTCTATGCTCGGTCTACGGGTATCCCACCACGCCCTTGGGCGGATCCTATACGGACGCGTTGGGCCGCCCGATGTATGCCAATGAAATCTATGATCCCTTGTCGCGCGGCACCGTTGCCGCAAGCGGTCTGGGGTTCGCCAATCCCTTCCCCAACAACATGATCCCGCTCACCCGCTTCAATGCCACTGCGCTGGCGTTTCAAAATCTGTTTCCCATGCCGAATACGGGTAACGGCAGCCTGACGGGCAACCTTTCGGCGAGTATTAAGGGCGGACAATACTCGGCCATTCCTGGGGTGAAGGTGGACGAAATCATCAGCGCCAAGGACAAGTTGTCGTTCTACTGGTCGCGAACCAACGCCGAAAGCGCAATCAATACCGGTCCGCAGGCGGCGGATGGCCTGCCGCTCAGCATCGGGGAGTATCGCGGCGCTTTCATTCCCACCAGTACCGTGAGACTGAACTACGACCGCACCCTCACTCCGACGCTGCTGTTACACCTGGGAGCCGGCTTTCTGGATACCAGTTTCAGCGACAAGGCGCCGTTTACGAGTTTCAACCCCTCTCAATTTGATCTGACCGGCTTTATCCAGCAGCGCCAGACCCCGAGCGTCACGGGAATGTGTACCCTCGGAGTGGCGGCCGTTCTCGGCGGTACCGCACCATGTGCGAGCGGCGGGATGCAAAACATCGGGACTTCCGGCCAATTGCAGTCGCAAATCTACGAGCAAAGGCCCACATTCAATGCCAACACGACTTGGGTAAAGGGCAAACATACCTTTAAGTTCGGCGCGGAGTTGGAGTTGGAGTCGACGATCGGTGGAAACGCGGATTTTTCCGGAGCAACATTGGTGACCGGGACCGGTCCGACTTCGCAGCCGTTCACGCCCACGGTTAGCTTCAATGGATTCACGCAAGGTTTCGGCTATGCGAGTTTCCTGCTGGGCGATTTCACCTCGGTGACGCAGACCCCGAGTTATCTGTTCAGCCGGGAAGGATTTCAGCAGTGGTCGCTATTCGCCCAGGACTCCTGGAAAGTGACCCGTAAGCTGACGGTAGATTATGGCGTGCGTTATGACATCGACACGCCGGAGCACGAAGAATATGGGCGCTTGGGCCAGCTCGACCCGACCGTGGCGAACACCAATGCCGGGGGGCGGCTGGGCGGTTACCGGTATGCCAGCACCTGCAATTGCTCGTTCTACAAGTCGCCCTATCCATATGGGATTGGGCCGCGGATTGGAGTGGCCTATCAGGTCGCGCCCAAGACTGTGCTGCGCGCCGGATGGGGAATCAACTACCAGTTCATTGCCAACCCGGCCGGCGGGCTGGTGGGCACGTCAGGCGTATACCCGCTTTCGGGCATCAATCCGTATGTGAACATTTCGACGCCCGGGGCCATTATACAGCCGACTTGGCCGTCGACCAACCCCACGATCTACCCGGTTGCCGGCACTGCCGGCATAGCAGGGCAGACGCCGCTAGTGCCTGACTCCAATGAGAACCGGCCGCCGCGCATCAACCAATTTAGCTTTAGCATCCAGCGGGAGATTACGCGGAATTTCCTGGTGGAGGCATCTTACGTGGCCAATCGTGCGGCTTGGCTCGCTGGTAGCTTAGGCCGGCTCAGCCAGATCTCTCCGCAAGAATTCGCGCTGTACGGCTTGTATCCGTACCCCGGAACCGGCCCCTGCTCCTCCGGGGGTGGAGTCTGCCCCAGCACCACGTACAATAACTACAACGACCGCGCGTTGCTCACGCAGTCGCTCAATAGCACGGCCGTGATCAGCGCTTTGGCGGCGCACGGCATTACCAACTTCCTGCCCTATAGCGGATTCCCGGCAACCAATTCGCTGCAGAGTGCCCTGTATGCGTACCCGCAGTATGGAAATCTTGGAGTTACCGGGTCGCCGACGGGAAATACCAAATACGACTCGCTGCAAATCAGGATGACCAAGCGCCTATCGCACGGTCTCCAGGCCGGCGGTAATTTCACGTGGGGACAAGGCTTCCAACGCCCCACGCGGCAGGATTTTTTCAACCCGGAGAGCTCGGTTTGGCAACTGCAGAACATCCCGCCGCGGGTCCTGAACTTCAACGCGCTCTACACCGTGCCGAAGGCCAGTTTCCTGCCGCGATTTGTCAATCTTCTCAGCCAAGACTGGCAGGTGGGATGGTACTCGAGTTACCAGACTGGCACCTATCTGACGCCGCCGACAAGCCCCACGGCTAACTTCTTGACGAGCCAAGATATCCGGGTTCCGGGTCAACCTCTGTACACGTCCGGTGTGGAAATCAATAATCACGGCACCTTCAACCCATATGCCACGCAGGTGCTGAATCCCGCGGCGTGGGCGCCGTGCCCGGCGAATGATGTGTGTGCTTCGGCGTCGGTATTGTACAAAGATTTCCGCGCGCCTCGCATTCCCACTGAAGATGCCAATATCGGGCGGCATTTCCGGGTAGGAAAAGAAGGCAAGTACGATTTCTATGTCCGCGCGGAATTCGTCAACATATTCAACCGGACCTACTTTGGCCCCCCCACTACGACGAACCCGCAGAACCCCGTGGTCCATAACAACCTCGGCATCCTCACCTCCGGCTTTGGAGTCATCGACGCCTATGTGGCGCCGAATACAGCCTATGCCTACTCGGGCCGGACGGGTACGCTGATCGCGCGATTTCAGTTCTAGCGGAGCTGGATTGCGGATTTTCTGGCGGCCGGCTTCCGTGCCGGTCGAGCAGGGCTTGAGGCGGCCCTGTCCAAAGGATTTCGTGCCGACAATCGCTTCGGGCTCGATCTAGCAGGCCGCTGAAAAGCGCTGTGGCGCAGCCTGGCTAGCCCGCAAAGGGCGCGGGCACCCTCATTTCATCCAAGCAACAACGTCGCCGCGCTCCGTTTTGCGGGCTGTTACTGAGGAGCGCGCTTGCTTGGGGTGCAAGAGGTCCCGAACTCAAATCTCGGCAGCCCGACCAAATTCCTCAAAGAGTTACAGACAGCGGACCTCCCCACACCCGCCGTCTGGAGTCCAAAATGGCCGCCAGCGGCGTTCCGGGGCCAGCGTTCCTCGACATTGCGGACTCGCGAATTTTCACTCTCGAATCCCTCCAGAGCCCTCTCCTGTCACACAGAAACCCGACAAACCGCATTCAAGTCATTGAAGCCACAGGGCCGATCATTGTCGGGTAGGCCCAAAAACCCGCCAAAAAACCCGACAAATCTCGGGTGGGCGATCTCTGGCATCTGGGTCCGCACGGGGCGCCGCCGCCTCCGCTGAGCTACGGCTCGGCGACCGCGCCGGCCCAAGGCTAAACGCTCATCCGCGTTCTGGGCCGGTATGGAACAAGGCTCCTTTGACTGGGGCTCCGCCCCCTCAGCAGTTCTCGGACTTTATGCTGTAAAGCGGACAGATCATCTGTGAATAAAACCGGACGACTTGACTTGTTAGCAACACCGGCCTCGCCCGCGCCGTTCGGCCGGTGTTTGCGCTTTAAGGCGCAAAGTAACCGTTCATGTCAAGGATCACATTCGTGGTCGAGGGTCCAGCGTTAAACACGCTTATCCCTCCCGAGGGAGCACCCGCCGGAACAATGGCCGCGTTGGCCACGATTAAACCTTCAGGATCATTTAAGGTCGCGACGAAAGGCTGTGGCGAGCCGGCCGACCAAAGTGACACATAGTCGACCGGGCCCCCCGCGACAGGCACCACGGTGATGTTGATCGAGTACGCTTGGGCGGTGGAAGGAATCGTCCCGCAGGGTGCGGGCGCGGTGTCGGTGCCGGCTTCGGTAGCGGATTGCACGGGGATCGTCAGGGTTCCTCCGGCTGGAATGGACGGCCCCGCAAATGGATCTATCCCATCAAATCCAGCAGGGGCACCCCGGGTATCGACCAGCCGGCACGGAGCGACCGGATAGAAAGTCAATGCGCTGGTCGGCGGGGCAAAGTAACCGTTCATGTCAATGATGACATTCGCGGTCGCGGGACCGGCGTTAAACACACTCACCCCGCCAGAGGGCGATCCCGCTGGAACGATGGCCGCGTTGGCCACGATCAAACCTTCAGGATCGTTCAACGTCGCAACGAAAGGCTGCGGCGAACCAGACGGCCAAAGGGTGACATAGTCGACTGCTCCCTTCGCTTCGGGGACCACCGTCAGGTTGAAAGAGTAGGCTTGGGCGGTGGAAGGAATCACACCGCACGGGGCGGGCTCGGTGTCGGTACTGGCTTCGGCAGCGGATTGCACCGGGATCGTCAGAGTTCCCTCACCTGGTATGGACGGCCCCGCAAAAGGGTCGATCCCGTTAAATCCAGCAGCGGCGCCACGCGTATCGACCAGCCGGCACGGAGCGACCGGGTAGAACTGCAATCCGGTCGGCGCGGCAAAGTAGCCGTTCATGTCAATGATGACATCCGTGGTCGCGGGACCCGCGTTATACACGCTCAAGCCGCCAGAGGGGGTACCTGCCGGAACGATGGCCGCGTTGGCCACGATTAAACCTTCAGGATCGTTCAAGGTCGCGACGTATGGCTGTGGCGAACCGGACGGCCAGAGGGAGACATAGTCGACCGCTCCCTTGGCGTGGGGGACCACTGTGATGTTAATCGAGTAGGATTCGGCGGTGGAAGGAATCACGCCGCAGGGGGCCGGCTCGGTGTTGGTGCTGGCCTCGACAGCGGATTGCACGGGGATCGTCAGAGTTCCCCCGGCTGGTATGGACGGCCCCGCAAATGGGTCGATGCCATTAAATCCAGCAGCGGCGCCCCGGGTATCCACCAGCCGGCAGGGAGCGACCGGGTAGAATTCCAATTGGGTCGCCTCGACTGTTCCCACTATCAAGGTTACCGGCACGGTCATGGCCTCGCCTCCGGCTTGCGACAGGAACACGACTTGCCCGGTGTACGTTCCGACCGCAAGCGAGGGACTGGCAACGATACTAACCGTGACTGAGTGCGGCATTCCACAGAGTCCACATCCTCCCACCGTGGCGGCCGATAGCCAGGCGCCGCCGTTGCCGCTCGATCCAGCCGTATAAAAGTTAAAAGCGGAGCCGGTACTCGCGATGCCTATCGTTTGGGAGAGCGGGTTCGCGCCTCCAAACGTCTTCGTGAAAATGAGACCGCGCAATTGGGAAAAAACAGAGGTTCCCACCGTCACACTCACGGGGATGGTGACGCTGCTGCCTGCGGATTGGAACACTAATCCGCCGGTAAAGGTCCCCGCAATCAGGCCTTCTCCCGGTAAATTGGCGGCCACGATACTAACCGTTACCGCTGACGGCGTAGCTCCACCCTCAGATGACGCGTGCAGCCAGTTGCCTCCATCGGCGGTGTAGGTTGCAAGCGCCCAAATCAAGGCCCCAGGCGCCTCACTTCGGACCTGAAGGGTTTGTGAGGGAGGATTGCCGGCACCGGTCTGGAAGGAATAACTCATCTGGCCGGGAAGGTTATCAAAGAACGGTCCACCCGCCGGTGCGGCCACCGTTAACGTAACCCCTACGGTGATCGACATCGAACCGGCTTGTGCAGTGAGAACGATTTCCCCGGTGTAGGTTCCCGCGGCCAGCGTCGGACTGGCGGTGATTGCGACGGTGATCGTCTCCGGCAGTGCACAGAGGCCACACCCGCCAGTAGTGGAAGCCGTTAGCCAGCTTCCGCCCGTGCCCGTGTATGCAGCGGTGTAGAAGTTGAAGTTCGTGCCGGTGCTGGCGATGGTCAAGATTTGAGGGAGCGGGTTCGCTCCTCCGAACGGCATGGTAAAACTAATCGCGTTGACCTGGTCAAAGACATTGGCGCCCACTTCGACGCTGACCGAAATGGTGACGCTGCCGCCAGAGGACGTGCTGAAGACCAGCTCGCCGATGAAGGTTCCCGGGATCAGGCCCAGGCCGGGAAGGTTTGCCTTCTGCACCGATACGTTGATCAGGGAGGGCGCAGTCCCGCTTGACGCGGATGCGCTCAGCCAACCGCCGCCATCCGCGGTGCTGGTCGCGAGGGTCCAGTCCAGCGTTCCCGATCCAGCATTTCGGATTTGAACGCTTTGCGCCGGTGGGTTGGTGGTACTCCCGGTCAGGAGGGTAAAACTCATTTGGCCGGGAACGTTATCGAAGAACGGCGTCGCCGGGGCCACCACCGTTAATGTCACCGGCACGGTGATCGACATTGACCCGGATTGTGAGGTGAAGACGATTTGTCCGGTGTAGCTTCCCACTGCAAGCGTCGGGCTGGCGGTGATCGCAGCGGTGACAACCGCCGGAAGTGAACAGAGGCCACACCCAATATTGGTGGCGGCGGTTAACCAGCTTCCGCCCGTCGCTGTGAACGCAGCGGTGTAAAAGTTAAAGCTCGCGCCGGTGCTCGCGACGGTCAAAGTCTGGGGAAGGGGGTTGGCTCCGCCAAAAATCTTGGTGAAGTTAATCCCATTTATCTGGGTGAAAACGCTGGCGCCGACCACTACGCTGATCGGAACGGTAACGCTGCCGCCCGCCGCCGACTGGAACACGACCTGGCCGATGAAAGTTCCGGGGATCAGTCCTCCATTCGGAAGATTTGCTATAGAGATCCCTATCGTAACCAGCGAAGGGGTCACGCCACCGGAGGGGGAGACCGAGAGCCAGTTGCCTGTGTCCGACGTACTCCCGGCCCCGGTCCAGCTCAGCGTCGCCGGTCCGCCGTCTCGAACTTGAATCGTCTGACTTGCAACGGTGGTGCCGGCTGTCAGGAGCGAAAAGCTTAGTTGACCGGGGAGATTGTCGAAGTAATCCGTGCCTGCCGCCACGACCGTCAACGTAACCGGCACGGTGATCGACATCAAACCGCTTTGTTCCGTGAAGACGATCTGCCCTGTGTAACTTCCCACCGCAAGCGTTGGGCTGGCGGTGATCGTAGCACTGACAATTCCCGGGGCCGCACAGAGGCCACATCCAATATTGGTGGTCGCGGTTAACCAGCTTCCGCCCGTGGCTGTGAATGCAGCAGTGTAAAAGTTAAAGGCCGCGCCGGTGCTCGCGACGGTTAAAGTCTGGGGAAGCGGATTGGCTCCGCCGAAAACCTTGGTGAAGTTGATGCCATTGATCTGGCTTAAAATGTTGGCGCCGACCACCACGACGATCGGAATGGTTGTGCTGCTGGTGGACGTGGTGAACACGAGCTGGCCTATAAAGCTTTGCGCGGTCAAGCCCCCGCCCGGGAGATTGGCGACCGTAATGCTTACCGTAACCGGTGAGGGCGCGGTTCCACTCGCCGCTGAGATGTGGAGCCAGCTTCCTCCATCGGAAGTGCTCGTCGTCGCGGTCCAGCTCAGCGTCCCGGTTCCCCCGTTTCGAATCTGTATCGCCCGGCTGGTCACCGCGGCGCCGCCGGTATTGAGCGAATAGCTCAATTGGCCGGGCAGGTTGTCCAAAAACGCACCGCTCGTGGACGTGATCGTCAAGGTGACGGGGATGGTCAACTTCACCGTGCCGGATTGCGACGTGACCACGATCTGCCCCAAGTAGCTTCCCACCCCGAGCGTGATGTCTGCAGCCACAACCGCCGAGATCGGCCCCGGCGTCGCACAGAGTCCGCACCCGATGCCGGTGGTAACCGTCAGCCAACTTCCGCCCGAGCTCGTCGACGCAGCGACCGTGTAGTTGAAACCAGTGCCAACGCTGGCAATGGCCATGGTTTGCGGGAGCGGGTCGATCCCTCCGAACGGCTTCGTAAAGTCCAGCGCCGGCACGGGCGCGAACACCTGAGCCTGCAAAGTGCTGGGCAGGATGACAAAAGCTGCCAGGGTCAATGTGAAGAGGAAAAAATTGCTGTGGGCTTTGCCACTCTTTGCGGGCATATGTGCAGTCCTCCGGCAGGTTTGATGGGCGAATGAGGAGTGTATCACACAAAGGTGCGGCTATCCTTGATGTCTTTTTCTACTGCGCGCTATATAACTGAGCGTCCAGGACCACCTCCATAAACGCCCGTCAGCCGTAGTCGACTGCGCTCCCGCCTCCAGGTTTGTTCTTAAATGATGAATTGTTAGCAACAGGACTCGCTGGATTGTGTGTCGCTGGAGTGCGGTCTTGCGACGATCGAAGATGGCGCTGACGGAGCGCCCCGTTCTTCGACCGGGGCGGTTGGAAGTGAGTGGCGCACTGAAGTGTTCGCCGCAGGTGGCCCTTGGCGTCCATTTGGCGTCCAAGACTGGTGGTCTCAAGTCTTTTGTTTTCAGTGAAGGCTGTTTGTAAGTGATTGATATTTTTTGCTTGGGGTGCAAGAGGTCCCGAGTTCAAATCTCGGCAGCCCGACCATAATTCCTCAACGACTCGACCTGCTCCAGGGCACGCTGGACGTGATGGCCCTGCGAGTCTTGGCGGTGATGGGAACACAGCACGGTTACGGGATGGCCCGGCGCATTGAGCAGGTCGGCGAAGACCGGGTTTTGTTGAATCAAGGGACGCGTCACTGATCCGGGTTAGAATTGCTGATCGCAAGAAGTCCAGGCGGACGGAGTGCCCCTACGCTGTCTGATCGCGGCGGGAAGCAGCACGGAGACCATCAGTACCGATGCCGATACTCTCTATCGGATGGTGGAGAAACGCAAGAAGAATGGGGAGCCCCGAATCTGCTTCGATGCGTTCCCTCTGTTGAAGGAGGTTCAAGGAAGAATCAAGGGGCGGATTCTGCGGCAGGTTCACTGTCCCGGCTACCTCACTGGCGGCATCCCTCGGCGGGACTACTTTGAGATTATCGAAGTCCGGAAAGGATGTTTATTTGTCCTGATTGGTGCCCCAGACGCGGCCAAGCCATTCCACCAGGCGCTCCAGTTCTTCGTCACTCAGCTCGGCGCCCCGTTCGCGCATATCGACCGCGAGCACGCGCCAATGTTCCTCGGGATAACGGGAATTCTCGACCCGGTCTAGTCCGTGGCATTTTGTACAGGCCCGGTCGAGCAGGCGATGCGCCTCGGGATCGGAGAAGAACGTCGTAATTTCGGGCGGAACGTAGGTTCGCGGGAACGGCTTGGTATCGGGACCAAACTTCGACACCAGCCAATCCACCAGGATCTTTCGATCTTCGTCGTTGAGCGAGTAGCCTCCGCTCACCTTGTGCTTCGTATCCAGCAGCGACTGCCAGCCCGCGCCGTCGAGCGCGAAGAACGCGTAGTCGTCGATGCCGTGGCAGCGGGTGCAGTTATGGCGAATCACGTTCCAGACTTCGCCGTCGGGCCGGGCGACTTGGGGCCGCGTGGCCCTCCTCCCTTGGCCGGCTACCGGAAGAACCGCAAGCAGAAAGGCGATCGCAGCGCTACTGTTTCGGGCTGTTTGCATCCTTTTCCGCCTTCTTCACACCCAGACCACCGGTGATCCCGTCCACTTGGTACCCGGTCTGAATCTTTCGCGCTTTCGCGATCTCGGCTGGCGTCGCTGTCTTGGGGTCGACGTTGGCTTCGGCGCAGGTGAATCCGCGCAGGGTGCACTCCGATGTGGTGTGCTCGATGCCGAGTTCCTTCATCTTATTCGCCATAACCGCGACCACGTCCGGGTGCGGTACCACGGCATTATTGGGGACGAACGTCCCGACGCCAATGGCGTAGTCGATGGGCATCAACGGCTCGATGCTGGATCCGAACGCGCCGTCGTTCTTCTTGCCCAGATCGTACGCGCCCAAGTCGGCGCCTTTGTCGATGAGATACTGAACAATGGCGGCGTCGCCCAGGTTGGCCGCACCCATCAGGGGAGTGATGCCGTAGCTGTCCGCCCAGTTCACGTCTTCACCCGATTCGACCAGCATTTTTACGACTGCCAGCCGCTCCGCGGGACTATGCTGGCGGTTGTAGCCGTTGATAAACGCCACGCCCGCGGCGGCCTCGAGGGGGGTCTCACGGTCCTTGGAAAGAACATGCGGGTTCGCGCCGTGCGCGAGCAGTAACTGAACCAGCTCCAGGTCGCCCGCGAACGCCGCCCGCATGAAGGCCGTGGCAAACACGATGCGCGGCGAGCCTTCGCGCATGCGAGCCCTGGGCGTGTTGTTGATCACCGCGTTCGGATCCGCGCCCGCATCCAGAAGTTTCTTGATCAGCGGCATCGGATCGGCGGTCACCATCCAGGGGAAGTTTGGCGCTGTCTCCATATTGCGGCGGTCGACGGCCCAGAACAACGGGGTGAACCCTTGCGCATCCGCTTGATTGACATTGGCATGATTGTCCACAAGGAACGACGCAACGTCGTAGCTGCCGTCGAAAATCGCAAGGCTCAAGGCGTTCTTGCCGTCGCCGCCGGTGGCGTCGAGGTCCGCACCCGCGGCTTTGAGCAAGCGAGCCGATTCCAAGTCGTCCTCGCGCGCGGCAAACATGAGGGGCGTCAGCGAGCCGCTGGCGAACTCTTGGGGCTTGTCAGGCGCCGTTTTCGAGGGCGTGGTCCCTTCGAATCCGCGGCCCGAAGCGGACGGCACGAAGTTCGACTTGGCGTTGACATCGGCTCCGCGCTCAAGGAGCAGCTTCACCACCGCCGGATGGCGCTCCGCGGCGGCCCACATCAGAGCGGTTGTGCCGCCCCAGGTTTCTTTCGCGTTGATCTTTGCGCCGCTTTCAATCAACACCTTGACCGCGTCCGCTTTGCCGGTACGCGAGGCGATCATCAACGCGGTGTCGCCGGAACGCGTAAGCGGCGCGTTGACGTCCGCACCCGCTTTGACGAGTTTTTCAATCATCGCCGCGCTGCCGTTGACGGACGCAAGCATGAGCGGCGTCGCACCCGCCTGGTTTGCCGCCATTACTTTGGCGCCCGCTTGAATCAACAGGTCCGCCGTTTCCAGATCGTCGGCTTCCGCCGCCCAATGCAGCGCGGTGGTGCCATCGGCCTGCGACGCGTTGACATCCGCCTTGTTTTGGATCAGCGCTCGAACCGCGGCTTTGTCGCCCTTAGCGGCGGCATCCGCAACTTCGCTCACGGCTGCGTTGACGAGAACCTGAGCGGCGAGCAGCGCCGCTATGGAGTAACTGATGCGCATGGCGATCCTATATGAAGCCCCTATAACGATATCGGCTTCGTGCTTGAGCCGAAGCTGGAGATCGTCCCCTTTCGCCGGCCCGCTGCGTCGTAGGACGGAATGTCGTAGATCCCGTACTTTTGCAACACGGCGAGCAGCATATTGGACGTGCGCTCGGTATTGTCCGGGAACACAAGATGACGGTTCCCCTTGAGCGTTCCATCCAAGCCGCCCAGAAGGATGATCGGAACTTTGACATGCGCGTGGCGGTGCGAGTTACCCATGTTGCTGCCCTTGTAAATCAAAATGTGGTCGAGCAGCGTGCCTTCGCCTTCCTGGACCTTCGCGAGCTTGTCGACGAAGTACGCCAGGTTCTGCACGTGGTAGCGGTTCACTTTGGCGTAGTTGGCAACGTTCTCCGGTTTGTCGCCATGGTGCGACGTGCCGTGCCATCCGCCGGTGAAGCCCGAATCGGGGAAGCTGGCGCCGGAGAGATCCTTTCCAAGCATATAAGTGGCCGAGCGCGTGAGGTCGCCTTCGAATGCCAGCGCCAGCAAATCGTACATCAAACGGTAGTGGACGGTTTTATTTTCGGGCAGTCCGAACGGGATCTCGGCCGAGGGCTCCTGGATCGTCTTATCCATTGCGATCTTGATACGGCGTTCGAGCTCGCGGACATTGTCAAGATAGGTGTCGAGCTTGGCTTTGTCGCCGGCGCCGAGGGGTTTCTTAAAGAAGGCGATTTCCTGGGTGACCGAGTCGAGAATGCTGGCGCTTTCCCGGCGGCCGCGGCGGCGCTCCTCCGGACTCGTGCCGTCGCCGAAGAGGCGCTCGAACGCGACACGAGGGTTCACTTCGGTCGGCAGCGGCTGCACCGGTGAACTCCACGAGATGCAATTGGTATAGGCGCAGCTATAGCCCCAATTACAGTTGCCAAAGTTGCCATCTTCTTCCACGCCCAGTTGGATGGACTCGAGGATCGTGTCCTGACCGTGCTTTTGCGCGATCAACTGGTCGACGGTAACGCCAAGATATGGACTGACGGCGTTGCGGCGCGGACGAGCGGCAGACAGCAGCACCGCGCCGCGAGCGTGGTCGCCACCCGGCTCTTCGGTATTGGCCATGGCCTCCGGCATGTCCATGCCGCTGATCAGGGTCAGACGGCTGCGGAAGGGCTCCAGCGGCTTGACGATGAACGAAAACTCGAAGTTGGGTCCTTCTTGCTGAGGGCTCCAATAACCGGGAGCCGCGCCATGAGGGTGCCAAACGCCAAGAAAGCGCTTGGGAGGAACGACCGCCGTCTTATCGAGAGGCGTCTGCGCGGGGATCATCGAATCGAGCAGCGGCAGACCTAGGGCGACGCCCGCGCCGCGAAGAATGGTCCGCCTGGGGATGAACTTCTTTGAAATAAACATCAGCTTTGGCCTCCTCATTACTCACTCTAGAGTTGCTTGGTTCTGAATTGAAAGGGCTGGCTCTTTACGATCCCCATCAGGATCGAAAAGAATCGATCGTTGTCTTTATCCGCCTCGCGGACAATGGACCGGATCACCGGCATGTCTTCGTACTCGACGCCGCGCCCGAGCGCGAAGGTCATCAGCTTCTCCGTAAGCGTGCGAACGAACTGCGGCGAGTAGCGTAGCAGTGCTTCCCGCAGCTCCACGGGGCCGTTCACCTTTGTACCGTCCCACAGCGTAACCGCGGTATCGAGCGGCACCCCTCCCTCACCGCCCTGCTTGGTGCGATAGGATGCGTCGGCATCGAAATTCTCCAGCGCGAAGCCGATCGGGTCCATCAACTGATGACAGCTCTTGCAGGGCTCGTTCTGCCGGTGCATGGTCATCTGCTCGCGCAGAGTCAGGATCTTCTTGTCGCTCTTGGTGTCTTCAAGCGGCGGCACGTTCGGCGGCGGCTCCGGCGGAGGCGTGCCGAGGATGTTCTCCAGCACCCATACGCCGCGCTTCACCGGCGACGTCCGGAAGTTTTGCACCCACGTCAGGGACAGCACGCTCCCTTGTCCCAGAAGCCCGCGGCGATAGGCCAGCTCGGGTCCCAGCGCCACGCGGCGGAACTGCGCTCCATAGATGTTGGGGATCCCGTAGTGTTGTGCCAGCCGCTCGTTCAGGAACGTGTAATCGGCGGTCAATAAATCGACCACGTTGCGGTTTTCCTTGATAATGCTCTCAAACAGCAGTTCCGTTTCGCGGCGGAAGGCTTTGCGCAACTCGTCGTCCCAGTTGGGATAGAAGACGCCGTCCGGAGATGTGGCGGGAAGATTGCGCAGATACAGGAGCTGGTCGCCGAAATTCTCAACCAGCGCGCTCGCCTTGGGATCGGCGAGCATGCGGCGCACCTGGGCTTCGAGCACCGCCGGTGTGTGCAGCTGATTGTCGCTCGCAACCTTGATCAGCTCGTCATCGGGAATGCTGCTCCAAAGCAGAAACGAAAGGCGCGACGCCAATTCAAGATCGGTGATGCGATACGGCTGGCCGGGACTCGCATTTGCCGGCTCGCGTTCGGTTCGAATCAGGAACTGGGGGCTGGTCAGGATGCGGCGCAGCGCCAGCTCGATCCCATAGCGAAAGTCGCCCCCTTCTCCAGAGGCGCCGCGTCCTTCCTGATAGAAACCCCGGACCCATTCCATGTCGGCGGGAGTGACAGGCCGGCGGTAAGCCCGGCGCATCAGCGTTGTCAGGATCTGGTTCGCGCATGGGTCCTCTTCGGCGCTGGTCTGAGGCATACACGTGAAGACCTTGCGCAGGCTGCGCGATTCTTCCGGGCGGGAAGGTTTGAAGGGGCCGCGAATGCGGAGCGTGCCGACCGCCGGGTGGTACTGAAGCTGGGGAATCGGATTGTCTTCCAGCGACTTCCGTTCATACTGGCGAATCAGGTCGAGGCTGGGGCGGAAGTTTTCGGCAAGGAACGTCACTCCCACCACGTGCGAACCGGCTTTGACCGGAACGGTCACTTCGATGGCCCCATCGCCGGTGGACGAGTTTGCGGCAGTGAGACCGACACCCTTATAATCGCGAGCCGCAACCGTTTCGTTATCGATCAGGAACAGGAGTTTTTCACCGGGAATGAATCTGCCCAGGCCGAAGTTCACGACCGAGAAGGTGTAGTCGCCGTCGGCCGGGAAGGTATGCCGGACCTTCATGCCGCCCCGCGTTCCAAACGGCAGACCGTCCAAGTGCTGCGTCTGCGATGTATCGCCAGGCGCGATGTACGCGGCTTCGGTCGGCGACTTCCAAAAGCCGACTGCGGTGCGGGCGATGCGCGCAGCCGCATTCGTGTAAGCTTCGAGCAGAGTCGGAGAGATGGTCAACGAGCCTGCCACATTATCGAACCCTCGCGCGGCATCATCGGCCGGGAGCAGGGTGGTGACATCGGTCTCCAGATCGAGCAGATCGCGGATGGCGTTCGCGTATTCCGTTCGATTGAGACGATGCATCACAACTGAGCCGGGATCGGGATGCTCGGCGGCTTTGCGGTCCATCTGGGATTCAAGCCAATCGCGCAGGTCCTCGTATTTTCGAAGCTCCGGCCGGGGCGCACCGGGTGGCGGCATCATGCCGGCACGCAGCTTGCGAATGACGCGCTCCCAGATCTCGGGATGATCTCCGGCAGCGTTGAGGTCGAGATTCTGTAGCGAGAGGTTGGCGGTCTTGAGTTTGTCGTTGTGGCACCCGACACAATAGCGGTCGAGTGTCGCTCGATGGGCGGCTGCGGCGGATGCCGTGACGGGGGCAGGACCCTGCTGCGCGGCGGCGGGCCCGAATCCCAAACCAGCCAAGAACACGCACAGCGTGCCTACCGCGGCAAGCCTTCCGGCGCCCGTCGTCAACTTGCGATAACGAAATGACACGCGACCCTCCAAAGCGACAGTAGCATTATATGCGAGTTGGACTTCAAGCGAAATGCCCCCGCCGTTCGCTCGACTTGCAAGCGCGACGCGACCCCGTCAAAACCCGATTACCTCGCCGCCGGTTTGGCATGTTCCTTGGCGATGATGCTTCCGTGATCCTGGCTGGGCATCTCCACGCGATTTGCGGAGACGCTTGTCGAAAACGGTCGCCTCTGCTGGTCAAGTTAGCAGGGTCGATCCCGCAGCAAACGCGTTGCCGCGAGCGATTCTGAGAGCCTACGCGAAGTAGGCGCGCGCCATGTCGGGCCTGGAACTACTGGCTGCTCGTCGGTCGCGTAGTCGGGGATGTTTGGGCCGACAGTAGCGCCTCCAGCGCTGCAAGGCGATCCTCCAGTTTCCGATTCTCCTCCTGCTGGAGCTGGACCTGGCTCTCAAGCTCCGCGTTCTGCTTCTGGACCCGCAGCTCCCCGGCCCGGCGATCCTCGGTCTCTTTCCGGAGCTCCGCGTTCTGCTTCTGCAACTCGTTTAACAGCATAGGAGCAAGCGCCTGATACTTCACCGATGCGGGCTGGCCGTCCTTGTCGTATCCCACCATTTCAGGATAGAGATCGGCTACCTCTTCGGCGATGAGGCCGTATTGCAGCGCATGCGAGCCATCGTCGTACTGCGGTTTGTAGAAGAAGGTGACCGGCCGCAACTGGAAGAGCTTGCTGCTGCTGTCGCCCATGTCGGTGATCTGTTCCTTGAAGCGCCGCGAGGAGGAAGTGTTGCTGCAGCCGGTACCACCGGAGGTTCCCAGCTTCCCAGTGGAGTCGACGCAGACGACATAGTTGCCAATGCCAACCGTTTTGCCGTAAATGCCCGCAACGTAAGCGCTGGTCTGGGTGCCAGCCGTTCCGATGCGGATGACCCCGCTATCGCCGTCAATGCCCGTGCTGCCGATATCAATGTCGTTGCTGGTGGTGAAGGAGCCCGCATCAACTCCGATGGCGATGTTGTTGTCGCCGGTGGTGTTGTATGTCAGCGCCCCGAAACCGATGGCCGTGTTGGAGTTCCCTGTAGTGTTAATCGACAGCGCACTAATGCCGACGGCCGTGTTGGCGTACCCGGTGGTATTGTTCTCCATCGCGGAGTAGCCGGTGGCCGTGTTGTAGTACCCGGTGGTGTTGCTGACTAACGCTTCTTCACCGCTGGCCGTGTTGCCGTACCCGGTGGTATTGGCCACCAGCGCGCCGGCGCCGATGGCCGTGTTTTCACCTCCGGTGGTGTTGTTTTCCAGGGTTCCCAGCCCGACAGCGGTATTTGCGTTTCCGTCGGTCGGAGGCGTGAAGTAACCGTTCATGTCAATGACCACATCCGTGGTCGAGGGACCGTCGTTATACACGCTGATCCCGCCATACGGCGCGCCTGCCGGAACGATAGCCGCGTTGGCCACGATCGCACCTTGAGGATCGTTTAACGTGGCCACGAAAGGCTGGGTGCCGCCGGCCGGCCAGAGCGACACATAGTCGACTGCGCCCCCCGCGTGGGGCACCACGGTGAGGTTAAACGAGTAGGCTTCGGCGTAGATCGGAATCGCGCCGCAGGGGGCGGGCTCGGTGGTGCTGGTTTGAGTAGAGGATTGTACCGGGATCGTCAGCGTTCCCTTGGCCGCTATGGACGGCCCCGCAAAAGGATCCACACCGTTAAATCCAGCCACGAAGCCCCGCGTGTCCACCAGGCGGCAGGGCGTGATCGCTATAAAGCTGAGAGCGTTCATGGACACGGCATTCGCGGAGAACACGAGCTGCGGAGCGATAGCCGCCCGCTCCGCCTGGTTGGGCTGCCAGTACAGGGGAGTCGCCCAGTTCTTGAGCGGGACATCCAAGGGTCGTGCGACCTGCGCATTCAGCGCCACGGACGCGAGAACCAGAACAGAAACAACACGGACCAGAGCATTCGGATTCACAAATATTCTCCTTTTCCCTGAACTTCTATTGGGGCTTCGGATCGTCAGACAATAATACCCGGCGCGGCCTGTCGACGTTTTCCTCGCGATCGCGCGTCCCTGGCTCAGGCGCTTGTCGCGAGGCGGGGTGGTCTGGCCCGAGCACTTTCTCCAGAATGGCGACCGTCCGTTCATACCGAGCCTCAGCCCTTGGGATCTGTCGCGATCGCTGGAACCAGCAGCGTTGCGGCGATATCTGGGCTCCGCGGCGACATCGACTGTGCTCGTCAGCCGAGCAATGGATGTATTGACCGCCAACGGTCGGCACGATGCACCCCCGTCACAATTGGCTCGCGCTTCGGCGACTGGGTCATAACGTGGCTTGGAGGCTGGACACGCCACCGGCTGTCCTACCTCGTCATGGTTGCGCGCGAGTTCGACCAAGGGCCGCTCCGAGAATGCGATCCGACGGTCATCCCTCCTCGACCATCCCCAGGCGGAGCTCGCGCAGCGTACCGAGCAGGAAGTCGGGACCCTCAGCTTCCAGTTCGGCGGACGGAGTGATTCCGGTGCGAACCGCGATGGAGCGGATACCGTTACCGCGGGCAGCGATCACATCGCTCGGGGAATCGCCGATCAGCGAAATCGGGGCGTCGCGGCCGATCCATCCGCGAGAGCGGGCTTCGCGGATTGCGATTCGGGCTAGCCCGGCCCGTGTGGCGGCCATTTCACCGAAGGCTCCGAAGCGGAAGTACCGGCGCAGATCGGCGCGCTGTAGCTTGTGCCAGCCGATGCGCGTCAGATTGCCGGTCACCAAACCTAGCAGGATGCTGCGACGGGTGAGACGGTCGAGCACCGGAATCACCGAGGGGCAAAGCTTTCCCCGAATCTCGGGACAGACCCGCAGGTAGTGGCGTGACGCGGCGCGCTGGATCTCCGGCAGCGCCTGGCGGATGCTGGCGCGCGAGGCGCCTGCGTTTCGGAGCATGATCGTGAGGATGTCCGGATCGAGCATGCCCTGGACTGGAATGCCGGCGGTGGTGGTCTCCAATCCCGTGACCCGGCGGACGCCCTCTACCAGGGCATCGCGGTGTTGCGATCCGGCGCGCCGGAGCAGTGTGCCATCGATATCGAAGAGGACCAGGGCGCGGAAGGTCACGGGGAAACCACAATGATACAAGGGACAACATCGCAGTATCCTTCACGATTGCGCTGCCGGCCTGGTTGGTTTATTATTGAGTAGGCACTCATCATCAATGGCGCGACCCAGGAGCGACGACAAACGCGAGGCAATTCTATCGGCAGCCATTTCTGTTTTCGCCGATGGGGGCCTGAGCGCACCGACATCGGCGATCTCCAAAGCCGCGGGGATCGCGGAGGGGACGCTCTTCACCTATTTCCCCACCAAGGACGACCTCTTGAACGCCCTCTACCGGCAGATGAAGCTGGAACTTGCCGGTGTTCTCATGTCGGGCTTCACTCGAAAAAAGGACGCGCGCGCCAAGCTGCAGCATATCTGGGATGCCTACATAAAATGGGGTGTTGCGAACCGCGACAAACGGAAGGTGTTGGCCCAGCTGCAGGTGTCGGACAAGCTTACAAAGGAAACCAAGGCCGTCGGGGCGGCGCCATTCGCCGAGGTCCTGGTGATGAGCAAGGAGGCGATTGCTCAGGGCATAATCCAGGATTTCCCGCCCGAGTTCCTCATCGCGATGATGGAGGCGTTGACCCAGGCCACCATGGAATTGATAGCGGCTAACCCGTCCCATTCGGGCAAGTACCGGACCATGGGGTTCGAGGCGCTTTGGAACGGCCTGAGAAAGCCGTGAATTTTGGTGAATCGTGAGTGAGTACTCAGCCATCTTTAGGGATGGAGGCGAGTGATGGCGACCAAGTGGACCGCGAACGACGTTCCGTCGCAGGCAGGAAGGCTGGCTGTCGTGACAGGAACCGGCGGACTCGGCTACGAGACCGCGCTGGTGCTGGCCCGGCAGGGCGCGGAGGTGATACTGTCCGGACGCAACGAAGGGAAAGGGCGAGAGGCAATTCGTCGGATTACCGCGCTGGCTCCGGGCTCGAGTGTTCGATTTGAGCTGCTGGATCTGGCCGCTATCGCTTCGGTCACCGCCTTCTCGAACCGGCTGCGCGCTCAGGATCGTCCAATCGACCTCCTGATCAACAACGCCGGGGTGATGACGCCGCCCTACCGCCGTACGACCGCCGACGGATTCGAGCTTCAGTTCGGCACCAATTATCTTGGCCACTTCGCGCTGACGGCGCAATTGTTGCCGCTGCTGGAACGTGGACGTGGGCCCCGGGTTGTCGAGGTGAGCAGCGGAGCGCACCGCTTGCGCGGCGCGATTCACTTTGACGACTTGCAGTGGGAGCGAAACTACAAGCCTTGGGGCGCCTATGCGCAATCCAAGCTCGCGATGCTGATGTTCGCGCTCGAATTACAGAGGCGAAGCGACGCTGCGGGATGGGGTCTGATGAGCAACGCGGCGCATCCTGGATTCGCGCGCACCGAGTTGATCGCGAATGGGCCGGGCGCAGATGCGCGGTTGACGAAGATCAACAACGTGGTGCGTCCGTTTCTGAGTCACTCCGCGGCGGACGGCGCGCTCCCCGTGCTATTCGCCGCCACCTCCCCGGAGGCGAAAGGCGGAGGCTATTACGGACCCACCGGGCCATTCGAGTTAATCGGCGCGTCCGGACCCGCGGTGATTGGGTCGCACGCGAAGGATTTGGGCGTGGCCAGGAAGCTGTGGGAAATCTCAGAAGATCTGACCGGGGCGCGATGGTAAGTTCACGGCGGCGCACTGGGGGCGACGATCAACCATTTTGTGGAGGGATTCGTGAAGGGTGCGGCTGCGGAAGTCGGGCAGGCCTATCTGCGCGCGCTGCCCAAGACCAACAACTGAGACTATGAGGAGAAACAAAATGACGAAACAGATGAACCTTGGCGGCAGCTTTATGCTGCCCGGTACCTCGATGACCTTGCATCGCATGGGCTATGGCGCGATGCAACTGGCCGGACCGCAGGTGTGGGGACCGCCGCGCGATGTGGACCTCGCGATCGCGGTTCTGCGGGAAGCGGTTGCGGCCGGCGTGAATCATATCGATACCAGCGACTTTTACGGTCCGCATGTGACCAATCAGATCATCAAGCGGGCGCTCTATCCCTATCCGGATGGACTGGTGATCGTCACCAAGGTGGGCGCTCGCCGGGGCGAAGACAAGTCCTGGGCTCATGCTCTTTCGCGCCAGGAACTGATCGATGCCGTTCACGACAATCTGCGAAATCTCGGACTCGACGCGCTGGATGTCGTCAATCTTCGGGTCGGAGGCATGATGGGGCCATCGGAGGGATCGATCGAAGAGCCCCTGACTGTGCTTGCCGAGCTCAAGCGTCAGGGACTGATTCGTCATCTCGGTCTGAGCAATGTCAGTCCGGATCAGTTGGCGGAGGCTCAGGCGATTACGGAGATTGTCTGCGTGCAGAACTTGTACAACGTGGCCCACCGGAACGATGATGGGTTCATCGATGACCTCGCGGCGCAAGGCATAGCCTATGTGCCGTTCTTCCCGCTGGGAGGGTTCACTCCGTTGCAGTCCTCGGTGCTCGATGCGGCAGCGGTGTCGCTGCGGGTCACGCCCATGCAGGTCGCGCTTGCGTGGCTTCTTCAGCGTTCGCCCAACATCCTGCTGATCCCCGGCACATCATCCGTCCAACATCTTCGGGAAAATCTCGATGCTGCAACGCTGCACCTTCCTTCCGAAACGATCGCTAATCTTGACTCGATTTCTGCCTAGTTATAGTTAGCAGAGTGAGGATTTCTACTCGTGATTGCAATACTAATCGGCGGCACAGGGCTTACCGGCTCATTTCTGGTTCGGCAACTCCTGGCCGATCCTGCGATCAAAGTGATCTCCATCTCCCGAAAGTCGTTGGGGATTTCGAATACGAAGCTTACCGAGATTCTCGTCTCCGATCTGGCGGAGTTGCCGTCCATCGAATCGAGGATTCGCGGTGAACTTTACTTCTGTTGTCTCGGCACGACGATCAAGGCCGCCGGCGCCAGGGAGAACTTCGAAAGAGTCGATCACGACGCGGTTGTCGCCTTTGCGAAAATTGCGAAGGCTCACGATGCTAAATCATTGACGCTCGTTTCCGCCATGGGTGCGGCCGCGAGTTCGATGGTCTATTACAATCGCGTCAAGGGCCGCACTGAAAACGATGTAAAAGCTCTCGGACTTCGCTCCCTGATCATCTTCAGACCCGCACTCCTGGTCGGCCCGCGCAAAGAATTCCGTTTGGCTGAAAAGATCGCGGCCAGGACTTTGGTTCCCCTCTCGCGACTCTTCCCGGCCAAAGCTCGGAAGAGCCTCATTACAGAAGCTGGGACTCTAGCCGCGCGGATGTTGGCGGAGGGAAAGGCGGCGCCTGGGGGAGTTCACGTCATACCCGCTAAGGAAATCTAGTCAGCATTAAAAAAGCAATTCCATTAAATAATGTTTTAATTCACGGCGCTCAAAGGCGAACCGTCTAAGGTACACTTGAGTCAGGCATGATTACCGGTCAAGCGACTCGAAACATTTGCAATGCCCTGGCGCGGGCCAATCTCCGGACATGCTTCCTCTATGCCGGGCTTGCGAAGAGCGAACTGAAAGCCGGAAACCAGAGACTCGCCGAACGATCGTTCGGCTTGGCTCGGAGCAGCCATGAAGCAATCTTACGATTCATGGGTAAATTAGAAGACGAGCGGCAGCGCAACGAAATTCGAGCGAATCTCATCCAGCTTGAAAAGAAGCTCGATCTTTTACAGGGACAACTCAAACCAAAGCCAGTCTGAATCCGTGGCGTAGAGAGCAACGGAACGATGTCAATCGCGTGACAGGCGATGAGCCTCTGGGTCTTTTGGCTCACCGGACTCCGCCATTCCGCACACACCCCCCAGAGAAAGTGCCTTAGTGACGCGAAATTCAAAGGGACCGAGCCGTGCGTCTTGGAATTGCGGAGCCTTCCTATGCACACAGCGAATTCCCACGACCCTCAACTCCCGCAGTTGATCCAAGAGCTGGAGGGCCTGCAGTCAGAGATGTTGAACCTGGCGAATGATAACCTTCCCGCCCTTCTCCACATCCACAAGGACAATCAGGCCAGTGCCGGCAACTTGCTCCACTACATCGCGCTTCGCCGGCATGACATTCGGGAATTGCAAGAGCGGCTGGCGTCACTGGGATTATCTTCCCTGGGACGGACCGAAGGTCACGCTCTGGGTGCGCTGCGCACCGTAGTGGACGTTCTCTCGCGGCTGAACCAAGTGAGTCCGGGCGAGGTCCCAGTCGCGGAGACGTCGCCCGAGCGCGCCGATGGCCAGCGACTGCTGGATCGAAACACGGAAATGCTGCTGGGACCGGCTCCGGAGAATCGCAAGGTTCGCATCATGGTCACGATGCCTTCGGAAGCGGCCACATGCTACGAACTGGTGCGCGACCTGGTGGCCAGCGGAATGAATTGTATGCGCATTAACTGCGCGCATGACGGACGGGAAGCCTGGGACGGAATGATCCGCAATCTTCGGCAGGCCGAACAGGAGACCGGGAAGCCATGCAAGGTGGAGATGGATGTGGCGGGACCCAAGTTACGCACGGGTCCGATTGAACCAGGTCCGGCAGTCGTGAAGTGGCGGCCGCAGCGAGACTCCCTCGGACATGTCGAGGTCCCGGCGCGCATCTGGCTCACGCCCTCCGCGCATTCCGAGATTCCTCCCAGCGCCGCGGACGCCTGCCTTCCCGTTTCCGCGCGATGGCTGTCCAGTCTGGTGCCTGGGGACGAGATTCGACTGACCGATGCGCGAGGCGCGAAACGTTTGATGAAGGTTACCGAAGCCGCCGGCAGCAGCCGCTGGGCTGAGTGCGGCCGTACCGCATACGTGGTGCCTGGAACGCTGCTCCGCGCGAAAATAAACGGCCGGCTCCATCGCACACGAATCGGCGCCTTGCCTCAAAAGCCGCAGCCGACGGTGCTGAAGCCCGGCGACACGCTGATCCTGACGCGTTCGCTCGAACCGGGCCGGCCGGCGCAGCTCAGCCCCGCTGGACTTAACGGCGCCCGCGAACTTGTCAGCCCCGCCCGCATCGGAGTCACGCTTCCCGAATTCTTCGATTGCGTGCAGCCTGGAGAGCCGCTCTGGCTGGATGACGGAAAGATCGGCGCGACCATATTGACCGTCCAACCGGACCAGGTCGAGGTCAAGATTACGCATGCACCGCCGGCCGGAGCCAAGCTGGGCGCGGAAAAGGGCATCAACATTCCGGAGTCCAACCTCAATGTGGCGTCCTTGACGGCTGCGGATCTGGAAAACCTGGAATTCATCGTGAAGCATGCCGATCTCCTGGGCTACTCGTTCGTGCGCACCGAGGAGGACGTGCACAACCTCGAAACCCATCTGACTGAATTAGACGCAACCGATTTAGGGATCGTGTTGAAGATCGAAACGCGCCAGGGATTCGAGAATTTACCCCGGCTTCTGTTGGAAGCGATGCGGCGCCGCGCCGTCGGCGTCATGATCGCCCGGGGAGATTTGGCCATCGAGTGCGGATTTGAGAGGCTGGCGGAGATGCAGGAGGAAATCCTCTGGATCTCGGAGGCGGCGCACCTGCCGGTGATCTGGGCCACACAGGTCCTGGAGTCGCTGGCCAAGTCCGGGGTTCCCTCGCGTTCGGAAATTACGGACGCCGCCATGGGAGAGCGCGCCGAGTGCGTCATGCTCAACAAAGGACCCTACGTGGTGGAGGCAGTGAAGACGCTGGATGATATCCTGCATCGGATGGAGGCTCATCACGAAAAGAAGACCGCGATGCTGAGGAAGCTGCACGTGGCTGCCGGATTCTCTGCTGCCAAGGCGTAGACCAAATTCCGCGAAACATTTCCTCTAGTCCCTACTTCAGCGGGTCGAGCGAAACCGCCCGCGCAGGTCGAATCACCACGGCTAACGGCCATCCCCGGCCGGTGCGGCGTCCGCACAAAGTGAAACCAAATTGAAACCTTTCGACTGCACTCGTCCTGCTAATCTGTAAAGTCCATCGCCTCGAAAAAGTCTGCATGCTCAAAAGCCGCGCGAGACAAACGTTCGCGATCTGGGTCATTTTCATTCTGGCTGCGCGGCTTCACGCGCAGGGCCCTTCGCCTGCCGATCCGGATACCTCGGACTCCAGCCAATCGGGAAGCGACGCGGAAACGGGACCGGAACGATGGAACCTCTATTACCAGGCGACATCGATTGGCGACTATCATGGCGAATTCCACTCGCCCTATGAGGACGCACTCAGCCTTCAGGACGCCCCTGAGCGGGACGTCTCGCTGACAACAACCCTGTTCTTCACCTGGCGGCTGGAGCAAAATACGCTCCTGGTTTTCAACCCCGAGATCGCGGGCGGCAGAGGATTCAGCGGCGTGGACGGCATCGCGAATCA
>CAVXWB010000023.1:0-32127 GCA_963765185.1 Bryobacterales bacterium
ATGTCCTCTATCATTTCTTCAGTTTGGTCTTGTTGGGGTACACACTTGGCTTTGGTTTCCTTCCGGCGGCGGCAGCGGCCTTCGTCGCCCTGGGGCTGTCTGTCGCGCTGGCTCAATCTTCGGACCAAACCAAACCCCAGATAAAGAGCTTCTCACACGCCATCCATGCCGTCGAGGATCTGGATACGACGCTGGCCTTTTACCGCGAAGTGTTCGGTCTCAGCGGCGCGCCCCAGGATTTTCCAAACCCCGCCGTGCCGCTGCTCACCAACGCTCCCGGCGTGACGCTGCGTATGTCGATGATGCGCTTGCCCGGCGCGATGCAATTCGAGCTCACCCACTTCAAGGGCGTCGAACGCAAGGCCGCGCGAGCCAACTACACGGACCCCGGCGCCGCCAGTATCGTGCTTTACGTCCGTGATATCGACGCAGCGGTGGCGAACGCGAAGAAGGCCAACGCGCCCATTGTCACCACCGGCGGCGCGCCCGTTGAAATTACCACCGCGAAGGGCAAGGCCCGCTCCATCCTCTTGCGCGATCCCGATGGCTTTTTCGTTCAAGTCGTCGAGGAAACGCCCGCGCCGGGCGCGCCGGAAGGGAACGTGCATCGCGTCTCCCTCGCCTACACCATGGAGAGCGCCGAGGCCACGGCCAAGTTCTACAGTGGCATAATTGGCATCCAGCTCACCGGCCCGTCGGCGTTCTCAAAAGATCCGGCGATGCTGAAACTGGTGGGCGCCCCGGAGGGAACGGAATTTCGCAAACTGACGGGCGTGATTCCCGGCCCTCCCGCTTATGTCGAGTTCACGGAGTTTCGCGGCGTGCCGCGCACCAAGTTCCATCTGCGCGTCCGCGACCCCGGTGCGCCGGCGATGGCGATCCAGGTGAACAACCTCACCGGCATGGTTGCGCTGATGAAGGCCGCGGGTACCAATGTGATTTCCGCCAACGGTGAGATTGTGGACTTCGGCGGAGGCACCCACACCATCTTCGTCGAAGATCCGAACGGCATGAACATTGAAGTGTTCGAGCGCACCGGTGCTCCGCAGGGGAAGGGCGCGCCGAAAGGGAAAGGCGCGACCAAGTAAGAGGGCTCTCCTATTTCATCGCGGCTGCGCCGGCCTGGGCTGTGCGGCCGTCCTGGTCGCTGCTGCCGCCGGAGGCGCCGACGGCGCCAATCAGCTTGCCGTCTACGATGATGGGGATGCCGCCTTCCACCGGGACCGCTCCCTTGAGGCCTAAAATGCGCAGGCCTTCCCCGCCCCCAGCCACAGTGTCCTGAAACGATTTTGTCGGCCGGCGGAAAAGCGCGGCCGATTTCGCTTTTTCAATCGAGACTTCGACACTGCCCAGCTGGGTGTCCTGCATCCTTTCGAAGTACACGAGGTATCCGCCGGTGTCGACAATGGCCACGGCCATCGCCCAATTGTTCTTGCGAGCTTCGGCAATGGCAGCGGCCGCAACCTTCTTCGCGGCATCGGGAGAGATGGAGACGCCATAGGGAACGTTTGCCGGCGGAACCAGCGGCTTTTGGCCGAAGGCGGCAACGGTGAGAGCCAGAGCGGCTAAGGTTCGTTTTAGTAGCATTGGTTCATTATCGGTCGTTTCTTTTAGCGCGCGCTGGGGTCGCCCGTCGGCGGAGGCGCGTGATCCGTCTTTGCCGGCGGCCCCAGCAGCTCCGTGAAGATCGGCTTCAGCGCGTCGGCCCACACCTGGTAGCCCTGGGATCGCCGGATGCAGCTTGTCGGGATTCATCATTCCTTCGAACAATGCTCCTTGCGGATCGGCGAGCTTGCCGTTGATATTCAGATACCGGAGTTTCTTGCCGTCGGCGAGCTGCGCCAGATTCGCGTTGATCTGTCGATCACGGCATAACCGCCATATTGTCATTGCGCGGAAAAATCGCGGTCACGATGATCGTCGCCTTGGGGGCTTTCGCCTGCATGGTCGCGCAAGATGGCTTGAAGGCCGCGCGTGATATCGGCTGCCTTGGCTCTTCGCCGTCCGAGCGGGCGTCGCGGTTGCCGACGTTATTCGTCCCGGCCAGCAGCACGATCGACCTTGGGATTCACGCCATCCAGCTCGCCGTTGTCCAGCCGCCACAGGATATTCTGGACGGTGTCGGCGCCCCATCCGAAATCCGCCGCGTTCCAGCCGAAGAAATTCTGCGTTCCAGTTGGCCAGCAGCTGCCGGATAATCGGTCGCGCCCCAGCGCCGCGTGATGGAATCGCCTTCGAAGTAAATATCGATGCCGCCCTGCCTGGCCTTGTCGAGCAACTGCTGGTGCGCGGTCAGCGAATTTTGATCCGTGCGCGCGACGGGCTGATCGGCCGGCCCGCGCCTGCGCAGACGCTACGCTCACGGCGGCGAAGAGCAGCGTTGAAAATCTCACTGAGTTTTTGTAGCGGCAGGCGTGCGTCCGAAGAAACTTGTCGGCCCAGGGGATGAAATACTTCCAATTCGGACCGTCGGTGTGCCCGCCGTCGTGCTGCCGCCAGGCAAGCTGGCCATCCAGCAGCCCCACATTCACCGCGCGGCATCTTCTCGGTGTGATAATCGTCGGAGCGGCCCAGATCCTTCGCGCCCAGCAGCCGGAACACAGGCTGCGCCGCAATCGCGGCCATGAAGCTGCCCTGATGATCCAGCCATTTCGCGTCGCCCTTTTCCGGCACGCCATAGCTGACGAAGGTCAGGCGCGGCGCGCACAGTGCGATCAGTTCATGCGCGTCCACCGGAATATCGCCCGGCGTTCTTGCTCCCGAACGTGGCTTCCGATGCGCCGTATTTCAGGAAATTGCCCGCCATCCAGTGATATTCGCCTGAGCCGGTCAGGTTCTCGACCGCCTCGCCCCAATTGCGGCGGTGCAGTTTCGCGCCGCCCTCGCCCGAGGAACCGATCAGCACCACGGCGAATCGCTGATCGTACGCCATGGTCACCAGCGCCGCCTTGCCGTAGCGCGAAACGCCTTCGATGCCGGCGTGCTTGGCGTCCACGGCCTTCTCCGTTTCAAGATAATCCAACCCTCGCGCCGCGCCCCAGGCCCACGCGCGCAACGATCCCCAGTCGTCGGGTTTGCGAAATTGCCCGTGATTCACCAGCCCGATAATGCCCTTGGTCAAACCCGCTCCGTTGTCGGCTTGAATGCTTCCCGGGTTGATCGACGCATAGCCCCAGCCATCCGCGATCAGCTGCTGCGTCGACGGCGGATCGGCATTCGCCGCAGCAGCCGGAGCTGCGCCGCCGCGACCAGCCGCTCCCGCCGCGCCTGGCAATCCCGCGCCGCCGAACATCATCATCACGGGCACCGGACCCGTAGCATCCGCAGGCGTCACCAGCGTCATCTGAATGTTCACATCAATCGCCGGGTACGAGGAGTTGTCCACGTGGCCCACCAACTGCTTCCCCACCACCGCGCGCGATCCCACGGTCGCGCTCACCGTGTTCGTCACCGTCCATATCACTTTCGGAACATTCTTGGGGACGCGGCCCAGCACTTCGCGGTCGAAATCCTCTACGATCTCCGGCCGCCGCTGGCTCCACCACTGCTTTGCCGTCGTCACTTTCTTGCCGTTCTTCAGCGTCAGCACATCCGGAAGATTGGGGAAGGGATTCGCCGTCGCCTCATCGTAGTTGGCATGATTCGGCTTGCTCTCGTCGCCGCTCGGACCCGGCCGCAGAGCCTTGATTCCGAGCTGGTCCATCATGTTCTGGTGGTCCCGCGCCGTAGCCTGCGCAGTGGCCTCCTTGGCGTTTGCCGCCGCCGATTGCTGACTGAAGAGATTCGGCGCCGCCAGGGCCAGCGCCAATCCGGCCAGGACAAAAGCATGGGAGGGGACGTTCAAGCCTCTTGCGATTTCCATTGCTTCTCCTTCACTCGCATTTGTGAATCATTTGTTCAGGACGTTAGCAACTCGATCAACGTACCGCCTGGCACGGATTGCAGCAGCTCCCGGTCGCTCAGCGCGACGTCCAGGTGGCGGCGGGCCAATCGCGCGTGTTCCCGCATCAGCGTCTCCACGCGCATACCTTCGCGGTTAACGATGGCGTCGATGATGCCGCGGTGGTGATCCACGGCGATGAGAAACAACTCGCGCGAACTCTCGATGAACTGTTGTTTCAGCAGGAATGCGCTGGGCGAGGCGAACGGAAGCGCACAAGCCTGGTTGAGCGCGCGCCGGATAATGCGGCTGTGTGCCAAATCGATAATGCCGGCATGGAATCGCGCATTCAGGCGGATATAACTGGTGAAAGTATCCAGCGTCATCTTGCGCCGTTGAAGTAACGCCTCCATCTCTCGATTGGCTTCGCGCAGAGGGGTCAAGTCCCTGGGGTCGCGGAGCCGCTCCGTGCCCAGGCGAGCCGCGGCGCCTTCCAGCAGACCTCTCAAATCGATCGCGTCAAAAATGTCGCCACTGGAGAATTGCTGGACGAAGAAGCCTCGCGTGGGACGCATCTCCAGGAGTCCCTCGTTCGCCAGCCGCTCTAATGCCAGACGCAGCGGGATGCGCGAAACTCGCAGCTTCGTGGACAGGGGGATTTCCCTGATCCGTTCGCCGGGCCGGAAGTGGCCATCCACCACCATTTCACGAAGCAACAAGGTCGCGCGGGTGGTTTGCGAAGCGCTACGAGTTTCGCTCTGAAGTTCTTTGGTTTTGGTCATTCCTCAGATCGCCATCAGCAATTGTACATCTATATCGATTGCATGCAAACCCGGCCGGCGCGGCGATCGGCGTTCGAGACGCTTAAGAGGCCCAGAGGGCATCCCACATCGTGTTTGACATGCTCTCCTCCCGGAACTATACTAGCGAACGGCTGTATTTTGCATGCATTCATGCCGAGGCGGGTGAGGCTTTGACAAACATCGATCTAAAGCTACTGGCGGTCATTGGCGAGCTGCACAGAACCCGGAGTGTCACGCAAGCGGCGGAGCGACTCGATCTCAGTCAGTCCACCATCAGCATGAGCCTGGCGAAGCTTCGGAAGCATTTCAACGATCCGCTCTTTGTGCGAACCTCAGCGGGCATGGAGCCCACCCCTCATGCCACCCAGTTGATCTGCATGCTCCACCAAGCCGAGACGCTCCTTCAAAGCGCGCTGGACCATCATGTCGTGTTCGAGCCGCGAACGTCCGATCGCATTTTCCGGGTGGAGTCGACGGACATCGCGCAGGTGACGCTGTTGCCGAAATTGATGCAGCGCCTTGTGAAAGTGGCCCCGCGCGTGGCAATTCACCTGAGCAGGATTACGCCGGACACACCCAAGCTTTTGGAATCGGGAGATCTGGACCTTGCGGTCGGCTTCATTTTGCCGATGGGCGCCGGCTTCTGCCAGCAGCGGCTATTCAAGGACCGGTTTGTTTGCGTCGCGCGGAAGGATCATCCCCGTGTTCAAAAGGTCCTGAGTGTCAAGCAATTCGAGGCGGAAGCGCATCTTGCGGTCACCACCTCCGGCACCGCCCATGGAATTATCGACAGAACGCTGGAGTCGCAAAAAATCCGCCGAAAGGTCCGGCTGACGGTGCCGAGTTTTCTGGGAGTCGCTTCGATCGTTATTAGTAGCGATCTTCTGGTGATTCTGCCCGAGCAGCTGGCCCGGCATTTCACCACCGCCGGAAACCTGCAGATATTGCCGCTGCCCTTCGAGGTCCCACCCTACTACATCATGCAGCACTGGCATGAGCGGTACAGCCAGGATCCCGCCAACCGGTGGCTGAGAACCGCGATGGCCGAATTGTTTTTGAACTCGCCGGCATAAGCTACGCCCTGTAATTGTTGCCCCGGACTGCGGCCTGATCGCGCTCCGTGCCGACCGAATCGCAACCGATTCGGGCTTCGATGTGCAGAATCCGGGAACAGGCCGCGGACGGATATCAAGGCTGTTGATGCTCACTATCAGCAACTCGCTATCGACGGATGGTGGGACGTGGGCTATTCTTAGCTGTTGACTCCTCGCGGCCTTTTCTGATTTCATGCTAAGGAGCCCCGCTACCCTTCCATGTGGTCCAACGCTCGAAATAAGCCTCAGCTGGGATATGTCAATGTTCTCCAAGGAGTCCTTATGAACAGGTTCAAGATATTGACGATTCTGCCAACGCTTGGGGTGTTTTTGTTGTCGGGGCTTTTGCCCTTGGGCGCGCAACAGCCGGCGCCGGCAGCTCCAGGAGGAGTGACGCGACCCTCGCCCAGCGCCGTTCCCCCGCCGGGAGGCCGTGTGGGCCGTGCCCGGTACCAGCCTCCGACGGGCCCAGCGCCTCGCATGCCCGATGGAAAGATCGATTTCTCGGGCAACTGGGCTCCCAACGCCATCCAGCAAAATATCAATTTGGCCTCGGTTGGCGGCGAGCCTCCGATGCTGCCTTGGGCCGAGAAGGTGTATCAGGATCACAAGTCGAATATCTCCAAAGACGACCCCGAAGCCAGATGCCTGCCTCCCGGCGTTCCCGAATGAGCACCACGCCGTATCCCTGGACCATGGTGCAGACCGACAAGCTGTTGCTGATTGTCTACGAAGGCGGAGCGCATGTGTGGCGGAAGATCTTCCTGGATGGCCGTCCTCACAACCCCGACGTCGTGGATACCTGGCTGGGCGATTCAATCGGCCACTGGCAGGATAACGATACGCTGATCGTTGAGACCACTGGTCAGACGGACCAGACCTGGCTCGACGAGGATGGCCATCCGCATACCGCTCAAATGGTTGTGACGGAGCAGTTCAAGCGCCCGGACATGGGTCACCTGGAGATCGTGCACACGATCAACGATCCGGGCGCGTACTCCAAGCCGTGGACCTTCACGACGCATCCTACCATGCTCAACGGTGAGCTAATCGAGTACATCTGCCAGGAAAACAACCGCGACGTGCAGCATCTGGTTGGAAAGTAGAAGCGTCCCCACAACCCCGACCTCGTGGATACCTGGCTGGGCGATTCAATCGGTCACTGGCACCGGTCAGACGGGCCAGACTTGGCTCGACGAAGATGGCCATCTCCGCATACCACCCAAATGGTTGTCACGGAGCGGCTCAAGCGTCCGGATATGGGCCACCTGGAAGAGGCCGGCGCTGAACGCGTCGGCCTTTTTTATTCCCTGGGTTCCTGTTAATTGGTGGTCTGAATACCCGGAAGCGGCTGCTTTCCATCCAGCGTAAAGACGAACAGCTTGGCGGGTGGGCGGGGAGCGGCGTTGCTTCCTCGACCGCCTCCCGGCGCTCCGGCGACGCTGATGAACTGCTTGCCGTCGATCATGAAGCTGATGGGCGGCCCCATTTGCGTCACGCCGCAGTTCAGCTCCAGGAGCTTTTCTCCGGTATCGGCTTTGAAGATCATCAACCGGTCATTGACCGAATCAAAAACCAAATTGCCGGCCGTCGCTAGCGTGCCGCCGGTGAACGGACCTGCACCAGCGCCCGCGATACGCCACCGTTCCTTCTTCGCAATCGGATCCCAGGCGTACAGCACATTGCCGGTTGGTCCGTCCGGGCCTATGGCCGGAATCTCGATCGGCGGGGCAGGCCGCGGAGCTTGTGGACGCGGAGTTCCCTGCCCGGCGTCCGCTGGCGGCGTTGCAGCTTGGACGGCGCCCGGAAGAGCATCCGGCGCAGCACCGCCTCGTCCGCCGCCGGCGCCGCCCCTGCCCGCGCCAAGCTGACCTCCGCCGGCTCCGCGGCCCGTACCCATGTTCATCAGACCTCGGCCTGTGGGGCCGATATCGGTTGGCTGCGGAACGAAATCGGGATCGGCCTGGTAGTTGTAGCTGCCGCCGGCTGTACCGGGGATGTAGACCAAGCCGGTGATCGGGCTGTAAGACCATGGCGGCCACACGTGGCCACCCGACGGCCCCGGCTGCACTCGCACCGTATCCTTGCCGTAACGCGCCGCGGGATTTACATTCGGCTTCCCCGTCTTCAAGTCGATGCCGGTGGCCCAGTTGATCTTGGTGATCGGATCGGCGGAAAGCAATTCCCCCGTAACCCGGTCGAGAACATAGAAGAATCCGTCCTTGGGGGAGTGCATGATTACCTTACGGGTCTTACCGCCGATCTTTAAATCCGCCAGCATCAAATCAGCGATGGAATCGAAGTCCCAATCGTCGCCGGGAACCTCCTGGTAATACCAAACCAGCTTGCCGGACGATCCGCGCACGGCCAGGATGCAGTTCGCAAATAGATTATCGCCGGCGCCGCGTGCAAAATCGGTCCAAGGCCCTGGCTGGCCGGTCCCAACATACACGATGTCGTTGTCGGGGTCGTAAGCCATCCCGTTCCAGACAGCCGCTCCGCCCCCGATTTTCCACCAATCCTTGCTCCACGTTTTCGCGGCATCCTTAAGCTCGGGCTGCTCGAAGGGCTTCGATGGATCGCCGGGAACGGTGTAGAACTTCCAGGCCAGCTTTCCAGTCTGGACGTCGAAGGCTGCGAAGAATCCGCGCACCGCATATTCACCTCCGCTGACGCCGATGATCGCCTTGCCGCCCTTAATCACACGCGGCGCCATCGTGATTGTGTACGGCATGTTCTCCGGCGAGACCCGGGTTTCCCACAGGATCTTGCCAGTGGCTTGATCCAGCGCCCGCAGCCTTCCATCCACAGCCGGCGCGATCACTTTGCCTTGATACAGAGCGATCCCCCGATTGACCACGCCGCAACAGATGCGCGACTGCCAGACCTGCTGATTCACCTCAGGATCGGACCGCCAGATTTCCTTGCCGGTGCGCAGGTCGACGGCGTAGACAATGCTCCAGGGCGTGATGCTATAAAGCACCCCGTTGAATACCAGAGGCGTGGCTTCCTGGTGGGCCTGAAAGTTTCCCGGCGCCACGGGAATGTCGTAAGTCCAGGCCAGGCCGAGGCGGTTGACGTTCGAGGCGTTAATCTGGTCCAGCGGGCTGTAGCGCTGCTCCGACCAATTGACACCATAGCTCACCCACTCTTCGCCGGTTTTGCTGCCGGACTTCAAGACGGCATCATCCACCTGGCGCGTCCGCTGCGCCATGACGACGAATCCGAAGGCAGTCGCGGCCAACAGGACCACGCGCCTTGAGCAAACAGAGAACCTTACAGCCAACATGGCGCGAACCTCAATTTCCCTAAAGCGATTCTAGCGTCTTCTATCGGCTTTGGGCTCGGACTTGGGCTCGACTGCGTTACTGTTGCTTCGCGTTTTTCACTTCGAGTCTTTGGCCTTCCACTCCACCGAGCTTGCGAAGAAGATCCACGGTGCTGTCATGAGGAACCGGCAACTGAGCCACCACGTTCTTGCCCATCGCATAATCGAGCGGCGTCAAGCCTTGCTTCGATTTTGCGTTTAGTTCGGCGGATTGCTCCACCAGGTACCGGACGATCACGTCAGCGCCGCGGGACGCTGCTCCATGGAGTGCGGTCTCTCCACGGTTGTTGGCGCGGTTTATATCCATCCCCAGACTCACCGCGAGTTTCAGCGCCTCCAGCGCCTCGCTTTCCGAGCCCTTGGTGTTCTTATCGCGATACCCGACGCCCGCCGCGAACTGCAAAGCATTGTTGCCGTCCTTGGTGGTCAGGTTCGGGTCGGCGCCTTTGGCGAGCAAGGCCCGCATGGCGGGAGCGTCGCCGGCCCGGGCGGCGCGCATAAAAGGAGTGGTGCCGACGCCCAACGTCGTATCACCCGCGTCCATTCCGCTTCTGCCCGCAATCGCCTTGGTCAGAGTCGCGTTCGGATTCGCGCCACGATTCAGCAGCGCCTGGATCAGGTCGAGGCTCGGCAATGGATCGTTTTCCTTGTGGTTGGGAAGCGCGGAATAATCTTCGTTGCGCATGTCGACGGCCGCATACAAGGCCGCTCGCCCGCGCGCATCCGCGATGTTCGGATCCGCCCCGCGCTCCAGGAGGAATTTGGCATAGCTATAGCGCTTGTTGAGAATCGAGACCACCAGCGGGCTGGTATTGTCCGCATCCACCTGGTTGATATCCACCCCGGCGTCAAGCATCACGCGTCCGGTTTCAATATCTCCTTCACGGGCGGCGAAGTGGAAAGCCGTAAGCCCGCCGCGCGCCATCGCCGTCACCGACGAAGCCGCGCTCAGTTTGGGTATGTTGGTGTCCCGCGCGAGCGAGAGCACCTTCCAATCCGCACCATGATCGAGCAGGATCTTCACAACCTCGGCATGATGCTCTGCGGCGGCCCACATCAGCGCCGTCTGTCCGCGATAGTTTTCCTTGGCGTTGACCTCAGCGCCGTGAGCCAGCAGAATCTTCACCGCCTCCGGGCTGCCGCTGCGAGCCGCGGTCATCAGCGCTGTCTCGCCATCCGCCGTCGTCAAGGTGTTCGGATCCGCGCCCGCGGATAGAAGCGCCTCAATCATGGGAGCGTTCCCCACTGCCGCAGCCTCAGAAATTGGAGTTACGCCGTAGCGGTTCGCCAGCTTCGGATTCGCGCCGGAGCCCAACAGCTCCTTGACGGCGTCAAGGTCGTTCCAATGAGCCGCCCATTGCAGGGCCGTGGTGCCATCCGGCTGCGAGGCATTCACGTCGGCCTTCCGTTCGGCAAGCGCGCGTACGCTTTGCCAGTCTCGCCGCTCGGCCGCGTCCGCAGTCTCGCTGGGCGCTCCGAACACGCTACAAGCTAAGCCGAAACCTGTCAGGATGGCAATGGATTTCATCGGGGTTTTCATCGGCTACACCTCCGTAAGCGGACCAGTGCTGTCGCCGATGCTTGGCTGTTCCACGCCGGCTTTGTGCAGGATCGTGAGCAGCAGGTTGGCCATCGGAGTTCCTTCGGGATACTTGACGTGCCGGCCGCCCTCCAGATTTCCCGCCGCGCCGCCGGCGAGAAGGATCGGCAGAGGCGAATGATTGTGGACGTTGCTGTTGCTCATTCCGCTTCCATACAGCATAAGCGTGTGATCGAGAAGAGTGCCTTCGCCATCCGGAATCGATCGCAGCTTCTCCAGCATGTACGCCCACAGGCCCACGTGGTACGTGTTGATCTTGGTGAGCTGCTCCAGGCGCGTGGGATTGTTTTGATGATGCGACGCCGGATGGAACGCCTCGGAGATTCCCAGCATGGGGAAGGTCCGGTAGCTCACCTCCCGAGCCATCATAAACGTCGAAATACGCGTGATGTCGGCCTGGAATGCGATGGCCATCAGGTCGAACATCAGCTTGGTATGCGTCTCGTGATCGTCGGGCACGCCGCTCGGCGTTGCCGGCACATTGATCCCGGAAAGAGCGCTTTCCTTTTCCGCCAGCACAATGCGGCGTTCAATTTCGCGAACCGTATCAAGGTATTCAGCCACACGATTGCGGTCGGTGGCTCCCAGATTCCCTTGCAGGCGGCGAATCTGTCCCGTGACCGCATCCAGGATGCTGCGCTCCTGCTCGATTCGTTCCAGACGCTCCTCGGCCGTGGCGCCGTCGCCGAACAACCGGTCGAACACCACGCGGGGATTGATTTCCATGGGCATCGGCGTGGTGGGCGTTCGCCAGGAAATTGTGTTCATGTACGCGCAGCTGAATCCGACGTCGCAGGAGCCCACTAAGCCGCTGTAATCTTCGATCGCCAGTTCGAGCGAAGGCAGCCTCGTTTCCTGCCCGATCTTCTCCACGGCGAGTTGGTCGATGGTGACACCGGCACGAATGTCGGCGCCGTCGGTCCGCTTCGGATGCACTCCGTTCAAGAACACGGCGGGAGAGCGGGTATGATCCCCGCCGTTATCGCCGGGTCCGGCCGGCGCCGCGTTCTTGTGCGCCAGGTTGCTGATCACCACCAGATTGTTCTGGAACGGCTCCAGAGGCTTCAGGGTCCGCGAGATTTCGAAATTGGAGCCCTCCCCCGCCGGTGTCCAGTTGTTCATCACCGCGCCGTGCGGCATGAAGCAGAGTCCCATGCGGAACTGGGGCTTGGCCGCGGTCTTGGCGACCGGAGTCTGCGCCGGAATCATGGAATCAAGAAGCGGCAGCGACAGGGTCACGCCGACGCCGCGGAGAAACGTTCGCCGCGGAATGTGTTTCTTCGTGATCAGCCTCAACATGGAAACCTCCTCTTCACATCTATTTCATTAGCGGTCTATTTCGCGGCGGCGACGGCCGTGCCTTCTTTCGCCGCAGCCTTCTTCATCTGAAACGCGGGACTGTTAACCACTCCGTTGACCAGATCGGAAAACCGGAATCCGTGCACCTTGGCATCCGCGACGATCTTCCTGATCGCGGGCATGTCGTAATAGTCCAGCCCCCGGCCCAGCGCGTAGGTCATCAGCTTTTCGGTCATCACGCCGACGAACGTTTCGGGCCGCGAGGCCAGCATCCCGCGGAGAGCCACGGGTCCATTGACGCGGGTGCCATCAAAAAGCGTTCCGGAGGGATCGATGACCGCTCCGTCATCGGTGGTTCGCCAATGCCCGATGGCGTCGAAATTCTCCAGCGCGAATCCAATCGGGTCCATCACCTTGTGACAGCCTGCGCACACCACGTCGCTGCGATGCCGCTCCATACGCTCGCGTAACGAAAGCGGCTTGCTGTCGTCGCCGTTGTCTTTCAACTCCGGCACGTTGGGCGGAGGAGGGGTCGGCGGCACGCCCAGAATATTGGTCAGGATCCATTTGCCCCGCTGCACCGGCGATGTCCGCGCCGCATAGGAAGTCACGGTGAGGATGCTCGCCTGGCCCAACAATCCCCGCCGGTTTTCATCGTCAATATGGACGCGGCGGAACTGGCTGCCGTAGACGCCTGGAAATTCCGTAGTGCCGCGCCAGGCGCTCATTCAGGAACGTGTAATCCGCCGTCAGCAGATCCATCACGCTGCGGTCCTCGCGAATGATGCTGCCGAAGAACAGCTCCGTCTCCTGCTTCATGGCCTGCCGAAGATTGTCGTCGAAATCCGGAAACGCATCCAGATTCGGGGCGGAACTCTTCAGGTTGCGCAGGAACAGCCACTGCTCGGCGAAATTGGCGACCAGGGCGTCGGCCTTCGGATCGGCCAGCATGCGCTGTACCTGCTGCTCCATCACGGCGGGCTCGTGCAGTTTCTTCTGCGTGCCAGATTCAGCAGCTGCTCATCGGGAATGCTGCTCCACAGGAAGAACGATAAACGGGATGCCAGCGCCAGATCGTCCACGCGATAATTCGCTGCCCGCGGCGACCCCGGCAGGATCGGCTTCGATACGGTAAAGGAATTCGGGGCTGGCCAAAACAAACTGAAGAGCGGATTCGATGCCCGCGTCAAAGGTCGCGTTCTGGTTACGCCCTCGCTGATAAAAGCTGAGCAGCGTTTCCAGATCCGTGTCTGAGACGGGGCGCCGAAAAGCGTTTTGCGCGAGAGCCGAAAGGATCTTCCGCGCACAGGGCATTTCCTCACTCGCGCTTGCCGGCCGGCACACAAAAATGCGCCGGCGCGATGCGGTATCGCCAGCGCCGGTCGCGTGGAACGGTCCTTCCACCGTGAGCCGGTCCACGGAAGGATCGCCGGTGATGTCCAGGCCGTCCACCGTGGTCCGGAGAAACGGCTTTACCAGATCGTCTTTGATCGCATGACTGCGCAGAACCGTGTCCGCCGAAACCGTGTGAACCCCCGCCTTCACGTGCACGCGAGCGGTCAGCTTCTGATCCAGATCCGAGCCGAACTCCCCGGGATTCGCGGCCATCTTCAGGAAATCGGGCCGGCCCCCAATGGTCACCGAAGCAATTCTGACACCGTCGAGATTGAGTTCGATCTCGTGCGAGTCTTCCATCCCGCGCATCAAATCGAACGTATTGCGCCACAGCCGAACCTTGATCACGTATTCGCCGTCGAGAGGAAACGTGTGCGGCACCAGGATTCCGCCGCGTGTTCCTAGCGGCAGGCCGTCGATGTGCTGATCCTGCGAAAGGTCGGGACGAACGCGATACGTCGCGGTGGTGGCGACGATCCTGCTATCGCCGACGGCTTCGCGGCTGATGTTCCAGGATGCTGAAAGATAGCGCTCCATCAGCGAAGGCGATACGCGTAACACGTCCGCGATATTGTCGAAGCCGCTGCTTTCGTCGTCGGGAGGCAGCAGCGCCGTCGCATCGATGTTCAGCGCGAGCAAATCGCGAATCGCATTGGCGTACTCCGCACGATTCAGCCGATGCATGGTGGCGCGGCCGGGATTCGGATTGGCTGCATACGCCCGGTCGAGCGAAGTTTCCAAAAAGGTCGCGAGTCCGTCGGCTGTGGCTTTGTCGGGCCTCGGCATGCCTGGCGGAGGCATGGCGCCAACGCGAAGCTTGCGAATCACCTTCTCCCACGTCTCGGCCGCCTCGGGAGCTTTGTTCGGATCCAGATCCTGAAGCGACAGGTCGGCCGTGCGCAACTCACTGCTGTGGCAGGTGACGCAGTATTTGTCCAGCGTTGCGCGTGGCGTGGCCTTTGGAACCGCCGCGGTCTGTGGCGCGGCAGTTGATTGAGCAACCAGCGAAACCGCCCCAACCAGGGCGATCAGCGTTACACCCCGTATGACCGTCATATTTGCCTGTATAGATTCTATAACTTATCCACAATCAATGGGGGCGATGGAGCGAATCATCGGAATTGACAGCGGAGTCTCGACCATCATCGCGCCCCAGCGCCCCGAACAGTTTTCGGCGGCGGTTTCAGATTTTTGATCTTGTCTCGAAATTCCGGATACATGGTTTCCGGTCCGCCCAGCGCCCCCTCTACCGGGATCTGGTACTTGGCGGCGAATTCGGTTACGAAGGGATTCTGGCCGGGCATGTAGCTCTGAACCACGCCTTGCGGCTTTCCCGGCAGCTCATCCACGTACTCGCAAGGCCACAGCCAGTTTCCGTCGGAGCTCGCAGCCAAACTGTAGCTCTGGGTCTTGACCAGCGGCTCGGCCAGATAAATCGGGTCGGTGGCGATGCTGACGTGCGTGAGATGGTCGCCGTGACGGATGAAGTGCTCGGTAAGCGTCAGCATGTCGCTCGAAGGAACCCCGTTGCGCCGCTCCCAGCCCTGTTTGATATGGGTGGTGTAGACGGTGAGGACGTTGCCCTCCCATGTGCCGGTTGAGAACCCCATCCAGGTGTGCGCGGCGTAGTCGGGCGGATGCGGGCGGCCGTCCATCCAGATGGTCCGGCTCTGCTCATAGGTGCTGATGTAGTTGTGGAGGGCGATTACGTTCTGCGTTTGAGGATCTCTCTCCTCCCAAATCCGAAGCCGATGAGGTCCGCCGTAAATGTACGCGGCGGTATGCACCTGGCACTGGTGCTCTTCGAGCGACAGGCGGTCGGGATCCCAGCTCAGCGCCCACTGGCGGGCGACGTCGTTGATGGGAAGCCCTGTATAATCCACCAGGTCGGGGTTCCCCACGGAGTCTTCGGCGGGCGCCGGCTGCCAGGAGCCGGACAGATCGACCTGGGCGAATGCCGGTATGCCTAGAAGCGCAGCCGCCAGCACGAACGCTTGATACGGCGGACGAGTCCGATTCATCTTCATCTCCCTCTCCCAAACAGCCTGCTCAAAAAACCCCAAGGTATCCCGTGTGTATCGGCGGCCAGGAAGTCTTTTTCAGCATCCTGCGAAGGCAAATCGTATTTAGACATAGCACACGCTTGATTCAGGTGCAAAGCCTTTGGGTTAAATCAATGGCCGCCGCGTCTCCGAATCAACAGAATTGATACTGCCGGAGCCTTCACTCTGCGTGCTCGTGATATCCTTTGGCCTGGCAAAAATGGCGTTATGAAACGAAGCGAAAAGCGAATCCTTACCACGCACGTAGGAAGTCTTGTGCGCACACCTGAGCTGAAGGCGCTGGCCGAGTCGAAAATTGACCGCCGCCAGGAAAGCGTCCCGGACCAGCGCTCCCTTGAGACGGTAAGGCGGGCGACCGCCGAAGTCGTAAAGAAGCAGGCTGCCGTCGGCTTAGACATTATCAGCGACGGCGAATACGGAAAATCCAGTTGGTCCGACTACGTTTTGAGCCGCATGACGGGATTCGAAGTGCGGCCCCACCAACTGCGCCCGGTCGAGTGGCTCGGGCGGGATCTGGAGCGTTTCCCGGAGGCGATCGGACGGGAGATGCCGGGCGCGCTTACCGGCCGTCCAACCGAAGCCTGCATTGGTCCGGTTGAATATCGCGATCGAAGCGCCATTCGCCGCGCGATCGATAATTTCGAGTCGGCTCTATCCGAGGTGAAGGTCGAGGAAGCATTTCTCACCGCGGTCGCCCCGGCGAGTACCGCCTACGACGGCATAAACGAATACTACGCCACGGAAAAAGAATATATTTTCGCGCTGGCGGAGGCGCTGCGCCAGGAGTATCTGGAGATCTATAACTCGGGCCTGCTTCTTCAAGTGGACGACGCCGTGCTCGCCAACATGTACGATCATCTGGTTCAGCAGAGTCCCGAACGCTACCGCGAATGGGCGCAATTGCGAGTCGATGCCGTGAACCACGCCCTTCGCGGCATTCCCGAGGATCGTGTGCGCTATCACGTGTGCTTCGGAAGCTGGCATGTTCCGCATGTGGCGGACGCGCCGCTCGAAGAAGTCGTTGAATTCATAACTCAGGTCCGCGCCGGAGCCTATTCAATTGAGGCCGCCAATCCCCGGCACGAACACGAATGGCGTGTCTGGCAAGGTGGCCGATTGCCATCGGGCAAGATCCTGATTCCGGGAGTCATCACGCATCACACCGTTACTGTCGAGCATCCCAGGGTTGTCGCCGACCGGATCGTCCTCTATGCGAAAATCGTCGGTCCGGAGAATGTGATCGCTGGGACGGATTGCGGATTCGCGCAACTCGACGTGATTGAACGCGTGCCGGCGTCCGTGATGTGGGCCAAGTTCGAAGCTCTGGTGGAAGGCGCGGCCCTGGCGAGCAAAGAGCTCTTTTAAAAAGGTCGCCTTGTTCTTGCCTTGCCTCCAGCATCTGGCCAGGAGAGGTGGGGCGGACGCCCTCGTCCGCGCGGGACGCCCTCGTCCCGCCCCCCCACTCTTACTTGGTACGATACGCTTCCCGAGCCACTTCGGCGTAAGGCACCGGAGCAACGGTAGCGCGGATCTCCACCTGTACGTGGCTTTCAACAGTCGGTCTTGACCCGGTGCCCGGCTGCTCGCCCCACACGAAGGTAACTTCGTTCCCGTTGTGGGCCTGCTCATTATCCAGAATCGCCAAGGTCAGCATCTTGCCTTCGTTGGAGCTGTAGCCGACCCAGGTGGAGATGCCGATGGTCTTCCCGTTCTTCGTCACCTTGTCGTAGGGCCAGGTGGCATAAACCGCCGAAGGGAAGTCGATGTATTTGGCTCGCTGGCCCTTTTCGAACATCGTTCCCATCGCGTTCATGACGTCGGCGGAGTTGAGCGCCAGAGTCACCTTCGTCCGCTTCGGGTTCTTGGAGATTTTCTCGAGCGCCTCCCGGCCGACAAAGTCATGGTCGAACTTAACCATGGATCCGTAGCCGAGATCGTACGGCGTCAGGTAATAATCTTCAATGTTGTCCGAGTAGAAACTCCCGCCCAGGGACGCGACGCCTTCCCAGGTGTTGGCGGGAAGCCACTCGCGATACGCCTTCATCTTTGGGCTGGTGTAGATGGCCGGCAGAGGGGAAGGGATCCATCCCGACTCCAAGGTATTCGAAGAATACGCACGCGCGCCAACCAGCCGAAGACCGAACTCCTCGCCCGCCTTGACGATCGCTTCCTTCACTGCTTCGCCTTCGGCCCAGGGGCCGAACAGCTCAAAGCCGGGCTGGCCGACCATGCCGTGACGCAAAGCGCGGACCCGTTTGCACGCGATCGTGAATTCGTGCATATTGAAAAACTTGACATCAGGCACCGGTTGACCGGTTACTTTCTCCATCACCTTGGTCGCGTTCGGGCCCTGCACCTGGTATCGATACGCTTTCCGCAAGACCGGACTGTACTGCGCCGAGGAACGCTCATCCCAAGTCAGCTTGACGTTGTAGCCCCCGGTTTCGGCGTTGTACTTGACCCAGTTATGAACTGACGGACGGCCGACCAGATTGAACAGATTCTCCTCCAGCCCGAAGAGAATGACATCGCCGATCACGTAGCCTTCGGGATTGCAGGGCACGAACTGTTTCGCCTTGTTAGGGCCGAAGTTCTTGAACGTGTTGATGCCGAGATCGCTCAGCAGTTTGAGTGCATCCGGCCCTTCCACGTACATGTCGGTCATGTGATACGACTGGTTGAACAGAACGCAGGCCTTTTGCCAGGCCTGCTGCTCATCCCTCCAGTTGGTGTACTCGCTCGGCACCACTGGATAGACGTGAGCCCCCATCTGCGAATTTCGCAATAGCTTCACCGGCCCGGTCTGCTGTAAGAGCGATTCCAAGCTCTGCTGACTCATAAATGGTCACCACCCCTTTACGGATTCTGAATTGAGAAATTTACCAATGGTGACCAGCGTAGCATCGGCGGAGGAGTTGCCCTAATCAATTGCATTGAACTTCCTCTTCCAAAACAATGAAAGTAGTCTGGCGCAAAGACGGGGTTTTCTCGGACGCGATCCCTTCCGCATGGAGGCCGCGCCGGCCTGCTAATCTCTACTTGCCTTTGCCCGCGGCCTGGGCTTCCCGCTGGGCCAGCGCGGCTTCGAAGCTCTTCTCGTATTGGTCTACGTGAGCCTTGTAGCCTTCGGGATCGACAAACGGATTCGGATCTCCAGGGCCCCGCTTCTCCAGCTTGGCGTACTTCTCGGCCATGTTGTAGAACGAAGCGTGAGAGCTGACCCACACCTCGACCGGGAACGTGAGAGCCTTTTTGTAAGTAGCCCTGAAGTCCTCGATTATTCCCGGATACTGATCGAGGGCCTGGAGGAATTGGCCGTTCAGGCTGCACTCGATAAACGTGTAGTACGTTTTGCCATTTTCCTTGAGGTTTGTGCTCCACGCGAGGCATCCCCGGGTGTGACCGGGCATCAGGTGGGCCGTTAGCGTTGTACCGCCCAGCGTGACCGTCTCGCCGTCGTCGATGAGCCGGTCGATCGGGTGCTCCTTGCCTGCCGGGTGAAAATCCTTCGTCTTGGGGGCGTCCACACGCCCTACCACCACCTGGGCGCCGGTCAATTCCTTGACCAGATTGTCTCCGCCCACGTGGTCCGGGTGCGCGTGACCCGCGATCAGGATCTTGATGTCGCTGAACTTGAACCCCAGTTTTTCCACGCTCGCCTTAATCACCGGCACCGACGACTCATAGTCGCTGTTCATCAGGATATCGCCCGCGGGTGTGACGAACAGGAACGAAGCCAGTTCCTTCGTTCCCACGTAATACATGTTGTCCATGATGCGATGAGGCGGGAACGGATCGTTCCACCCAGCCGGCGCTTTTTGCGAAAACACCGCCGGCGCCAGGAAAACCACGGCGACGGCCGGCAACATTAGTTTGCGCATGATCCTATGAGCTCCTTGCGGCCGGAGCGGCATGTATCCAAGTTGCTGCCGGCCGGCTATTTGTCTTTGTCTTTGTCTTTATAGCTGCTGCCCGTATCCAGCTTGCGGCCGTCGGGGAACTCGATGCTGCTGGAGTTCGCGCGGAATGCGCCGTCCTTGGCCTGGTGTCCGTTGACAATGACCCGGGTTCCTTCGGCAAGCGTGTTCTTGGTCCAGCCGTTCCTTATTAGAACGCCCGGCGCTCCGCCTTCTACCTGCCAGTGCTGAACCGTGCCGTCCGGCGCCTTGACGTCGATAAACAGCCAGGTATGCGGGTTAACCCAGTCCATCTTTACGACCGTGCCTTCGAGTTTGACCGGTTTGTCCACGTCAAACTCGGCGGAGAAGGAATGGTGGGCAAAAACGGGGAAAGCCGCCGCGATCAACAAACCGGCGGCTCCCAGGATCGTTATCGATTTGGTCATGAGTATTTACTCCCTAGCTTTTTTCGGATCCGGAGCATTCTTCTGCTGCGGCTCCAGGTGCATAAGATCGCTGTAAAGAAGCTTATCCGCAAACGGCACGCATTTGTGTTCCAGCAATTCCGCGTTCTGGTCGATCAGGCGATACAGCGGCATCTCGATGGTCCAGGGCCGCGAGTACGTCTTCGGGTCTTCGAGCGTGGCTTGATAGCGGATGTGGTCGGCATCGAGAAGAGTGAAACGCTCGGTTACCTTCAGGTCGGCGCTGTGGAAGTTGCCGGCCCGATCCAGCCAGGTCTTGTCATTCTGACCAATGGTTGTTACTACGAGCACGTTCCCTTCCCAGGCTCCCATGGATTTGCCCATCCAGGTATCCACCGGCGGTTCGGATTTGTCATTCATGAAGATCACCCGATTCGTGGCGGCAAACGGGTAAACCATCAAGACGTCTCCGGTACCCTGGAAAATCTGGAACGGCATGTCGTGATAGGTAACGCGCGGAACACCCAGCATGAAGCACTTGGCCTCGGGGTCGGCCGCGGGCCAAAGCGAGCGATTCTTGTTGCGCTGTTCCAGCGCCGCAGGCAGGTAGGGGATCTTTCCATCGCCGGTAATGACGCTCTTCCCAGCCGGAATCGCCGCGATCGCACCCAGTCCCCAGAAGTCGTCGAGAGCCTCCGCGGAATGCGCTTCCAGGTTCCAGTAGGCCGTGTTCATCGCCTGCCAGATGCCGTTAAAGTTGGGATGGCCGGCGATCGTTTCCGGGCGCTTCAGTTCTTGGGCGCCGGCGGACGACATCAGCGCCGCCGTCAGGATCGCGCCGAAAAATCGATTTCGCCGTTTTCGCATTCGCTGCTTCCCCTTCCCCAAACCGTCGCTTTCATTGACGGAACCGTACGCAAGCATAACACGATCGGAATATGCATGCAAAAGCCGATAACTCCGGTTAAATGTGTTCGCGCCGGACACTCGATGCCGTCGAGTTTGCATGCACGGTCCTGAGAAGGTAATATGATCTGGGACGAAGGCCAAAGACGTACAGGCCAAAGACGTACAGGCCAAAGACGTACAGGTAAGAGGAGTCTTCAGATGATCAAACGGATTCTGGCTCTCGGTGGAATCGGCATGGCAATCGCCTTCGCGCAAAACCCGGGTGCCCAAAGCTCTAGCGCGGCGACAGCAAAGGAGAACCAGCTCTTCTCGTACGACGTTAAGATCGACCCCAGCTTTACGCCGCCGAAGACGCCCTGGGGCGAACCCGACCTGCAAGGCACCTGGCCCCTCAACCATCTGATCGCCGTGCCCCTGGAACGCAATCGCCAATACGGCAACCGCCTGTACGTGAACGATGAGGAAGTGGCCAAAGCGCAGGCTAGCCTGGCGGCACGCAACAAGCGCTTTGAGTCCGGACCGATTCCACAGGCAGACACGTCGCAGCGGGCGATGCGGCAAACCTCCCTGATCGTCGATCCGCCGGACGGACGATTCCCCGCGCTCACCGATTACGGGAAGAAGCTCCAGGCCGAGATGAAGAGCAGCTACCGTCCGGGGCAGACCGTATTCGACAGCGTCGACGATTTCGCGTCATGGGACCACTGCATCACGCGTGGCATGCCGGTTTCGATGGAGCCGCGTAATTACAACAACGGCATCCGCATCATGCAGTCGCCCGGCTACGTAGTGATCCTCCTGGAAATGGCCCATGAGGCGCGTGTCATTCCCACAAACAGCGGGCCGACCAACGGAATGCCGCCGCTGGATTCGAGCATAAAGGAGTGGATGGGTGAATCGCGCGGACACTGGGACGGCAATACGCTGGTGGTGGAGACAACCAATTTCAACGGCTTGGTCGGCGAGACCAGCGCCGGCGTCCCCGGCTCCCCAGGCCCGCTGCAGCCGGAAACTCCGAACATGAAGACCACCGAATGGTTCACGCGTGTCGCCGACGACACCATCGAATACAAGATGAAAATTGAGGATCCGGCCGTGCTGGCAACCGGCTCTTACACCATCGGGTATCCGATGTTCCTCGACAACAAGTACCAGATGTTCGAGTACTCCTGCCACGAGGGGAACATTCAGATGCGAGACTACATCGAAACGTCGCGTTTCGAGCGCACGCATCCCAAAGAGAAAAAGTAATCCCGCCGGCGGCCTACCGGCACCGGTTCGCAGCGTTCCCGGGCCGGTACTTGTTATGGCAGTTTGAGCAGGATGTGGCCAGCACCGCCGACGCCTCGAGTATATTGTCCTGGTTCTTCGTCAGGGCGGCCTTGTAGGCGACCATGCTGGCTTCGCGGAGTCCGTTCACCAGCTTCGGCCAGTCCGCGTTCGCAATCGGGACATCCCGTCCGTTGCTACACTTCCGGCCGGGCGTCATCAGGAGATCCGCGGAGTCCGCCAGCGTCAGAGCGCTGTTCTCCACGGCCTCCCAGCCGTTGAAGACGCCCGTGAGGGGATCGGAAGACGTGGAAGGTTCGGACGACCGCTTGATCTCCGCGGGATTCTGAAGCTGGGCGACGAAGATCACGTTCGAATTCGGAAAGAAGAGCCCCCGCATTAATTGATTGAGATTCGCGGCGGGCGCGGTTGCCGGCGGCGATGACTGGGCCAACAGGAATCCGGCACAGAGACCGGCTGCGGACATGAATCGGATAATCTTCCTCCCGGCGCCCCGCGCTCGGCAATTGAACATGTGACCGATATACATGTGATCCAGGATACATGACCCGCCGCTGTACCTTCGGGTGAGAATCGGGGAGCGATCCCGGGCGGAAGCATCCCCCAAATCATACATCCATAAATATTTGTAATCCCCATCCCCCCTTGCATTTGCTACGCTTGTTGGGTTATTCTACTTGCGAAGAGACCACGATGCCTCGCTCGGAACCCAACCAGGCCCTCCGCACTAGCGCTACTGCTCTCTTTACAGGAATTGAAGTACTCGGGCTCGTTCTGATTATTGGGGTCGGTGTAACCGGCCCCGCCTGAACGGCCTGATTTTAACGAATCTTGGCCACTGGGCGGGGGGCTCAAAAAACCCCCGACAGTGGCCTTTCTGCTATTGGAGGCTTGTATGAGTGGTTCAATGATGAACGGAGCAAGAATCCTGCTGGAATGTCTCACGCGGGAAAAGGTCGAGGTGATGTTCGGGTATCCCGGCGGCGTGACGCTGCCTCTTTACGATGCCCTCTACGACCATCCCTTGAAGCACGTCCTGGTCCGGCATGAGCAGAACGCCTGCTTCGCCGCCGAAGGCTACGCCCGCGCCACCGGTAAGGTCGGCGTGTGCTGCGCGACCTCCGGTCCCGGCGCCACCAACCTGGTCACCGGCCTGGTCGACGCCATGATGGATTCCATCCCCGTGGTGGCCATCACCGGTCAGGTTTCCACCAAGCTCATCGGCAGCGACGCGTTTCAGGAAGCCGACACCTTCGGCATCACCCGCTCCTGCACCAAGCACAATTTCCTGGTGAAGACGTTGGCGGACCTCCCGCAGGCCATCCATGAAGCGTTTCACATCGCGGCTACCGGACGCCCCGGCCCCGTGCTGGTGGACATTCCCAAGGACGTGTTCCAAGCCACCGGGCATTACTCCCCGGTTTCGCACATCCATCTGCCGGGTTATAAGGTCTACACCGAAGGCCACGCCGGCCAGATCCGCCGAGCCGCGCAGATGATCTGGGAATCCGCTCGTCCCATGGTCTACGCCGGCGGAGGCATCCTCGCCGCCGACGCTTCCGAAAATCTGCGCGAATTCGTCGAGCGCATCGACTCCCCCGCCGTGACCACGCTCATGGGTCTGGGAGCGCTGCCCGCCGGCCATCCCAATTTCATCAGCATGCCGGGCATGCATGGCAGCTACGCGGCCAATATGGCCATGACCGAGACCGATCTCCTCATCGCGCTGGGCGTGCGCTTTGACGATCGCGTCACCGGGCGGCTAGCCGCTTTTGCTCCCCATGCGAAGGTCATCCACGTCGACATCGATCCGGCGGAGATCGGCAAGAATCGCGCCGCCGACGTGCCCATCGTGGGCGATGTCAAGCGCGTGCTCGAGAAATTGAATCAGGAGCTCGCCGATACCGCGGAAATGAAGGCGCGCAATGAGCCCGCCCGCGCCGCTTGGCGCGCCCGCGTCCGCGATTGGCAACGCGAGCATCCTTTCGATACCGAAATCTCCACGACCGAAATCAAACCCCAGCACCTCATGGCCGAGATCGACCGCATCTCCGGCGGCGAGGCCATCGTAGCCAGCGACGTGGGCCAGCACCAGATGTGGGGCGCTCAATACATCCGTTTCAATCATCCGCGCCTGTGGATCAACTCCGGCGGCCTGGGCTCCATGGGTTTCGGTTTCCCCGCCGCCATCGGCGCCCAAATGGCCTGCCCCGATAAACTGGTCTTCGCTCTGGTCGGCGACGGCGGATTTCAAATGTCCATCCCGGAGCTGGCTACGGTCGCCAATCAGCACCTCCCCGTCAAGATCATCATCATGAACAACGGCTATCTGGGCATGGTGCGGCAGTGGCAGGAGCTGTTCTATAACAACCGCCTCAGCTCCGTGCAACTGGATTCTTTTCCCGATCCCGAAAAGCTCGCGGGAGCCTACGGCTTCAAGGGCAGCACCGTGGAGCACCCGCGCGACCTGCGCTCCGCGCTCGAAGCCGCGGTGGCCGAGCCGGGACCCTATTTACTCAACGTGCGCGTCTCGCCGTTTGAAAATGTCTACCCCATGGTTCCGGCCGGAGGCGCCATCAATGAGATGGTGCTGGGTCCGCCGCAGCCCGTCGGCGTCTAAGTCAAGAAAGAAGCGTAAGAAATCGCATGCTGCAACTCATTTCTCTCCTCGTCGAGAATAAACCCGGCGCCCTGATGCGCGTCACCGGAGTTCTCTCCGCGCGCGGCTATAACATCGAGAGCCTCACCGTCGCGCGCACCCTCGATCCCGAGCTTTCGCGCATGAGTATCGTGGTGGATATCGAACCGGCCCAGCGCGCCCAGCTCATCAAGCAGATGAACAAGCTGATCAACGTGCTGCAAGCCTCCGATCTGACCGAGACTCCGGCCGTGCGCCGGGAAATGGTACTGCTGCGCGTTCGCGCCAGCATGCAGAATCGCGCGGCCATCCTCAAGGAAGCCGAGATCTTCGGCGCCCGCGCCGTCGACAGCTCAACCGAAGGCTTCGCTCTTGAAGCTACCGGCGATTCGGAAAAACTCGATGAGTTTATCGAAGTCATGAAGAGTTACGGGGAGATCGACGTCACGCGTTCCGGCCTGGTCGCCGTGTCGCTCGAAGCCAAGAAGCTCAAGCTGGCGCCTCCCATTAAGAAGAATTTGGAAGTGGAAATTAAATCTGACGGAGTTCTCAAATAATGGAAGCCCGCACAGGGCCGGCTCAGCGATCTCAACCGTCCGGCATCCCTGCCCGTTCGGCTGAGCCAGGCTCCGTTGTGCGGGCGAAATTCTCGAAAGTCGAAATGGAAACTGGAGCTTTTAAATAAATGGCAAAGCGTTACTACGAACAGGATGGCAATGTCGGCCTCCTGAAAGATAAGACCATCGGGATTATCGGCTATGGCAGCCAGGGTCACGCCCACGCGCTGAATCTGCGCGATTCGGGCCTGCGTGTGATCGTGGGCCTTCCGGAATCGAGCCAGAGCCGGGCCAAGGCGGAATCCGCCGGGCTAAAGGTGCTCTCCACCGCCGAGGCGGCCAAGGCCGCCGACGTCATGATGGTCCTGGTTCCGGATCACGTGCAGGGTGACCTGTACGCGAGCGACATCGCGCCCAATCTGACGGCCGGCAAGACGTTGATGTTCGCTCACGGCTTCAACATTCACTTCGGGCAGATCTCCGCGCCCGCCAACGTCGATGTTTCCATGATCGCGCCCAAGGCCCCGGGACATCGCGTGCGGGAACTGTTCACCGAAGGCGTCGGAGTTCCCGCGCTGGTGGCAATTCACCAGAATCCGTCCGGGAAAGCCCTTGAAAATGCATTGGCTTACGCAATGGGACTGGGCTGCCTCAAGGCCGGCGTGATCGAGACTACATTCAAGGAGGAGACCGAAAGCGACCTTTTTGGAGAACAGGCGGTGCTCTGCGGCGGCGCATCGGAGCTGATCCGCGCCGGCTTCGAAACCCTGGTATCCGCCGGTTATGCGCCCGAAATCGCTTACTTCGAATGCCTGCACGAATTAAAGCTGATTGTCGATCTTATCTACGAGGGCGGCCTCAGCTATATGCGTTTCTCGGTTTCCGATACGGCCGAATATGGCGATTACACCCGCGGCCCGCGCATCATCAATGAGGAGACGCGCGCGGAAATGAGGAAGATCCTCGGCGAGATTCAATCCGGCCAGTTCGCCCGCGACTGGATCAACGAAAACAAGACCGGACGCAAGAACTTCTTGCACATGCGCGAGGCCGCGCAGAATCAGCCCGTCGAGAAAGTCGGCGCGGAGCTGCGCAAGATGATGACGTTCCTCAAGAAGAAAAAGGAGGTTGGCGTACCGGCTGCAACTTAACTCTTACGCCAATAATTATGCGCATCTTTACCTTCGATACCACGTTACGCGACGGCACCCAGGGAGAAGCTGTCAGCTTCTCCTCCGACGATAAAATTCTGGTCCTGCACAAGCTGGACGAGTTGGGTATCGATTATATTGAGGGCGGCTGGCCCGGCTCCAATCCCAAGGACAAGGATTTCTTCGCGCGCGCCAAAGATGCCCAGCTCAAGCACGCGCGGCTGACCGCCTTCGGAGCCACACGCATGGCCCGCAACAAGGTCGAGGATGATCCCAGCGTCAACGCGCTGGTGGAGGCCGGCACGCCCGTGGTCTCCATCTTCGGCAAGAGCTGGGATCTGCATGTTCACCGCGCTCTGAACATCACCGAGGAGGAAAACCTCAAGCTCATCACCGACACCGTGCGGTATCTCAAGGATCACGGCAAGGAAGTGGTCTACGACGCCGAGCATTTCTTCGACGGCTACACCCGCAATCGCGATTTCGCGCTGCGGACGCTCGAAGCCGCCAAGGCAGCCGGCGCCGATGTCCTGTGCCTGTGCGACACCAACGGAGGCATGCTGACTTCCCAGCTCTCGCAGGTCTGCGCGGACATCCGCCGGCGCTTCGATGGCGTGCTCGGCATCCATACTCATAACGATTCGGATTTGGGCGTAGCCAACGCGCTGGCCGCCATCGAGCAGGGTTTCGCGCACGTGCAGGGCTGCATCAACGGCTACGGCGAGCGCTGCGGCAACGCCAATCTGGTCTCCATCATCGCCAATCTGGAATTGAAGATGGGCCACTCCACCATCGGCAGGGAGCGTCTGGCCAGCCTCACCGCCGCGTCGCGTTTCATCGCCGAGCTGGCCAATCTTCCCCAGCGCAACGATCAGCCCTACGTGGGTCACAGCGCCTTCGCGCACAAAGGCGGCGTGCATGTCAGCGCGGTTTTGAAGGATTCCAATACCTACGAACACATCAATCCCAACCTGGTCGGCAACCGCCAGCGCGTTCTGTTGAGCGATCTGTCCGGCCGAGGCAGCGTGCTCTACAAGCTCAAGCAGCACGGCCTCGAAGACCGCCTGGACGACGCCGCACGCCGCGATCTTCTTGACCGGATCAAGCAGCTAGAGTTTCAAGGTTACGAGCTCGAAGCCGCCGAGGGCACTTTCGAACTCCTGGTGCGCGAGGCCCTGCGCCCGGGCCTTCAACTCTTCGAGGTGATGAGCTACGAAGCCACCACCAAAACCACCGGCTCCACCGCCACCGTAACGCTCAAGGCGCAGGATGGCGTGCATTCCGCCACCGCCGCCGGCAACGGACCGGTCAACGCTCTCGATCTCGCGCTGCGCCAGTGCCTCTCGAAACTCTACCCGAGTATCGCCGGCGTGCGCCTCACCGATTATAAGGTCCGCGTGCTCGACTTCAAGAAAGGCACCGCCGCCCGCGTCCGCGTGCTCATCGAATGGACCGATCACCGCCGCAGCTGGGCCACCGTCGGCGTCTCCGAAAACGTCATCGAAGCGAGCTGGTTCGCCCTGCTCGACGCCCTCCGCCTGGAGCTCATGCGCCTGAACGAGCAGGACTCCAACATCGAGCGCGCCGTCGAAGATTACTGCTGGGGCGTGTAGCTCCCAAGGCCGGCTCCGGCTCAAATCTTCGTAAACCAATTCGCGTCGATCACCACTTCTTCAACCATTCTGGTCGCCACGCCCAGCTTAAGGCTCTTCAACAAATCGCAAAGCAGATCGCCGTCTATGAGATCAATGGCAGGAGCTCCGTCACGGGTGGCCTCCTTCTTTGCTTCCGCGGTAAAGGTGCCAGTAGTAATGAACAGCCCCTTATCAGTCCGCCCGACCATGGCGCCGCGGAAGTCACGGATGGCACCAGAGGAGACGCTTGCCCTGTACTTCTTGCATTGGAAGTAGACCTGAAAGGACAGGAGTGAGAGGCGTAAAACCCCGACGCCATCAATCCCGCCATCGCCACTTCGCCCTGTGACTTCAACTTTTACGAAGCCTGACTCACGGAGGATGCGCTGAGCCAAACGCTCGAAAGCGTCAGGGGTCATCTGGGTTAGAACTGCCACCAACTCATCCTTCCAACTTCTGAATTCCGGTTGGAGATCTCCTCCCTCGTCCTCGTCGCTGGTCTTGGGTCTTCGATCTTTTTCGAGTCTGTACTGCTTCCGAACGACAGCGGGAATTTGCTTTACTTCAGCAGCCGCGAGTGTCCTTCCAAGTTCTGAGATCGCCCAAACACCGTGAGAAGGGTTCTCGAGAGCGCCGGCTTTTCCAAGATAGGTCTTCGCCCACGCGAGGTGTAACTCAATTTCGTCTGGCGCTCGGTGTGCATTACGTTCTGAACTGCCTCGGGAATGCGTTCGATCTCGATCAGTTTTTCGAGTAGTTCCTCGTGCGTTGCAGAGCCGCCCAGCTCCTTCATCGCAACCAGCGCCGGCCACATCAATGCGTCAAACGTTGGGACTTTTGGTTCAGAAGACATCGTTTAATACTACAGGCTGCGACCTCGGCACGTATAACCGCAGTGTTGCTCAGCGTGATTCGCGACCAAGATGAACGACCTCGCCGTCTCTAATCTTTTCTGCGGCGGCGCGGAGCTGCTCGAACAGCGGCTCATAGGATTCCAGTTTGTTATTGGGCACATCCACGACGATAATCCCCAGCGCGAGGGCCCCGAGTTCGTGTTCCCGTTCCAGCTTGCGGTCGATTGTGACGAAGACGTCGAAGTTCTGCTCGGCGAACCTCAGCAGCGGGCCGTCCTTGCTGCTGCGCCACCCGGCTTGCGTAACAGTTTTGACGGCATGGCCGGGAAACGCGGCTCGGACTCCCGCGTGGACGCACTCGTCTAGGAGGATACGCACGCCAGAAGATTGTCTTTGGCCAGCTCAATGAACTGAATCGCCTGCTGGCGGCTGACGGAGGGGAATCCTTCCAGAAAATCCTCCAAGGTGGCGTTGCCTTCGATGTGATCGATCAGGGCCTGGATGGGAACGCGGGTGCCCTTGAAGCACGGAACTCCGCTGAGCCGTTCGGGGTCAATCCACACCACTTCGTCGAGCAGCGCCTTTTGTTCCGCGGTCACATTCCCACCTTACTCGAAAATATCGCCAGACGTAAGCTCGGCGTCGATCTCCGCGATGCGAAGCGTGGCGACCTCGGTCAACCCCGCGTCGCAGGTATACATGCGACGTGAATTCGGATCCACCAGCCACACATGCTTCACACCCCAGGCTCGGTACTCTTGCAGCTTCTCGCGCGCGGCAGTCAGGCGGTCGTCCGGAGACATGATCTCAATGGCCACCAGCGGCGGAACTTCCGGGAAGCGAGAAGGCGCGCGGTCAGGCCAGTACACGCAAACGTCGGGAATCAGAACCAGCCCTTCGCGCAGCCTCAAACGCAGCTCGGGGTAAACGAAAACGGAAAGCTTCCTGCGCAAAGTCTCAAAGAAAAACGTAATCAGCACTTGGGTTCGGGAGTGTAAGGTATCAGGCAAGGAACGCTCCACAATTTCCCCGTCCCGAAACTCGCGGTCGAGATCTGGAAAGCTGGTGCGAAGGTATTCTTCAAAAGAAGCAGCCGTCTTGGCGCCCATGCCTTGAGAATAGCGCACGCCGTTATATACTGGAGCCTCCGTTCACATGTCCACCAAACCCCTCTATCGCGCCGAGCAAGTTGGCAGCTTGCTGCGTCCCCTTGAATTACTCGAAGCTCGCGACGCCTATTCGCAAGGCAGCATCCCGGAGAACCAGTTTCGCGCCATCGAGGATCGCGCCATCGCCGACGCTCTCCGCAGGCAGCGCGACACCGGCCTGGACATTTTCTCCGATGGTGAAATGCGCCGCGGCTCCTGGCTCACCGATATGGCCGAGGCGGTGGAAGGCTTCGTCCGCGATCGCGTCATGCTGGATTGGAAGGGGCCCGACGGCGGACCCGAAGCCAGCTCAGCCAATGCCGTCGGCGGCAAACTGCGCAAGAGCCGCATGCTCACCGCGCATGAGCTTCCGCTGCTTCAGGCCGCCGCGCCGGGGCTTTTCAAAATCACTCTCCCCGCGCCCTCCAATTTCGTCGTGTCGAGTTATAAAGCCGGACTCACCGAGCGTTTTTACCCCACTCACGCCGCGCTCTTAAGCGATCTGGTGGAAATCGTCCGCGACGAAATTCAATGGCTAGTGGCGCAGGGAGTCAATTACATTCAGCTCGACGCCCCTTATTATTCCCACTATCTCGATCCGCAGCATCGCGAGCAACTCGCCGCCGATGGTCGCAACCCCGACCGCGAGCTGGCCGAAGGCATCGCCGGCGACAACGCCGCGCTCGAAGGCATTCCCCGCGACCGCGTCACCGTGGCCGCGCACGTCTGCCGGGGCAACAGCCGCAGCCGCTGGTTTACCGAAGGCGGCTACGATCTGGTCGCCGAGAAACTGTTCGGATCTCTCGACGCCGACCGCTTCCTGCTGGAATACGACACGGAACGCTCCGGAAGCTTCGAGCCTTTGCGCCGCATCCCGCGCGGCAAGCATGTGGTTCTGGGCCTGGTCACCACCAAGGAGCCGCGCCTCGAATCCAAGGACTTGCTGCGCCGCCGCATCGACGAAGCCGCCAAATGCGTGCCCATCGAGCATCTGGCTCTGAGTCCGCAATGCGGCTTCGCCTCCGTCGCCGCCGGCAATCTTCTAACGATGGACGATCAGTGGCGCAAGCTCGATCTGGTCGTCGATGTCGCCCGCAAAGTCTGGGGCTAAAAAAACCCGGGACAGTATACTCAATTCCCGATTCTTTACTCGTAATGAAGCGACTCCACCGGACTCACCCGGCTCGCCCGATTCGCCGGCAGCCACACCGCCAGCAGCGCCACCGCGGCCAACACCGCCGGGACGGCGACGAACACCAGCGGATCCCGCGCCTTCACGCCGAACAGCAGGCTCTCGATCAAGCGCGACAAACCCCACGCCGCCCCGATGCCCACCACCACTCCCGCCAGCGCCAGCCCCATGCCCTGCCGCACGATCATGTTTCGCACTTGGCTCGCCTCCGCGCCCAGCGCCAGCCGGATCCCGATCTCCTGCGTCCGCTGCTGCACCGAATACGCCATCAATCCATAAATCCCGATCGCCGCCAGCAGCAGCGCCGCGCATCCGAACACCGTCATCAGCAGCATATTGAAGCGTTGCCTGGCGGTCGAAAGCGACACCACCTCGTCCATCGAATGCACGTCCGACACCGGCAAGCCCGTCGCCTGCCGTAACTGTTCGCGAATCGCCGGAACCAGGGCATGCGGCTCCGTCTGCGTCCGCACCACCCACGCCACCGGCGTCAGGCGGACGTTCAGAGCGTTGATCGCGTCCGTAAGCTGCGTCTGCGGGACGTACATCACGGGCCGCGGGTCCTGATTCAATCCGCCGTCGTGAACGTCGCCCACGATTCCGATGATCTGCCGCGCCGGCTCGCCGATGAACTCACGCATCACGCCTTTGCCGATCACAATGCGGTCCTTCAGCGGGTCGCTGTCCTTCCAATACAGCTTGGCCATGCTCTCGTTGATCACCACCACGGCCGGCGATTTATCGTCGTCGCGGTCGTTGAAGCTGCGTCCCCGCTTCACCGGAATCTTGAACAACTCAAAGAACCCCGGCGAAACCGTCGACCATCCCCCGTTTCCGCTGAAAGGCCCTTCGACCGGCGGCTTGCCGACGATATTGAACGGAAGCCCGTAGCCTCCTTGCAAAGGAACGCAGCACGTCGCCGTCGCCAGCACCACTCCCGGCAGCGCCCGCACCCGCTCCAGCCCGTC
>CAVXWB010000024.1:0-47591 GCA_963765185.1 Bryobacterales bacterium
GCCTCCGTCCGCATTAACGAAACGGTGTCGCCGGCGGACGCCCACAGACGAATTTGCAAGAACCATCGATAAAACCGATCAGCCTCAAACTGGACACGGTGATCCAGGACGTCATCCGTCAAAGCGTCAATCTCTTGGCCGGTTAGAGGCGTCGACGGAATGTCGGCGCCGTACTTGAGTGCTTGTAGCCAACCGCTGAGTGGCAACTGGTTGCTGACCGCCTGATTTGCTCTATCTCGAGAGCGCACAGGGCATGTTTCCAGCGAAGCAAGAGCCAGGAGAATCCATCCTTTTCTTGGAAGGGCGGGCATATTCTGAAGTGCAGACTCGACCGCATCCACGCCGTACATGCGCCCCAGTATCTCGGCAATATCTCGTGCGTGGAACGGAGGCTCGCTCGGTGAACAAAACCATTCCGAACACACACGAATTGCTTCCTGCTTGCCAGCAAGACGCAAGTGGCCAGTCAACAACGCAATTGAGATCGCGGAGTCGCTTTGATTTCCGTAACTGGTGTTGGAAGTAGCCTTCTGCACTTCGTAACCGTCCATGTATTCCGACCACGGCGGAATAATTCCCGCGTCGTCGCATAGGCGGCACAACTGAAGTCCCGCACGAGGTGTGAAAGTGCACCGTCCGTCATGGAGCAGACTCCCCACCAGACGCTTGAGCCCGTAAATGGTTTCGCCCTTCTTGCTCTGAACCCGCGTAGGCAGGAAGACCAGGTTGGAGCGCACCGTGAATTTGTTTTCAGCCGCGGAAGGCTCCTGAGCGGTGGCCGGCGGGAGCGCGATGAGAAGGGCCGCCGCGATGGCCAGTGAAAAACGTCTTGCCACGGGGCGACTACGCCTTATACATGTACTTGATGTTGGATTTGTACACCAACAGGTTGGGCTCACCCTCGCGGTTCACTTTGAGGCAGGTTTTGTCGTACCACTCGATCACGCCCTTGAGCGTCTCGCCATCTTTCAGCACGATGGTCATGGGCGTCTTGGCCTGCATCTGCTTCAGGTAGTAGAAATTCTCGGCGTTGGTTTGATCCGGCGGCGAGACTTTCTTGGGGGGCCATCCTTGCGGATGGGTGCAGGGCTCCTCTGTTCCTTCACTTCGTTGATAGAGGGCCGGATCAGCCTACGGTTTGCGGGGTCCACTCGCGGGCTCCTTGGGGAATGCGAACGCTATTAACTCTTGGATAGCACAGCGCTACCGGGAGCGCAATTGGACGGCGAAGGCATCCAGTGCAAGGGACTTCTGAATGTTGCGCCGCGCCAGCTCCACCAGATCGTCCACGCGCTCCACCGCCGCCCTCAGCCACTCGAAGGAAACCTTGGCCGCAATCGTGCGCAGCTCGCCCGCGACGTCCTGGTTGCGCAACCTCCGCGACGCCGCATCCCAGCCGCGCCACGTCTCCCAGCAGCGTGTACAGCACTTCCAGATACACTTCCATCTTCTCCGTGCGCCTGGCCCCGATCGATTCGGAATGTTTCATCCACGCGCTGAAGGGCTCCAACCCTCCCGCGACCTTCAGCAGCGCCAGCATCGCGCCGCGCCGGCGATCGTACGCCTCCAGATCCAGCGATACGGCCACGCCCGGCGAGCCTTCCGCCAGCGCCAGCCTCCGCTCCGCGTGATCCACATTGCGCGGCTCTGCCTTATGCGAAGACAGGAACGCCCGCATCTGCGCCTCATTCAGCCGCCCGAAGTAAAACGGAACCGCTCGCGAGCGGATGGTGGGCAGCAGATCGTAGGCGTTGCGCGCGGTCAGGATCAGCAGCAGGTGCGGCGGCGGCTCCTCCAGCGTCTTCAGCAGCGAGTTCGCCGCCTGCTCATTGGCCCTGTCGATGGAGTCGATCAAAAACACCTTCCACGCCCCCCGCAGAGGCTTCAGCGGCGCGCGTTCCTTCAGCAGCCGCATCTGCGCGATGGTGATCTGCCGCAGCGGACCGTCCGGCGCGAAGGTGGTGAAATCCGGGTGCGAGGAGAACACCAGCGGATCTTCGTTGCGTTTATCGGAGGTCCATTTTTCGCGGTCGGCGATCAGCGCCGCGTTGGATTCCAGGCTCAGGTCGTCCTGTTCGATTTTATGCAGATCGTGACCAAGGAGTCCGCGCCGAATCGCCGCGCAAGCGTGGCTTTGCCGACGCCCTCCGGGCCCGGAAAACAACAGCGTCTGCGGAATTCTCCCGCCGCGGATCATCTCCTCCAGCGCCGCGGCCGCCTCCGGGTTCCCGTGATAATGCTCGAAGCTCGTAGACTGAAACTTACCATGCCCGCCTCGGTCGCCGCATCCGCGCTCGCCGTCCCCTACTCGCGTGTCCGCGAGCTGGCTGAGATCGCCATGCGCATGGATGGCGTCTTCAAGCTCTATTTCGGCGAATCCAACCTGCCCACGCCCGCCTTCATCAAACAAGCCGCGCAGCAGGCTCTGGCGGACGGTTATACCTATTACACCGAAAACGCCGGGCTGCTCTCGCTGCGGCAGGAGCTGGCGCGCTATCACTTCGGGCTGCACGGCGTCGAGCTCGATCCCGGCTCCGAAATCGCCGTCACCGCTTCCGGCGTGCAGGGGCTCAGCGTCTGCCTGCGCTGTCTGGTCGACCCCGGCGACGAAGCGCTGGTCCTGACGCCCGCCTGGCCCAACAGCTCCGCGATTCTGCAGATGTCGCATGCCGTGGTGAAAGAGATCCCTCAGCCCTTGGTGAACGGCGCTTACGCTATCGACTTCGACGCTCTCGAATCCGCCGTCACTGCGCGCACGCGGGTGCTGCTGTACACCTCGCCGTCGAATCCATTGGGATGGGTTGCGACGGAGCGGGATCAGGAGCGCCTGCTCGAATTCGCGCGCCGCCACAATCTGTGGCTGGCCGCCGACGAGGTGTATGAGCGCCTGTATTACGGCGGCGCTTTATCCGATAAGGCAGTGTCCCCTCGATCCTGCGCCAATGCACCCGTGACGATGCCGTGGTGGTGATCCAGTCATTTTCGAAGGCCTGGTGCATGACCGGCTGGCGTTTGGGATGGCTCGCGGGAAGGCGGGATTTGATCGCGCGCGCCTCCCAGCTCAATGAGTTCATGGTTTCCTGCCCAGCCGCCTTCGTGCAGAAGGCCGGCGAGGCCGCACTCGCCGAGGGCGAGCCGTCGTTGCGCGAAATGTCCGTCCGCCTGCGCGAGAATCGCGATCTGTGCCTGGCCGCGCTGGGCTCCATGCCGGGCGTGACGGTTCCCGTTCCCGAGGGCGCGTTCTACCTGTTCCCGCACATTCAAGGAGCCGGCGATTCCTTCGCCTTCTGCAAGCGCCTGCTTCTCGAAACCAAGGTCGGCCTCGCGCCCGGCGTAGCGTTCGGAGCCGGCGGCGAAGGCAGCGTCCGGCTCTGTTATGCCTCCGATCGGGACACGCTTCGAGAGGCCCTGGCGCGGCTGAAGCGTTTCCTGCAAGAATAGGTCCACTAAAGCGGAATAGGAGGCGCGATGGCAGCCAAGGCAGGCACCAAAGAGAATCCCTGGAAATTGAAAACACCGCCGGGAACGTCTGAATTTGAAGCTTACAAGGACGAAGCCTCGGACCCTCCCGCGCTGGTGGTCCAGGTGGGGTCCACGCAACTGCGCTATCACCTGCGCTGCATTGAAGATTTGCATTCCATGTTGAAGGCGCATCGGGATTGGATGCTGCTCGGAAGCGCGGACGAGCAAAAGCCCGCCGCGGAGGGCACGGTTGAAGCGTGGGGCCGGTCGCCCAAGAATCCGATGGGCGGATGGTATGGCCTGAAGAAGGGCTTTCGCGGGAGGTTCGGGATGTACGTTCCGCCGGTACTGAAGAAGCTGGGGTTGGCGGAGGTGGAGGAAAACCCCCGCAACAACCGGATGCGCGCGATGTGACGCGTGGATGAACATGCAGCGCAGCGCCACTCGTATTCTGACCACTCACTGCGGCAGCCTGCCGCGTCCCAAGGACCTGTTGGATGTGATGCAGGCAAAGATCGGCGGTGAGCCGTACGACGCCGGGGTCTACGATGCGCGGCTTCGGACCGCGGTCGCCGGCATCGTTCGCCGCCAGGTGGAATGCGGCATCGATATTCCGACCGACGGCGAGCAGGGCAAGCCCGGTTTCTTTGCGTACGTCAACGAGCGGCTGGCCGGTTTTGAACCGAGACCCGGTCCCCGCCCGATCATGTTCCAGGCGGAGGTGGAGGCTTTCCCGGAGTATTACGAACAATATTTCAAACACGCGATGTTGGGAGGCACCCTGGCTCCTCTGGTCCCGTTTGTGTGCACGGGGCCGGTGTGTTATCGCGGGCAGGAGGCGGTGCGTCGGGATATCGAAAATCTCAAAGCCGCGCTGCGGGGATGGGAGCCCGCGGATGTGTTTCTGCCGGCGGTGGCGCCCAGCGGCGTGGGAAAGAACGAATATTACCGCACTGAAGCGGATTACTTGCACGCGGTCGCGGAAGCCCTGCGGGAGGAGTACCGCGCCATTGTCGACGCCGGCTTCCTGCTTCAAATCGACGATCCGTTTCTCACCGAACTCTACAGTTATTCGTCTCTGAGCGCCGCCGAGCGGCGGAGCACGGCCGAGATGTATGTCGAGGCGCTCAACCACGGCCTTCGCGGAATCCCTCCGGAGCAGGTGCGCTTTCACACCTGTTACGGGATCAACGAAGGGCCGCGCGTGCACGACGCGCCGCTCAAAGACATGCTGGAGGTGATGTTCAAAGTGAATGCGGGCGCCTACTCCTTCGAGGCCGCCAACGCCCGGCATGAGCATGAGTATCATGTCTGGGAAAACGTGCGTCTGCCGGACGGCAAGATCATCATTCCGGGTGTGGTCACGCACGCAAGCAATATCGTGGAACATCCCGAACTCATCGCGGAGCGCATCGGCCGCTTTGCCCGGCTGGTAGGCCGCGAGAACGTGATCGCCGGAACCGACTGCGGCTTCTCGTCGCAGGCAACCTATCAGCCCGAGATCCATCCGTCGGTGGTGTGGGCTAAATTCCGGGCCCTGGCGGAGGGCGCGCGACTGGCGAGCGGGCAGCTCTGGCGAACCTAGCAGTTCCGGAAAAGTTGGCCGCTGATAAACGCGGATAAACGCCGATTGGAAACAAAGGCTTCTCCGTCTTTGAATCCGCGTGCATCGGCGTTCATCGGCGGCCAATAATGCTTCCGCCAGTGTGCGAACATACGGCCAGAGAGCCTCGTAAAAGGATTCTGAGGCGCGAAGCACGATCATGAAACTCTTTCTGGAGCGGTTGTGGCAGGATCTCAATCATGGCAGCCGCATGCTGGCCAAGAATCCGGCCTTCACGCTGGTGGCGGTGATCTCGCTCGCGATCGGCATCGGCGCCAACTGCGCCATGTACAGTTGGGCGGACGCACTGTTGCTGAGACCGTTGCCCGTCGCGCGGCCAGGCGAGGTGATCACGGTCGGCACCAAGGCTTCGATCGCCGGATTCACCAGTCTGGTCAACTCCTACCCCGACTTTCGCGATCTGCGCGATCACAACCGCAGCTTCGACGATCTAACCGCTTTCACCAGCCTCACCGTGGGATTCACAACCAAGCCGGATGCGCTGCCGCAAATGAAGTTTGGCGTGCTGGTCAGCAGCAACCTGTTAGGCGCGATGGGAGTGGAGCCGGAGCTGGGGCGCACCTTCCGTCCCGATGAGGATCAGGTTCCCGGACGCGACGCCGTGGTGGTCCTGGACCACGCTCTCTGGGAACAGCAGTTCGCGGCCGACCGCTCCATCCTGGGGCGAAAAGTTCGCATGAACGGAATCGAGTTCACGGTGATCGGCGTGACGCCGGAGCGCTTCACCGGGCTGAATCAGATGATTCGCCCGGCGTTCTACGCGCCTCTGATGATGTACCCGCGCCTGTCCGCGAACCCGAAGGCGCTCGAATCCCGCGGCACCCGCGATCTCAGCGTCAAGGCCCGCCTGAAGCCCGGGGTCTCCATGGCGCAGGCCCAGGCTGAGCTTACGGCATTCGCCCGGAACTTGGAACGGACCTTCCCGGACACCAATAAGAACCAGGACCTGGTGGTTCAAACCGAGCTGCAATCCAGAATAGACCAGGATCCGGTGGACGCCGCACTCTCCGCGATGCTGCTGCTGCTGTCCGCGGCCGTGCTGGCGGTTGCGTGCATGAACGTAGCCAGCCTGCTGACCAGCCGTGCGCCCGCGCGCGCCAAGGAGATCGCTTTGCGCCTGGCGATCGGCGCCGGGCGAACCCGCCTGATCCGCCAATTGATCACCGAAAGCCTGCTCATCGCGCTCGCCGGCGGATTGCTGGGCGTGGGAGTCGGCTATTTAGGCGTGATTGTCTTCCAGCAAATTCAGATTCCGACGGATCTGCCCATCACCCTCTCGGTTCAGCTCAATCCGCGGGTGCTGTTCTTCAGCCTGGCGGTGGCGCTGTGCAGCGTGTTTCTCTTCGGTTTGATCCCGGCCCTCCAAACCACTCGCGTGGACCTGGCCAGCGCGATGAAGACGGGCGATACCGCGAATGCCGGACGCCGGCGCGTGTGGGGCCGCAGCTTCCTGGTGGGATGCCAAGTGGCTGTCTCGCTGGTATTGCTGACAGTTTCCGTTTTCATGTACCGCGGCTTTCACCGTGAGCTGTCCAGCAGTCAGGGCTTCCGCAAGGATCACCTGATGATGATGAGCTTCAATCCCAGCCTGGTGCATTATAGCGATGCGCAGACGCAGCAGTTCTACAAGCAACTGGTGGAGCGCGCAGGATCGGTACCCGGCGTACGGTCGGTTGCCCTCACCTCCTCGGTCCCGATGTCGACGGAGGCCGACGCAGCCGCGATCGTGCCGGAAGGGCTATCAGTTCCCGGCAGGCAAAGACAACGCCACTGTCTTCGCCAGCAGAGTCGACGAGAACTTTTTCGAAACCATGGGAGTGAGCCTGCTGCGGGGCCGCGGATTCAGCTCCACCGACACGGCCGATACTCCGCGTGTAGCGGTGGTGAATGAGCAGCTCGCGCAACATTACTGGCCCGGCCAGGATGCGCTGGGAAAGCGTCTTCGGGTGCAGGATACAAGCAACCCGAGCAGCCCCTGGGTCGAGATCGTGGGCATCGCCAAAACCGGAAAATACCTGTGGATCGCCGAACCGCCTACCGAGTTCCTCTATCTTCCTTACCGGCAGAACCGGAGGCCCGGCATGATCCTGGTGTCCGAGTCCGCGGGCCCGTCGGCCAGTATCGCGGGGCCCTTGCGGGAGGCCGTCCGCGGTTTGGATTCGAACCAACCCATCTTCAACGTCCGCACCATGGAGGAGTTCTATAACATGCGCGTGGTAAGCACCGGGAACACAATCATGGAAATCGTGGCAGGCATGGGAGTGATGGGGCTGGTGCTGGCCATGGTCGGTCTATATGGCCTGGGCGCTTACGCGGTGAGCCGGCGGACGCGTGAGATCGGGATTCGCATGGCCATCGGCGCCAGCCGGCTCGCGGTCTTACAGATGGCGCTGCGCCAGGGCTTGACGCCGGCGCTGTACGGGCTCGCGGCCGGGCTGGTAGCCAGCGTTTTCGCGGAAAGACTGCTGCAGGTGGTGTTTCCAGCGCACTCCCAAACCGACGTCACCGCTTATTTGCTGGTGGTCCCGGCGCTGCTGGCGGTCACCCTGCTGGCCGCCTATCTGCCCGCGCGCCGCGCCTCGCGGGTGGATCCGATGAAGGCGCTCCGCTACGAATAAAAACCCGGAATAAAAACCCGGGACAGTATACTCAATTCCCGATTTCCGCCCAAAAGAATCGGGAATTGAGTATACTGTCCCGGGTTTTTGGGTCACTTCAACTCCACTTGGATCTCCACCGCGGTGCGGTCGCCGATGTTTTCGGTTTCATGCTTCGTCGCGTCGCGCCACGCCACCTCGCCCGGCTTGCGCGGATTGTCCACCAGCCTGCCGTCCCCCAGCTTTTGCGTGGTGTGAAGCTCGGTGATATACACGACCACGTAGTGTGGGTGCTCATGCATCGGGCTCTTGAGATGCGGCTCCAGAATCGTCCGAATCGCGCGTACCCGATCGTTTTCGAGGACCACAATGTGGTGCTTGGGATCCAGTTTGACGGGATCGAGCGTGATGGGCGGCGAGACCGGCTTAGGCGCTCCGGGTTTCAATTCGATGAGCACCAGCTCCAGCGGCTGGTCCGAAAGATTCTCCTCCGCGCGCTTGACCGCGCCCGCATAGGCGACGTCTCCCGCCTTATGCCTCACCTCGCGCATCTTCCCGTCTTCGCCGGTGAAGCGCTGATGAACGTCGGTCAAATACACGGTAACGGACGCGGGCTGCTCCTGCATGGGCGTCTTCTCATGCGCGTCCTGCTTTACCCGCAGCACCCGAACCCAGGGATTGTCGACTTCGACGTGATCTTGCGCCGCAGCCGTTGCGGCGGCCGCCATCAACATAACCGGGATTGACCATCGAAGCCTCATGCGCGCCGGACTTCGCTAGCATAACACCAGAGTGGCCAAGGAACTTCCCCTGTTCGACGTGGCGGTGATCGGCGGCGGCAATGCCGGCTTGTGCGCAGCTCTCAGCGCCCGCGAAGCCGGCGCCAGCGTCGTGGTTCTGGAGAGCGCTCCGCGCGAAATGCGGGGCGGCAACAGCCGCCACACCCGCAACATGCGCTGCATGCACGAAGCGCCCACGGATGTCCTGGAAGGCGCCTATCCCGAAGACCAGTATTTCGCCGACTTGGCGCAGGTGACCTCCGGCGAAACGGATGAGCCTCTGGCCCGCATCGCCATCCGCGAATCGCTTCCGGTGAGCGCGTGGATGCGCGGCCACGGCGCGCGATTTCAACCAGCGCTGGGCGGAACGCTGCATCTGGGGCGGACCAACGCGTTTTTCCTGGGCGGAGGCAAGGCTTTGCTGAATGCGTACTATGCCGCGGCGGAGCAACAGGGCGTTCGCGTGCTCTACAATGCGGAGGTCGCCGGCTTGAATATTTCGCACGGCGATTTCGAGAGCGGAACCGTGATGCTGGAGGGCGCGCCGGTCGCGTTTCGCGCCAAGGCGCTGGTCGCGGCCGCCGGCGGATTCGAATCCAATCTGGATTGGCTCACAGAGATTTGGGGCGATGCGGCGCGCAACTTTCTCATCCGCGGAACGCCGCACAACCAAGGGAAGATTCTCAAGTTGCTGCTCGAAAACGGCGTGGAATCGGCCGGCGACCCGCGCCAGTTCCATGCCATCGCGATCGACGCGCGCTCGCCGAAATTCGACGGAGGCATCGTGACCAGGCTGGATTCCCTGCCTCTCGGGATCGTGGTCAACAAGAACGGCCGCCGCTTCGAGGATGAAGGCGCGGACCTGTGGCCCAAACGCTACGCCATTTGGGGCCGCTTGATCGCGCTGCAACCGGATCAAATCGCGTATTCGATTTTCGATTCGAAGGTGCTGGGCCGGTTCATGCCCTCCGTATTTCCTCCCGTGTGCGCGACCGGCATGGCGGAACTCGCGGCCAGCCTGGGTTTGCCGGTGGATGAAACGGTGGGCACGGTGAACCGGTTCAATCAGGCTGTTGTTCCGGGCCGTTTCGATCACACCGTTCTGGACGGCTGCCGGACCAGGGATCTTGCGCCGCCGAAATCCAACTGGGCGCAGGCCATCGATACACCGCCGTTCTTTGGCTACCCGCTCAGTCCCGGCATCACATTTACATATCTGGGAGTGCGCGTCGCCGAATCGGCCGCGGTGCGGACCAAGGCAGGCGCGGCCAGCGCCAACATCTTCGCGGCGGGCGAGATCATGGCGGGAAACATTCTGGGCCAGGGCTATCTGGCGGGGATCGGGATGACCATCGGCGCGGTGTTCGGCAGAATCGCGGGAAGGCAGGCTGCGCGTGCCGCACTACGCTGAGCCGCACTACTCTGAGAGCGACGGGCAGCGCGTGATGGGCATTTGCAACGCGTGCCGCTACTGCGAAGGCTACTGCGCCGTGTTCCCTGCTATCGAACGCCAAACCGTTTTCTCCCCTGGCGATCTCACCTACCTCGCCAACCTTTGTCACAACTGTTCGGAATGCTACTATGCCTGCCCGTATACGCCGCCGCACGAATTCGCGGTGAATGTGCCTAAGCTGTTTGCGGAGATTCGGGCGCAATCGTATCGTGAGTGCGCGCGGCCCAAGTGGTATGGAGGAAGGTACGGCGGAACCGTTCTTCCTGCGCTGGCCGTGTGCTTGCTGGCATTCCTGTGGGGAGCGCACGGCGGGACCGCGGCCGGCGCCGATTTCTACAGCGTCCTTCCGCACGCATCCATGATCGCGATCTTCGGCCTGGCCGCTGGGTTCGTTGTTGCGATGCTGATTGCCGGCGTGGTGCGATTTTGGCGAAAAGCAGGGCCTTCAGACGCGCCGTCAAGCGGGATGCAGTCGATCATAGGTGCGCTTCGCGACGCAATGACGCTCAAGTATCTCTCCGGTGGTACGCGTGATTCTGGGCGTGATTCAAGTGCCCGGCGCTGGTTTCACCACTTCACGTTCTACGGCTTCCTGCTATGCTTCGCCTCCACCACAGCGGCAGCCATCGATCATTACTTGCTGGGGCTGAGGGCGCCGTATCCATTCCTCAGCGCGCCGGTGATTCTCGGAACATTCGGTGGAATCGGTCTGCTGATCGGACCGGCCGGACTATACTTCCTCAAGCTCCGCCGGGATCCCGCGATCTCAGACCCGCAACAGAACGGAGCGGATGTTTCTTTCCTGGCCCTGCTCTTCGCAACCAGCTTGACGGGCCTGCTGCTGCTGGCGCTTCGCAATACTCCGGAAATGGGAATTCTGCTGCGCGTCCATCTGGGCATTGTGCTCGCGCTGTTCCTCACCATGCCGTATGGAAAGTTCGTGCACGGAGCGTACCGGTTAGCCGCGCTGATCCGTTACGCCTTTGAGACGGCCAGTTCGGCGCCGCGCAAGGCTCGCTGAGGCGAAAGCAGGATGGTCGCGGTCAACCCCATCAAAGCCGCCAAGGAAAGCCACAATCCCGGCGCCGCGCGATTTCCGGTGACGTGAATCAACCATGTGGAAACGGTCGGCGTGAAGCCGCCGAACACTCCGGTAGCGAGACTGTAGGCCAGCGAAAAGCCCGAAGCGCGCACGCTGGCGGGCATAATCTCGGTCAAAAACACGACCATCGCGCCGTTGTAACTTGCAAAGATCGCCGAAAACCACAGCGCGACAGCCAGCAACCGGCTGAAGGAAGGTTGCATCGCCAGCCAGCAAAGCGCCGGGTACGCCGTCATCAGCGCAGCCAAAGACGCGGCGATCAGAGGCGGACGCCGGCCTACACGGTCGGACACCGCGCCCATCACGGGCAGCAGAATCAGGTTGGACACGCCGACGCAAAGCGTCACGATCATGCTGTCTCGCGTCGACAGGTGCAGGACCGCGGTTCCGAACGTCGGCATGTACGCGGTGATGAGATAAAACGTGACCGTGGTGGTGGTCGACAGCATCATCCCCAGCAGGACCAGCCGCCAGTTCGCGGCCAGCGTTCGCCAGATTTCCTCCGTCCGGGGCCGGCGTTTCCGCTCCAGAAACTCTTCCGTCTCGGCCAGCGATCTTCGCAACAGCAGAAGCAGCGGCACCAGCATCGACCCGGCCAGGATGGGAATGCGCCAGCCCCAATCGAGCACCTGCTGCGGAGGAAGCCAGGACGCCAGAGCCAAACCGAACACAGCCGCGAAAATCACGGCGGCCTGCTGGCTTCCCGATTGCCAGCTCACGTAAAAACCCTTGCGCCCGGGCGTGGCGATCTCGGCAAGATACACGCTCACGGCGCCGATCTCGACTCCCGCCGAAAGCCCCTGCACCAGCCGTCCCGCCACCACTAGAAGCGGAGCCAGCAACCCCAGCGTCCGATATCCCGGCAAGCACCCGATGGAGAGTGTTCCGATGGCCATCAGCGCCAGTGTGAGCAGCAATCCTTTGCGGCGTCCGTTGCGGTCGATGTACGCTCCCAAAACCAGAGCGCCCAAAGGGCGCATCAAATAGCCCGAGCCGAAGGTCGCCAGCGTAAGCATCAAGGACGCGTATTCGCTCTGACTGGGAAAAAATGCGCGCGCAATTCCGGTGGCGTAGTAGCCGAAAACCATGAAGTCGTACATCTCCAGGAAATTGCCCACGGAGACGCGAACGGCATTCCCGATTCTGCTGCGGCGCGGCGGCACGCTTGCTAGTGTACCGGTTCACAAACCGCGCTGAAGACCCTTGGCTGTCACTGTAAGGTGACCAGCACTTGGATCACGCCGGTTCCCTTGGGCAGCGGTTCCAGCGCTTTGCCGACCACCGCGCCCAGCATCCGCTTGCGGTCCGTGCCTTTCATCGCGTAGCCGGGTCTCGAGGATGTCACCAGCAGGTCGCCTGCATGAATCGCGCCATTCTCGGTAGTCACCTTGCAGGGTACGATCCCGACAACGGCCAGCGGCACTTCGCCCTCAAGATTGGCGTCGATCGGGTGCGGGCTGGCGAGCACGCCCGGCTGGGTGGAGTAAATGCCAGCCACCAGGGTCGAGTAAGGCGTGCGCGACTGAGTCAGGCGCCGCTGCGCACCGCGCTCGATCACCAGAAGATCGCCGGCCTCATACAGCGACGTGCTGCCGCTCACCGCCACTGACTCGGCGAAGTCCGCGCCGCTGGTCTGGTAGGAGGTGCCATATACCACTCCATTGGTGTCCACACGGAACTTATGCACGCCGTTGGTCATTCCCAGATAGATGTTGCCGCCGCCGGCGTTCGCGACCACTCCGCCGTTGATTGAGGAATTCGAAGTGGCCTCGACATCCAAGGCGTAGTCGTCAAACGGACTGGCCGTACCGATCCCCACGGTCACCGCACTCCCCGAGGTGCCCCCCAGGATCAGGGCGTTGCTTTCGCTGACGACGGCGCCGGCGCCGATGGCGGTGGCCAAAGTGAGGGTGGAGGTGGTGCCTGGGCCAGCGTAATAGCCAAGAAAAGTGTTGAGGTTGCCCTCACCTGAGCCTCCGGCGATCATTCCGGCATTAGCGCCCACGGCCGTGTTGAAGGTCCCACTGGAGTTGTAGTAGAGGGCCGAGTATCCCAATGCGGCGTTCGCGCCTCCGGTTGTGTTGCTAAACAGCGCGAAGGCGCCGACGGCCGTGTTGCCCTCCGCGGTGGTGTTGCTTGGCAGGGCCGCATAGCCGCTGGCCGTATTTCCGATCCCGGTGGTGTTGCCCTCCATCGCGGTGCTACCGCTCGCTGTGTTTTTGGTCCCGGTGGTGTTGCTCGCCAGCGTTCCCAACCCGACGGCGGTGTTGCCATTCAGGTCGGTCGGCGCGGTAAAGTAACCATTCATGTCGATCACCACATCGGTGGTCGCGGGGCCATCGTTATACACGCTGATCCCGCCGCTCGGCGATCCCGCTGGCACAATGGCGGCGTTGGCGGCGTTGGCACCTTGCGGATCGTTTAACGTCGCGACGAAAGGTTGTGTGCCGCCGGCCGGCCACATCGAAACATAGTCGACCGCGCCCTTCGCCTGGGGGACCACCGTGAGGTTGAACGAATACGCCTGGGCGATGGAAGGAATCGCGCCGCAGGGTGCGGGCTCGGTCGTGCTGGTTTGTGAAGCGGCTTGCACGGGGATCGTCAAAGTTCCCTTGGATGCTATGGAGGGTCCCGCAAAGGGATCCACACCGTTAAATCCAGCACTGGCGCCCCGCGTATCCACCAGGCGGCAGGGCGTGATGGCCACGAAAGTTAACGCGGTGTTGGACACGGCGTTGGCGGAAAACTGGAGCTGCGGGGTGGCGCCCCCAGCAGCTGCTCTCTCCGCTTGGCTGGGCTGCCAGTACAGCGGAGTCGCCCAATTTTTCAGTGGAACCACATTCTCCTGCGCCCTCTGCCCAGTCAACATCAGCGGGGAAAGAATCAGAAGGGAAGCGACACTTGCATTTTTGGAATGGATCACGCGAATTTCTCCTTTGCGCGGACAAGTCCCGGCCATCGGGCCGTGCCACATTTTATCGCGTGAAATCGCCGCCCCGGAAGTTGGGCATGGGTGCCTATTCGGCTAAAACCCGGCGCGCCAGCAGGTCGCGGAAAAAGTCAAAGACAAGGTTGGCCGCTGATAAACGCGGATAAACGCAGATCGAGAGCAAAGTTTTTCGCGTTTTTGAATCCGCGTTCATTTGGGTTCATCGGCGGCCAATTGTGTTTTTCAACGGCCGACTCGACGGTTATCGCCCGGCGGGCGATGTCAGGATCCCTTCCCGCACGTCTCCGTCCAACCTTCCTTACACGCCAGCGCGTACAACGCAGCCGGATCCCGTTCGGTGATCGCGTCCTTGCCGCCGCGCAAGATGATCGGATAATCCTTGAGAGCGGGAGGGGCGGAGATCAGCTTGCCGGCGCCCCTGAGCAGCTCTTTCTGGTTCTGGCAGGCCGTTTCAAACCCGAGTTCGCACCCGTGCCGGAGAGGCATCATGGTTCCCGCCAGAACGCTCCTGCTGCGTTGATCCTCGTTCCGCGAACGGGCCACGTGCAGCAGGGCGGCTTCGTTGCACGCCCAGCCCGATCCGTTATTACAGTAAGTGATCTCCATATCCGCAAGGTACGCGCAGGCGCGCGTGCGTCCCGCCTCGCAGGCGTGCCGCCAAAACGGAAGCCACTGGCCGGGATGGCTGTCGCCCACCGCTCCGACCGCGCTCAGCGCCGCAAACACCACCGCCCAGACGGACATGTACGCCAGGTTTCGCTGGCGCGGCGGGAGCGACCGCCCCAGCGCCGCGGGATCGAGCTGGCGCAGAAATCGGGACCGCGCCATTCGATCGAGGCCCTTCACCGACAGGTTCAGCAGCGGGACTTGTAAAAGCTTGTCGTAGAACCTGGGCATCCCCAGGTCGCCCAGCCACTGGAACAACAGCATCGTGCTCAGCCCGTACAGCACGCCGTAAACGATGCGTCCCAGCTCCGTGCGCGGCGACGTGGATGGATCGTTAAACAGCAAATGCATTCCCAGGAACACGGAAATCGGAATATCCGAGCCGTAGAAAAAATAGACGCCCGTTGCGGCGAAGTAGATCTGGTCGAACACATACGTCGCCACCACGGCCGACATGGTCATCGAAGTCACTGGGAAGAAGAACTGGCCCGGCAGCGCGATGAGAAACAGGAACAGGAACATGTGCGGCGGAAAGAACTGCGTGGTGGAAATGTTCAGACCCCACGTGATATCGCTCGTGCCGGTGGCCAGCAAACCCAGCGAAACGACCGCGAGCGGAAACGAGGAGGGGTTGAAGATGTGTACCCGCCGCCCGTCCCGATTCCAGCGAATCAACTCCTTCGCGGCCAGCCCGCCCGCCACCAGCAGGAACTGGAAATAGAACCAATCCGCCTTGAACCACAGGAATAGGTTGATGCTGAGGACGACGGGGAAGGGCGCGAAGCCCAGCGTGTTATCGTCGCGCAGCGACCAGCTGAGCAGCATGTCGAACGCATACGCGAAGAGCAGTTGCGCCAAAATGAACGGCGCGAAGGCGAAGACGGGATGCCAATACCACCCCCAATACAACAGAACCGAGCCCTGTGCGCAGGCTTGCAGGTAGTGCTGCTTTTTGGCGACCACCTCCAGCCTCAGCGTCCGCCCTTTTCGCCGGGCCGACTCCAGCAGCATTACGTTCCATACGCTCAGCACGATTGCGGCGCCCAAAAACGCCAGCACCACGCCCAGGTTTCGGCCGAGCGGCGGGAGAAAGGCGAGTCCGGCGAGACCACCCGCGAACGCGATCGGCAACAGGGCGCGTTCCCCTGCCGGGCGAGATACGGCTGGCGCTTCCGGAGTGCTCACGTTCATCAAATCACCAAACCTCTAAGAGTAGCATCCGCATTCGGCTGTATCCGGCGCTCTCCTGTACATTCAGTAGAGTGACTCTCGCTCTGCTGCTGTTGCAAATCGCGGTAATCCTCGCGGTCTGCCGACTGCTCCAGGGGATCGCCGGTCGCATCGGACAGCCGTCGGTGATTGGCGAAATCGTTGCAGGCCTGCTGCTGGGGCCTTCTTTTTTTGGATGGATCGCTCCGGCCCTTTCCGCGCGGCTGTTCCCCGCGGCCAGCTTGCCGGTGCTGAATGAGCTGAGCCAGATCGGTCTGGTCCTGTTCATGTTCCTGGTGGGGCGCGCCCAGTTGCACGTCCTTGCGCCGTCATCGCCCATGCTGCCGTTCGCGCTGCTCATCGCGGTCTCCCTGAGCATCACGGCTTTTCCGGTGCTCGCGCGCATTCTTGCCGATCGGAAGCTCAGCTCCACCAAGCTGGGGCACGTCGCCATCGCCTGCGCGGCCTTCAACGACGCGGTGGCGTGGTCTTTTCTCGCGTGGATCGCGGCCATCTCCCGGTGCGGCGAGGCTTCGCCGGAGGGCGCGGTGCTTGACTTGATATGATGGGGCAGATGAGCACGGCGATGCCGAGGCAGCGCCGCAATGCACTCGAAAGGGCGGTTAGCTCAGCCGGTTAGAGCGCCTGCCTTACAAGCAGGAGGTCCCCAGTTCGAGCCTGGGACCGCCCACCATTTCAGTCCGCTCTTAAAACCTGAGCAGCTCAGGCAGGATCTCCGCCGCTGGGCCGCGCAGGGAATAATCGGACTGGCCGGAGACGGGCGTTTCCGCGATGTTGATTTCGACCACCAAAGCCCCGGATCGCTTGGCCAGAGCAGCGAGACCGGCGGCAGGGTAGACCACGGCTGAAGTTCCGATCACCAGCAGCAATTGCGCGTGTTGCGCGGCGCGCTTGGCGTCGATCCAGATTTGCTCGGGCAGTCCCTCCCCGAACCAGACCACGCCGGGGCGTTCCATGCCGGCGCAGGCGCAGCGCGGCGGGAGCTCGGGGAGCGGCGTGGCGGTGTCCCGCCGTTCGCGGGCGCAGACGGTGCAGCGGAGGGTCCAGATATCGCCGTGGACCTTCAGAAGTTTGCGGCTGCCGGCACGGTCATGCAATCCGTCGACATTTTGCGTGATCAGGCTGAAGTTTTCCTTGCGCCGTTCGAGCTCGGCCAGGGCGCGGTGGCCGGCGTTGGGCTCGACACCGGCGATTACGCCGCGGCGAAAGTTGTACCATTCCCAGACCAGTTTCGGATCTTTTGCAAACGCCTCCGGCGTGGCCAGGTTTTCCGCGCGATAGGTGCGCCAGATGCCTCCGGGACCGCGAAAGGTGGGGATGCCGCTCTCGGCGGAGATGCCCGCGCCGGTCAGCGCGGCGACGGCCGAGGCTTGATCGAGCAGGTCGCGCACCCGTGCGATGGTCGGGTCCATGCCTCATTGTAGAAGGGTTTTTTTTGGCGTAGACCTCTTGAATTGGACCAGATGGCCGATATGCCTGATATGATCGATCTCCAAACTCCGCTCCAGGGCATGGAGCGCGCCGAGGCCAGTTTGGACCGCGTTGCCTCTACCATCGCGGCATCCAGCCAGCCCTCCGGCGACACGGTGGATTTAAGCGCGCAAGCGGTCGCGATGCTCCAGGCGCAAGACAACTTTGGCGCGAACGTGAAGGCGGCTCAGACCATGGACCAATTGACCGAGAGCCTGCTGAATACCTGACCGTCGGGCTACTGCCCGACGCGTTCGCAGTTTTGGTTTAGTTCAGCAGAGCTTACCAGGCACTCTTCCTCAAGCCACCGAATACTTGCGAGTCCTGTACCATTACCGGGATGAGGAACCCATTCAATCAACGAGCCTCTGGGAATCCTGAAGCTTTTTGTCTCATCGACCTTCATGCGGGCGTTTAAGGGCGCCTTCACGCGGTAGTCCAATTTCATCTGGCCGGAGGGGCTTGGCTTGGAGGTATTCATCGAGAAGGCCAGGCGCAAGCAGAGTGCCGCCGATGCGACGCTGATTCCAAAAGAACATCGTCCACGGGCAGCGCCAGGGGATCGCGCAAACACCCATTCGGGCCGGTGGACGCTGGGTGTTTTCGCTCAGAGGCTCGCGAAGCAAGCCCGCATCCTCGCGCTTTTGCGAGACTGACGTTATGGGGACTCTGCGCTTGGAGCGCGTCAGCAAAGATTACGTCACGGAAGGAACCCCCGTGCCGGCGCTGCGCGACGTGAGCCTCGAATTTCGCGCGGGGGAGTTTGTAGCGCTCCTGGGGCGCAGCGGATGCGGAAAATCCACGCTTCTGAACCTGGCAGGCGTCATGGATTTTCCCACGTCGGGAAACGTATGGCTGGACGGCATCCTTACTTCGACGCTGAGCGACGCGGCGTTAACCCGGGTGCGGCGCGAAAAGGTGGGGTTTATCTTCCAGAGTTTTCAACTGCTGCCGACTCTCTCTGTGATTGAGAACGTCGAACTGCCATTGATGCTTGCCGGCCGCACGCAATCGCGCGCCGCGGCGATGGAGCGGTTGCGCTGGGTGGAGATGGACGCGTATGCGAACCGAATGCCGCATCAGCTTTCCGGCGGCGAAATGCAGCGGGTGGCCATCGCCCGCGCTCTGGCGAACGCGCCGTCTCTGGTGCTGGCGGATGAGCCGACGGGAAATCTGGATACGGTGACCAGCGAAGTGATTCTCGCTCTCTTGAGACGCATCGCGGATCAAGGCGGGACCCTCGTCCTGATGGCCACCCATAGCCTGGAAGCAGCCGGGAATGCGGACACGGTTGTGCGAATGCAAGACGGCCGGGTACAGAGCGTCAATCCCATGGAACGGCTCACGGGGAAGGATTGACCGGCCTATGCCCACCCTGGAGCTGTTCTACCGTTTAATCCTCAGACCGCTGCGGCGGGAGCAATTGCGGACCGCGCTTACAGTGCTGGCCGTGGCGCTGGGCGTTGCCGCTGTGCTGTCCATCGAACTTGCGGGTCAGGCGGCAGTGGGCTCCTTCCGTTCCTCGCTCGAGACTTTGACCGGAAGCGCAAACCTGGAAGTGACCGCGCCGGGCGGAATCCCTCCCGAGGTTTACGGCCGTCTGGCGACAGCGCCGTATGCATTGAAGCTTCATCCGCGCATAGAGGACTACGGAGTCATTTCCGATGACGCGAAGCGAACGGTCCCCATCCTCGGCATGGACCTGATCGCGGAAGGAGCGCTGGAAGGAATCGCCGCTAGCGGAGAATCCCGGACTCCTTCCGATCTTCGCCTGAACGAATCCGTCTGGCTCAGCTCGGGGCTGGGGTATAAGAGCGGCGATCGCGTGCGCTTGCTGATCAACGACACTGCGTCGGACTTTACCGTTCGCGGCGTGCTCGACGGGCAGGCAGGCGACGTGATTGTGATGGACCTCGCGCCGGCCACGCGACTGCTCCGGCGCGGCGGAACACTCGACCGGATTTTGATTGAAGCTCCGCCGGCACACTCAACGGAGGAGTGGGAAGCGCTCCTGCGCAAGAGCCTTCCGGAGGGTGTCGCGATCGCGCCGCAGGGCACAGAGACCGAAGAGAACCGGCGCATGCTGGAGGCTTTCCGTTGGAACCTCCGCGTGCTCAGCTATGTTTCGCTGGCCGTCGGCGCGTTCCTGATTTACAACACGATATCCGTATCGGTGGTGCGGCGAAGGTTCGAGATCGGCATTCTGCGGGCGTTGGGCGCGTCCCGCGGAGCAATCCTGGCGGGATTTCTGGGGGAGGCGAGCTGCTTGGGCCTGCTGGGGGGCATGGCTGGAATTGTTCTCGGCCGCGTCCTCGCGGAAGGCGCGGTCAAGCTGGTCGCCTCCACGGTCGCGTCGCTATATTTCAGCAGCAGCCCGGCGCCGATCTCGCTTACCTGGGAAATCGCGTTCCTGGGAATCGCCATCGGCATCGGGATTTCTCTCGTCTCAGCTCTGGGACCCGCCTGGGAAGCCTCGCGAGTCGCGCCTGTCGAAGCCATGGCCAGGGGCGGGCGTGAACATCAGGTTCGCGTGCACCGCTGGCGGACGGCCGCCGCGGCTGTGATCCTCGCCTCCGCAGCGTGGATCGCTTCCCGCCAAAACGCTGTCGATGGAAAACCGCTGTTCGGCTACCTTTGCGCGCTGCTGTCGATTGCGGCCTCCGCGCTCCTCATCCCGGCCTTGGTCTCCGGATTGGCTGCGATCACCGCCGGACTGATCCGACGCGTGTTCGGGGTGGAAGCGCTGCTGGCGACCCGAAGCCTGGCGGGATCGCTGCGGCGGACATCGGTGCTGGTAGGTGCGTTGTCCACCGCCATTGCGGTGCTCACCGCTGTCGGCATCATGGTAGGAAGTTTTCGCGAAACCGTGCTGGTTTGGATGGACGATATCCTCCAGGCGGATCTGTTTCTGAGCCCGGCGGTTCCCACCGGGGCGGACCGTCATCCCACCATGGCGTCGGAGATCCCCGCGCAGCTCGCTCAACTTCCGGAGGTGGACGCCATCGAATCGTTGCGCACCTACGAAATCCGCTATGAAGGCCTTCCAGTCACGCTGGGAGGCATGGATGCCCGCGTCGATGCTCGCACCAAGGGCCGCCGGAGGAGAAGATCGTTTCTGTCCGGCGCACCGGCGGAAGGCGTCTTTCGCCAGCTGATCGGAAACGACACGGTCATCGTTAGCGAACCGTTTGCCAACAAGCATGGGGTGCACGCGGGCGATCGACTGACGCTGAGTCTGGGCGGAAAGCTCCATTCATTTCGCATCCTCGACATTTATTACGATTATTCGAGCGAACGCGGCGTAATTCTGATGGATCGGGCGACGCTGCTTCGATACCTGCCCGGCTCTGAGCCGAGCAACGTCGCGGTGTATCTGAAACCCGGCGTGCCTTTGGACCAGGGACAACGCGCGGTGGAACGGGTGATCGCCGGGCGGCGCGTTGCCGTGGTGCGGAACCGCACTCTGCGGGACCAGGGGATTCAGATTTTCGACCGGACCTTTGCGATCACCTACGTGCTTGAGGCTCTCGCCGTATTCGTGGCCGTGACCGGCGTCGGCGGAGCGTTGCTGGCTTTGGTCATCGACCGCCGCCGCGAGTTTGGCTTGCTGCGCTTCCTGGGCGCGGACCGCCGCCAGATCCGCCGCATCATTCTGTTTGAGGCCGGCCTGTTGGGGGTTCTGGCGAACATCATGGGCGTGATCTTAGGGCTGATTCTTTCGCTGCTGTTGATTCACGTGATCAATAAACAGTCCTTCGGGTGGACCATTCAGTTCCACTGGCCCGTTCTGGTGCTGCTGAGCGCGCTTTCCATTGTCTACATTGCGACGGTTCTATCCGCTCTTTACCCCGCCAGAATCGCAACGCGCCTGGTGCCGATCGAGGTGATTCATGAGGAGTAGGAACTTTGCGCTGGCGGTTCTGTTGCTTGCCGTGAACGCGCCCGGAGCGGATGACGCGTATCGCCTCGCGCTCCCCAATTACCATTTCGAGTTCCCTCGCGACCATTTCAATCATCCGGAATTTCAGACCGAATGGTGGTATTACACAGGCAATCTTCGAACCGCCGAGGGCCGGCGCTTTGGCTTTGAGCTCACTTTTTTCCGCCAGGCTGCGGATCGGCAAAGCGCTCCGGAGAGCGTTTGGGACGTGCGGGATGTGTGGATGGCGCACCTGGCGCTCAGCGACATTCAGGGCGGTCAATTCCTGCACGCGGAGCGTCTGAACCGGTCCGGCCCGGGCCTAGCCGGTGCGGACCTGAACCTGGCTCGCGTGTGGAACGGCAATTGGTCCGCGCAATGGACCTTCGATCCGGCCGCCGCGGGAGGGGGCACGCAGAGGCTCACAGCCATCGCCGACCGCTTTTCCCTGGACCTCTCTCTGAAATCCGAGAAGCCCCCGGCCATCAACGGCGTCAACGGAGTGAGCCAGAAGGCGGAGGGCGCCGGCAAAGCGTCGTATTATATTTCCCTGACGCGGCTGGCCTCCACCGGCGCGATCGTTTTGGACGGCAAACGATTCTCTGTCGAAGGCAGCAGCTGGATGGATCACGAATTCTTCAGCCACCAGTTGGACGCCGGCCAGAAGGGATGGGATTGGTTCAGCCTTCAGCTCGAAGACGGGTCTGAGCTGATGCTGTTCCGTTTGCGCCGAACGGATGGAACGCTGGATCCGTATTCGGCCGGAACCTACGTGGATTCGCGCGGGCAAGCCAGACATCTGTCCGCCGGCGATTTTACGCTTACACCGGGGCGAACTTGGACCAGCCCGGCAACCGGGGGACGGTACCCTGTGGAATGGACCATTGAAGTGCTGTCGCTCGGCTTCAAGGCTTCCGTTCGCACGCCTCTCGCTCAACAGGAGATGACGCCGACTGCGTATTGGGAAGGTGCCATCGACATTGACGCGACGCGTTTCAACCGTCCTGTGCATGGGGTCGGGTATTTGGAAATGACCGGATACGCCGGGCGCATCGTTGGCTTGGACTAACTTCGGGTTGGATTAACTTCGGGCTGGACTAATTTGGGAGTAATGGTCCGAACGGTCTATTTCGCCAGTAGAACGCGGGGTTTATTCTCGTAGGCGCAATGGGATCTCTAGGTATAGTCACAACGGATAAGCGCCCCGTCTGTCCGAAGTGCGGCTGGAGCAATATCCGTTTGTCCAAGGAGTCCGGTTTCCTGGATCTGGCGGCGAAGCTCTTTTTCCTTGCCCCGCTTCGCTGCCGTAGTTGCAGGCTGAGGTTTTACCGTCCCTGGTTCATTGCCAAGCGGGCGTCGCCGGTGGTAACCGTTCACCGTCCTCTGCGGACCTCAACGGCTTTTCCCCAAGGCCCCTTGTCTTCCAAGATGTGAGCCGGGCAGGCAGAGCAGTTCCGCGCCCAAAGTCCGCGAATCCGCGTTCATCCGTGTGTATCGGCGGCCAGAAAGTCTTTTTCAGCATCCTGCTGGGAAGGCGTGTAAGCTGGATGTGAGTGTTTAGGACACGGAGCAAAACATGACGATCTCTCGGCGCGATTGCGGGAAAGGTCTGCTTGGTTTGGCAGCGTTGGCGTCCGGTCCCGGGCAATCCGGCGCACAGGAACCTGCCATTCCGCGGCAAGGCATCGGACAACACTTCCGTCATCTGTCCTACAGCGATCTTGGCGGAAGGCCGGACAGCGTGCAGGTCATGCTCAACCGCCGGCATCTTTATGTCGGCCACATGTTCAGCAACGGAGTAACGATTCTGGATGCGGCGGATCCGCGCAAACTGACCCCTGTCGGCTTCTTCACGGGCGGAGACTATACCCGGACCCATCACCTGCAGGTTTCAGGCGACCTGCTTTTGCTCGCCAACGGAGCGAATATTGTCGCCATGCAGTCTTACGACAACATTCGCGGTTATTTCGAGAATGCGCTGGCCGATAGCATTACCAAGCGCAAGAAATTCCGATCGGGCCTGAGCATTCACGATATTTCCCGTCCCGCCGAGATGAGAGAAATCGCCTTTCTCGAAATGCCGGGCCTCGGCATCAATCGCCTGTGGTGGACAGGCGGACGCTATGCCGCGGTTGCCGCGCATTTTGACGGTTTCACCGATCACATCCTCTGCATGGTCGACCTCCAGAACATCACCAAGCCCGAGATTGTAGGGCGCTGGTGGATGCCCGGGATGAATCGCGCGGCCGGCGAGCCGTCGACATTAGCGCCGGGCCGCCGCGTTGCCCTGCATCACATGATCACGGCCGGCAATCGCGGCTACGGAGCCTGGCGCGACGGCGGCCTGACCGTCCATGATCTCAGCGACCCAACCAAGCCGAAGCTGATTTCACACATCAACTGGTGTCCGCCGTTTCCAGGCGGCACGCACACGCCGCTGCCCTTGCCGGGCCGAAAGCTGGCAGTCGTGGCGGACGAAGCCAATGCGGAAAAATGTGCGAAGGGCATGTTTTGTACCTTTATCGTGGATTTGCGGGCCGAGGAAAACCCGGTGCCGATTTCCACTTTGCCTGCGCCAAAGGAGCGGGACTTCTGCGGGTTCGGAACTTTCGGCCCGCACAACCTGCACGAAAACCGGCCCGGTACATTTCGAAGCGAGGAGACGATTTTCTCCACCTACAACGTCGCCGGGGTGCGTGTCTTCGATATTAAGGACGCATTCGCGCCCAAGGAAATCGCCTACTGGGTGCCTCCGGCGCCCGAAAAGCTGATCGATCCACGTCCCAACGTTGCGCTCGCCGCGAAAGCTGCCGATATCCTGGTCACAACCGATGGACTCGTGTACGTCACGGATTGGAACGCCGGCTTAAACGTACTGCAGTACGAAGGCTGAGGGAGATCGCAGATCGACGCAGATCGAAAACAAACGCTTCGCGTCTTTGAATCGGGGTTCATCTGGGTCCATCGGCGGCCAATAATGCTTTTGGGGCGGCGAGGTCGGCGCGCGCCCCCTGGTTTGGCCTTCCGCGTGCAAGTCTCAAGGCATGACCCTCAAAAGTGCGGCATTTTTGGCGCTGATCGGAACATTTTTGCTGGCAGTCCTGCTGGTAATCGACCTCATCTACGACGTGGTGGGCGTGGCGGGAGGTCTGATTCCGCCCGTAAAATTGGTGAGTTCTCTGATCGAGACCTTCGCCGCCGTGACCGTGGTGGTGTTCTTCTACGTCTTCCACCGCCGGACCGCCTGAGCTGGCCGGGAGCGTGGATTCGTCAGCTCCTTTCGAACAACTCCTGCCATGAATCGTCGAGCGAAGTCCACCGGTCCGGCTCCTGCCAGCAGGCCGCCATCTCCGGCACGTGCAGCATTCCATGGCCCTCCAGGCACACCAGCTCCGTCCCGGCCCAATTGAGCAGCAGGCATCCCGGGCAGCCCACGTGCGCGGCCATCCCCAGCCGCCTCAGGCAGACGCGGCAGCGGCGGCGCTGATCGGCGATCGACCATACCAGCGCGCCCATCGATCCCAGCATGAACAGCCAGGTTGAGAGCGGCTCCGTGATCGCGTCCGTTCCGCCCAGCATGGTAATCGAGGTTGCGTGCGTGAACTCGATCCCGCACAGCAGCACCACCGCCAGCAGCAGTCCCGTCTTGGCCGCGAAGAACGCCGCCGCGCGAGGGTTCCACTTGGGCATCCGCAGACGCACGCTGGGCACAATGATGATGCTTGCCAATCCCAGGCCGAACCCGAAGGACCACAGCACGGAGCGCACTCGTGCCGCCACGCCGGTGAGTTCCATCATGCTTTCCCACGCATTCAAACCGCCGTCGCGGAGAATCGCCCCCATCTCGGTTTCCACTTCCTTCTTGGTGAAATCGGGACGGAGGCGCGCCACCACGCCGGTCCTCTCCGCCGGTGCGGGAACGCCGATCCGCCACACCGCGATTCGCGGCGACAGGAACCAGAAGCCTTTCTCCAGCACCGCCGCGACGCGATACGATTTGCCGCCCAACGTGACCCGCGAGCTTCCGTTCAAACTGCGCCAGAAATCATAGCTGAGGATCAGGCATTCGTCGGGACAGCTGGCGAACGCGTTGCGCTCGAAGGCGCGTCCCGTGCTGGTTTTCGCGCCCAGCAGGTGGAAGAAATTCGGGCTCACGCGCGCGCTGGGCACAGCCGGCGTCAAATGCGCGCCCTCCCACCGGTAGGTCGCGATGTCCTCGAGCGACCGGCTGTGTTCGCGCCACAGCTCCACCGCCTTGCCGGGGACGCCCGCGCGCATCGCCATGGTTCCGGCTTGCGCCACCGTCGCGATGCTCGATGCGTCGCGGTAGGGCAGCGGCAACACCACCGATCGGGTTACCGGCAGGAATCCGCTGGCCAGCGCGATCGACACAACCGCGGCCGCAAGCGATCCCAAACAAAACCGCGCGGACTGGGCGCATCGCGCCATCCGTTCCTCGGTCCAGAAATCGCGATGCTGCCACAGCGCATCGTGAAACGCGCCGCTGGCGAAGGCCATCAGCCGCGCGTGGCCGGCGTTCGCCTCCGAGCGCTGCTGCTCCGCATAATGCCGCTCGGCGTAATGCAGTTCGGCCCGCCATTCCCTGATCCACTCCTCACGGCGCTGCGCCGGCACCAGCAGGCTGGCCAGACGAATCAGCCAGATCGGCCGTCTCATGACGTCCCCTTCATGTGTTGCAGCAGCGGGTAGCGCAGCACCGCCTTGGCCAAAGTCCGCTCGCCCGGCGCCGTGAGCTTATAGTATTTGCGCGCCGGACGCTGTTCCGCCAGCGCCTTGCTTTCCTTCTCCCAGGTGGAATGAATCAATCCCAGCTGTTCTAATCTTCTCAGCGCTGGATAAACGGTGCCGCTGGGAAGGCCCGTCGCTTCCATCACGTCGAAACCGTAGCGATACCCGGCGCCGAGGGTTTGCAAAATCAACGCCGAGGTGTGCGTAAGCTTTATCTCATCCGGCATAGGCGGTACTCAGTATACACAATTCTCTTGTAGATTTCTACATAGGGTGCTAGACTGAATCCCGCCAGCATGCTTGAAGTCCGCAATCTGACCAAGCGCTACAGCCGGATTCCCGCCGTGGATGGCATCAGCTTCACCATTCGCCCCGGCGAGATCCTCGGCTACCTGGGTCCCAACGGAGCCGGCAAGTCCACCACGGTGAAGGTGCTGATCGGCCTGATCGAGCCCACCGCCGGCGAGATCTTCTTCAAGGGCCGCGACGTTCGCGCGGATTGGCCGGGTTTCCTGCGTTCGGTCGGCTACGTTCCCGAGGAGCCGCATCTCTATCCGCAGTTGAGCGGGCGCGAGTATCTGCAACTGGTGGGCCGGCTGCGCGGCATCCCCCGCGCCGTGCTCGATCCGCGCATGGATCGAATGTTCCGCCTGTTTTCGTTATGGGAGGACCGGCACTCGCCGCTCTCTTCCTACTCCAAAGGCATGCGCCAGAAGGTGCTGCTCTCCGCGGCGCTGTTGGGCGACCCGGAGCTGTTGATCCTCGATGAACCTTTCTCGGGTTTGGACGTCAACGCCACCATCGTGCTGCGTGCGCTGCTCAGGGCCCTGGCTGAGCAAGGCAAAATGATTCTGTACAGCTCCCACGTTCTCGAAGTCGTCGAGAAAGTTTGTTCCTCGGTGCTGATTCTGCGCAAGGGCAGGACCGTGGCGCACGACCGCGTGGAGCGCCTCCGCGATCTGCTCAGCCAGCCTTCGCTCGAAGGCGTGTTTACGCAGCTCACTGAGCAGGAAGATCCCGCGGCCGTGGTCAGCGGCATTCTCGCGGCCATGCGGGGTTAGACATGGTGTCCCGCGCCCTTATTTACAGTGCTCAGGAGGCTCGGGTGGGGCGGGCGCCCTCGCCCGCGGCCCGACCCCCTGGTCGGGCCTGGTCTGGTGTTATCGAGCCGAGGCCGAAGCCGGACGAGGCCCAGTGGTGCAGATCATGCTGACGCGCTGGTCAACCGAAACGCATTCGAACAACTTCGAGCTGCGCCGTCATTTCTTCAAGCGATTTTTCGATAGCGAGCTGGTCTCCGATCCCAGCCAGGCCAAAGTGGTGGCCGGGAGCGCGCTGGCGATCGTGCTCTCGCTGAGCTTCCTATACGCGCAGGCCTACTTTCACAAGTACAGGATGCTCGAACACCTGCCCGACGCCGGCCCGTATCGGAGGGCCGCCGCGGCGGACTTTCTGTTCATGATCACCCTGGCCATGACCATCATTGCGCTGTTCACCACGATCGAATGGCCGGCGCTGTTTCCCGGCCTGCGCGATTATCTCGCGCTGGCTGGGCTGCCGCTGCGCATGCGCGACCTCTTCATCGCCAAGTTCACCGCGCTGCTCGCGTTCATGTCGCTGGCCATCGTCGCCACCACCGCGCTTCCCAGTATCGTGTTTCCCGCGGTGATGTCGGGACGCTACGACACCATGGCGCGCCAGATACCGGGCCTCTTCGTATCCGCTTCGCTGGCCGGCTTCTTCGTGTTCTTCATCCTGGTGACGGCGCAAGGCGTGCTGCTCAATCTTGTGCCGGTGCGTCAATTCCCTCGCGTTTCGCTCGCGCTGCAAGGCGCGCTGCTCAGCCTGTTCCTGTGCTCGCTGCCGCTGGTCTTCTCCATCGCCGACCTGCATCCTTACATGGAACTGCGCCCGGCCTGGGCGATTTGGGTTCCGCCGCTGTGGTTTCTGGGCGTGGACCAGGTGATCGCCGGCCATCCGACCCGCTGGCGCTGCGCCTGGCTCTCGATTGCTCTGGCCGGAGTCGCCGCTTCCGCTGTCACCGCGATCCTGGTTTATCTATGGAGCTATCGGCGTCATCGCACCCGCGTGATCGAATCGCCTGGAACGAGGGCGCTTCGGCGCAGAGGGCCTTGATCCAAGCCTGGATCGCTGCCGCCGCCGGCCGTTTTTTCCCCGATCTGCGCGCCTCGCCGTTTTCGGCTTCGTCGCCAAGAGCCTGGCGCGCAGCCGCCAGCACCGCCTGATCCTGACGGCTTTCGGCGCCATCGCGCTGGCCGTAATCTCGCGAAGGCTTCGCCGGCCTGCTGCTGGAAGGCGGAACTTTGCATCGCATGCCGCTCGGTTCGCCGGCTTTCCGCCAGGCCGTGATCGCCGTTCCTCTGTCGCTGTCGCTATTCACTCTGGCGGGACTGCGCTACCTTTTCGACTCCCGGTGGAGCTACGCGCCAACTGGGTTTTTCGCGTGCATGAGCCCGGAAACGCGCCCGCGCTGCTGGCCGGAGCGGAGAGCTTCCTCCTCTTCTGGGGCGTGGTTCCCGTGTCGCTCTCTGACGCATCCCTGTGGAAATCGCCGTGCTGGGCTGCCGAGCGGTTTGCATGCCGCGCTGGCGTGCCTGTTCGCTTCGCTCATCCTGATGGAGCTTCTCCTGTTTTCGTTCGAAAAGATCCCGTTCACCTCTTCCTATTTTCCGGGCAAGGATCCGCCGGTGGTCACCGTCATCCAATACTTGCTGGCGTCCGCCCTCTACGTGGGCGTCTTGAGCTCCCTCATCCGATTGGCGCTGGAGCGGCCCGGCCCGATCGTCATCCTGCTCCTGCTGCTGGTGGCCGGGTGGGTGCGGGCGCGTTCCGCCCGCCTCGGCTCACGCCAGATCGTGCGGCTGGAATTTGAAGAGCTGGCCGAGCCCGTGGTGCTGCTCCTGGGAATCGAGCGGGACTAACCAAGTTGGCACCCGTCATTCCGACTTGGCACCCTTCGGGGGGTTCTGCAATAATGGAATATTACCGGATTCGAAACAATGCCGGAACTTTTGCGTCCAAGGTTTCGTCCTGACGAGGAGGAGACACTAGAAAAGTGACTACAGCCGGAAAAATCGGGCTCACTATAATTGCGCTCGGCGCGATCGGAGGCGGCGTCTACGGATACCGCCGCTGGAGCCAAAGGGACCTGGTGACGGTGCAGACCAGCTTGGCGGCGCGCGAGGACCTGACCGCTGTCGTGACCGCGTCCGGCGAGATTAAGCCTAAGAATTACATTAACTTGGGAGCAAACGCGATGGGCCCCTTGACGGAAATCTACGTCAAGGAAGGGCGACCGCGTACGCAAGAACCAGGTGGTGGCGCGGATCGAAAATACCCAGGCCGACGCCGACGTTGCCGCGCAAAAGGCGACCATCGCTTCCGCGGAAGCCGATTCCGCCGCCGCCGAAGCCGGCCATCAAAGCCCAGGACGACGCGATCACCACCCAGCAGGCCACGCTCGATCGCTATAAGAATGAGCTCGATGCGCGCCAAGGACTATCTGGACCGCTACGAGCAGATGTACAAGGAAAAGCTGGTGGCCAAGCAGGATTACGATCAGAAGAAAGCGGATTACGAGTCGGCTTTGGCCAGCCTGCGCGAAAACCAGGCTCGCTTGGAGCAGGCGAAGTCCCAGCGTGTGCAGACGGTGGCGCAATTGAGCTCCGCCCAGAGGCGCGTCACCCAGGCGCAGGCGGCTCTGACGCGGCTGAACAACGTTCTGGCTCGCTTCGATGTGGTCGCGCCGCTGGATGGCGTGGTCACCGATCTTCCGGTCCGCGTCGGCGAGACCGTGGTGCCAGGGCGTGCAGAATTCGGCCGGATCGACGATCATGACCATCGCGGACATGTCCTTGATCACGGCGGAAGTGGACGTGGACGAAACCGACGTTGTCAGCGTTCAGCTGGGGCAGCCCGCCGAGGTTACGATCGAGGCCATGCCCAACCGGACGTTTACCGGAAAGGTGATCCAGATCGGCGATACCGCCATCGTGCGCTCCTCCGGTCTGGCGGCGTCGCAGAGCGCGACTTCGACCCAGGAAGCCAAGGATTTTAAGGTGGTGGTGGCGCTGGATCATCCGCCCGACGAGATTCGCCCGGGCCTGTCGGCGACCGCCAAAATCACCACCGCCGATGCGGCAGGCGACGCGTGGCGATCCCGATTCAGGCGCTGACGGTGCGCACCAAGGGCGACCTGGAAGAGGAAACGCAAACCACCGACAGCAACAAGCCGCTTGATCCAGCCGAGGAAAAAGCTCGCCGCGAAGAAGTGCAGGGCGTCTTCGTGGTGCAGGGCGACCACGCGGAATTTCACAAAGTGGAGACCGGCATCGCCGGCGCGTCCGATATCGAGGTGCTCAGCGGCCTGGACCCCGGCGCCACCATCGTCACCGGCAGCTATAAGGCCATCCGCAGCATGCGCAACAACGCGCGCGTCAAAGTGGACAATCGCACCGCCGCGGTTGTGGACACCAAGAGCTGACCGGGTTTTCGCTTAAATCATATGGCCAACGCCGCGGTTATGGAAAAATTGGAGCGGGGCGAGCAGCTCCAGCGCGACGGCATCATCATCCGCACCTGGGACCTGATGAAGACCTACGTGATGGGCGACCAGACCATCCACGCGGTTGCCGGCGTCGATATCGAGATCCATAAGGGCGAGTATGTGGCCATCATGGGTCCTTCCGGCTCGGGCAAATCCACGCTGATGAATCTGATCGGATGCCTGGATACGCCCAGCTCCGGGCTGTACTATCTGAACGGAAAACTGGTCAGCGATATGGACGACGACGAGTTGGCGCGCATCCGCAACAAGGAGATCGGCTTCGTTTTCCAGACCTTCAATCTGCTGGCCCGCGCCACCGCGCTGCATAATGTGGAGCTGCCGCTGATCTACTCTGGAATCCCTTCCAAAGAGCGCATCGAGCGCGCCAAGGTGGCTCTGCGCGAAGTGGATCTGACCGAGCGCATGAACCACAAACCCAGCGAGCTTTCCGGCGGACAGAGACAGCGCGTGGCCGTGGCTCGGGCGCTGGTGAATCAGCCCTCCATCCTGCTGGCCGACGAACCCACCGGCGCGCTGGACACCGCCACCGGCGTCGAGATCATGGCCCTGTTCGCGCGCCTGCACCAGCGCGGCAACACCATCGTGCTGGTGACCCACGAACACGACATCGCCATGCACGCCCACCGCATCATCCACATCCGCGACGGCAAAGTGGAGCGGGATGAGCGCGTGGCGGATCCCATCGGGTCTCAACCTTTGGGCGCCTGAGGCTGAAAAGCATTATTGGCCGCCTCGGCGTTTATCCGCGTTCATCAGCGGCCAACCCTGTCCTTGACTTTTTCCGCCCCCCTTTTTGACCTCTGGGTTGACATCTTACCCAAGTTGGCGCATACTCGGGTAAAATGCCAACCCAAGATCGCCTGACGCTTCTGCAAGGCACTCTCGACCTGCTGATTCTGCGCACGCTGGCGCTGGGGCCGCAGCACGGCCAGGGCATCGCAAGAGCCATCCAGCAAACCTCCGACGACGCCCTGTTGGTGGAGCATGGCGCTCTCTATCCAGCCTTGCAGCGCCTGGAAGCCCAGAAGTGGATTGCAGCCGAGTGGGGCATCTCCGACAATAATCGCAAGGCGCGTTTCTACACCCTGACCAAGGCGGGCCGCAAGCAACTGGCCGTTGAGACCTCGCGCTGGCGCAGGCTTTCGGCGGCGATCGGGAGCGTCTTAGGACCGGAAACCGCGTGAGGTGAGACGATGCTGCGACGCCGCCAGGACAGCGATTTTTCCTCCGAGATCGAAGCGCACATCCGCCTCGAAGCCGACCGTTACCGCGAGCGCGGGATGAGTGAGGAAGAAGCTCTCGCGACTGCGCGCCGCGCGTTCGGCAACGTGACTTCCAGCCGCGAGCGTTTCTATGAATCGCGGCGCTGGGCGTGGTGGGAGCATCTGCGGCAGGACGTGCGTCTCGCCGTGCGACTACTCAGGAAGACGCCGGGATGGACCGCGGTAGCGGCGCTGACGGTGGCGCTGGGCATCGGCGCCACGGCGGCGATCTTCAGCATCGTGAACGTGGTCGTATTGCGTCCCCTGCCGTTCCCGCATGCGGATCAGCTTTATTCCGTGACGGAATTGATGGGCCACCCGAAATCGGAAATGGCGCTGGCAGGAGATTATTTCACGCTGCGGGAGAATCTGCATCCGGCTCCTGGAAAACGTGCTGCCGGCAAAGGCATTGAAGATATGGCCGCCTACGACATGGCCGGCGTAACCTGGAGCGGAGCCGATGGCGCCGAGCAACTGACCGCCGGAGAAGTCACCGCGTCGTTCTTTCCGGTGCTCGGAATCAAGCCGCTCTATGGACGCGTGTTCCGGCCGGAAGAGGATGTGCCGGAAGCCGGCCTCGTGGTGGTGCTGAGCGAGGACCTCTGGCGCCGCAAATTCGCCGGAGATCCCGCCATCGTGGGGCAGAAGATCCGTCTGAATCGCGCGCCGGCGACGGTGATCGGCATCATGCCGCGCTCTTTCGATTTTCCCAAGGGCTCTGAGCTGTGGATTCCGTTCGCGCTCGACGAGGCGGCTCAACGTGAGCGCAAGAATATGGCGATCGTGAGCGTCGTTGCCCGTGCCGATGCAAGCGCGCCGCTGCCGCGGGTCAATGCCGAACTGGAGCAACTTACCGGTGTCGTCGTTAACGAATATCCCTTGCGGATGCACGGCAACGGGTTCATCGAAGGCATGCGGATTTTCGCGAGACCTTTGCAGGAAAGCCTGACGGGCAATGTGCGCCCGGCGCTGCGGGTGTTTGTGGGCGCGGTGGGATTGATGCTGATGATCGTGTGCTTCAACGTTGCCAATCTGATGCTCACGCGAGCCACCGCGCGGCGGAGAGAAATCGCGGTGCGCGTGGCTCTGGGCGCGCCGCGGCGAAGGATCGTCAGCCAGCCGATCACGGAAAGCCTGATGGTGTCGTTGCTGGGTGGAGGGCTGGGGCTGGGCCTGGCCGTGCTTGCCGTTCGAGCGCTGAATTCGTCGCGGCAAGCGGCGTTGGCCGGCTTGCCGGAAATTTCGATCGGCTTCGCCACCGCCGCATTTACGTTGATGGCGACCGTGCTTACAGGGATCGTCTTTGGGCTGGCGCCGTCGCTCGGCTCCTTGGGCTTCAGCGTCCGCGAAGCGCTGCAAGGCGAATCGCGCAGCGCCAGCAGCGGAACCGGTTTGCGGCGGATGCGCCAGGCGCTGGTGGTGGCGCAACTGGGTCTTTCGTTGACTCTGTTGATTGGAGCGGGCCTGCTGGCCAAGAGCTTTCTTCAACTGCGCAACACCAACCCGGGTTTTCGCACGCAGAACGTGCTGACCGCGCGAATCCGTCTGGCGGGCGAAGGCTACACGACGATCCAGCGGCAGGCCGCGTTTTTCCAGGATTTGCTCGATAAGCTCAAGGGCGTGCCGGCAGTGGAATCCGCGGCCGTCGCGCCAATGCCGATCGGGGATTCGGGAAACTTCGTCTTGTCGCCCCACATTGAGGGCCGGCCGCAGGCTCCGCCCGGCCAGGCGCCGCCCACGGGATTCATGACCGTCAGCCCGGATTATTTCAAAACCCTGGGCATACCCCTGCGACGCGGCCGGCTGCTGGAGCCGCGCGATTCCGGCGACACGCAGCGGGTGGTGGTGGTGAACGAAGCTTTCGTCCGGCTCTACCTGCCCGATCAGGAGCCTTTGGGTCACCGCATTAGCTTGAGCCAGCCCGACGAAGAGCCGGTGTGGGAGGAAATTGTGGGTGTGGTGGGAACCATCCATCAAGGCGGCCTTGACCGCGATGCAGGGCCCGCGCTGTACCGCAGCTTTCTGCAGGAGCACGACCCGGTCCTGAGGGGCGCGTCGATCCTCATTCACAGCGCCGGCGATGCTGCTTCGCTCACTCCGATCCTTCGAGAAGCGGCCGCTTCGATCGATCGCGACCAGCCGGTTTTCGACGTGAAGACGCTGGAGCAAAGGTTGGACGATTCGCTGGGCTCGCGCCGGTTCAACGCCGTGCTGATCGGATGCTTCGCCTTGATCGCTGCGGCCTTGGCGGCGATCGGAGTCTACGGAGTGATGTCCTACCTGGTGGCTCTGCGAACTTCGGAGATGGGCATTCGCATGGCGCTGGGGGCTCGGCCGGGGCAAGTCCTGGCGATTGATTCTGCGCGAGGGATTGGTGCTGGGGCTTCTGGGTGGAGCGCTGGGTATCGCCGGCGCGCTGGGCTTGAGCCGCTATCTGGCGACATTGCTCTATGGCGTCGGCACCCAGGATCCTGCGACGTTCCGCCGCCGCGGTGATGCTGTTCGGCGCGGTGCTGGCCGCATGCTTTATTCCCGGCCGCCGCGCCGCTCACATCGATCCCGTGACGGCGTTGAGGCACGAGTGAAGACACTTCGTGCCTGCAACAAGTTTCTCGAAAGCGCTTTCGCCCGCTCAGTAACACCCAAACGGGAACGCGGCCGCTGGACTTCAACGGCAAAGGCCGCTGAACCTCAACGGCAAAGCCCATCGTGATACGCCCCCATCCGTGAGAATGGCGCGGGGAGCCTCGAGGACTTTCCGCGTTGGCGTGGTCCGGATCCAATGGGAAATCCGAACTCTTCTGTCTATAAAGTACACGGAGGCGCGGAACTCCGGCCGGCGCGAAAACGCGAAGTCACGGTAAGGAAACGAATCGAGTTCTGTTTCTTCCTGAACCGGCGCAACGGAGCCTGGCGCGGAGGCCGCGCCGGTTACTTCTTCGCGAAATCGCCGGCTTTGAAGATGGCGAAGGAGGCCGGATCGATCCATTTGCGGGCGGCGGCGTTGACCTGGCCACGGTCAGCGAGGCGATTTTGGCTTCGCGATCGATGGTGCGCTGCATGGTCCAGCCGTAGCGCGCCTGGCTAGGCAGCGAGTCGTCAGCTGGCGGTCCTGGAGCGGAGGCCGGCTGCGCATCGAGCAATCTCCTTCTTGGCGGCCTCGAATTCGGCCTCGCGTGAAGCCGTCGCGGACGGTGCGGGCCAGCTCCTCTTTGAAGGCGGTCTCGACCTTGTCCATATTCTGCGGAGCGCAGATGGCCGCGCCGCTGAACGGAGCGAACTTCTCCTGAATGCCCGCGTTGAACGGAAGTCGCGACGCTGTAGCTCAAGCCTTCCTTTTCGCGAATGCGGGTCCACAGGCGGCTCTTCTCGATCGCCGCCGAGCATCTGATCGGCGAGCACCATCGGCCAGGTAATCGGGATCGTCCTGATTCATGGCCATGGTGGAGATCATGGTGAAGTTGGCGTCGGTCTTATCGGGCGTTTCGGTGGAGCGATCCACGGGCGTCAGCTTCTGCCAATCGCGCGTGATGACTTTGTAGGGCTTGGGACTCTTCCAATCGCCGAACAGCTCGGTCGACGAGCTTCTGCACTTCGGCCGGATCGAAATCGCCGATGACGACGACCTCGGCGTTGGATGCGCCGTAGAAATCGGCGTAGAACTTTTTGGCGTCGTCGAGCGTCACCTTCTTGAGAGCGTCCATGCTCTCCTCCGCGGTCATGGTGGCGCGAGGATCGCCCGCGGGATAAGGCGCGATGTAGCGGGAGCGCTGCTCATTGACGATGCTCTGCGGATTGGTGCGGCGTGCTTTCGAGGCGCGCGAGCGCGGCTTGCCGGTTCTGCTCGAAATCGGATTCGGGGAAGCTGGGCTGGCGCAGGATTTCCGCGGCGAGGCGCAGGGCGTCGGGGAGAGTGGCGCGGTCGGCCGTGATGGAGGCGTTGGCGCCGTTGAGAGCGCCGGTGGCGCGGACCTGGATCTTGAGCCGAGTCCATTTCATCCTGAAGCTGCTGGCGGGTGTGTTGCGCGGTGCCGCGGCCGAGCAGCCCGCCGGCCATCTGCGCGGCGGTGGCTTTGCCGGAGAGGCTGGTCTCATCGCCGAAGTGCAGCTCCAGCTGCGCGGTGACCACGCCGCCGCGATTCTTCTTGGGCAGCAGACACCAGCTTGATGCCGCTGGGAAGGGTGATGCGCTTGGCGCGGGCCTCGATGTTGGCGGGGGTAGGGATCGAAAGCCTCGCCTTCCTCGACCGCGGCTTTGCCGGTGTAGTTGCGCAGGGTGGCTTCCAGATCCGGCGCGGGGGTGACGACGGTGCGGTCGGGCGCGTCTTCGGGAATGAATTTGCCGATGGTGTGGTTGGAAGCTTTCAGATACAGCTTGGCGACGCGGGCAACGTCTTCGGGCGTGACTTGCTCAATGCGGTCGCGATTGAGGAACAGCAGCCGCCAATCGCCCATGGAGCCCCATTCGCTCAGATTGCGCGCCAACCGCGCCGGAGTTTTTAAGGGATTGTTCCGTGCGGTTGAGAAGGCGCGTGCGGGCGCGGTCGACCTCATCTTTCGAAGGCGGCTCCGTCACGACGCCGTTGATCACGGAGAGCAGGTCTTCTCCACGTCGTCAAGCGAGCCGTCCTTGTTGACAGGCTGGCGGTGAACAGCATGTAGCCGGGATCGTGCAGCATGTTCTCATCGGCGCTGAAGCGGAAACGGCCTTCTTGGTCTCGACCAGAGCCTTGTGCAGACGGCCGGAGGTGCGGTCGCCCATCAGTTCGACCAGCACTTCGATGGCGGCCAGATCGGGATGCGCCGCGGCGGGGATATGGTAGGCCATCATCTCGATCTGCTGGCCGCCGGTGCGGCGCAGGGTGACTTCGCGCTCGCCATCCTGGGCGGGCTCTTCGGTATAGGTGGGCGTGAGCTTGCGCGTGGGCCTGGGGATGGCGCCGAAGGTTGCGTTGATGCCGGCCGAGGGTCTTAGCCGGATCGAATTTGCCGGCCAGCACCAGCATGGCGTTATCGGGCTGGTAATACTTGTGATAAAAAGCCTGCAACGCATCGATGGGAACCTTTTCGATATCGCTGCGGGTGCCGATGACGGAGCGCCCGTAGGCGTGCCAGAGGTAGGCGGTGGAAAGCACGCGCTCCTCCAGAACTTCGGCGACGCTCGTTTTCCCCGCGCTCGAATTCGTTGCGCACCACCGTCATTTCGCTATCGAGGTCCTTGCGGGCGATGCGCGAATTGACCATGCGGTCGGCTTCCATTCCGAGGGCCCAGCGCAGGTTTTCGTGGGTGGAGTTGAGGGTCTCGAAGTAATTGGTGCGGTCGTAATCGGTGGTGGCGTTTTCGTTTACCGCGCCGTGGGCGTTGAGCTCGGCGAGGATTTCGCCGTGGTTGCGTGGTGCCCTTGAACATCATGTGCTCCAGCAGATGGGCCATGCCGGTTTCGCCGTAGCCCTCAAAGCGCGAGCCGACCATATAGGTGACGTTCACGGTGAAGGTGGGCTTGGAGTTATCGGGGAAGAGCAGCACCTGGAGGCCGTTGGCGAGGCGATACTCGGTGATGCCTTCGACCGAGGTGATCTTTGTGGGAGCGGGGGTTGGAGCCGGGGTTTGGGCGAAGACGAGGCCCGGGACAAGAGCAAGGGACGCCAGAATCCTCATGCGTTCAGGCTATCACCTGTGCGGTTGGGGCGGGTGGTGGGTTTGCTTCCGGTTTCGACGAGGGGCAGATTTTACATAGCGCCCCATTATCGGAGGTGGAAGGTCTATTGGTACCGTGCACCGCTTGCAAATCAGCAGCGGCCTAAATAATAGTGGCTCGTCGGAGGAATCTGTGGGTCAGGAAACAAGGAACTTATGGAGCTTGCGGCAGGTGGAGTCGAAGGAGCGCTGCTGGTCGTCCGAGCCATTGTGAATGGCGGGACCGCCAAGCTCATGGATGGATTGCCTGAGGAGACGCTCGGCGGGGAGCTTGCGGAGAGACCTGTCGTAGTGGAGGTCGCGGATGATCTCGCCGCCGAGGCTCCAGAGATTGTCCACATGGCGGCGAATGGTTTTCGGGGAAAGACTTGACGAGGCCAAGTGCTCGATGAAGCGGCGAAAGCACGGCAGGAGTTGCTCGCCGGGCGGAAGGTCCTGCTCGATTCCCATCCAGGAGCGCGGCCATTGATCGAGATCCCGGCAGTAGGCTGAGACATCGACGGCGGCCTGTGGGTGCGTTTTACGGTGGAAGATATTCTCTTGGCCGCCATGGAACTGACCACGATTCTAAACCAATGCTATCCGCAGCCGGGCTTCGTCTACCAGAAGGCCCGTTTCCGCGCCGACAAGAAAGCCATCGAAGTGCCCGTGCGGCCGCGGAAGGGATCTAAAGCGGTGTGCGGGCGGTGCGAAAAACCGGCGCCAGGCTATGACACCTTGCCGGCGCGGTTGTTCGAGTTCATTCCCTTTTGGGGATTTGTGGTGTTTCTGATCTACGCGCGGCGGCGCGTCCAGTGCCCGGATTGTGGCATCGGTGCCGAGAAGCTTCCCTGGTCGAAGGCAAGCACCACTCCACCAAGGCGCACATGCTGTTTCTGGCGCATTGGGCGCGCAAGCTTTCCTGGAAGGAAGTGGCCGAAGTCTTCCACAGCAGTTGGGACAGGGTGCACGACGCGGTGGAATATGTGGTCGAATGGGGCCTGGAGCATCGCACTCTGGAATCGATCTTCGCCATCGGCGTGGACGAGATCCAGTACGCCAAGGGCCACAAGTATCTGACCCTGGTCTACCAGATCGACCGCGAGTGCATTCGGCTGCTGTGGGTCGGCAAGGAGCGCACCATCGAATCGTTCCAGGGCTTCTTCCGGGTGATCGGCGACAAGGTGGCCGCCGAGATTCTGTTCGTTTGCTCGGACATGTGGAAGCCCTACTTGGACGTGATCCGCGAGAAGTGCGTCCACGCGCTGCATATCCTCGACCGGTTTCACATCATGGCCAAGATGAACAAGGCCCTGGACGAGGTGCGCGCCGCCGAAACCAAGCGCCTTCTGCGGACGGCTACGAGCCGCTGCTGAAGAAGTCGCGCTGGTGCGTGCTCAAGCGCAAGGAGAATCTCACCGCCAAGCAGCAGCTCCGCCTTCGCGATCTGCTCCGCTACAACCTGCAAACCGTTCGCGCCTATCTGTTGAAGGAGGACTTCCAGCAGTTCTGGACCTACAACTCACCGGCCTGGGCCGGCAAGTTTCTGGACTTCTGGTGCCACCAAACCATGCGCAGCCGCATCGAGCCGATGAAGAAGTTCGCCCGAACGCTCCGTGATCACCGCGAGTTGCTGCTGAACTATTTCAAGGCGCGCAAGGAGTTTTCCAGCGGCGTCGTCGAGGGCCTCAACAACAAGGCCAAAGTCGTCATGAGAAGATCTTACGGCTTCCGCACCTTCCGCGTCCTCGAACTCGCCTTGTATCACTCACTTGCGAAGTTGCCCGAGCCGACCCTCGCCCATCGAATTCTTCTGACGAGTCTTATTTATCGGTGATCGGCCAGCTCAAGCTGCGAAGGTGCACCGCATGCGGGCTCGAAATGGATGTAACTGATTCGCGAAAAAGCAAGAGGGTCCACGAGAGGTGTTCGAAAAACGGAAGGCAGGCGCGATGGCGAGACAGACAGAAATCTCAGACTTTAAAGGACTAGGGAGACTCGCCCCAGCTCTCGCGTTGGCCGATTCTGAGGGCGCCTTCGGCTGGTGATCACAACAACCGCCTGACAGCGACGCGAGCGCAAGCAGTGGAAGACCAATCCGCGTAACCTGAGAGTGGAGGCCCCCGTTAAGAACGCAACATAACGATGCGAAGACGCGGGAAAACGACTGATTTAACGCAAAACATAACGCGGCGATAACGCGGCATCCTGTCTTTCCGATCTCGAAGAACCTTGGGGCCGCGCGGCCAGAACTGGTCGCGTTGTAAGATTTTGGCGCGATGTTTACTTCGAAGGATGGACCGTTCCTTTCGTCAAATTAGCGTTTAATTAACGCGAAGAGAATCCCGTCTCCGGAGGCCGAGTTCGTCCAAGTTCTCTGGGGAGCCAAACGAACCCCGCGATCAGGATTGGAACTACCACCGCGGCGTAGCGTAAGGCCGGGCGGTTCACGGCCCTGATCCCACCTGTAGCCGACGCGCGGGTCGGCGTTGGAGAAGGGCTCAAAAGGGTTTGACATTGAGTACGCAAACCCGGCAGACTGTACTAGTGGTACTTGCGAAGCGTGGCTGTCAAGTTCTTTGCGGGCATATAGATACCGCCCTCGACGCAGTTCCTTCAGCCCGCCACAGGATTTTTCTCTTGAATTAGAACTCGTGACGTGTTAGTTTGAGTGGACATTCGACCCGAAGCGGAGGGCAGATGGGTAAACTTGCTTCTAAAACGGGCTACTTGGCACTAGGGGCATTTCTGTATTTCGCAGGGATGGCGTCCGCCGCGCCGGTGTCGAACATTCTAACCACCTCGCCGTTCGCAGTAATCGCAATGCCGGAGCCGAGTTTCCCGCTTGAGTTTGGCCTAACCATAGCAGGCTTTGCCGGTCTGGTGTTCTTATTCAGAAAGCGAAGGATTGGCCGGCTGGAAAACCGTTCAGTCTCGCGATCCCGGGCCCTTTAATCTTTGCTCCAACAGGGGCTCCCAATGCGGAGCTCGACCTCTCAATCGGCGATGCTGAGTATCGCGGCCGGCCCTGCAACGCCGCCGATCGTAACCACCACGGGTTGCGGGCCGATCCCGACCCCACTGGGGACCTGAAAGTTGATCTGGATCACCCCAACCAAGCCGGGAGGAACTCCGATAAAGTCGATGAGCGCGCCGAAGCCGCCGACGGTCATAATCGTCGTTTGGGCCGGCTGAGGTAAGCCGGCAACCGGCGTCCCCGCGGCCGGAGCCGCGCCAGTCGGAATGGGTGGCGTCATGCCGCCCGCGCCGGTCACAAAAAGTGTCGTGATCTGCCCACGCATTGCGCTTCCGTTCGGGACAATCGCGCCAGTCTGGTCTGTAAAGACGCCCGGCGCGGCAGCAGCGACAGGGAAGGTTTGGGTCGCGGCCTGCCCGTTGTTGTTGATCTGGAGGGTTGCCGGCACGTTGACTGCGGTTTCGTACGGAATTTGAAGGTTCAACTGCCCCGGCGAAACGTAATAGAGCGGTGCGGCGACGCCGTTGACTGCCGCATCCACGCCGGCCATGGAGGCGGGAAGAGGAACGTTGCTCGCAGCCGCCGTGGAAGGAGCGAGCTGCCAACCAAACACCGAGAGAATCATTCCCGGGGCGTACGCCTGTGTGAAAGACGCGCTGTTCACCAGGCCGAAAATGAGAATGGAACTTGGGGCGCCCGGCGTTGAAGTGGGGATGAGCGCCTGGGCCTCGGGTGAAGGTAAGCTCTCAGCGGCCCCAGACAGGGTGGTGACGACGTAGTAGTAAGTCGTCCCCGGCGTCAGAATGTTACCCGTCCCGCTCGCATCCGTGTATGTCCGGATCGCAGTCCCCGTCAGGCTCGCAACCGTCGCATACGGACCACCGGTTGTGATGCCGCGCTTCACGTTGAACCCAGTGGCGATCGGGCCGTCGCCCTGACTCCACGCCCAGGTGAGCGTCACGGAATGCGGCGTCTGCGCGGTTAAGCTGCAGCAGAAAGCCGCCACCGCGAGAAAGGCGGCCATGGAACGAATGCGAATCATCATGTCCGCGGCTTAGGCAAATGATCTCAAAGCCATGCTGACATTATCCTACACCGATGCTTCTGCTGGCCCATGAAATCTGTCGCATTCCGCACTCGGGAGGCCCAGATCCTTGGGGTCGAAGATCGTCACGTTCCCGAAATCGCGTTAGCCACCAGGGCTTGGCCCAAGGAAAGGCCGCCGTCGTTCGTAGGCACGCGGCGATGCACGAAAACTTCAAACCGTTGCGCGCGAAGTTGGTCCAGCGTGTGCCGCAGCAGGCGAAGATTCTGGAATGTCCCGCCGCTCAGGCATACCCGGTTCAAACCATCCGACTCCCGGATGCGCAAGCAGGCGTCGCAAACCACGCAAGCCATGGTCCGATGGAATCGAGCCGAGATATCGGCGACGGACGCGCCCGATTGATGCTCTCTTGCGATGGCCTCGATGCACGGGCGGAGATCGGCTTGAAAGGGCGTATCGCCGGTCAGCGCATATGGATACGTTCCTGAAGCCGAGGAGGCCGCTGCCTCAAGCTCAATCGCGGCCTGTCCCTCATAGGTCGTCTGGTGGCGCACTCCTAGAATCGATGCGACCGCGTCAAACAGCCGCCCGCAGGAGGACGTCTCGACGGTTTGAATCTTTCGCTCGATCATCTTTTCCACGAATCGCCGCTCGCGCGGCCTAACCTCACGCGTCAGCGGTAACGGAAGGCCGGAGGCCTCCGGCCCGAAGGCATCGCGCAAGTACGCAAGCGCACTGCGCCACGGCTGCCGGATGGCGGCGTCTCCACCGGCCAGTGGAATGTAGCGCAGGTGTCCCCGCCTGTCGAATCCTGCAAAATCGCACGCAAGAAACTCACCGCCCCAGATCTTGCCGTCCGTGCCGTAGCCGGTTCCATCCAGAGCCACGCCGATGACTCGCCCGGCGCCTTTGGACAAAACCAGGCCATTGTCCGCCATGCAGCTCGCGATGTGGGCGTGATGATGCTGCACCCCTATTCTAGGTAAGTCGGCGGGCAGCTCCGATTCCTCCAGCGCGAACCGGGTGCTCAAGTAATTCGGGTGCAGATCGTAGGCCACCACCTCTGGCGAAATGCCGAAGAATCGCTTCAGATGCGTGAGCGCCTCGCGGAAGAACTCCATGGTCTCCAGGTTTTCGAGATCGCCAATGTGCGGACTTAGGATGGCGTAATGATCCTTGGTCAGGCACAGGGTGTTCTTGAGCTCACCGCCGCAGGCGAGAATCTCGCGGACGGGCATTCTTAAATCGATGGGATCGGGAGCAAAGCCGCGCGACCTTCGCACCGGATATTCGCGGTCTTCGAACGTACGGACGACGGAATCATCCACGCGGGTCTGGATCTCGCGGTTGTGGAACAGGAAATAATCGGCGAGGCCCTTCAACTGCGGCCAAGCGTCTTCATTGCGGCTGACAATCGGCTCCTCGGAAAGGTTGCCGCTGGTCATCACCAGCGCGTCACATCCGGGAAAGCCTTCGGGGCCGGGAGATCCCTCGAACAGCAGGTGATGCAGCGGAGTGTAGGGCAGCAAGACGCCCAGGCTGTCATTGCCCGGAGCCACATTGGGCGAGATGCTCGCCTCCGCGCGCCGGCGCATCAGGACGATAGGACGACGGGGACTTTCGAGCAGCGCACGATCCGCCTCCGTCACCTCGCACAGGCGCCGGGCCGTAGCCAAATCCTTGACCATGATCGCGAAAGCTTTCCCGCTGCGGCGCTTGCGCTCGCGCAGCAGGCTTACGGCGCGATCGTCAGCCGCCGCGCAGGCGAGATGGAAGCCGCCCAAGCCCTTGATGGCGACGATTGCGCCTGCGCGAAGCAGCCGGCGCGTTTCTTCGAGTGCATCGGCGCGTAAGTTGAATTCAGGGACACCGCCTGACGCGAGTTCCTCCGCCGAAAGCAGCGCCAGGGACGGTCCGCAATCCGGACAAGCGTTGGGCTCGGCGTGAAAGCGACGGTTGGCCGGATCCTCGTACTCCGCTTGGCAGGCAGCGCACATCCGGAATGGAGCCATGGTGCTCTTAGCGCGGTCATACGGAACATCGCGAATAATGGTGTAGCGCGGCCCGCAATTGGTGCAGTTGATGAATGGATAGTGGTAGCGGCGGTCGCCGCGCGTGGTGAGCTCGCGCAGGCAATCCGGGCAGGGAGCGGCGTCGGGGGGAACGAAGGCGAATCGGCCCTCGGCAGCAAGGCTTTCGCGGATCGCGAAGCCTTGCTCTCCATTGGGCGTAGCCGGCGCGATATTGATCTGGTCAATCCGCGCCAGCGGCGGCAACTCATCCCGCAGCGCGCTTAGGAACCGGTCGATCGCCGGCGGATTGCCTTCGGCTTCGATCACTACTCCGGTCGGGCAGTTCAGCACATAACCATGCACGCCGGCGATCTGAGCGGTTCGATAGACGAAGGGACGAAAGCCGACGCCTTGGACTGCGCCTTGGATCTCAATGCGCCGGCGCAGAGTCTGGCTGTCCATCCTGTTCCGCAGCTCCTTCCCAAGAGCGTAGCTGCTCGATCACCACGTCGAGCAGCGCGGGGAGCGTCTGCTGCACCGGCGGCGTCAGCTCCGCGCCCCAATCCGTCGAGACGGGCTGGATGCCCACCACAACGACGTCTTCCGGAGCTTCTCCCAGCAGGTTCATAGCAACCATCAAATCCGCGAACCCAAGCTGATGGACGGTGGCTTTTCCGGGCAGGCCCGAAAGCGCCCTGCCTTCGAATCGCAGAAGCGTGCCCGGCGCCTCGCCGGCATTCACCGCGTCGATGACCAGCACACGCGGAAATCCGGAGATGTGTGGAATCAGACTCAGTCCCTGGGTTCCGCCGTCGATCAGCGTTACGCTGGCGGGCACGCGCGGATCGAGCTGCAACCGATGAATGGCGTGAACGCCCACTCCGTCGTCGGAGTGAACCAGGTTGCCGAGACCGAGAACCAACGTTCTCATGCCAGCGCGCTCAATGCCGAACCCGTTTGCCCTGTGTCGCCTCAATGGCCGCGCGATCGTCGTCATCGAGCTCATCCACGGGAATGATCTTATAGCCGGTGAAAATGCTATCCATCAAGCCGCGTTTTTCCGCGGCCGACACCACCAGGCACAAATGCACGTGCAGGATACCGAACGCGATGAAGACGTACATCAGGAAGAAGTGGATCAGCCGGAGGTTCTGGATATTGATGAAGCCGGGAATCCAGCCCACCAAAAAGCCTAACAAAGCGGTATGCCGCAACCAGTTGTACAGCACCAGCCCGGTGACGATTTCCACCAGAGCCAGCGCATAGATGCCGATGTAGGAAGCCGCCGCGGCGGCGTTGTGTCCGACCTTCGAGATCGGCATGGGCCGGATGAAAAAGTAGAACTTCATCACTTCGAACATTTCCTTCCACTGCGACGCCTTCAGAGGCACCATCACCCTCCAGCGCACCCAGCGGTCGCCCGCGAAGAAGAGGTAGAGGCGCACCAGAAAGAGCGCCAGGAAGAACATCCCAAAGGCCATATGCACGAAGCGGAACCACCCCATCATGAAGGGATGCTGAAGCTGACCGATGATGAAGGGATTATGGATGTAATATCCGGTGAAAGAAAGCACGCCGATGGAAATCACCAGTCCCCAATGCACAAAGCGCAAGGGATATTGCCACACGTAAACCGCGATGGCCGGACCCATGCGCATGCGCGGGTGTTTTCCGCCCAGGTTGCCGTTGGATTGATCGAGCGCCACAGGATCAAGAGGTCTCGCGTTGGGTGTCATAGTAACCTCCCCGCTTTTTCTTGAAAAACGCCGGCGAGCACCCCGGCCGTGCTCGGGATCGTATGTTCCCGCCCGTTGGCATCGATCACGTGCACCGCGCACGCAATACACGGATCAAAAGAGTGAATGGTGCGCAGGATTTCAAGTGGCCGATCCGGATCGGCCACCGGCGTATTGAGCAGTGCGGTTTCGTAGGCGCCGCGCTGGCCTTGGGCGTCGCGCGGGCCCGCGTTCCAGGTTGTGGGAACCACCGCCTGATAGTTTTTAATCGACTTCCCGCTGATCTCGACCCAATGGCCCAGGGAGCCGCGCGGGGCTTCATGCCAGCCGTAGCCGGAAGCGGAAGCCGGCCAACTTGCCGGGTCCCAGCGGATGGGATTGAAGATCTGGACTTTTCCGTGCGCCAGATTATCGTCTAACTGGTCGACCCACGGCTCCAGTTGCCGGACCATCAAGAGCGCTTCGAGGGCTCGGGCGGCGATGCGCCCCAGCGTAGAGAACAGCACCGCGGGCCCGGCGTTCAGCGTCTTCAAAGTGCTATCGACCAGCTTGCGGATCTCCGTGTTCCCCGAAGCGTATCCCACCACCATGCGCGCCAACGGACCCACTTCCATGGGCTTGCCGTCGTAGCGAGGCGACTTGAGCCAGGAGTATTTCTTGTCCACATCGAGAAAATCGTACGGGGGCTTGGGACCCGAATACTTGGGGTTGGTTTCGCCCTGCGAAGGATGCAGGCCGTTCGAGTCGCCGCCCGAATAATCGTACCAGGAATGGCTGACGAACTCGGTGATTTTGGCCGCGTCCACCGGATGCACCTGGGTCAAGTCGTGATTGAAGATCGCGCCGCGCGGGAACAGAAACGTGCGCGGGTCGTCGTTGTTTCCCGAGGAGTAGTCTCCGTAAGAAAGAAAATTGCCTGTGTGCTCGCCCAGCGAGAACCAATCTTTGTAGAGCGGCGCGATCGCGAGCACGTCGGGGACGAGCACCTGCTCGACGAATTTCACCGCGCCCTTGACCAGTTCCCGAAGGAAGGTGATTCGCTCCGGATTGATCACCGCGAAGGGTTCGTTGGGGTCCATGGCCGTGCTCATGCCGCCCACCAGAAAGGTTTGCGGGTGCGGATTCTTGCCGCCCAGCGCCGCGTGGATGCGAATGAAGTCCTTCTGCCAAGACAGCGCCTCCAGATAATGCGCAACGGCAAGCAGATTCACCTCGGGCGGCAATTGATAGGCGGGATGGCCCCAATAGCCGCTGGCGAACAGGCTCAACTGACCGCTATCGACCACAGCTTTGACGCGCTGCTGGATACCTTTGAAATACGTCGTGCTGGATTTGTCGTAATCCGAAATGGACTGCGCGATCGACGAGGTCTTAGCCGGATCGGCCTTGAGCGCCGAGGCGACGTCCACCCAGTCCAGGGCGTGCAGATGATAGAAGTGGATCACGTGATCCTGGACCATCTGGGAGCCGGCGATCAGGTTGCGCACAATGCGCGCGTTTTCGGGAACCTCGATCTTCAGCGCGTCTTCGACGGCGCGGACGCTGGCCAGGGCGTGCACCATGGTGCACACTCCGCAAATGCGCTGGGCCCAGATCCAAGCTTCGCGCGGATCGCGATCTTTAAGGATCAGCTCGATCCCGCGGAACATGGTGCCGGAGCTCCATGCGTCGGCGATCTTGCCTCCTTCCATCTGGGCTTCGATGCGCAGATGTCCTTCGATTCGAGTGACGGGATCGACAACCAGGCGCGCCATATCAGTTCTCCTTCCGAGTTTCCGCCGGTGCTTCAGGCTTGGGTGCGGGCTTGATCATCTTGATGATTCCGTGGGCGGTGACACCGGCGAGTACCGCACCAGTGAGTCCCAGCCCCAACTCTCCGGCGGAGACCTCGACGCCAAAGCCGGGCACGTTGGGAAGACGGTCGTAAAACGGCGACATGTGGTCCCAGAACCGGGCCGAAGCGCAGGCAATGCAGCCGTGACCGGCGCGGATGGGCCAACTGGTATGTTCGTTCCACTGCACCGTGGGGCAGTTGAAGGTCGCCGCCGGACCTTTGCAGCCCATCTTGTACAGGCACCATCCCTTGCGATGCCCTTCATCGCCCCACTCGGTGACGAACTGTCCGGCATCGTAGTGGGCGCGCCGTTCGCACTGATCGTGGATCACTCGGCCGTAGGCGAATAGAGGCCGGTTGTACTGATCGAGCGCGGGCAGATCGTTAAAGGTCAGGTAGTGCACCAGCACCGCGGCCGTGTTGGCGGGATTGTGCGGGCAACCGGCCATGTTGATCACC
>CAVXWB010000025.1:0-9623 GCA_963765185.1 Bryobacterales bacterium
TAACAGAAGGCGCAAGCCACCCTCCGTCAGGTTTACGGGAACAAGAAAGGCCGAACACGCGCGCGTAGGCGCACAAGCTCGCCGGCATTGTGTCTTAAGCTGATCGTGCCCCCAAGTCCTGTCAGTTTCTTCTCGACAATCCTTCGCCAGGGCCAAGCCGATTGTTTCGAGTGAGCCGATATCGAGGTCCTCCGGTTCGTTCAAGGCACCGAGAATATAGACCCTCTCGACCAAATGAGCAGGAATCTTTCCCTTCACCCAATTCAGCCGATCCCCCTCGCCATCGAAGTCGATTAACAGAACGATCGACCGCCCTGGATAGCGTTCCATATCGGCGACGTGGTCGGAGAGGAAGTGGTCCACGACCTCATGCCAGCCGCCAACCTCCTCAAGTATTTGGATGCTGCGCGTCGAAAGAGCCTGATCCAAAAGGAAGCCGTTTGCCAATTGACGATTGGCGTCGTCTTCTGGCAGCACCAAAACATGGGGCAGGTACTTGTTGACACTCATGGTTCCAAATCGCCGCGAACCAGCGCACTGACGAGATCCCCGTTGACTTGGATCTCGCTTCAGAGGACGCACCATCGTCGGTTCAAGATGGCTCTTCCGCGAGAGGAGAAGCGTGTTTTCATCGGAAAAACGACGAATTGCTTCTGGGTTATGTGATGTCGCGATGAACTGTCCGCCTGACTGGAATGCCCTGCGGAGCGCCATTAAAAAATGCCCGACCTCGGAGATCGCAAGATAATTGTCCGGTTCGTCCCAGAAACAAAGCACAGGACCATGCGCATCGTTCGCTGCCAGCACCAACGCGCATATCATGAAGCATTTTTCGCCGTCGGATAGGTCGGCAAATGGAAGAGTAATGCTCCCCTGTTCGTTGGCGAACTGGACCACAAGGCTCCGAGAGTCTTTCCCGACCGGCGGATTCTTGATGTCCTTTAGGTCGGGCATCACCTGCCTGAGGTAGCCCTCGATTTTGGCGTAAGCAGACGGCGCGTATGCCAAGAGCCCTGAAAACCATGCGCCAAAATCGGTGACTCGAATATTTGGCTGGAGCGTCTCTCCTTCGGAGTCCCCAGCAATCACGACGGGTATGGGCCGCAGGATAAGCATGCGAGCAAGCCACTGCCTGAAAACGAATATGGGGTCGCTCGTTGATTGGTCATGGATTATCGGGAGAGCCACCAAGTGCCAATCGATGATGAAAGTGCTCAGGAGCGCGTTGTCGGAGTGCCGCGCGTAGACCGCCTTGCCGTCGACCACCAGCTTCTCTTCGAGTACCAGAAGTTCCTTGGCCCCTCTGAGAGAGAAAAGAGCGATGGTGTACGCGTAAACCTGAGCCTCTAGTTCGACCTCGATTTCGAATCGCATCGGGACGTCTGAGCGTCCGCGAGCGAAATCCCCCGGCTTCACGAGGTCGCCGATCCTATTTGTGCCTCGCCCGATCTTCTGCAAAATCTCCAGTGCGAACCCGACCGTCGTCTTTCCCGACCCGTTCTTTCCGATCAGCAGAACAGACGATTTGCCCGAGACCGGCAGCTCGAAGTTCTCCAGGCAGCGAAAGTTATGCACGTAGAAGCGACGTATCACAAGAGAATGATAGCGCGCTCAGGTTACGCTACACTAAAAAAGAACCCACCCGAACGGCCATGCCCTTTGGGGCGAACTCATGTTTGACAATTTAAGCGACAAGCTCCAGCGCGTCTTCAAAAACCTGCGCGGAGAAGGAAAACTCAGCGAGGCCAATATGGAGGCCGCGCTGCGCGAGATCCGCGTGGCGCTGCTCGAAGCCGACGTGCATTTCCGCGTCGTCAAACAGTTCATCGAAGCCGTCAAGGAGAAGGCCATGGGCCAGGAAGTGCTCACCGCGCTTTCGCCCACCCAGCAGGTCATCAAAATCGTCCGCGACGAGATGGTCAAGATGCTGGGCCAGCACCAGGCCCGCCTGCGCATGGCCACCGAGCCTCCCAGCGTGTTCCTGATCGTCGGCCTGCAGGGCTCCGGCAAAACCACCTCCACGGCCAAGCTGGCGCGCTGGCTTTCCAAAGAACGGCAGCTCGCCGATGATGGTCTCGGTGGACGTCTATCGTCCCGCGGCGCGCAAGCAGTTGAGCGTTCTGGCGCGCGATTTGAAGCTGCCCGATTTACGAAGGCACGCCCGAGGAAACCAAGCCGGCTCGAACTGGCCCGCTCGCGCGCGCAAGGAAGCCGTGCAGACCGGCCGCGACGTTCTGCTGGTCGACACCGCCGGCCGCCTGCACATCGACGACGATCTGATGACCGAGCTCACCTCGCTCAAGGAACAGCTCAACCCCTCCGAGATTCTCTTCGTCGCCGACGCCATGACCGGGCAGGACGCGGTGAAATCGGCCGACGAGTTCCACAAGCGCCTGGGCATCACCGGAGTGATTCTCACCAAGATGGACGGCGACGCGCGCGGCGGCGCGGCGCTTGTCGATCCGCTCCGTTACCGGCCAGCCGCTCAAGTTCGTCGGGCGTGGGCGAAAAGCCGGACGCGCTCGAACCCTTTCATCCGGATCGCGTGGCGCAGCGCATTCTGGGCATGGGCGACATGCTCAGCCTGATCGAGAAGGTGGAGGAGTCGATCGATCAGAAGTCGGCCGAGGAGATGCAGCGCAAGCTCATCGAGGACGACTTCACTCTGGCCGATTTCCGCGATCAGATGAAGCAGTTGCGCAAGCTGGGGCCGCTTGAATCGATCCTGGGCATGATGCCGCAGCTCGGGCCCGCTCAAGGATCTGAAGAACGCCAAGGTGGAAGAGAAGCGAGATCACGCGGATCGTGGCGATCATCGATTCGATGACCGCCAAGGAGCGCGCCAATCACATGATCATCAACGGCGCGCGCCGCCGCCGGATCGCCAAGGGCAGCGGAACCACCGTGCAGGAAGTCAACAACCTGCTGAAGCAGTACGCCCAGACGCGCAAGATGATGAAGAGCATCACCGGCGGGGGCGGCTTTCTGGGCAAGCGCCTGGGCAAGTTCAAACTGCCCATGGGTTTCGGGCAGTAGCCTTTCGGCAAGCTTTTGCCGACAATAGAATTTGATATGGAATTGAAGGAGTGAATGGAATGGTGATGATTCGTTTGGCGCGGTTCGGCGGCCAAGAAGAAGCCCTCCTACCGCGTGGTGGTGATCGACAAGGAACGCGCCCGCGACAGCAAGGCGTTGGAGGTTGTGGGCACCTACAGTCCCGTGGCCAAGCCCCGGACCGTGATCCTGAAGCACGACCGCATCGCGCACTGGGTGAAGAACGGCGCGCAGCTCTCCGACACGGTCGCCCGTTTGCTGCGGACCAATCCGGCGCCCGCGCCTGCGCCCGCGGCCTGAAGTAACGCCGGCGGCCTGAGCACGCGCCCGTGGCCGCTCCGCCCGATCTGTTAGAATCGTTGCAACTGGAGGGTGAAACGGGTGAAAGACTTAGTAACGGAGATCGCGAAGGCGCTGGTGGATATCCCCGATGAAGTGACGGTTCGCGAAGTTCAGGGCGAACAGGTCACGGTGCTTGAGCTGCGCGTGGCCCCAAGCGATCTGGGAAAAGTCATCGGGAAGCAAGGCAGAACGGCAAGGTCGATCCGAACCTTGCTGGGCGCCGCCGGCATGAAATTGAACCGGCGGTTTACCCTGGAGATTCTGGAATAGCCGCCGATCCCAGCGTCGATCCTGGCGAAGGCGCCTGGGTACTGGTCGGGCGCTTGGGCCGCACGCGCGGCGGCGTGGCGAGCTGACGGCGGAAGTTTATAGCTCCCAGCCGGGACGCGCCGAACGTTTGGGCGAAGTCAAGCTCCAGAAGGGTGCGATCAGCCGTCTGGCTCGCGTCCAGGAAGTCTGGAATCACGACGGCCGCCCGGTGTTCAAGTTCGAAGGCGTGGATTCCATCTCCGACGCCGAGGTCTGGGAGGGCTCCGACATTCTGGTTCCCGAGGCCGAGAGGGCCAGGCCGGAAGAGGGCGAATTCTCGCACGCCGATCTGATCGGCTGCGTGGTGTGGGAGGATGGCAAGGATCAGCCCCTGGGTGTGGTTGCGGCCGTCCTCGAATACGGCAGCGCGCCGTTGCTTGAGGTCGACGCCGGAGGCCGTGAAGTATTGGTGCCGCTGGCCCGAGAGATTTGCTATGAGATCGACGTGGCCGGGAAAATCATCCGGGCAAAGCTACCCGAAGGGTTGCTGGATTTATAAGAGACGCTACCCCCAGGGTTGACGGATTTGTAAACCTGTGACGTTCCATGTGCTGACCATTTTCCCGGAGTTTTTCCATGGACCCTTCGATCACGGTATCATTCAGAAGGCACGCGAATCCGGCCGGATCGAGATTCAGGTGCACGATTTGCGGCGCTGGACCCGGGATCGGCATCGTACCGTCGACGACCGGCCCTTCGGGGGCGGCGAGGGAATGGTGCTGAAGCCGGAGCCGCTGTTTGAGGCGGTGGAGTCGATCTGGCCTGAGCGTAATCCGCTGCAGCGCGTGATTTTGCTGTCCGCGCAGGGGCGGGTGTTCGATCAGGCGCGGGCTCGCCAGCTGGCGGCCGCGCGGGAGTTGCTGCTGATCTGCGGCCGCTATGAGGGCGTGGATGAGCGTGTGGCCGGGCACTTGGCCGATGAGGAAGTTTCGATCGGCGACTTCGTGCTGAGCGGAGGAGAATTGGCCGCGGCCGTGGTTATCGACACGGTGGCGCGGTTGCAGGAAGGCGTGCTGGGCAACCGCGACTCAGCCGCGAACGAATCCTTCGGCGAGGAAGGGTTGCTCGATTGCCCGCAGTATACCCGGCCGGCGGAGTTTCGAGGTTGGAAGGTTCCGGAGACGCTGCTCAACGGAAACCATGAGGAGATCCGGAAGTGGCGCCGGAACGCGGCGCTTGAAAAGACCCAGCGGCTCCGGCCGGATTTGTGGGAAGCATCGGAATTGAGGACGAGGAAATGAATCACGCACTATTGACCAAGATCTTGACCAAGAACCAGCGGACGGTGGGCCATCCCGAGTTCCGCCCGGGCGACACCATTCGCGTGCACGTCAAGATCAAAGAAGGCGACAAGGAACGCTTGCAGGCGTTTGAGGGAACCGTCATCGCGCAGCACAACACCGGCATGGGAACCACCATCACCGTGCGCAAGATCAGCTTCGGCCAGGGCGTCGAGCGCATCTTTCCGCTGCACGCCCCGGTGGTGGATCATATCGACGTCGTGCGCACCGGCCGGGTGCGCCGCGCCAAGCTTTACTATCTGCGTGGTTTGAAGGGCAAGGCCGCCCGCCTCCGGGAACGCGAGTAACGCCCGCGCCTGAGACGCCTTTTGCCATGCCCACCAGCCGCCACGAGCGTGCGCTCCGTCGGGCCGGCTTCCGTGCCGTTGCCGGCGTCGATGAGGCTGGCCGCGGCGCGCTGTTCGGCCCCGTCTTCGCGGCCGCGGTCGTGCTCGATCCGGAGCGCCCCATCCGCGGCTTGGACGATAGCAAGCGCCTTGATCCGGAGCGTCGCGAATTGCTCGCCGGACGCATTCGCGAACGTGCCCGAGCCTGGGCTGTGGGCGCCGCCGACGCCTTCGAGATCGACCGCTGGAACATCCTCGAAGCGGCCAGGCTGGCCATGCGCCGCGCCGTGGAACAGATCGCCGGCCGCTGCGATCATCTGCTGATTGACGCCATCAAGATTGACGTAGTGCTTCCCCAAACTCCTTTGATTCATGGCGATGCACTGAGTTTTTCGATTGCCGCCGCTTCCATCCTGGCCAAGGTCGATCGTGACCGAGCCTTGGCTGCCTGGGATAAGGTGTTTCCGGAGTACGGTCTCAGGCGGAACAAGGGCTATGGGACAGGTGATCACCTAGCGGCCCTGGAGCGCTTCGGGCCCACCACCCTGCACCGTTTCAGTTTTGAACCAGTGCGGAAATGGCAGAAGTTTCCGGTGTGGACTGGGTATCCGACACTCCAACAGGCGCTTACACCACAAGCGATGCCACACCAGGGCGAGTTGTTTGCATGTCCCTAAACCCTGAGGGTTCGCCCCGGCCTCCCATCCCGAATTCGGAGTCCGCAGGCGCGGCGCAGTCCCAACCAGTCCAGGACGCACAGAAAAGTCCTGGGCCAAGACTCGGTTGGCAAAAGCGCCTGCTGCGAGTCTCGCTGGCTCTGTTCATCTTTGAGATCGGCGTCTTCCTAGTTATCTTCCCCTGGACTGAGGACTGGAATCTCAATTATTTTCAGTTAGTTACACCGGCACTCCAGGACCTCTGGTATCAGCCCTCTTTCCGCGGAGCGCTCACCGGACTGGGTTTTGTGAATATCTATATCGCCTGCCTCCAAGTCGTCCATTCCTTCCGCAAAGTCTGACCAAGTACTAGTACTCTTTCGGTACTAAGGTCAAATCCTATCCTGTACCCCCTTTGGCACCTAGTAGTATTAAGGTGTTCAACGTATGAGTCTGTAGTCCGAAAGACCAAGTCGAACCATGAAGGACGGTGCATAGGAATGACTAAGTCACGTAGCCTCTTCACAATCTGTGCTACAATTTGTATGGTGTTTGTTTTGGCGCTGATGTTCGGCGTCATGGCTCACCACAGCTCCGCCGCAAAGGCGAGCGGATCGGCTGGAAAGATTATTGCGGGCGGCGGACCTCCTCCTCCCGACGATGACGACGATGGCGGTAACGTTCAGCTCGCAGGAGGCGGACCTCCTCCTCCCGACGACGATGACGACGGTGGCAATGTTCAGCTCGCCGGTGGTGGACCTCCGCCTCCGGACGACGACGACGACGGCGGTAACGTGCTCGTCGCCAGATTATAATCCACAGCAATCTTCGACCAGCCCCTGGAACCTCCAGGGGACTTCCAGGGGCTGAGTCGTGAATATCCTTTCCCAACTCCCTTATACACTTGAGCTCCTGCTGGATCTCTTGCTGCTGTACCTTTTGATTCGCGGTCCCTTCCGGAAGTACCTCGTTTTCTCCCTCTATATCCTGGTCCAGATTGTGAGCCACTCGGCGGTGGCGTACGCCTACAACGTCTTTGGGTTCAAGAGCCCCATTTACCGGAATCTCTACTGGATCGACGAAGTGACGGTGGACCTGTTTCTGTTCCTGGTAGTCATCGCGTTCACCTACGCCGCGCTGGAGGGCAGTCCGCTGCGGCCGAAGGCGGCAAAGGCGCTGGGCGGGATCGTCGTGGTGGCCTTAGCCGTGCCTCTTTACATGCTGCGCTATCACCACAACAAAATGTACGGAGCCTTTACCAGCCAATGGTTCAATCAAGCCAGCCAGATTTGGAACTTTGGAGCCGCGGTCATGAATCTGGTATTGTGGGTCGCGCTTTTATCCAATCGCCGCCGCGATCCTCAACTGGTTACGTTGAGCATCGGAGTGGGTCTCGCCACGGCCAGCGCCGCAATCGCATGGGGCGCCCGCCAATGGCTGGCCGAGGCCAACCGCTGGCCGGTGGATATTTTCATGGCGGTAGCCGGGCTGGCCAGCATCCTGCTGTGGTGCTGGGCATTCCGCCGCAAGGCCACGGGCCATTCCAGCACTACCCAGCCTCCCAGTAACGCTCCGTCTCCGCAAGCGCTCACCACACCGTCCTAAACCGCTCCGCTTCTCTCGTCTGTTGTTGCCGGACTCCTGTTGCCTGACCCAAGGGATCAGTGTTAGCATTTCTCGTGGCTTCCGCCGCAATCCCCGACTCGCGCCGGCCCCCAGGCCTGGCCCAAGATTGGACGGCGCGCCTGTTCGCACCGGTCGACATCGCGTCGTTGGTTTACTTCCGGATTCTGTTCGGCGCCATCCTGCTGGTGGAAGTCTGGCGCTACTTCCACAATCGCTGGATCGCGCTCGAATTTATCCGCCCCCGCTTTCATTTCACCTATTATGGCTTCGAATGGGTGCATCCATGGCCCGGCAACGGGATGTATTATCACATGGCCGCTTTGGGGATTCTGGCCGTCTGCATTCTGGCCGGTTTCGCGTACCGCATCAGCACGGCCCTTTTCTTCCTGGGCTTCACCTACATGTTCCTTCTGGAACAGGCGATTTACCTGAATCATTTTTACTTCGTGGGGTTGGTCAGCTTCCTCATGATCTTCGTCCCCGCGCACCGGAAGTTTTCGGTGGATGCGCTTCTGCGCCCGGGCATCGCCTCCGAATTCGCTCCCGCCTGGAGCCTGTGGGCTCTGCGCGCGCAAATGGGCTTCGTGTACTTCTTCGGCGGCGTCGCCAAGCTCAACAGCGACTGGCTGCAAGGCTGGCCTTTGCGACTGTGGATGCCGCAGCGTCTCGATTTGCCGCTGCTGTGGAGGTTCCGCGATCAGGTCTGGCTGGCCCTGGCCTTCAGTTATTCCGGCATTCTTCTGGATCTGCTGGCGGTTCCTTTGCTGTTATGGCGGCGCACCCGTCCCTACATGTTCGCGGTGCTGGCGCTGTTTCATTTGACCAACTCCAATTTGTTCGATATCGGAATCTTTCCCTGGTTCGCCACCGCCATGACGGCGCTTTACTTTGAGCCGGATTGGCCGCGGCGTCTGCTCGGGCTGGCGTCTCCGGCGCCTCCGGCGCAGCCTTGGAATGCGCAGCCCCGCTTCCGCACCGCGATCCTGGGCGGACTGGCGGCTGTATTTCGCGATTCAGATCCTGGTCCCGTTGCGGCACTGGCTCTACCCCGGCAGCGTGGCCTGGACCGATGAAGGCCATCGCTTCTCCTGGCGCATGAAACTGCGCGACAAGGAGGGCGCCGCCGCGTTCCAGATCACCGACCCGGAGACGGGCCAATCCTGGACCGCCAATCTGGGCCGCTATCTTCCGCGCTGGCAGTATAACGAGATGGTGGAGCGTCCGGACATGCTGCAACAGTTCGCTCAATATCTGGGCGACCAGGAAACCCAGCCCGGCCACGCCCGCGTCCAAGTCCGCGTCGACGCGGAGATATCGCTCAACGGACGCAGACGCCAACCCATGATCGACCCCGGCGTGGATCTGGGCGCAATTCCAAGATCGCTGCGCCCGGCTTCGTGGATCACCGAGCTCACCGCGCCGCGGAGGAAATCCCTGCTGCGCTGAGGCGTGCGCCTTGGCGGGCTGAACGCGCAACGGCGCATGCGCATGGATGTGAGAATAGGAGCGATGCGAACCACCATTGAGATGAAGCCGGAGCATCGCGCGCGCATCCTCGAACTGGCCGCCCGCAGAGGTGACAAGGGCATATCGACGGTCGTGGCCGAGGCATTGGAGCTCTACCTCGAAACCCAGGCAGGACGAGCCGATGCGATCCGGAGCGCTCTTCGGCTGAAGGGCTCGATCAGCGAGACGGAAGCTGCCGCGCTGTCGACTCAAACCCGGAAACTACGGGCAAACTATCGACTACCTCGCACTTCGAACGGGTTCCAGGTATAGGCCTCGCGTGAGCCGGACGTCGCTCGCTGGCGCTAATGAAAACACGCCGGGCAATTATGTCGAAGTGGAAGTTGTGATCTCTTAAGTAGGGGATATTAACACTGATGAGACAATTTTGCGGCGTCGCGTTGGCCCTGCTGCTCACCGCAGTTATCTCGACCCCGCAACAGCGCGCTGGCGGAGGCTCCGTTACCGGCAATACGTCTGGTCGAGCGTGAAACATACAACAT
>CAVXWB010000026.1:0-17034 GCA_963765185.1 Bryobacterales bacterium
CGCAACCCCGGAGGCCATCCGGTTGGTTCCGTTATACAAGGATGAGTTTTCAGGAGTGGTGCTGGCGCAAGAACCGCAATGATTCACGCCGTGATTAAGAACTGGCGCGCATGCGTTTCTGGCTGTGCCTTTCCGCCGCGGTCCTGGCATCGCGATTGAGCCACGTCTACATTCTGTGGGCCGATGAGGACTATCATCTTGCCGCCGCGATTCAGGTTCTTGCCGGCAAGTTTCCGTATCGCGACTTCTGGTATGACAAACCCCCCCTGAATTTGTCGTTCTACCTGGCCTTCGGAGCCTGGCCCGGTATCCCGCTGCGCCTGGCGGACACCGTCTTCGTTTGCCTGTGCTGCGCGCTTGCGTACCTTTTGGCGGCGGCGTTGTGGTCGCGCCTGGAAGGCTATCTGGCGGCTGCGGCGCTGGCCTTTTTTTCGATTTTCTACCTGGCTCCCGGAATTATTCCCGAGGAACCCGATACGCTGATGCTCGCGCCGCATCTCGCCGCCGTGTACCTCGCGTTCCGGCGCAGGCCTCTTCTTGCGGGCCTGGCCGCGGGGCTCGCGTTTCAGTTGAGCGTCAAGGGAACGCTGGTGCTGGTTTCGGCGTTTCTGTTCAGCGAAGCTGCTGCGTTGCCGATGCTGCTGGTCGGATTCCTGATCCCCAGCGCCGCGGTGGTGGGATGGCTGGCGGCCGCGGGAGCGCAAGCCGATTACCTCGATCAAGTCTGGAAATGGGGCCTGCTCTACGCCGCGTTACCGCTCACGCACGCGGGGCTCTCCCTGGGCTTCCATTTGGTCTTGCATTGGTTCGGATTCCATGCCGCGCTGGTGGGCGCTGCGGTTTGGTATTGGGCTTGGAAGCGAACCGGCGATCCGGAGCGGAGGACCCTGCTGGCCTGGTGCGTGGTCTCGCTGGGCGGCGTAGCCCTGGGCTGGCGCTTCGCCCCGCGCTACTTCATGCAGCTTCTTCCCCGCGCTGGCCATCCCGGCCGCGCGCGGCTTCGCCCTGGCTCCCCGCGCGCTGCGGGTTTTGATCGCCGCGGCGCTGCTGATTCCCGCGATTCGTTTCGGCCCGCGCTACGTCGAGCTTGCGCGCGACGATGTGGCCGGCGTCGAGGACACCTGGCAGGACGCCGCCATGGATCGGGAGAGCCGCGACGCGGCCAAAATCATTCTCGAGATGGCGCGGCCCGGAGACACGATTTTCGTGTGGGGGTATCGTCCCGATGTCATCGCGTATACTCGCCTTCCCGTGGCAGGGCGATTGTGGGATTCGCAGCCGGTCACGGGCGTTCCCGCCGACCGGCACCTTTCCGAATCCCAGCCGGTCGACCGTGACTGGGCCAGCCGCAACCGCGTGGAATTGTCCCGAACGGAACCGTCGTTTCTGGTGGACGGGCTGAGCCTGTACAATCCCCAACTCGATATACACCGCTATCCTGAGCTGGCCGCCTGGCTCGCGCAATATTCCGTGGCCGGGCGCGCTGGGGCCACGGTCATCTATCGGCGGCGCGACGCGGGGCGCTAAAAAAATCGGGAATTGAGTATACTGTCCCCGGGTTTTTTTTAGGCTTCGTCCTTCTCCTGCTGCTGGACGAAGGACAGGATATCGAAACGCTTGATCTCGCGGTCCGGGAAAAAGCTGTTGACGGCGTCCTGCACTTCGATGAACACCTCAAAGATGGTGTGCAGCTTGGTGAGCGCCAGCAATTCCACGTTGCGCTTGTTGGGATTCACCAGTTTGAGCGCGCCGCCGTGTTTCTTGAGCGTGGTGTAACAAATCACCATGCCTCCGAGACCGGTGGAATCGACGTAGTCGACATGCGTCAGGTCGAAAATTACGTTGAGATGGCCGGCGGCAATCGCCTGATCCACCTTCTCCCGAATGGCGTTGGATTCGCCTGCGGTAAGGCGGCCCTTCAGGGCGAGAATGACTACTCCTTCGCGTATGCTTTCGCTGATTTCGAGGCTCATGGGGAAGTATCCAGTGTAGCCGATGCGACGGCCACCGCAGGACCCGGGGAGGAAGCCTCCCCTTCCCGCGGCAGCAGAATGCGGAAGCGGGTCCCTTCCCCGACCGAGGAAGCCACGTCAATGCTGCCCTCGTGAACCTGCACGATCCAGGACACGAAGCTCAACCCCAGGCCCAGGCCCAGGATCTCGCTGGTCTGGGGGCTGCGCACGCGGTAGAAGCGGTCGAAGATGTGCGGCAGGTTCTCGGCCGGAATTCCCACGCCGCTATCCTCCACTTCGAGCGACACGCGCACCGGAGAATCGGAGGGTCCCACGCGAACCTCCACGGAGCCGCCCGGGGGCGTGTATTTCACCGCGTTCGAGAGCAGGTTCGCCAGCAGCCGCTCGATCTGCACGCGGTCCGCGTGGATGGTGGAACCGGGAGCCGTTCGCGCGGTCAGCGCAATCCTTTTTTCCTGCGCCGGGATTTGGAATTGATCGACCACCTCTGTCGCAACCCTGCTCAGGTCGAGCGAGGTTTTCTGGAGCGCCAGCTGCCCGGACTCGGCCTGCGACAGAAGCAACAGGGCGCGCACGATGCTCGAAAGCTGCTCCACGTCTTCGAGGGCGTTGACCATCGCGTCGCGGTACTGCTCCGGCGTCTCGGCGGTGAACAGAGCCACTTCCAGCTGCCCGCGAATGGCGGTGAGGGGCGTCCGCAATTCGTGCGAAACGTCGGTGGAGAAGCGCCGGATCTGCTCGAAGGACTGATTCAGGCGAGCGGTCATCAGGTTGAAGCTTTCGATGAGATGATCCAGCTCATCCCCCGCGCCGCGCTGCGGAATCTGCAGCGAGAGGTTCGATCCGGTTATATTCTGCGCCGCTTGCGCCACCAGATTAAGCGGCCGGATGGCGCCCCCGGCCATCACCCATCCGAACAGAATGGACAGGCCGATGAGCAACGGGAGAAAGAGCAAATAGGTTCGCGTGAGGCTCCGCACCGTCGCCTGGTCTTGGGCGAGCGACCTTCCGATCGCCAGAAAGTAGCGCTGCTTGTGCTTGTCGTTGTTCAGAACCCAGCCGGCCTCCACCAGAAACGGCTCCCCGTGCTTGTTCCAGCGCACCTCGGGAGCCTGATGCTGATTCGAGTCCGCCAGAATCCGCCCGATTTCGGCGGCCGTGAAGCTGATGGAATCGTTGTCCTCGTTGTAATCCAGGGCGTTGCCATGGGCGTCCGCGATCAGATAGACGCGCCGCAGGTCGCGCAACCACCTCGGCGTCATCCGCGTCGGTGCTCCAGACCGGCTGCATCCTTCTCGATCGTGAAGTACTCCCTGGCGACGGGCCACAGCTCCTGTCATGCGGTCGTCTGTCCCTGTCCTGCAGGCGTTGCTGGAGGATGGGGCGATAGAACAAGCCGATGGCGACCAATAGCAGCGTGAAGAAGAACGACGTAGCTCAGGTCAGCCGGAAGCGCAGCCCGCGCACGAACCTCACGGGCAGCTTCGCGCATCCCGAAGACTCGCGTGAACCTGGCCATCGGTTGCTAAATGGCCCTCTCCAGCCGGCTTCTCCGGAGCCTCCAGCATATAGCCGATGCCGCGCACCGTCTGGATCATCTTCTGCGGCCACTTGTCGTCGATCTTGCTGCGCAGGTGCCGGATGTACACGTCCACGATATTGGTCAGCCCGTCGTAATCCATGTCCCAGACATGCTCCACGATCATGGTGCGGCTCAAGCGGCCGGCCGCGATTGCGCATCAGGTATTCGAGAATGCTGAACTCCTTGGGCGCCAGCTCGATATTTTCTCCCGACCGGATCACTTTCCTGCGGATGCAGTCGAGTGTGAGATCGCCCACCTGCAAGCGCTCCGGCGTGGGCTGCCCGCGCCGCAGCAGCACCCGCACCCGAGCCAGCAACTCCACGAAGGCGAACGGCTTCACCAGGTAATCGTCGGCCCCGCCTTCCAGTCCCTTGACGCGATCGTCCACCGCGTCGCGGGCGCTCAAAATCAGCACCGGCGGCGTCACCTTGCGGTTGCGGATCTTCTGCAGCACCGCCAGCCCGTCCATGTCCGGCAAGCCCAGATCCAGAATCACCAGATCGTATTCGGTGGTGTGGACCATGTCGATGGCATGCGTCCGGCGTGCGCCACGTCCACCGCGTAGCCCGCGCTTTCCAGTCCCCGCGACAGAAAATCCGCGATCCGCTTCTCGTCTTCCACCACCAGGATCCGCATACCAAGAGTGTACTAGCCTTCAACCTGCTTTGTAGGTGACGCGCTCGTAGGCGACGCCGAGTTCTTTAGCTATCGCGCTGAGACGCGGGTCGGCCGTCCAAAGCGAGAAGCGCCCTACCAGGGCGGACGCCAGGATGTGGATATCGATCCAACCCGCGCCCCGGACATGCAGGCTGCGGTCAACCACAAATGCGACCACGTCACCGTGCGGAGAGCTTGCTTCGACCTCCCTTGTCGCCAATCAGGAGTTCTCCATAGACCAGTTCATGACCCGCCACTTCATCCAAGCCCAGCAGCCGGTCCAGTTCCGCCAAGTAGGGCGCCCGGTTTTGAAGAGATCGAATCCAAACCGAAGTGTCGACCAGAACCATCAGGCCACCCTGCGCTTGGACGCCGGCTTTTCCCTCCGCCTGGGGACATCCTGAGCGCCTGGCTCCGTCCCGAGCAGAGTTCGCAAACGCCGATAGGCCGCGTGGCGCACCAGCGCCTCAAGGCCGAGCCGCACCGTCTCCGTTTCGGTTTGCGCGCCGCAAGCGGCTTTCGCCTCCTTGAATAGCTTCTCATCGACATTAAGGATGCCATACTCGTATGGCATTCTGGGCCATACACCAGATCGTGACCCGATGGTGTCAAAAACCCGGGACAGTATACTCAATTCCCGATTTCCGTTCAGGGCAACTCTTCTCGATCCGCGCGCGTCGGCGGAAATCGGGAATTGAGTATACTGTCCCGGTTTTTTTAGGCGGGCTCGTGGCCTACCACCAGTACGGGCGCGTCCACCTCATGCCGGACGCCGTTGATGGTGTTGCCGAAGACCAGATCCTTGACGCCGCGATGCCCGTGGGCGCCCATCACGATCAGGTCGGGACGAATCTGGCGGGCCAGCTTGACGATTTCGTCCTTGGGGCTGCTGCCATGCGTCACGGTAAGCTCGGCGGCGATGTTCTGGTGGGCCAGCGAGGCGACGATGCCGCGGAAATATTCCTCGCCCGCGTGCACCTCGGCGTCGGAGGCGAGGGAGCCGAACAGGCGGCTGGTGGCGCCCTCCTCGACGTGCACCAGGTGCAGCGTCGCGCCGTTCAAGCGCGATAAATACGCCGCGTGCGCGATGGCGGCGCGATCGCGCGAGCTGTGGTCGAGCGGCACCAGGATGCGGCGGTACACCGGCGCGGGCAGATCGGCGGTGACCGTGGCCGCGGCCGTCGCCGCCTCGGGAACGGCAGCCCCGGCCGAGCCCGCGCGCCCGCGAACGTGATCCAGCCGGAGCACGAAAATGGCCGCCAGCGCCGGCGCCAGTCGCCAATCCGCCCAGGGGGTGCGCGACAACCCAGGGCGTCATCTGATCCACCACCAGCCACAGGTTCAATCCCAGAATCACCGCCGCGGTGGCCCAAGCCAGCATCCTGACCCAGGCGCGATTGGCGAAGGCGCCCATGCGGCGGCGGTCGTTGGTGAAGCGGATCAGCGGAATCACGGCGAAGGGAAGCTGCATGCTGATGATGGCCTGGCTCAGCAGCAGCAGCCACAGCGTGGCTCGATCGCCGGCGATGCGGATGGTGATCACGGCGGGAACGATGGCCAGGCGTGCGGGTAACCAGGCGGCGCATCCACGGGCGCATGCGCAGGTCGAGAAATCCTTCCATGACGATCTGGCCGGCGTAGGTTCCGGTGAGCGTCGAGGATTGACCGCTGGCCAGCAGCGCCACCGCGAACAAGCCGCTGGCTACGGTGGTGCCGAGCAAGGCGCGAGCAGCCCCTGCGCCTGCTCAATTTCCTCCACGACGATGTGGCGGCTGAAAAATACGGCCGCGGCGAGAACCAGGATGGCCGCGTTCACGATCAGCGCTCCGTTCAGCGCCACCACGGAATCCACCAGATTGAAGCGGCAGGCCTCGCGCTTCTCGGCCACGCTCTTGCCGATGCGCCGGGTCTGCACCAGGGCGGAATGCAGATAGAGATTGTGCGGCATCACGGTGGCGCCCACGATGGTGACGGCCACATACAGGCTGGTGTTGTCGAGCCGCGGCGTCAGGCCGAAGAACATGTCATGCATGGACGGGTGGGCGAAGAAAAGCTCCACCAGGAAGCACCCGGTCATGATCGCGATCATGGAAAGGATGGCCGCTTCAATGACGCGGATGCCGAAGCGCGAAAGCCACAGCACCAGGATTGTGTCCAGCGCGGTGAGCAGCACTCCGTCGAGCAGCGGGATGTGGAACAGCAGTTTTAATCCGATGGCCGCGCCCAGCACCTCCGCCAGATCGCAGGCCGCAATGGCGATCTCGCACAAGACCCACAGAGCGTTGCATACCGGCTTGGGATAGGCTTCGCGGCACGCCTGCGCCAGATCGCGGCCGGCCACGATGCCCAATCGCGCCGCCAGCGTCTGCAACAGAATGGCCATCAGGTTGGACAGCACGATGACCCACAGCAGCCTGTATCCGAAACGCGAGCCGCCCACCAGATCGGTGGCCCAATTGCCGGGATCCATGTAGCCGACGCTGACCAGGTAGGCCGGGCCGGCGAAGGCCAGCATGCGCCGGAACACGGTGGGGCGCGCGGTGTGCACGCTCGAATGCACCTCGGGCAGCGATGCCGTGATGGCCGGGTACGGTTTCATCCCCTTAACACAACTATAGCCAGTGGCGCGGGGCGCGCGGTTGCTACCGCGACGTCAAAACCCGCTGCACCGCCTCCGGTTCGCGATCGATGATTGTGAGCAGCACTCGCGCGGGTCCTTCGGGCTGGCGGCGGCCTTGCTCCCAATTTCGGAGTGTCGCCGCGTTAATTCCGAACGTCTCGGCAAAATCGTTCTGCGACAAGCCCAGCTTGCGCCGAACCTTCTTGACATCGATTAGTGGCGGAACCGGAACCCGGTGTGCGCGTCCCTTGCTACGGTCGCCCTTCGCGTAAGCCACGGCGTTCTGAAGGGCCTCGACGATCTCGGACCCGACCGAGCGGGACTTCCCCACCCGGGCACTAACTGTCTTGCCCATATGTTGACCTCAAGATAGACACATTTTGCTTCATAGCCCTGAGCTCGGCCGCGGACAGGTTATCCTTTCGGCTCTTCGGATAAACGGTTAGCAAAAACAGCGGCATCGATTCATCGTGGAAGTAGTAAATCACGCGCACTCCGCCGCGCTTGCCAGTTCCGGAGCGGCTCCATCGCACTTTTCGAACTCCTCCGCTTCCGGCCAGAAGATCGCCGGCCTCCGGGTTGTGAGCGATGAAACCAATGAACTCCAACCGTTCTTCGTCGTTCCATACCCGCGCGGCCTTTGCTGCGAACGGTTCCACCTCGACTACTGTGATGGGACTGCGTTCCACCCTTCCTAGTATACGTCAATGGCGTACATGTCAACGAGCCGCAGGCGTTCGCCACGAGCGACACTACGGGCGGCGTAGTCCCCGGTCGGGGCTGTCGATCGCTTGCCAATAGTCGGTGGACGATTCTTCGGCCGGCGTCCTGGCGGCGGAGAGCTGGTTTGCATCCAGCTCGACCGACTTCAGCAATCCCGGCGCGGTGGAGAGGAACGTTGCGGTGCCGGGCCACGCGCGGCTGCCCTGAATCAGAGCGCGGACCACGCGATCCAGGCGAATCACCGGCATTGCGGCGACGGGCCGATCCGCTTCCATGTGATCCGTTGCCACGCGATCCAGCTCCAGATCCGAGGAGTCGCGAATCAGGAACGCGGGGCCTTCGGCCGCGTCGATCTTGATATTGTGCAGCTCCAGCCCCTTGGTGTTGAAGGCTTGCAACCCGCGCTTGCCCGCGCCCACCAGATCGCGGATGCGCAGACCGGAGATGGGCATTTCGGGAAGTCCCTGGATATCGGCGACCACGGGAGCTCCGCTGACGGTCACATTACTGATGGAGATGTTGCGGAAAACGGGAGTGCGCTCAGACACAGGCTCCTCCGGAATGCGGACGTAATAATTGGTGACCAGGATTCCATCCTTGAGCGGATTATCGATCACCCAGTTGTCGAAGCGCAGATTCTCGACAACGCCTCCGCGGCTGCGGCCGCTCTTGATGCGGATGCCGATCTCGGTTCCCTTGGCGACGATATTGCTCGCGGCCACGTTGCGCACGCCGCCCGCGGTTTCGCTGCCGACAACAACGGCTCCATGGGCCCGGCCGAAGGTGCAGTTGGTGATGGTGATATTTTCGGTGGGCCTGGCGACGCGCCTTCCGTCCACGCCTTTGCCGGACTTCAACACGATGGCGTCGTCGCCGGTGTCGAAATAAGAATCCGAGACGCGGACTTCGCGACTGGAATCGATGTCGATGCCGTCCGGGTTCGCGCCGGGATAGGTCTCGACAATTACGTTGCGAACCACCACGTTTTCGCAATACAGAAGATGGATCACCCAAAAGGAGGAGCCCACCACGTGAATGCCTTCGATGAGAATGTTCTTGCTATCCATGGGCCGGATGAAGGAGGGACGCAGGCTGAGAGCGGCCTTGCGGTAGTCGGCTTCGGGAACGGTTTCCTTTTTCTCCAGACGGTCCTGGATGCTGGTCCACATGGCGCGGGCTTCCGGGTTGTTGGCCTGGCGGACCCACGCGGCATTGTCGGTGGTGAGCGTTCCCCTCCCTGTGATGGTCACGTTCTGAAGATTTCGTCCGCCGATCAGCGGAGCGGGCGTGAGACCCTCGGTGCCTTCGGAACGGCCGGGGACCAGCGGATACTCGGAGAGATCGGTGTGGAAGCGCAAGGTCGCGCCGGCGTCGATGTTCAGGACGATGTTGCTGGCGAGCTCGATGGCGCCGGTTTCATACGTGCCCGCGGGGAAATAGACGGTGCCCCCGCCGGCCTTGGCGCAGGCCTGAATGGCGTCGTGGATGGCTTTGGTCGCGCGGGCGCTGGCGTCGTTCTTTGCGCCGTAGGCGGTGACGTCGCACACGGAAGCCGCCTGCACGGACAGGGCGCAGGCGGCCAGCAACACCGGAATTCTCATGCACTCGATTTTACACATTCACTCGATTCTACGAAGGCACGGCGCTCAGTGCTTGGCTTTGTAGATCTGACGGCTGGCCTTGTTCTGCGCCTTGTTGATCTGCTGTTTCTGCTGCCCCGTTAGCTTGCCGCCGTCGGCCTGCCGGTCCGCGGCGACCTTCTGATTGATGCCCTGCTCATGATTTTCAAGCGGTTGCGGTCTGCCCCGCCTTCAGAGATCCGCTGCGAACGCCTTGCGCGATGCGATCCTGCTGTTCCTGGCGGCGCTGTCCGATCTCATTGTTGCCGTAATGCGCCGTGTTGGCGTTGTGCTTGTCCTGATAGATCTTGTTGCTCAGGTTATTCTGCTGCTGATTGACCTGCTGCTTTTCCGTTTGCGTTAATTTGCCGCCGTCGGCCTGCCGGTCGTCATGGATCTCGCGGTTGACGTTAGCCTCCTGGCTCTCCAGATTCTTGGTTTCACCGGCGGTCAATTGGCCGGATTGAATGCCGTTGGCGATGCGATCCTGTTGATCGTCGCGGCGTTGATTTACCGTCGCCGGGTCCTTCGCGAATGCTACGGCGCAGCCGAGAAGGCCTGCTGCTAAAACGAGTCTGTCGAGTTTCATGATTGATTCCTCCGTTTCCTACTACAAGAAAAACATTCGGGGCCGAAAAGTTGCGGGCGATTGGGGATAATGGCAGCGATGTTCCGCCTAGCCGCTGCGATGATTCTTTCGACGGTTTCGCTTGCGCAATCCGCACAAGATGCTGAGATCGCCGCTGCCGCGAAGTCGCCGATGACGCTGGCGCGTTACGTGGAGTCGCACAGTACCGTCGATTGGAAAGCCCTGAGGAGTGCGCTCGGCCTTAAAGAATCGCAGTACTGGCTGGCTCCTTGCGGAAGCAATGTCCTAGCGGGGGCATCGCCTTGTTCGGTTGAGACTACGACCGTGATGAATCCGAACCAGGCAATCGTGATTATTCGAGGCGGCGACCTCTCATACACCGTTGAGTACCTCCGCTTCCTCCAAGACGCGAAGGGCGGTTGGCAGTTGCCGGCGAAAATAACGCCTTCGCAAAGGATGGTCCCAGCAACCATGAAGTCATACGGGTTGGGGGCAAGCCGTTTCTCAAGATCTCCAGCAATCATTCCCAGATCGGAGAGGGCATCACGCAGGAGGACGAGGATTGGTTTGACCTGACGCAGCAGGACTTTGAGCCGGTCTTTTCTTTCGTCTCAGAAGGCGGCGAGACTCGCTGGAGTATGGGCGTCGGCCGCAGCATAACCGCGCAATGCAGTCTTAGCCAAGCGTCCGGGCTTGAAAGGATCGATTTGATGCTCAGCGTCCACTTCGAGGGGCCGGGCCTCGATCTTGAAAAGATGTATCTCGGCGTCTACGAGCGGCCCGCGGCCGCAAAGAAGTTCACGCTTCGAAGTGCGTACGTGGGCCTGGATCGCCGCGAGACGATCTCCACTAAGGACTTCGAAGAGCTGGCAGAGCTGGACGCTCTTTCAAACGAGAAGCTACTGGCTTATGCGCTCCCCGGACTTGAGAAGATCGCTTCCGGCTCCGATCCGGAGGCCAGGCAATGGCTGCAGTCGATTCTCGATCACGCCAAGGACACTCAGGAAAAGCGCTCGCTCCTCGAGCTGCTCACGAAGCCTTCTGCACCCGCACAGCCTGCACCTCCGAAACCGCAATAACGCCGGTAGCCATCATTCCTTCGACCACCGGAATCAGCGCGCTCAATTTGTCGGCGGTATCGACGATCGAGATCAGAATCGGCTGGTCATGGACTATCAGGTGCGATTTGTGCATCTCCGCGCTCTCGCCATAGCCTTCGAGGCCGCGGAAAACCGTCGCTCCGGCGATTTTCAATTCGCGGCATTTCGCGACGATAGCTTCGTAAAGCGGATGCCCCTCAAACCGGTCGCTTTCCGAGATGTGAATGCGCAGGAGCTTAGCTGCGGACATCGGAGCTCCGTATCAAACGAACCATCTCCGCGTCGGAGATCACGATCAGGCCGTCTTCAAGCATGCCTTCGATCACATCGGCCGCGGCGGAAATCTTCTCGGCCGTGTCGATCACCGAGATCATGATGGGCAGATCGCGAACCGGGTGAAAGAACGTCGCCTTGTGTTCATGTCCCTTGGCGCCGTAGCCGAGAATGCCGCGGTACACCGTGGCTCCAGCGATATCCATCATCAGCAGCCGCTTCACGATGGCATCATAAAGCGGCTCGTCGTGATCCGACCCCGCAGGCCACTTGTCGGCCTCACCCATATACACGCGCAGGAGCTTCGCCGGTCCTTGTCTTCGCTCATGCGGAGTCTTGGCCTCAGGCTTCGCTCCCTTGTGCACCAGCTTCACGACGGTGGTGTCCTGCACCTCGATCAACCCATCGGTGACCATTTCGTAGAGAGTGGGCAGGACCTCATCCACTTTCTCCTTGGTGTCGATGAACTCGATCCGGATCGGCAGGTGCTGGGCCAGCACCTCGACTTCGGGAGTGTGCAGCAACTGGTGCGAGCCGAAGCCTGTGTAGGCCCGGGTCGCGGTGGCTCCGGCGACTCCTTTGTGCATGAGAAAGGTCATGATGGAATCGTGCAGCGCCGTCATGTGGTGCTGCGTGTCTTCGTTGACGAAGATCGTAACTTTCTTGGCTGGACCTTTGGTCAGCATTTCGCCTCCACCTTTATTATGGGCGCGATTCGTCCAGTATCCTGTAAATCTGGGCTGCGTACTTCTCCACCAGCTTGATTCCGACGCCCGAGATGGCCAGCAGCTCCGCCGCTGTCTTGCGGCTGATCCTCCGCAATCGCGAGCAGCACCCGGTCCGACATGATGCGGAACGCCGGAACGCCCTGTTTCGTTGCCAAAGCGCGGCGCCAGGCTTTCAGCTTCGCCGCGGCGGCAGAGCCCTGCCGCGCTGTCCGATCCTGCGGGCCACGGCCGCGGGCTTCTTCTTGAGGCTCTTTCTTCCTGTGGGGGTTGCCGAGAAAGCCGTCTCCCGAATCCTCAGTTCGAGGGGCGCGTCTACGTCGAGATGGCCGGCGTCGCCGGCCAAGCTCACCTGGCGATAGGGAATCTGCTTTCCTTCCTTCTCGAAGACCGAATCCACCAGAGAGACCACGCCTGAGCGCGCCATCGCCCCCATCAGCTCCTCGAAACCGTCGCGGTCCATACCGTTTCTTCCACACAACTCCGCGTGCAGCTTTCCGACCGACCTTGCGATTCATGCGCAGCGCGTTCATGACATCGCGCGCCAGCGTCTGCTCCTGCGGGGTGGGTGCGCGGAACCGCTGGGCCACGCAGCTTTCCGGCGCGCAGAAATCGCAGATGCCGCAGGGCCTGCGGCTGTCCGCGGTGTCGCCGAAGTGGCGCACCAGGCTCGACATGCGGCACTGGCTGCCCTGCGCATAGCGGATCATGGCTTCAATCTGCGCCCGCTTCTGATCGCCCTGCGCGATGTAGGAATCGCGCCAGTCATCCGTTCCGCGGGTCAGGTTGTCCTCCGCATCGATGATCACGCCGCCGTGCGTCCAAAGCTTCTCCAGCGCCCTTTCGAAGACATCGGATGGGACCTTGCTTCGTTTCTCAAGCAATTCCCGCGGCTGCGGCTCCGCGTGAAGCCGCTCATAAATCTGGTCCAGGAACTTTGCGTCCGGATAATCGCGCTCAAAAAAGAAATCGTGGGTATAGCGGTCCGCGTAGGAGTGCATCAGGATGGCGCGGCTCGGCTCGCCATCGCGCCCCGCGCGCCCGATTTCCTGATAGTACGCTTCGATACTTCCCGGCAACGCGGTATGAATCACAGAGCGGATATTGGCCTTATCGATCCCCATGCCGAACGCAATCGTGGCGACGATCACTTCCAACTTGCCGTTGAGGAATCCATCCTGCACGCGGCGCCGGCGGTCAGAGTCGAGACCCGCATGATACGCCGCGGTTGCAAAATCGCGCGCAAGCAACGCGGCTACGCTCTCGGCCTGCTTGCGGCTGGGCGTATAGACAATCGCCGAACGGCGATCGGGGTCGGATAACAATTCGCGCGCCAAGTCGGGACGCTGAGACGGGCTGGTTTCCACCACTTCAATGGCAATGTTCGACCGGCGAAAGCCATGAATGAAGCTGGCCTGGCGATCGAGACCCAGCTGATCGCAGATGTCGCGCTGCACGACCGCGGTGGCCGTGGCTGTCAGGGCAATCACCGGCGCCGGGCGTAGCGTTGGCAGATAGCCGCCCAATAGCCGGTAATCGGGCCGGAAATCGTGCCCCCATTGCGAAATACAATGCGCTTCATCGATCGCAATCAGCGTGCGGTTTCCGTTTCGCCAGCATCTCCGGGAAACCACGCACGCGCAGGCGTTCCGGCGCGATAAAAAGGAACTGCAGCTTCCCATTCAGATAATCGATGCAAACCTGGCGGGAGGCCGCGCGGTCGCGTCCGGAATGAATGCATTCCACGGCGAAGCCACGGTCCCGCAGCTGTCGATACTGATCTTCCATCAGCGCGATCAGAGGACTGATCACCAGCGTCGTCCCGCCCCGCGCAAGCCCCGGCAGTTGGTAGCATAGCGATTTGCCCGCTCCCGTGGGCATCACCAACAGAGCGTCGCGCCCTTCCATCACCGTCCGGCAGACTAGTTCCTGATTCGCACGAAAAGCCGCGAAGCCGAAGGCCCTGTGCAGCAGCGCATCCAATGACTCATTCGGCTGGGCGGTGATGGCGGGTTGATCGGCTTGCGGTTTGGCCGCGACGGCTTGCCGCATTTTGCGCTTCCATTATCGGGTGCGCGGCGGCCGGAATCTGTCCCACCTTGCCAATCACGTCCCGCACATAATCTTCAATTCCGTGCAGAAATGGCTCCAGTTTCGCCTCGCCACGCTGGATGCGCTTCAGATAGGCTTCCCACTGCCCCGTCATCGCGGGGCTCTTCACTTCCGGATGCACCACCTCAATCAGTTGGATGCCCTTGTCCGTGGCTTCCAGATTCTTCCCGTTGCGCACAATATATTCCCGCTTCAGCAGCACTTCGATGATGGAAGCGCGCGTGGCCGGCGTGCCCAACCCGGATTCCTTCATGGCGTCAGAAAGCTCTTTTTCATCGAGCGTCTTCCCCGCCGTCTCCATCGCAGTCAGCAGCGTGGCCTCAGTGAATCGCTTCGGCGCCCGCGTCTTCTTGCCGATCGCCTCGGCATCCAGCACATCCTGGGCCTGCCCGCGCGCGAGTCCGGCAGGCAAAGCCTGCTTGCTCCTCTTCCGACGTTCCTCGCCAGCTTTCGCCCTCCGGTTACTGGCTTTCTTCTTCTCGGTCTGGAAGTCCAGCACCTTCCAACCAACCTGCTGAATCGCCTTCCCCGAAGAGTGGTAGCGATCCATCACCGCGCGCGTTCGCGATCGCTGTAATTACCGTGGTCACCGACCACACATGATCCTCATGCCAGCAGCGTCAGCAATCGGCGGCAGACCAGATCGTAAATCTTGCGCTCATCCGGAGACAGATCCGCGCCGTCCGGCGAAGTCACGGTGGGAATGATCGCGTGGTGATCGCTGACCTTCGCATCATCCACATACCTGCGCCCCAGCGGCTTCTCGCCAGTGCCCGGAGCCAGATGTTCCCGATAGGGGCCCGCCACCGTCTGCACGATCCGCGGCAACGTCTCCGCCACATCCTGCGAAAGATGCCGGCTGTCCGTACGCGGATAACTGATCAGCTTGTGCCGCTCATAGAGAGCCTGCGCCGTGTCCAGCGTATGCTGCGCGCTGAACCCGAAAAGCCGGTTCGCATGCCGCTGCAGCTCGGTCAGATCATACAGAAGCGGCGGCCCCATGCGCTGCGTCTCGGCCTTCACCGATTCAATGGCAGCGGTCCCGGTTTTTGCGCGCGCCGCAATCTGACCGGCTTCCACACCATCCGGCGGAAGCCGGCGACGGATTTCTGGATCTCCTCGACATCGCGGACCCAGGTGCCCTTATAAGCCTCGGCCGTCTGGCCGCGCCGCGGGTCGAAACGTCGCGACCACTTCCAGATAATCTTCCGGCACGAAGCGCCGCACCGCCAGTTCACGCTCCACCACCATCGCGAGCGTCGGCGTCTGCACGCGCCCCACGCTCAGTTCATCGCCATAAGTCAGCGTGTAGGCGCGCGAAAGATTCATGCCCACCAGCCAGTCGGCCCGGCTGCGCCCGCGTGCCGCATCGGCCAGCGGCTCGTAATCCTCGCCCGGCTTGATGGCGTCGAAGCCTTTGCGGATGGCCTCCGGCGTGAGCGAGGAGATCCACAGCCGGCTGATGGGCTTCGAACATCCCGCCGCCTCGTAGATGTAGCGGAAAATCAGCTCGCCTTCGCGCCCGGCGTCCGTCGCGCAGATCACGCGCCCCACGCGGGGCGAAGACAGAATCTTCCGCACCACCTCAAACTGATCTTTGGTTTTTTCGTACACCACCAGAGGCCATGATGTCCGGCAGCATCGGCAGCGTCTCGCGCCGCCAGGACTTCCACTGCGGATCGAATCTCATGCGGCTGTGCGAGCGACGCAAGATGCCCAATGGCCCACGTCACTACGTAGCCATTGCCATGCAAGTAGCCTTCGCCCCTTGTGGTCGCGCCCAGTACCTTCGCGATATCACGCGCGACCGAAGGCTTCTCGGCCAGAACGGCCACTACCCCGGATTCCCCTGCCGCGTTGCTCAAATAACCAGTTTAGTGTTTGGCCGAGGAGTCCTCCTACTGTTGGCGGTGACCCTTGCCCGCATCGGTCAGCCGTTGTATCATTTCTGGGACTCCGCGCAACGATTCCGCGCGACGACTCGGCGCGACGACTCGGCGCAAACGGGGAGTGAGGCCAAATGAGAGCACGGCTATTCGTTACGTTCGCCTTCGTGGTCCCGATCGCGCTGATCTGGATGTCGCCGTCGGGGTCAATCTCGACAGCGGCTTTCGCGCAGCAGCCCGCGGCGCCGCCCGCGACGCAGGGCAAACCAAGCAGGCGGGACGCGGCTTCGGACGAGGCGGCACGCCGACGTTCGCCGGGCCGCCGGCGGGAATGCAGGCGTTACCGCTGGATTTATTTTCGTCGAAAAACTTCTATAAAGATCAGAAGCTGTGGTCGGATCAGCGCTATTTCCGGTGCAATACGCCTCGCCAATTAACGGACATCTGGACTTCCCGCCGCATTGGCGACAAGCCGCCGCTATCGGCCGCGTGGGGCGATTGCAGCGCGGATTATCCTCGCGACAAGATCGTGAGCCCTTATCCGTATAAGACCGCCAAGGAGCATTACGAGGCGTTGCTGGCCGCGGCGAAGGCCAAGGGCGGGCCCACCGTTTATACCAAGGCCACGATTCCGGACTGGGATGGATACTATGCGCGGGACCAGCGCGCCGATCATGGCGCGGAATGGATTTGGGGCACGGTCAATCAGGTTCCCACGATTCTTTCTTTGCTCACTCCCGAATACCAAAAGCGCATGGTGCAGATGAATTATCACGAGGCGGTGGACAATGCGCCGCAATGGGAAGCCTCCTTCTGTTATCCGGAGGGATTCATGCGGTGGTGGGCGCAGGCCTCGCAAGGCGGGAATTTCCAGCTCACCATGACGCCGTGGAACGTTCAGTTTCTCTCCGGCATCGCCGCGAATTTCCTGCGCCAGGTTTTGATCGGCAAGGAACACGTGCAAAAGGTTCCGCAGTGGTACGGGGAGACAGTTGGATTCTGGGATGGAACCACGCTGGTAACCTGGACCGCGAATGTGCAGGCCTGGACGCTGTCGCATTCGATGTTCGAATACAGCGGCAAAATGGAGACGGTGGAGACGTTCAAGCCGGTCATGGATGCGAGCGGCAAGTTTACGGGACTGGATCATGAGACGGTGTTTTACGATCCCGGA
>CAVXWB010000027.1:0-24831 GCA_963765185.1 Bryobacterales bacterium
AAAAATTAAAAAAAATAAAAAAAGGAAATGATTTTTTTGTTTAGGTTTTTTCAACTTCGGATGCTTTCTTGTGACGAGCAATGCGAGAACTACGCCGATAACGATTATGATAATAGCAATAGCAACCATTCCATATTCAACAGTGGAGTTAAATGCGGGGTTAGTGGCTGGAGTTGTAGTTGGAGCTGTTGATGCTGGTGGTGCTCCTGCGTAGAGGAATGTTGAGGCTGATGATGGGTAGTATCCGTGTGATCCTGCGAAAATTTCGTAGACTGTATAGTTGCCCGTGATGTGTTGCGTCCATGTTAATCCCCAGTCGCCTAGTGCGTTAGATGTTGTCTGTCCAATTGAGCGGTAGTTGTTGTTGCTGTCTAAGACGTATACTGAGATTGGTACTCCGGGTTGTGCAAACCAGTATAGTAACGCCCGGCCGGGGATGCAAGTGACGGATGCGGCGCAACAATAAGGCTAAGGCCAGGACGGGATCGAACGGAGGCGGGCTCCCGTGGTAAATTGACAACGTATGTTAAGGAGGGCGATGTGTCGATTCTCGGTGCGATGAACCGGCGCGGGGCAAAAGGGCGGTCCTTGTTGTTCGCCTGCCTCGCGGCGGCGGCTGCGTTGCCGTCCGGGGTGGTCGCTTTTCAGCAGACCGGCAAAACTGCGCCGAAACCGAAGCTGGGAGACGCGAAGGTGAATCCCAATGACGGGTTGCGCTATCTCTGGATCCCTCCCGGAAGCGTGACCACGGGCTGCTCGCCGGGAGACAAGGAGTGTTACGGGGACGAATCCCCGAGCCGCAAGGTGACGCTCACCAGGGGTTTCTGGTTGAGCCAAACCGAAGTCACGCAAGCCGCGTTCCGGCGAGTCATGGGGTACAATCCCAGCGTTTTTGATGGCGACAATTACCCGTCGAGTCGGTGAGCTGGGACGAGGCGGACGCTTATTGCACGGCGATCGGAGGAAGACTGCCGACCGAATGGGAATGGGAGTACGCTGCCAGGGCCGGCACAACCGGGAGCCGGTATGGGAATCTCGACGACATCGCGTGGTACTGGGGCAATAGCAAGTGGTCCACGCACCCGGTGGCCCAAAAGAAACCCAACGCGTTCGGGCTATACGACATGCTGGGGAATGTGGTGGAGTGGACCCACACGTTCTACTCGGTTCAGCTCAACCAGGAAAACATCAACCCCACCGGCCCTTCCACCGCGGAGTACAAGGAGCTGCGCGGCGGCGGGTGGTGGGACGATCCGGATCTGGTTCGCGCGTCGTACCGGCGGAGGTTCGAACCAACCGATGAGGACTACAATATCGGCTTCCGGTGCGTATCGGAATAAAGACGGCTCCGATTATTTGGCCTCGGCTTGGGTGGTCGTCATCGGACCCGTGCCGACGATCTCCAGAACACATTCGGTTTCCTTAGCGCCGTCGTAGTGAATGCCGTTGGCGCGGTCCACCACGTAGGTTCCGGCGGTGACCGGGTAGGTGCTGGCCGGGTCGTACTTGGTTCCCGTGCCGATCCACCAGGTGCCCGAAAGCACCGTAATGTATCGCTCCGTCGAGTGGAAATGGGGACGGCTCATGTGATTGGGATGCCACTTGAGGAGCTGGATGTAGATGCCGGGTTTCGAAGGGTCGCCTTGAACCGTGGCGATGTCGGAGGCCTCGCCCTTGCGCCATTCGATTTTGTCGGGCAGAGTAACGGAGACGGCCTTGGGATCGGGTTGGGCGGCGCGGCCGGGTACCAGAAGGACCGCAGTCGCGATTAACAAGAGGGTCGAGATCGGCTTGATTGCTTCCATGATTCGATTCTAACTCTGGCGGGGCTGGGGCGCGTCCGAGAAAAAACACTTCGGCTGTACGCCGTCTACGCGATGGGCCTCATTCGCGAACGAGACCCACCGCGGATGGAAAGGTTCCTCAAAAACGACCCGGCCAACACCGGTTGGTTAGACCGATGCAGCCGAAACCGTCAAGATTTCCTTCGTCAAGAGAATCGATTCTCCCTCCGGCTTGCTTGTTATCGCTCACCGGATTCATCACAGACGACGTTGCCTGGCCAGGCCGTTAACGTCCTTCTGGCTCCATGATGCGGCAAGAGCGTTCGCGCGAGGGCGAGCGAAAGCGGGAAGTGTTTGAAGGGAGGGGAAAAAGAGATCGCGAAATATTGAGTGAACGCGCAAAGGGCTAGCAGGATCCCAGAAAAGCATTATTGGCCGCCGATGAACCCAGATGAACGCGGATTCAAAGACCAACCCTGTCTTTGACTTTTCCGCAGCCGGTTAGTTGTCAGTTGGCACTTTGTCGATGTGATCCTTCGCCGATTCGAGTTTCAACCCACGCTGCTCCTCCACGGCCTTGAGCAGGCTCGGACCGCCGCTGGGATCGGGGGGGCTTGCGTCGGGTGCCGTTGCCGGTCCCCTCGGTCTGAAGTCCGTCCCGCGAGTAGGCCAAAGTGAAATCGTACTTTCCGGTCAATCCAGTCTTATCGAAAACAGGGCGCTCCAGCTCGTCCCCCAGGAGTGAAACCAAATCTGAAAGAGACTGCACCCTGGCGGTACAGCGCATGATCCCGTCCGTCATCCGGCCCAACATCATGGGGACGCCCTGGGGCGGGAGCTGTAGAAAACCGTCCTTGCCGGGCACAATGCCAGGGCCTGTCGGTTGCATGGACCACGGTTTGGTAAATAAAGTGATCCAATGCAGAACGAACGTCATGGAGAATTTCCCCGATGAACGTGCATCCCGTCTATTCGGCGGAAATTGACCACCGGTTCATACACGTTTGAGAGCGTCGAGTTGCCGACGGGCTCTTTGAAGTTTGAGCCGGACGCCGTCGACTCGGTCCGTTTGGCAGCCGGATCTCACTTCGCCGGGCTCGGCTTCGGCCGCAGCTCGGGCGGATACTGGGTTTCGTTGGTTCCACGAGGCACCAGCGTGAAATCGGGCATTGCCACGATCTTGCTTTCTCCGTGCAGACGGACGAATGCGTCATTCAGTTCGAAGACATGCGCGCGTTTCAGCTCCAGCGGGGCCTCTCCAACCTGATAGATCGTTCCGCGGCCGAAGTCCTGATAAGGTTGGTCCTTTTGTTCAATGTGCGTTCCCAGCACGTGGGCGATGAGGCGATCCGAAGCAAAATCCGCCAAACGCTGCGCGCTTAGAGTGAATGCCGGAATGTCTCCGGTGGTGAGCAGTCCGGGGTACAAACTATCGCCGGTCAGGAGATTGCCGGTCAAGCGGTCGTAGAGCGCGATGCTTGCAACGTCGTGGCCAGGGAAGGGAATGACATCGACGATGCGGCCACCCAAATCGATGTGACCGACGTCATCAGGCCATTTCGTCATTCCACTCGCCTTCGAAATCTCCTGCGGCGTAGGAGCGATATATTGCACGTTCGGCAACGCCTGGAACTGCGCGTCCGCCGCAATATGGTCGACATGCGAGTGAGAATGAATCACCACCAAGGAAACCGGAGCGTGCTTCTTCCGCTCGGCCCACTTCGCCATCAGGTCCATAATCACCGGAGCAGTCGGAATCGCGGCGCCGCGAGTATTATCGGGGAGGCGCATTGCCACGCCGGTGTCCTCCAGCAGAGCTTTCCGATCGCCGAAAATGAGGTACAAGAACGGCTTCTCAGGATCCACGCAGCCGGATTCGCGCAGAATATAGAAATCTTCGTTGTATTCTTTGATCTGCCAATCCGGCACTGTCACGCAATTTGGACCGCCGGTTCTCCAGCCTTCCGGCACAACTCCGGCCTGGAGACCCAACCCATCGCCGGACTGACATCGTGGCCGACGCCGGCGTATTGGCCGCGCGCGGGACCACTGAGAAATCGGGATAGACCTGCTTGACGGGCTTCCCGTTCATTTTCCGGAATGCTTCCGCAAGTTCGATCACATGAGCACGGCTCAACTCCAAGACATGCTCCTGCGGTTGATAGGTGGTGCCGCGAGGGTAATCGAAATAGGCTTGGCTGCCCTGTTCGATATGCGTCCCCAGCACGTGGGCGATAGGATGAAGCTCCACAAAATCCACCAGGCGCTGGGCGCTAGCCGCATAGGTTGGAATTTGCGCCTCTTGAACATAGAGACGGCCGGGATAGAGACTGTCGCCAGTCATGAGGTTGCCGGTGACACGGTCGTAGAGCGCGATGCTTGCAACGTCGTGACCGGGAATCGGGATGATATCGACGATGCGATTGCCGAGGTCGATTTTTCCCAGGTCGGTTGGCCAGTTGGCGATGCCCGCCGCCTTTTGAATGTCGGCCGGCGCGGCTGCAATAAACTGCACGTCCGGCATTTGCTTGAACTGGCCATCGGCCGCGGTGTGATCGGAGTGCGAATGAGAATGGATCACAATCAGCGACACCGGGGCATGATGTTTCCGCTTGGCCCAGCGCGCCATGAGGTCTAGAATGACTGGCGCCGTGGGAATGACCGTCTTATCGGGGGCCGAGTGCGCGACTCCCGTGTCCTCGAGCAGTGCTTTGTTTTCGCCGAAGATCAGGTACAAGAAGGGCTTCTCGGCATTGATGCAGCCTGACTCACGCAGAATATAAAAATCCTCGTTGTACTCGTGCACCTGCCAGTTCGGGACGGCGAGGCAGTTGGGGCCGCCGGTCAGCCACGGTTCGGCAAGAGAACCGGGCTTCAGATCCGCTCTGTTGTGATCGACCGCGAGCGCCCGCCCAACCATCACAAGAGCCACGAGCAGTAGTCGGCTTTTCATCCAATGTTCTCCTTTTCGGCCTAATTTCGTGCCACAGGTAGCATTCGCAAGTCAAATAGCGCTGGGGCTAAACTTACGCATCTCTTACTTACGCACTTGGAGCAAAGGCGCGACAGGCAGGGCCGCTTGAACCTAACGGAGGGAAGCTGATCTTCGATTGCTTGGAAGATCGACTATAACGAGGAAAGGCGGACCCAGTATAGCATGGTGCGATTTGGGCCGCAAGGAAATTTGCCGGAGTGTGGTTATCGCCAAAAGAGATCGCGAAATATTGGGCGGCAAATCACTTGACTCACACACATCAGATGTATCATGCGCTTGACCTACGCGCGGGTGAGGGGGTGGGTCGGATGTCAGAGAACCACGACAAGGCCGAGGAAAACACAAAGCCCACAAAATCGAAGAAACCACCGGGACGGAAAAACTTCCAAAAAGTGCTCAAGCAGGTCATTAAAGCTCCCCCATTACGTAAGTCTGGCGGGGCTCACACCTGAGGAAATTATCCTCGGCCCAGACTTCAAGTATCAGATCTCTCGAATAGTTTTTTGACAATACCCTTATAGTCAAACGATGCCTTGCCTCGGATATCGGAAAGGCCTTAGTCACACCACGATCGCCAGCTACGACGCACGGAATTAGGACGCGCTTCTGAGAGTGTTCGTTATGATCCGGTCCAGTCGCTACATCGAAACCTTCCTTGCTGTCCGGTCCGATCAAGATCTGCGTGTCATTCGGCGAGTATGGCTTGTGTCTGATGTGCAGCGGAATCGGAAGGTTACCAATACTGGGAGGGTCTATCTGCACCAATTGTGCCTTCACGGATTCCAACGGTTCCGTCTTGCTGGAATTTATAACCTCAACGTAGTACCCCGTTCCGGTAGAGCCCCTCTGCTCAGATTCGTTCCAGAATTGCTGCTTCGGATAGCTGAGTCGAAAAGGCGGGTGCGTTTCCCTAAACTGGGTCAAGCCGTGCCATAACTGCGTGAATATAATCGTGGCGAGGATCACAATCACGCACGCGTTAGGTGAGAGGGGGTGTGGCGCGGTGGTCTGGTAAATCGCCAACGCAACCATGAGGGTTGCGCCGCCGCCAAGCGCAGCCCTGGATCGCATAAACACGTCCTTCAGGTACGGAGCAACGGATCGAAGCTGCTGACGGAGAGGAACACCCATCATCGCATTTTACCAGCCCATGTGGGTCAAGTGAGTTATCGTGAAATATTGAGTTACCGCCGCTCCAGTGGTAATACAATGGAGCGAGTATTGGAAGGAGGTCCCATGAAGATTCTAGCGGCGGTGATGCTTCTTGCGGGCGCTGCGCACGCGCAGACTTTGCAGGGCGACGGACTGGTGAAAGCCTTGCAGAAGGGCGGCTACGTTATCGTGATGCGGCATACCAGTTCCCCTCGCGAAGTGCCCGACAAGAAAGCCGCGAATCCGGACAATGTCAAGCCGGAACGGCAGTTGGACGAGGAGGGGCGGACCACGGCGACGGCCATGGGCAAGGCTCTGCGCGACTTGAAGATTCCTGTCGGGGAAGTGTTTACGAGCCCCACGTATCGGGCTCTTGAAACCGTCAAGTACGCACAGTTGGGCAAGGCGCAGCCGGTTGCCGAGCTGGGTGAGAACGGCCAAAACATGCAGGGCGGGACGGAAGCGCAAGCCGTCTGGCTGCGCAACGCGGTCACGAAATTCAAGGCCGGAACCAATACGATCCTGGTGACCCATTTCCCCAATATACGAGCGGCGTTTCCGCAATTGACCAATGTCGCCGACGGCGAGGCACTGGTGTATGGACCGGATGGCAAGGGCGGGGCGACTCTGGTGGCTCGCGTCAAGATCGAGGAATGGGCTTCGTTAAAGTAGGCAGGGCTCAAGTAGGCTGGAAGCCGGGGACGAATGGCGATATAGTAAAGCTCATGCTTTCTCGACGAACCGCACTTCTTGCGCCCCTGGCTGCGCCGTTGGCCGGGCTTGTTCCGGCGTTGAGCGCAGCTCCAGGCAAAATGGGTTTGAGCATTCACTTGACCACCTCCCAAGGGGCGGGCTACCAGAAGGCGCTGGAAGGCTGGGCCAAGGCCGGGATCAAATATGTCGAGATCACCGACCGCGGCTTGGACGACTTCCTGAAGACCAATGACATTGCGGCCGCGAAGAGGGTGATCACCGACCTGGGGTTGACGTTGGTCTCCTGCGCCTCCGTCCTCCAGGATTTTTGGAACCAGAATCCGGGGTTCGCCGCGCAACTGGAAACCTGGAAGAAACGCTGCGAACAATTCGCCTCGCTGGGCAGCCCCAGGATCTACTGTCCCAGCACTACCAACAGGAAAGTTACCGAGGAAGATTACAAGGGCGCGCCGGATTGCATTCGTCAGGCCGGGGATGTGGCCAAGCAGTATAACCTGACCGCGATGATTGAATTCGCGCGCAGCTCGACGCTGATCTCCACGCTGACCACTTCGCTGAAGCTGATTCGCGAAGCCGCGCATCCCAACGTGCATCCGATGCTGGATTGTTATCACTTTTGGTCGGGGCTGAGCAAATTCGAGGATCTCGACCTGCTGAAGCCGGGCGAACTGGCGCACGTGCATTTTCAGGACACGCCGGATATTCCGCGCGAGTTATTCGGGCAAACCACGCGGCTGATTCCCGGCGATGGCATCGCTCCGCTGGAACGGATTTTGCGGAAATTGGCGGAGAAGGGCTACGACGGAGCGCTTTCGGTTGAGCTGTTCCTGCCGGAGTTGCAGCGGGGCGACCCTTATGAAGTAGCTACCCAGATTCGTACTAAGAGCGAAGGTGTGATGCGCAAGGCGGGGGTTCTTTAAATGAGAAAAACAGCGATTCTGTTCACCGCGTTGTGGGCATGCGGGTGCGCGTTCTCCCAGAGGCCCACGAATCCAGCCTTGCTGATTCCGCAGGAGGCGCCGGTTTTGGATTATGTGGCGGTCGCCAATCCTCTGCCGGTTCCCGAAGGGATTGTCACGGGAGCATCCTCCAGCGTGGCGTTCGATTCCAAAGGGCATCTTTTCGTTTTGAGCCGGGGAGCAGAGGCGATCACTGAGTTCGACGAGAACGGAAAATTTATTCGAGCCTTCGGCGAAGGCCTGTTCACGCGCAGCCACGGCCTGCGCATCGATAAAGACGGCAACTTGTGGACCACCGACGTGGGCGCGCATACGGTGATGAAACTGAGTCCGAAGGGTGAGGTTCTGCTCACGCTGGGCACCAAGGGCAAAGCGGGCGAGTGGAACGAAGCGGCGGGGACGCGCCTGTTCAACGAGCCGAACGACATCGCCATTGGCGCCAACGGAGACATCTTCATCACGCAGGGGCATTCGCCCGGACCTGGGAGAGGCGATCCGCGGGTTCTGAAGTTCGACAAGAACGGGAATTTCATTAAGACCTGGGGAGGGAAGGGAACCGAGCCCGGCAAGTTTGACGTTGCGCACGGGATCGCCATCGACGCCAAGGGCCTGCTGTGGGTGACGGACCGCGAGAACCAGAGAATTCAGATCTTCGATCAGGATGGAAAATATATCCGCGAAATTAAATACGCCGGGTTGCCGTGCGCGCTGGATATCGGCAGCAAATATATTTACATGGTCAACGGTTTTGCGGGCCAGATTCTAAAGCTGGATCTGGATGGGAAGGTTCTGGCCGCCGTGGGAAAACCCGGAAACGGAGTGGGCGAATTCGGCGAAGCCCACTTTATTGCGGTGAGCCCCAAGGGCGATATTTACGTCGCGGATTCGGTGAATCGAGCGGTGCAGAAATTCGTGAAGAAATAGCGGGCAATAATTAACTACCAAACCAGCTAGACCGTCTTTGGCGTGAGATCTCCCGAGCAGAAGTTCTTGTATGGCTACTCGGTCAGCCCTCGTGGACCAGGAGCGTCCACGCTCACCACTGGGTTTAATTTCAACCTCGCTCCAGAACTGTGGATGCGAGCCAGTTCAGTTCGAAGATCGTCACAATCCTCATCGAACTGTGAGAGCTGATGTTCAATCGCATAGGCGAGCTTCTGGGATTCGGGGTCGCCATTCTTGTGGATGTTCCAACTGTAAGGAGCAAACCATTCCTCGAAGTCGTCAAGGGACATCCGATGAGAAAGCAGGTTCCCTAGCTTTTCGCGGATTTCCAGTGCGTTAGCCATGACACAAGCCAGATGGTGTCGTACCGCAACCACAACAATGACGAAATCGTCCGCGTCCATCAGTATCTGCGCCCAGACGGAAGTATCGGGGATAATGAGGCATGGGACGGCTGCGGCAGGCATTTGCCCGTTTGACAGAACGAGCGACGAAGGGATAACCTCCCTGTATAGTTTTATGCGCAGACTGTTTCTTATTTTTACTATCTTCGGGGGAACCGCACTCAGCCTGAGCGCGCAGTACCAAGACTCCTTCAAGGTCACCTGGATTGAGCCCGGCAGCGGTGCGATTCTGCCGGAGTTCGATGCGTTTGACAGCGTGGACGGGACGCTGGGAGTTCTCAACGCGTCGGGACCGGTGAATACGGAGGGCCATCCGTTCTTTACCGCGCTGGGAACCAACGGGCGGGCCTGCGTGAATTGTCATCAGCCGACTTACGGGATGAGCGTTTCGACAGCGGGGCTGCTCGATCGCTGGCGGTCGACCGACGGCAAAGACCCGGTGTTCGCGGCGTTCGACGGGTCCAACTGTCCTGGGCTTCCGCAGAATCTGGAAAGCTCGCATTCGCTGCTGCTCAAGCGCGGCCTGTTCCGAATTCCGCTGGCTTGGCCGCCGAAGCGCGCGGACGGCTCGCCGAAACCGGTGGAATTCACGATCGAAGTGGTGCGCGACCCCACGACATGCAACACCAGCCGGGAATACGGTCTCAAGAGCGCCGAGCCGACCATTTCCGTGTACCGCCGCCCGCGCCCGGCGGCGAATCTGAAATACGTTACTTCCGGCGGGCGGCCCATCGTCCTCAAGACCGGGATGCTGGCCGACGTCGATCCTGAGACGGGCAAGCCGGTGAGCATGAATCTGATGACCGACGCTCGGGAGGCGTCCTTGAAGACCCAGGCGCTGAGCGCCATTCTGGGTCACGAGCAGGCCAAGGCTGCGCCGTCGCAGCAGAAGATCGACAAGATCGTTGAGTTTGAATCGCAGGTGTATGTTGCGCAGGCGGCTCATATCTTCGGCGGTCCGCTGGTGGCCGCGGGCGGACCCGGGGGCGCTGGGAGTGGCGGCGTTGCGCGATCATCCGGCCGGCGGCGTGTCTGATAGGGCCGAGCCGGTGTTCGGACTTTTCAATGCGTGGAAGGGAACCGATTACTACCGCGCATCCGTGGCCCGAGGCGCGGACATCTTTATGTATCGCCAGTTTTGGGTGCGCGATGCGGCGCACATCAACAACCTGGGAGCGGGCAACCCGCTGAAGGGCACCTGCGCCACCTGCCACAATGCTCCCATGACCGGCCAGGATCTCTCGGCCGGATGGGTGGACGCGGGCACGACCAATTTCCCCACCTGGACCGAATCTCCGACGTGGGCGGAATCGAGCGAGCTGCCGGTCTTCAAGATCACCTGCGCTCGCGATGCCGATCCGCATCCTTACCTGGGGCGCGTGATTTATACGACGGACCCGGGGCGCGCGCTGATTTCCGGCCGGTGCGCGGATGTGGGCGCGATTGTCATGCAGCAGCTTCGCGGCCTGGCTGCGCGAGCCCCTTACTTCGCGAACGGATCGGCCAAAACGTTGCGCGAGGTGGTGGATTTCTACGATCGCCGCTTCGATATGAAACTCAGCGACGTGGAGAAGGAAGACCTGATCAATTTCCTGGGGGCTCTTTAGTGCGGTGGTCCTTGGCAGGCGCGTGTCAGAAGGGTCGGCACCGCGAAAAACCTGGGACAGTCACCACATTTCGCCCCGGAGGCGCGCTGATTCGACGGAGGCTTCCCGGTGGGCGAAATATATTGACTGTCCCGGTTTTTGCGCGGTGGACGTTTGGGATGCTTTTAGTGGCAGCCATCGCGGCCGGCCAGCAAAGAAGCTTCGTCTCCTGCCCGATTGTCCGCGACACCAAGACCGTTCCCTGTTACTTGGCCGAGTATAACGGTGAACTGTACTATCTGGGGATGCAGCAGGACAGCGCGAGTGAGTTCCGCGCTCCGCAGCTAAAGCATGAGGTGCTGGTGGAGGGCCGCGTCGCAGAAGGTCCGCGGGTTTGCGGCGGCATTCCACTGCAACCGGTGTCGATTTCCGTACTGAAGGAAGTCAACCTGACTTGCAACACGCTGCTGCCGCCCGAGCCGGGAATGGATGCTCCTGCAGCGGCGCTGCACCCCGCGCCATCCGTGCGGAATTCGAGCGCCGGTGAGTTCACGATTCTTTACGCTTTCAATGACGACTATCTCGATTACGCGGGCAACGTGATGGTCACCGAAGTGGCGGCCTACGCCAAACGAATCGGCGCGGCGAAGGTAAAAGTCGCCGGGTACCGCGCTACCAGTCTGCTGTCGAACGGCGAGCGGCTCATCGAACAAGCCGGCATCGCTGAAAAGCGCGCGCAAAATATCGCCACGCTGCTGCGCGGGCTGGGCGTTTCGGGCGTGACGCCGGAATGGAAGGCTGAACCCGAGGCGGGCGATGGAGTGGCGGACGCTTCTCGCCGGCGGGTGACTATTTTGGTTACGCCTTAGTGCTCACGTTCGGAATTGCCGGCCGGGGGGCCGGCTGCGGTCCAGGGGGACCGCCCCACTTTTTTTAATTGGACGCGCGGCGGTCCTGCCATTGCCTGAGGATGGCCGCGGTGGATTCGCGAACGGTCGATTCGCCTCCGATGCGCGCGCGCACACCCTTGCCCATAGCGACGTCGAGCGGGGTGCGGCCCTGCTTGTCCTTGGCCTCCAGGTTGGCGCCGTGCGCGGCCAGGAAATCGACGATGCCGTCGGAGGCTTGGGCCGCGATGTGCAGCGCGGTCTGGCCGCTGTCGTTGGCGGCGTTCACGTCCGCGCCATGGTCAACAAGGAAGCGCACTGCGTCCAGAAGCTCAGACTCGGTGGCGTAATCCTTCGCAAAAACCCCTTGACCGCGGCCCACTCCGGACGCCAGCATCAGCGCCGTGGTCCCGTTCTTCTGCTTGCGCGCGGCGTCTGCGCCGTTCTGGAGCAGCACGCGCATGGTTGCGACATCGCCATTCCTCGCCGCCCGCAGGAAGGGCGTGGTTCCTTCCCCGAGCGCGGCTTCGCCCGGTGTGTGGGCGCGGTAGAGCGTCGGGGACTTCAGCGCGGCGTTGGGGTCTGCGCCGTGGTGCAGCAGAATCTGAATCAGATCCAGGGCGCTCACTTTACTGGCGGATGGGCGCGGGGGACGGCCGTAGATCTCGCCCAGAGTGCGCATGTCGGAGGCCGCGTAGAGCGCCGCCATGCCGGTGCTATCGGCAAGATTGGGATCGGCGCCCTTCTCGGCCAGCATGGCCGCGGTATCGTAATGGCCGTTGATGATGGCCAGCACCATGGCGGTAGCGCCGTCGGGATCGGCGAGGTTCAGGTCGGCTCCCGCGGCGGCCAGCGCACGCGCGGCTTCGAGCGACCCTTGGCGGGCCGCGTACATCAGCGCGGTCCAGCCGCCGCGCGGAAGAACGGTGACGACGCCCTCCAGGCCGAAGCGGTCCTTGGGAAACGCGAGCGTGGTGGAGCGGGCGTTCAGATCGGCTCCATGCTCGATCAGCACCTGGATGGCTTCGGGATGATTTTCCGACGCGGCCCACATGAGCGCGGTCTCGCCTCGGGACGGTTCGGTCTGGTTCACATCGGCTCCGCGGGCGGCCAAGCGGCTAACCACCTCGGGATTTCCAGCGTGCGCCGCTGTCATGAGAAGCATGGGGGCCTTGGGATCGGCTCCGGCGTTCAGCAGGGCGTCGACCATGGCGAGGCTGTTATTTTCCGCGGCGAGAGCCAGCGCTGTGACGCCGTATCGGTTGGCCGCGTTTGGATTGGCTCCGGCGTTGAGCAGCAGCTTCGCGGTTTCCAGATCGCCGGCTCGCACGGCCCAGTCGAGCGCGGTGGTTCCATCGGCCTCCGGCGCATTCACGAGCGCAGGCTGCTTCACGAGTTTGCGTACGGCTTCGCGATCGCCGGCCTTGATTGCGTCGATCAGGGTGCTGTCACTTGCGGCGGCGGTGGCGATGGCCGCTACGAGGAGATAGAGCAGGGTCATTCCCGTTCCTAGTGGCGGGACGGGGGCGTCCCGCGCGGACGAGGGCGTCCGCCCCACCAACGCGCTAGAAGATTCCATCGACGATGCCTGTGCTGTCGCCAAAATGATCCACGGGGGTGTCGAAGCGCTCCGCCACGGTGCGCCACAGATTGCCCACCGGAGTGCGCTTGGGCAGCTCTATATGACGGTGTCCCTCCCAACCGCCGCCGATCAAGGCCACGGGAAGCGGGTCGGTGTTGTGGCCGTTGGAATCTCCCATGCCCGCTCCATAGATGAGCAGCGAATGATCGAGCAGCGATCCGGGACCGTCCTCGGCCGCGCGCAGTTTCTCCAGGAATCGAGCGAACAGTTGCACGTGATAGGTATTGATCTTGACCACCTTGGCAATCTTGTCGGGGTTGTTCTGGTGGTGCGAGACGGAATGATGCTGCTCAGTGAGCCCCAACTGCGGGTAGGTGCGCTGGCTGATTTCGCGCGAGACCATAAACGTAAACACGCGGGTGACGTTGGCCTGGTAGGCAGCCGCCAGCAAATCGAACATCAGGCCGACGTGCTCCTCGAACGAATCGGGAACGCCCAGGGGCTGATCGAGAGCGGCTTCGGGGACGGCTCCCCGAGCTTCGTTCTTTTGAATGCGGCGCTCGATTTCTCGGAGGTTATCGAGATAATCGCCGACTCGCACGCGGTCGCGCGCGCCCAGCACGCGTTCCAGGTCACGCGCGTCTTCCGCGATGGAATCGAGAATGCTGCGCTCAGTGCGAAGCCGGGTGGCGCGCTCCGCTGCCGTGCCCGCGCGCCCGAAGAGGCGTTCGAAGACGGTGCGGGGATCGGTTTCCATGGGCAGAGGAGTAGTGGGCGTGCTCCAGGAAATGGTGTTCATGTAGGCGCAACTGAAACCGGGCGAGCAGGCGCCGACATATCCCGTGAAATCCTCGGTGGCCACTTCCAGCGAAGGCAGAGGCGTGTCCTGGCCGATTTTGCTTGCCACCACCTGATCGATGGTCTTGTTGGCGAGCACATCCTCGGCTTCGGTGCGCTTGGGCCACACGCCGGTAAGAAATCCGGCGGCGCTGACGGCATGATCGCCGATGACGCTGCCGGGATGGGAACGCGTGAGATTGTTCACCAGGACCACGGAATCTTTAAAAGGCTCGAGCGGTTTTAGAATCGGCGAGAATTCGAAACCTTTCCCGACGGTTGTGGGAATCCACTGCTGCATGATTTCGCCATTGGGGACGTAGACCACGCCGAAGCGCAACGCCGGCATGGCCGCGGCTTTGGCTTCGGGGACGAAGGCGGGAACCATCGCGTCCAGGAACGGCAGGGCGACGGCCGCGCCTGCGCCACGCAGGACGGTGCGGCGGGAGACTGCTTTCTTGGTCAGGAACATAGTCACCTCTTCGTCATCTCTTCTGAGCTGTTTCAACAGTCTTCGGCGGCGTTGTGCGCATCTGAAACGGCGTGCTGTGCACGACGCCCAGAATCAACGCGGAGAGCTTGTCATTGTCGCGGCCGGCAGTGGAGACGATCCGGCGCACAGTCGGCATGTCGCGATAATCGAGTCCGCGCCCCAGCGCATAGGTGAGCAGCTTCTCGGTCAGCATGCCCAGGAACACTTCCGGCCGGTTCAGGATGGCCTTGCGCAGGCCGATCACGCCGTCGACCTTGGTTCCGTCGGCAAGCTCGGCGGAAGCGTCGATGGGCGCGCCCGCGTCCTCGACGCGCCAGGCTCCCACAGCGTCGAAATTCTCGAGCGCGAAGCCCAGAGGGTCCATGGCGCGGTGGCAACTGGCGCAGACGGCGTTGGCGCGATGCTGCTCCATCTGCTCACGCATGGTGCGCGGTTTGTCGCCCGGCTTCGAATCCGGAAGCGGCGGAACATTCGGCGGCGGAGGGGGAACCGGCAGCCCCAGAATATTTTCGAGAATCCATTTTCCCCGCACCACGGGCGAGGTTCGCTCCGCATGCGAGGTCACCGCCAGAATGCTGCCTTGGCCGAGCAGCCCGCGGCGGAAATCGTCGTCGAGGTGGACGCGCCGGAACTGGCTGCCGTAAATCCCAGGGATTCCGTAATGGCGGGCGAGGCGCTCATTCAAAAATGTATAGTCGGCGGTGAGCAGGTCCAGCGCATTGCGATCCTCGCGCAGGATGCTGGAGAAAAACAGCTCGGTTTCGCGCAGCAGCGAATTGCGCAGATTGTCGTCGAAATCCGGAAACAGATCCGAATTCGGCTGGACGTTGCGAAGATTGCGCAGTTGCAGCCATTGTCCGGCGAAGTTGGTTACCAGCGCTTGCGATTTCGGATCGGCGAGCATGCGCCGCACCTGCGCGTCGAGCACCGAGGGATCCCGCAACTTGCCTTGGGCCGCAAGGTGGAGCAGTTCGTCGTCCGGGATGCTGCTCCAAAGGAAGAAGCCGAGGCGCGATGCCAGCTCCAGATCGGTGATGGGGTGAACCGAGCCGGGCGCGGAAGTGGGCGGATCGGTTTCGGTGCGGAAAACGAATTTCGGGCTGGCGAGAATCCGGCGCAGCGCCAGCTCGATTCCAGCGTCGAAGCCTTGCTCCCGGCCGGATTCGTAAAAGGTGAGAATGCGCGCGAGGTCCGCCTCGCTCACAGGCTGGCGATAGGCGCGGCGCGCTAAGGCCGACAGAATCCGGCGGGCGCAGGCGCGGTCCGATCCAGCGTCGGCGGCGCTGTGATCCGAGGACGCCTCGGGACGACACACAAAGATCCTGCGCCGGCTGGGAGTGTCGCCGGGACCGCTCGGGTTGAGCGGACCGGTGATAGAGAGAGTCTGAAGGTGAGGCCACCCGCTCCAATCGAAATTGTCGGTGGAGCTGCGCTCAAAGGATTGCAGGCGCGCCGGCCCGGCGACCATCGGATCTTCGATGAACGCGGCGGTGACATCGTTCGGTCCGGCTTTAACTTTGACGCGGACGCGCAGACGCGCATCCACGGCATCGCCGGTTTCGGTGGGTTTCTCAAACAGCGACGCCAGATCCTCCGGGCCGCCGAGATTCGCCAGATGGATGCGCTGACCGTTCACCGTGAATTCCACCTGGCTGGGAAACTCCAGGCCGCGCATGATATTTAAATTGGTGCGATAGAGCTTGGCCTGGAAGATGTATTCGGCGTCCAGCGGAAAATCGTGGCGCACCAGGATTCCGCCGGCGGTGCCCAGAGGCAGGCCTTCGATGTGCCGGTTCTGCGAGAGGTCCTGGCGAATTCGATACGTGGTGGTGCCGGCGCTGACGCGAGTGTCGCCCACAGCCAGCGCGCTGACGGTCTCCGCCGCGGAGAGGTAGCGCTCCTGTAGCGAGGGCGAAACGCCGAGGACGTCGGAGACGTTGTCGAACCCGTAGGCCGAATCGTCGGGCGGCAGCAGAGAAGCGGCGTCCACGTCGAGCGCGAGCAGATCGCGAATGGCGTTGGCGTACTCGGCGCGATTCATGCGGTGCAGCAAGGGACGCCCGGCGTAGAGATTGGGCTGCGCGTCCAGTTGCGATTCCAGCCAGGAAGCGAAACCTTTATATGCGGCCGGGTCGGGCCGTGGAAGCCCCGGCGGAGGCATCGCGCCCGCACGCAGCTTGCGAACCACGCGCTCCCAGGTTTCGGCCTCGGCGGGAACTTTCGATAAATCCGCCGAGTCCAGTCTGAGCCCGCCGGAGCTCAGGCGCTGGTTGTGGCAGCCTACGCAATATTGGTCAACCAGCTTGCGGTAGTCGGCTGCACCGGAACCGCTGGGAGTGTCCGCGGACGCGAGATTGGCCAGCCCCAGGGAGCATGCCAAAGCCGCGACCGCATAACTCTTGTTCATGGAGCGTTTCTAGACTACTCATGCTATCTCACGGCGACGCCGGAGGAAAGGGTATGGATACGGCGGTGTGGCGCAAACACTCGTGTTTGCCGCGTCCGCACTCCTGCGGACGCCAGCCTAGCGTCGATAGATTGTCGACGCCGCACGCAACGTGCGTGCGCCACAACAGTCCGAGCCTTCCCGAGAAGCAGGCGCTCAGTGCACGCCCAACTGATCGAACAGAAAAGCGGTTACGTCCGCCTGCTGGGCGATTCGTTCACTGAGCGCGGTTCCGATGCCGTGGCCGGCGGCGTTGGTGGTCCGCAAAAACACGGGCCGCTTGGTCCCGCTGGCTTGCAGCCGCGCCGTCATCTTCCGCGAATGCGACGGATCCACGCGAGGATCGTTGGCTCCGGTGAGGAACAGGACCGCCGGGTATTGCGTTCCATCCTTGACGTGGTGATAGGGCGAATAATCGTATAACGCGCGAAATTGATCGGCCTCTTTCACGGTGCCGAATTCGGTGACGTTGAATGCGCCGTTGGGCTGCAATTCCACTCGCAACATATCGTAGATTCCGACGTGGGACACGACCGCGCGGAACAGCTCCGGATGTTCGGTCAGCTCGGCTCCCATGAGCAGCCCGCCGTTGCTTCCGCCCTCGATGGCCAGCCGCGCCGGAGTGGTGTAATGAAGCTCGATCAGGCGCCGCGCCGCGGCTGCAAAATCGTCAAAAACGTTTTGCTTTTTGGTCAGCATTCCGGCGCGGTGCCAAGCCTCCCCGAATTCGCCGCCGCCGCGGAGATTTGCGTAAACGTAAACCACGCCGTGATCGAGCAGAGGCCGGAGGGCGAGGCTGTAAGAAGGCTCCAGATTGACGCCGTATCCGCCGTAGCCGTACAGCACCACCGGGTTGTTCCCATCCAGCTTGGTTCCCTTGCGCTGGATGATGTTCAGCGGCACTTTGGTTCCGTCTTTCGAAGTGGCGAACTCGCGAATCACTTCGCAATCGCTGAAATCGGCCGCGGCCTTTTCCTTCAGCGCGGTGGGCGTCAGCTTTCCTGAATCTCCGTCGAACCGGAGCCACGCGGGCGGGGTCAAATACGTGTTCGTATCGACGAGGATCTCGTCTGCCTTGGTTCGGACGACGCTGCGTACGGAGGAGACCGGCGGCAACGGCACCGAGCCGCGCGCCTTTCCGTCGAGCTCGAATACGCGAACCTGGGATGGGCCGCCGATTTGATCGACGACGTAGAGCCGGGTTGCGGCGGGCACAAGATCCTGGATCGCCACCTTGCTTTCAGGCACGACCGGGCGCGCCTCCGCCAGGTTGGGCCGGGCGAGCGGTACGCGCACGATCTTCCCCATCAGCGCGCCTTGCCGCGAGAGCAGATACAAGAATCCGTCCGAGCCGAACTTGGCGACGGAAACCTGATCGGCGAGCCGAGTAACTTGCGTCCATTCGCCCGAGGGGCCGAGCAGGTAATGCGCATACTCACCGCCGTCTCCGTTGGCCATGCGCGCCTGAATGTACTTTCCGTCTTCGGAAGTAGAGAGCGCGATTTCGGCGATCCGAGGGAAGTCTTTGCCCAGCGAGTACTGGTCCTGCTCCGTCTTGGTGCCGAGGCGATGAAAATAGACCTGCTGGAAGAAGTCGAGGTCGGGCGCGGGCCGCTCGCCCGCACGCGGGTAGCGCGTGTAATAGAAGCCCGAGCCATCCCCGTTCCATGCCAGGCTGCCGCCGGCGGTTCCGCCGTTCACGCGTGGAATTACGTCCGGGAGCGCGCGCCCGGCGGCTACATCATAAACGTGCACGTCGCCGCTCTCGCTGCCGCCGGTGGAAAGCGAAACCGCAACGTAGCGGCCATCGACGGAGGGCTCGAAGAAATCGATCTCGGTTCCGCCCTTGGCATCGATCTGATTGGGGTCGACGATGACGCGCTCCGAAGCGGGATCGTCGGCGGACTTCAGCGTCACCAGGGCGGGCTGCTCCTTGGGCGGCTGGGTCTTCATCGCGAACAAGACTCCGCGCCGATAGGCGAGATCGGAGTAGCGCACCGACTGTTGCGAGTAGAGTTTCGTCAGCTCCGCATAGGCTGCCGCGCGCGCCGGCAATCCATCGAGATACTTTCTTGCGACCTGGTTTTCGGCGTCGCTCCATGCTTTGACCGCGGGATCGGAAGCATTCTCGAGCCAGCGATAATCGTCGGTGACGGTGACGCCGTGGTAAGTATCGGTCACCGGCCGCTTCGGCGCAACGGGAGGCTGCGCGAGCAGGGCCGTGCCCAAAAGAACGAGTGCGAGGGCTTTGGGAGTGCTCATGTTGTCCATTAGACCAGTTTCACGGTTTCTATTAGGCGACGTGGGGCGGACGCCCTCGTCCGCGGCGCGGCCCCCTGGCCGGGCTCGAACGCTCAAAGCGCGACCAGGGGGTCGCGCGCGGGTCGGGGGACCCGCCCCACCTTTCGGTAGCCACGAAACCGTACTAGATTTCCAGCTTGCCGGTGCTATCGCCGTGCTGGTCCTGCTGCACGCCGAGCTTATCCAGCATGGACAGCAGCAGATTCGACGCGGGCGTATGGGGAGCGTACTTCATATGCCGGCCGCCGTCGAGATGTCCGGAAGCGCCTCCGGCTAGAACGAGCGGCAGCGGATCGTGATCGTGCTGGTTGCCGTTGCTCATGCTGCTGCCGTACAGAATCATGGAATGGTCCAGCAGGTTGCCGTCGCCATCGGGCGTGGCTTTCAATTTCCCCAGGAAATACGCCAGCATTTCCACGTGATACTTGTTGATCAGCGCATACTTATCCATGGCCGCGCGGGCATTGGAATGGTGCGAGGCGACATGGAACCCGTCGCGAACGCCGCTTTGCGGGTAGACCGCGCCGCTGAGGTCGCGCGCGTACATCATGGTGGCGATGCGCGTGATCTCGGCCTTGAACGCCAGCACCTGCAAGTCGAACATAATCTTGAAATGTTCGTCGAAGGATTCCGGGACGCCTACGGGCGCCTCAGGCAGCTTCAGGTCGGCGGGGACGGCGTGCTCCGACTTCTGAATCCGCCGTTCGATCTCGCGCACGTCGTCGAGGTATTCGTTGAGCTTGCTCCGGTCGGAGGCGGGCAGGTCCTTCTGCAAGGACGCGGCCTGGTCCATCACGGAATCCAGCAGGCTGCGGCTCTGCTGCTTGCGCGCCAGACGGTCGGCGTTGGTGCTTCCATCGCCGAACAGTTTCTCGAACACCACCTGCGGATTGTTCTCCATCGGCAGCGGGGTGGTCGGCGTCTTCCAGGAAATCGTGTTCGAGTAGGCGCAGGCGTAGCCGGTTCCGCAGCTCAACGCCACTTCTTCGATGGAGAGCTCCAGGGAAGGCAGCGGCGTATCCTGGCCAATCTTCTCCGCGGCGATCTGATCGATGGTGGCGCCTGCGCGGATGGAATCTTTTTCCGGATGCACGCCGCTCAGGTAGACGGCAGCCGAGCGGGCATGGTCGGCGCCGGCGTCCGAACCCACGCCGCCCGCGGCAGGGTGGGCGAGGTTGGTCACGATGGTGACGCGGTCGCGATACTGTTCGAGCGAAGCGAGGGTCTCGCTAAAGGCGAAGCCGCGGCCTTCGGCGTCCGGAGTCCACTTGTACATGGTGGCGCCGTGCGGGACGTAGATGCAGCTCAAGCGGCTCTTGGAACTCGCCGCGGTTTTGCCCAGAGGCGTCTGCGCAGGGACCATGGAGTCGAGCAGCGGCAGCGCCACCGACACGCCTAAACCGCGCAGCATGGTCCGGCGCGAAAGGTGCTTTCTGGTGATGAAGTTCATTGTGTTGCCTCCTGCTGCTTGACTCTCATCTGAAACGGGTCGCTTTTGACGATGCCGACGATCAACGACGAAAACCTATTATCGTTCCGCGCGGCTTCGCGGGCAATGGACCGGACCACGGGCATATCGTAATAGCTGCAGCGCCCGGCCGGTGCCGTAGGTGAGAAGCTTCTCGGTCATGGTCTGGACGAAGACGTCGGAGCGGCTGAAGAGCGCGAGCCGCAAACTGGCGGGACCATCCAGCTTGGTGCCGTCCACCAACTGGCCGGAGGCGTCGATGGGCGATGCCTCCATCGCTCGCGCGATAGCGTCCGATCAGATCGAAATTCTCGAGCGAAAATCCGATCGGGTCCATGATCTTGTGGCAGGCCGCGCAGGTCGGATTCTTGCGATGCTCCTCCATGCGCTGCCGGACCGAGGCGGCTTGCTGCGCCGACGCGTCCGTGTCCAGCGGCGGAACGTTCGGCGGCGGCAGAGGAGCGGGCGTGCCCAGCAGGTTTTCCAAAACCCATTTGCCGCGCGCCACCGGGGAGGTCCGGTTCGCCACCGAGGTCACCAGCAGAAAACTGGATTGGCCGAGCAAGCCTCGCCGCGCTTCATCCTGCACCGCGACGCGGCGGAAACGGGTTCCGCGAACGTTGGGGATGCCGTAGTGTTGCGCCAGCGCCTCATCCACGAAGGTATAATCCGCGTTCAGCAGATCGATGACGCTGCGATCCTCGCGAAGAATGCTGTCCAGCAGCAGCTCGGTTTCGCGGCGGAAGGATTGCCGCAGATTGTCGTTAAATTCCTTGGCCTCAGGGCGCTGGTTCTTCAACTCCCGCAGGTACAGCCACTGATCGCCGAAGTCGGTCACCAGCGTTTCCGAGCGGGGATCCTTGAGCATGCGGCGCGTCTGCGCTTCCAGCACCGCGGGATCGTGAAGTTTGTTCTCGATCGCCAGGCCCAGCAGTTCGTCGTCCGGGATGCTGCTCCATATAAAGAAGGAAAGGCGCGAGGCCAGTTCCAGATCGCTGATGCGGTACGCGCGGCCGGCGGGAAGGTTCGCCGGTTCGCGCTCAAAGCGGAACACGAAGCGTGGATCGGCCAGGATTCGGGAGACGGCTTGCTCAATGCCCGCATCGAATCCGCCGTTCTTGCGGCCGTTTTGATAGAAGCCGATCAGCGTGTCCAGATCGAGCGCGGAAGGCGGTTGCCGATATGCGCGCTGGGCCAGGGTCGAGACGATTTTCCTGGCGCAGGCTTCTTCGTCGGCCTCCGACGCAGGCCGGCAGACAAAGATTCGCCGGCGCGCGGGAGTGTCTCCCAGACCGGTGGGATTCAGCGGTCCGGTAATCGCGATGCTCTGAGACCACGTTGCTGGCCGCGTAAATCTGCCACAGGTCGTCAGCGCCGGGAGGGCTCCTTCTCAAGTACGCGGCGCCGACGGTCTGCGGCCCGGCCTTTAACTTTACGTGAATATCCACGGTGGTTCCGCCGGCGACTTTGACGCGCTCGCCGTTGACCGTCACTTCCAGCTCTTCTCCGCTGACGCCAATCCCGCCGACTCCGATTCCACCGCTGCGGGCCCGGACTTTGATGTCGTACTCGGCGTCCAGCGGAAAATTATGATGCACCAGAATGCCGCCGCGCGTGCCCAGCGGCAATCCGTCGATATGCCCGGTCTGAGAAAGATCGCCCGGCACTCTGTAGGTGGTGGTGAACGGCGTTGGTCAGCATATTCCCGACGGCCATGCGGCTGACCTTGGTGGCCGCGGCGGCGTAGCGTTCGACCAAAGCGGGCGAGACTCCCAGGGCATCCGCGATATTGTCGAAGCCTTCGCTCGAATCGTCGGCGGGCAGAAGCGTGGCCGCGTCGATATCGAGCGCCAACAGATCGCGAACGGCGTTGGCGTATTCGGTGCGATTCAGGCGATGCAGTCCCGTGAAGCCTGGGTTGGGATTGGCAGCCGCGGCGCGATCCAGGCCCACTTCGAGTTTTTCGGCGAAGGCGTCCAGCGTGGCGCGGTCGGGACGGGGCGCGCCACCCGGCGGCATCATGCCCGCACGGATTTTGCGCACGGCCTTTTCCCAGCTCTCGGCGTCCTGGCCGGGATGCGTGAGATCGAGCTTGTCCAGCATCAGGCCGGCGGTCTTGGTCCTCTCGTTATGGCAGGTGATGCAATAGCGGTTGAGCAGGGCCTGTTCGGGCGAAGGAGCCGGGGTCGATTGAGTTTGGGCGCGGGTGCTCTCGGTGACGCTGGCCAGCGCGGCGATCGCCAGCACGCCGACGACTGTGATCAACCTATTCATTTTTCATCAGCTTCTTGATGAGCGCCATGGTGGTGGGCTTTTCTTCGGGAGGGTTGGTGGCCAGGAACACGCCTCCGGCCCAAACCAAGGGCGTCCGCCCTTCCTTGTCCTTGACGTCGAGTTTGGCGCCGTGTTGCACCAGGAACGCAAGCATGTCGTCGGAGCCCCGATTGGCCGCTCCGATCACCGCCGTGATGCCCATCGAATTGGCCGCGTTCACGTCCGCGCCCTTCTCGACGCAGAGCTTCAGCGCTTCCATCAAGGCTTCCTTCGATTCGGTGTAGGTCTGATTTTCGGCCCAATTGACGCCGGCCGCGGCCATGAGCGCGGTGGTGCCCGCGAAGGTTGCAATATTTGGATCGGCGCCTTTGTCGAGCAGCAACCGCATTACCGTGATGTCGCCCGAGAGAGCCGCGCGCAGGAACGGCGTCTGGCCGGTGAAGTCCACCCAGGAAATATCGTTGAGCGGAGTGACCCAACGCCGGATCGGCGCGTATTCCTTGGTGCGCGCATTCACGTCAGCGCCGCGTTCGATCAGGGTCTTGATCAGGTCCAGAGCCGCTCCGCGATCGATATCGTGTTCGCCTCCGCGGCCCATATCGCGATTGCGCACTTCCACCGCGGCCCACAGAGGCGTGCGCCCCCACCAATCCGCCGTGTTCACGCCGGCGCCCCGATCGAGCAGGAAGCGGGCGACGTCGACATGGTCGTTGGTGATGGCCATCAGCAGCGGCGTGATGCCGTTGGCCTCGGTTTGATTCACATCCGCTTTGGCGGCGACGAACACTTTGGCGCTGTCCAGGCGGCCATCGCGGGCCGCGTACAGGAGCGCGGACATGCCCCCCGGTATCGCGTCCTGGACGCCGCGCTCCGGCCAACCGCCTCGAACGATGCCGGTCCCGTGGGAGCCGTTCCCTGGACCGCCGCCGTTGCCGGGCAGCCGGCGTTCCGGAGTCTTGCCGGTTCGGGTGCTTGCGTTCACTTCTGCGCCATGCTCCAGCAGAGCCTGCGCCGCGGCCGCGTGATTTTCGCGGACGGCCCACATCAGAGCGGTCTGTTGCGTCAGGCCGTCTCTGGCGTTGACGGCCGCGTCGTGCCCCAGCAGGGCCGTGATAGCTTCGGGGTTTCCGGCTCGCGCGGCGGCCATCAGAGCGGTATCGCCTTCTTTATTGGCGATGTTGGGATTCGCTCCGGCCTTGAGCAGCTTTTGGATAATGACGGCATTGCCATTGGACGATGCGTAGTACAGCGGCGTCAGGCCATAGCGGTCCTTGGCGTCCGCGATCGCGCCGGAATGGAGCAGCGTCTCCACCGCATCGGCATCGTCGTTTTCAACGGCCCAGTGGAGCGCGGTCGACCCGTCCACCAAGGGTGCGTTGACATCCGCTTTGCTGTCGATCAGCGAACGCAAGGCCGCCTGGTCCTGATGCATGACGGCTTCCGCGACGCTGGCGCTGGGGTCGGCGGCAAACGCTACGGCACTTAGTGTCGCGAGTGCGAGGAGGCGATTTCGCATATCAGGAATCCCCTTTCAATTCCATCAAGAGGCCGTTGGGGTCGCGGAAGCGCAGCAGCTTTTCGTCGTTGGCGGGCAGGATCTCGACACCCACAGCCTTCAGTCTATCCGGAATAACCCGCGCCACGCGCACACAAATATGATGGACGCTGGGCGCTTCTCCGGCCGCCGCTTGTTCCAATCCCAGCCTGGTCTTGGCTACGCCAAACCAGACCCGCGCGGGGTTCCTGGTGCGGGACGTCTCCATGCCGAAAAACTTTCGATAATGCTCGACCGATCGCTCCAGGTCGGATACGTGGAGCATGATGTGGTCCAAGCCGACCGGCTGCGCCGCCGCATCCTCCTGAGTTACACGATAGGCCGGAATGATGGTCTTGGCCAGCCCTCCCGGCACGCCTAAAAGTTGGAGCCGCAGGCCGTCCTGTGTTGGCTGGGACATTCCCAAGGGGCCAGCAATACGTAATCTGTCCAGGCCTGCAGAACAGGGC
>CAVXWB010000028.1:0-38651 GCA_963765185.1 Bryobacterales bacterium
GCAGCTCCAGCCGGGCCCGGACAGTCTTCGGAGCCTCACCAGGAGTTTGAGTCAGGCTGGTATCGACGTTTGGCGGAGGAGGGTTCGGGGGCGTGCCGATGATCTTATCCAAGACCCATGCCCCGCGCAGCACCGGAGAGGTGCGGTCGGCATAAGAAGTCCGCATCAGTACCGCGGCTTTGCCCAGCAGGCCGAAGCGGTTCGGGTCCGTCAGGGTAACCTCCTTGAACGCGGACGTGCTCGGTCCCTCAATTCCGTAGTGACGGGCCAGCCGGTTGTTCACGAACGTCTGATCGGAGGTCAGCAAATCAACGACACTCTTGTTCTCCAGCAGAATGCTGCCCAGGAACTTCTCGGCTTCCGTCATGAAATCCTTGCGGAGGGCGGCGTTGAAGCCATTGAAGAGCTTCGGGTCGGGCTGCACCAGGTCGAGGCTGTTGAGGTTCAGCCACTTCATGGCGAAACCGGTCACCAGGCTCTCGGCCTTCGGATCGGCCAGCATGCGTTTCACCTGTGCGTCCACAACGCCGGGCTTGGTCAGTTGATGCGTCTCGGCCAGCTTCAGCAATTCTGCGTCCGGGCCCGTATTCCAGAGAAAGAAGGAGAGGCGCGACGCCAATTCCAGATCGGTCAGCGGAAACTCGCTGTTTTTCGACACGCCCTTGGGAGTCTGAATGGAGCGGAACAGAAAGTCGGGGCTGGCCAGAACCGCCGCCACCACCTCCGTAATGCCCTGATCGAAGGTGCCCTTGTCCAGACGCCCTTCATCATAGAAACGCATCAGGTGGGCGATATCGTCCGCAGTCACCGGCCGGCGGTACGCCCGATGCGCCAGGTTCTCGGCGATCTGTTTGGCGCATGGAGTTTCGCCGGTCTTGGCCGGATCGCAAATGAAAATCAGCGGCCGGCTGGTGCTGTAAGAGATGCCGGTCGGGTTGTACGGACCCTTGATCTCCAGAGTGACGTTCTTGGGGTCCGCCAGGCGCGCCATCGGGGCGCCGCCTCCGCCGCCTCCGAAGCCGCCGCCCGCGACATTGTCGTCCGATTCCACATGCGAACGGTCGATGAAGCCAACAAGAATCGTGTGCGGGCCCGCCTCCAGTTTTACGGAAATCTTAGCGAACCGGTCCAGGATCTTCTGCCAGCCCACGTTGTTTTCCACGTTCGCGAGTCTCAGATCATCGGCGCCGCCTATGTCGCCCTTGAACTGCACCTTGCCGTCGATCATCATTACGAGCGTCGTCCGGTTCTGCAACTCGCGGTTGTACAAACCGATCGACTGCTCGTCGAAGCTGAAGCTGAAGCGGTACTCGCCGTCGGCCGGGATGTCCTGCGTGATCGCCATAGCGTCGCGTTGGCGGAAGCCCGGCGGGAACGGCAATTCCGGGTCCTGATTCCCCTCTGACTTGATGGGCCAGTCCGAGGTCGGCGGCGCCATATCGCCGACGGCGCGTTTCGCGACGCGGCGCGCGGCGTCGAGGTATTGGTCCAGGAACGCAGGCGATGTGGTCAGGACGGAGGCGATGTTGTCGAAGCCCTCCACTTGAACATCCTGCGGCAGGACGTCCTTCTCGTTCACATCCACACCCAGCAGGGCTTTTACCGACGCGGCGTACTCCGTGCGATTCAGACGCTCCACCGGAACGTGGCCCGCGGTGACAGGGCCGGGATTCGCATCCAAGGCGCCTTCCATCCAGGTGGTGAAGGCGTCGATGTCCGCCTGCGGAGGCTGCGGGTTGCCGGGAGGCGGCATCAATCGCCCGCGTAATTTGCGCAGCGCCTTCTCCCAGATTTCCGCATCGGCCGCGGGGTGCTTGAGGTCCATGGTGTCGAACATCACACCGCCGGTCTTCATGGTCGCGTTGTGGCAGTCCACACAGTAGGTGTTTAACATCGCCCCATGTGGATCGCCCGCCAGCGTATTCGGGGCAGGAGTTTGTCCAATCGCCCGAGTCTGCAGGAGCGCCAAGCCGGCGATCAGGGCCAGAAAAGCAGTCGCGTAAAGGAGGCGCTTCATGATGTTAGAACCAGTAGCTCGATCGGGGATTTGCAGCCGTATGTTCATGATAGGAGCAATCCTGTTTTATCACAAATGTTGTACAAGGGGAAGGCGGGTGAGCGAGCGGGTCGACGCCAGCTACGCCGCTGGCGCGTTGCTACAGGCCATTCATAAACTCTTCTAAGCTAACGCCAGCTTGGCGAAGGATGTTCTGAAGTGTGCCGACAACCGGATTACGGTGCGCCGGCACGGTCACGAGCCGGCTTCCCCGGGCCATACGAACATGAGAACCAGTCTGCCTTGTAATCGCGAATCCCAGGCGTCCCAGAACCTTCACGGCTTCGGCTCCGGAGATGTCCCGGGGCACTTTCACGCCTGAACCAAAATGGGATCACTCACAAAGTGGATGCGGATTCGACGCGGTCCGACGCCCTGATCAAAGTGAACCGAAACTGCTTCGGTGATTTGCTGCTGCAAATCCCTGAGATCTTGCCCTTGTGTAGTGATCCCGCCAGAGCCTTCCGGGTCATCCCACCATGCCACCAGCCAGCCCGACTGCTCGTCACGCTGAACTTGAAGGGTGATTTCTTCCATGGCTATCGACCATTGTTTCATACCCGTGGCCTTTCAGACCATGCGGGATGTGGGTACTCAACTTATTATTTGTCTTGGCCATGCGCGTCCGCTGGCGCAGGCGCGGGCGCAGGTGGACCCTTGGGGGCGCCAGGGCCACCCCTGCCGCGCCCGAAAGCGGGCGGCGGAGGAGCATCCGGCATTTTCGCCGTGCCGCCGACCTTCAGCGCCATGAACTGGGTGCCGGTCGCGAACCCGATGTACTGCGTGCCATCGACCACATAGGTGATCGGAGGAGCCCCACCGCCGAGGTTGTACGGCAGCGCCAGCAGTTCGTCGCCCGTATCCGCCTTGTAGACGTACAGCGTATTGCCCGCGGTCTGGAACACGAGGTTGCTCGCCGTGGTCAGCGTGCCGCCTTGCGATCCGCTCCCCGGCCCGGCTTCACCCACTTGATCGTGTTGGTCTTGGGATCGCGTGCCTGCAAGCCGCCGCGGCCCAGGTTCTCGGGACCCCAGATCGGCATCGGGGTCGATTTTTTATCTTGGCCGCCGCGACCCAGCCCATGTGCGCCGCCGCCCGCCTTAGGGTCGGGCTCCGCAGCGGCGTTGAAGGTGTAGCTTCCGGCGCTGTAAGGCAGGTAGACCAAGCCGGCGTTCGGATTGTAGGACATCGGGGCCCAGTTGTGCGCGCCGCCGCCGCCCGGATACATCACCACCGAATTCTCCTGATTGTAGTAGGCGTCGTGATTGATGATCGGCCTGCCGTTGTTCTTCTTATCGAAGCTGGTCACCCAGTTCACCGGGACGAACGGCTCGGCCGAGATGAACTGGCCGTTGGTCCGGTCCAGGATGTAGAACACGCCGCTCTTGGGAGCCTGCATGATCACCTTGCGAGTCTTGCCGTCGATCTGGACATCGGCCATGATGAAGCCGCCCACCGAGTCCAAGTCCCAGGCGTCGCCGGGGACCGTCTGGTAATACCATTTCAGCTTGCCGGTCTTCGCATCCACGGCCACGATCGAGCAGGTGTAGAGGTTGTCATACTTGCCCCAATCCTTCTTCTCGATGCCGCGCATTTCCTCTGGCCACGGCTCGGGGTTACCCGTCCCGGCAATCACCAGGTTCGTATCGGGGTCGTACACCAGGCCGTCCCACACCGAGCCGCCACCGCCATACTTGGCCCAGTCGCCCGTCCAGGTCTTGGCCGCATTTTCCTGAGCCTTGTCCTCAAAGGGCTTGCCCGGCGCCGGCGGAACCGTGTGGAACTTCCACGCCAGTGTCCCGTCCTTGAGGTTGTAGGCCGCAAAGAAGCCGCGAATGAAGTACTCGCCGCCGGCAATGCCAATCACCACCTTGTCGCCCGCGATGCGCGGCGCGATGGTCAGCGAGTAGTAATCGTTGATGTCGGCGACCTTGGTGGTCCACAGCTCTTTGCCGGTCATGGCGTCGAGCGCGATCAGCCGGGCGTCGTTGGCAGCCAGGATGATCTTGCCATCGGAGATCGCCAGCCCGCGGTTGTGCGTGCCGCAGCACATATGCCTCGCCGTGATCGGATCGATCTTGGCATCGTACATCCACTTCTGTTGGCCGGTGCGTGCGTCCAGCGCGTACACGATGCTGTTGTCCATGGTTTGGTAGATCGTGTCGTTCCACATCAGAGGCGTGCCTTCGGTTCCTCCGCGGCCCCCCGGCGCAGCGGTAAGCGGCGCCGACCAGGCCAATCCCAGCTTGCTGACATTCGATTCGTCGATTTGCTTCAGCTGGCTGTAGCGCTGTTCCGACTGGCTGTGGCCGTAAGTGAGCCATGTGCCGGGCATGGCGTCTTTGGCCGTGCCGGCGGTGGTGAGGATTTTAGCGTCCACCCCGCGCGGCTGCTGGGCGGTGATCGCGGAAATGAGAGTGAGAGCGGCGATGACGCCTGAGGCCCACAAGGCCGTCTTTTTGATGTTGAGCGTAGTCACGATGAGTTCCCTCATGCAGTATGACCGATTTGAGTCGCTAACGAAACTCTCGCCTCAGCCTATCAGCCAGCGCCGGGCCAGCGCCGCCGCTTCACTGGCCTTAGGATCAGCCGGTATCCGCTCAGTCTCCACGCCGTCCACGGAGAAGACCGCGGTGATCCCTTCGGTTGTGGGAGTAAGTTCCAGGCGCTTCGCCTTCGCGTCCAGCCGCAAACTCTCTCCTATCCATGTAATCTGCACCAGCACGCGCTGCCCGTGACCGATGGTACGGCACTGCGTCAGCAGTTCGGAAGTGAACGCCGAATTCTTCAGCGCTTCGGCATGCGGCGCCCGCAGCAACGCCGCGTTCCTGTCCGCCTCGCGCCGCTCCTGATCGCGTTTTACCTTCTCCGGGTCTCTCTCCTCCCGGCTCTCAAGCGCTTTCAGATTGTTTTCTAGATTGTCGAGGAAACTCATCGTTTGTTCCTAAGTGGCTGCCTCACGCTCCCAGTATGGTGCATTTGGCCATAATCGAATATGGCGACCAATTCACCGATCGAGTGGACGGACGCGACCTGGAACCCGGTAACAGGCTGCGACAAAATCAGCCCCGGCTGCAAACACTGCTACGCGGAGAGAATGGCCAAGCGCCTCAAGGCTGCGCGCAATCCCAATTACACAAACGGTTTCGAATTGACGCTTCAGCCCCAAATGCTCACTCGACCGTTGGAGTGGAAGCGTCCCAAGCAGATTTTTGTGAACTCGATGAGCGATCTGTTCCATGACGATGTGCCGCTCGAATACATCCAGCGGGTTTTCTCGGTCATGAACCAGGCCAACTGGCACCAATATCAGGTTCTGACGAAGCGAGCCGAACGGCTGGAGGAGCTGAGCCCGAAACTCAAATGGGCTCCGCACATCTGGATGGGAGTAAGCGTTGAAAGCGAAAAATACCTGCCCCGGATTGATTGCCTTCGCCGAACAGCGGCGCATGTAAAGTTCCTGTCGCTGGAACCCCTGCTCGGGCCGCTGTCAAAGATGGACCTGCGCGGCATCGACTGGGCCATCGTCGGCGGGGAATCCGGTCCGGGCGCGCGTCCAATGGATGCAGAGTGGGTAACAGACATCCGCGATCAATGCCTGCGGTCGAACGTCGCTTTCTTCTTTAAGCAATGGGGCGGGGTTTTCAAAAAGCGCACGGGCCGCGAGCTGGAAGGGCGCACCTGGGATCAAAAGCCGGCCCTGGTGGTGGTTCCGTAAATGACTCGCCGGGTGGTCCATTGCAAAAAAGAGAAGTACGACGTCTACATCGGCCGCGCTGTTCCGCGCAGCGGATTGAAGGCTTCCATCTGGGCCAACCCGTTCGTGATCGGAAAGGATGGGACGCGCGAAGAGGTCATCGCGAAGTTTCGTGCATGGCTTGAGTCGAATCCTGAGCTGCTCAACAGATTGCCGGAGCTGAAGGGCAAGGTGCTCGGATGCTGGTGCGCGCCGGAAGCCTGTCACGGCGAAGTTTTGACGGAGCTGGCGGATTTGCAGTCCGCTGCCGGTGGTCCGCCCCAATAGACCAGGCGAAGCTTCCGGATTGTCAGTCAAAATTCCCTCGCTCATCCAGCACGACTGGCGAAACCTTCCGCACGGGAATCGCGATGTGATACCGCGCATGGCGGCGCTCGCCAACTCGGAGCAACGCGCCCTTGTCCACCAGATCGGAAAGATCGCGGGTCGCTGTCGCTGGCGACGCGCCAGCTGATAGTGACGTAGTTTCCCGCGCTTAAGCCGCCCTTGAGTCCCTCCGGCCCTTCACGCAACATGCGCAGCAGCGCCTTCTCCTGCCGCTGATTCAGTTGTCCCCGCAGCCGGTCGAGCAGCCGCGTTTTCTCAATCAGGAACTCCACGCGCGCCGTCGTGCGCCTCTGGGCTTCGAGGACGATTCCCGCGAACCAGGCAAGCCAGGCTGTCACTTCGTTTGCCTTGTTCGCGGCTTCAAGCGCGGCGTAATACGCCTTGCGACGGGACAAGATCGTCGCCGCCAAAGCGATCAGCGTCGGATGCCCGAAGCTCTGCGCGAGGGCCTTCTCGGCAATGGCGCGGCCGATTCGCCCGTTGCCGTCCTCGAACGGGTGAATGGACTCGAAATAGAGGTGCGCGATTCCCGATCGCGTCAATGCAGCTGCGGGGGCGCTGCCCGCGGGCGCGGTGCGATTGAACCACGCCACGAAGCGCGCCATCTCTTTCCGTACACGGGATGATGGCGGGGCCTCGAAATGCACCTCGCGGCGCATGCGGGGGACCCGAACACTACTTCCATTGCCTCGCTGACCGGTGCGAAAGCGGCCGATATCCTTCAGTCCGGCAAGGCTCCAGGCGCCGGCGATCTTGGAACAGCATCCTGTGCCAGGAAAACAGCATGTCCTCCGACAGCGGTTCCGCGAAGGAGCGGTAGAGGTCCACCATCATCTCCGAAATCCCCTGTTCCGCGGCCGGAACGCGGCGGTTGTCGGTGGCCGAGGCCCAGTTGCCGGCGGATCGAGGATTGCACGCTCGCTCGGTCGAGAATCTCTCCCTCGATTTCCGACGTGGTGACCGCTTCCGTGCTGATCGCTTCGATCCGTGAGCTGTTCCTGATCGGGGGCGGGAAGGTGCTTGACCGTACCGGCGAACACGCCCGTCCCCACCAGGAAATGCTCCTCCGACTTGCGCAGGCGGGTCGTGTCCCAGGAGAAGTTGGGCCAGTCGAGTTGTTGCCAGTTCCACGGCATGAGCGATAGGGTCGGATCTCTATCGCTCACAATATAGCAAAATCTGATCGATAGCCGCCCATCCTATCGCTCACGGATATTGGTCCCGGCTACCGGGGCGGCGTGCGATAATCCTCTGCTTTCCCAATGATCAGGAAGCCACTGACGCGCCGGCCTTGAAGCACATGCGTCCAGATCACCCGGGCTTGTCCGGCAACGCCCTCGCGCTTGAAGGAGACCTCCAAGCCCGGCTCCAGCGCCTTGGAATCGTGCGAGGCTCGAAATCCCGTCGAACTTGTCTCCACCAGCAAGGCCGGAACAGTTGTCGGTACCGGTGTATCGAAGGAAATCTCCAATTCGCCGGCATGGGCTATTCGAGGCGCCTCCCGGCGGTCCCGGTTTCTTCTTCGATCCCCGATGAATTGTGACTCCATGCGCTGGTTCCTTTAACTTGCGACAGGCACCCCGTGCGCGCCGTTCAATTGGTACGATTTTATCCTGCGTTGCAGCGTTCGCCGGGAGATCCCCAGCCTCACCGCCGCACGCTCCTGGTGCCCGCTGGTCTCATGCAGCGCTTTCAGAATCGCGCTTCTTTCGAGCTCGGGAAGCACCGCCAGCTCGTGCAGTCCATTCGAGAAGGATTCGTCGAGAAACTCCTCCGGCAGATCGTCGGCGGTGATTTCAGGTCCGGGAGCCAGCACCGCCGCGCGGATCACTACATTGCGCAACTCCCGCACGTTCCCCAGCCAGGAGAACGCCCGTAGCTTCTCCACAACCTCCGGCGCGAAGCGCAGAGCCGGATTCTGTTCCGCCAGGAAGTGCAGAGCCAGGGGGACAATATCGTCCAGCCGTTCCCGCAACGGCGGAACGGAGAGGCGGATCTGCGAAAGCCGGTGGTAGAGATCGGAGCGGAAGCGCCCCTCCTTCACACCCAGTTTCAGATCCTGATTCGTCGCGGAGATCAAACGAACGTCCACCGAGATTTTCTTGATTCCTCCCACCCTGTAATAGCTGGCGCCATCAAGAACCCGCAGCAGCTTGGCTTGCATCCTCAGATCCAGATCGCCGATCTCGTCCAGGAAAAGCGTTCCCTGATTGGCCAGCTCGAACAGGCCGGGTTTGGCGGAGTCTGCTCCGCTGAACGCCCCCTTCTCGTACCCAAACAGTTCGCTCTCGAGAAGATTCTCCGGCAGGGCGGCGCAGTTCACATCCACCCAGGACTTGGAAGCGCGCAACGAATAGTGATGAATCGCGCGGGCAATGACCTCCTTGCCCGATCCGCTCTCACCCGTGATCAGCACGGTCGCGTTGGCAGGAGCAATCTTCTTAACCAGCGTCAAAAGACGCCGCATGATACCGCTGCCGAAGATTGCAGCGGCGCCTTGGAACTCACACCGGTCGCATTCAGGATTCATCGAGGATGCCAAAGCTCAATTATTCCCCGTATGGACACTTAGGACCATCGGGGTTTTGCATGAGCCCTCCCAGGAGAACATCTGAGTACACCGGGGGCCCTTGGTAAGGGGTGGAGCGCCGTAAACACCCAACCGATATAAGGATTTGGCCTTTATGCGCTCGGTTGCCCGGCACATTTTCCGCGTGGCGGTCCTGGTCACGGCCGCCGGCTTGATCTGCGCTTTCCTGGTGCGGTACTCGCCCGGCTCTCTGGTCGATGAGCGGGAGTTGAACCAGCGCCTCGGCGAAGACAGCCTGGCGGCTCTCCGTTTGCAAAAGGCCGGGAACGCCAACGTGGGAGCGAATTTTGTTCGTTATCTGAGAGGTTTATTGCATGGCGATCTGGGCTATTCCGAATCGAACAACGCGCCCATTGCGGATCTGGTTGCCGATCGCGCTCCGGCCACGCTTCGGGAATTGGGGACGGGACTTTTGGGCGGATGGGCGCTGGGCCTGGGCCTGGCCATTCTTGCGGGGCGATTTCGCGGACTGCGGGTGTGCGATGCGGCCTCCGGCGCCGCGGCTGGATTATTGCTGAGTCTTCCACCAGCCCTGCTCGCGTATCTCTGTTTGAGTGCGGGCGCCGCGTCCGGCGCAGTGCTGGTGTTGGTTCTCGCGCCGCGCGTCTTCCGCTTCTCCAGAAATCTTCTGATGGAAGCGTACGCGACGCCTCACGTGGAGATGGCGCGCGCGCATGGTATTTCGGAATCGGGCATCTTATGCCGGCATGTATTACCCGATGCCGCGCCACAATTGCTGGCGCTTCTGGCAGCCTCCGTCAGCATGGGAATCGGAGCCGCCATTCCCGTGGAGGCGATCTGCGACGCTCCCGGGCTGGGACGGCTGGCATGGCGCGCGGCCATGGCGCGCGATCTTCCCCTGCTGGTGAATCTCACCATGCTGGTGACGCTGGCGACCACGGCGGCAATGCTGCTGGCGCAGCTAGCCACGCCCAAACACGTGGTTGCCGAAGCATGAAGACGGCTCGCTCGGCCGCGATGGCGTTCCTGATGCTGGTGTTCCTGGCTGCGCTGGCGCCTCAGTCTTGGCTCGCCCGCGATTACGCCGCTCAATTCCGCGACACTCCCGACGCACCGCCATCCGCGAAGTTCCCCTTGGGAACGGACGCAGTCGGCCGCGACCGCCTGGTGCGGTTGATGTACGGAACTCGCGTCTCCCTGCTGCTGGCTCCCGCGGCCGCTCTTCTTTCCTGCATCGCCGCGGCGGCGCTGGGTGGATTGGCGGGACTAGCCGGAGGCTTCATCGACTCGGCCATCCTCGCGGCCGCGGATTTATTTCTCTCCCTTCCGTGGTTGTTCCTGTTGCTCATGGTGCGCGCCGCCCTGCCGCTGAATGTGTCGCCCGCCGCATCGGTCGCCATAACTTTCCTGTTGCTGGGAATGCTCGGATGGGCCGCCCCGGCGCGGATTGTGCGGGCGGCGGTTCGAACCCTCAAGACCTCCGATTTCATGTTTGTGGCCAGAGCGCAAGGCTGCCGGCCCTGGCGCCTGCTGTGGCGGCAATTGATGCCCAACCTCGCTCCCATTCTGCTGGCCCAGTTCTGGGTCGCCGTGCCGGTCTACATTCTAGCCGAGACCACGCTCGGAATGCTGGGCCTGGGCGTCGCCGAGCCGCTGCCTTCCTGGGGCGGCCTGCTGCGTGAACTCGAAAGCGCGTCCTTCCTCACACAACCCTATTTGCTGGCGCCGGCCTTTGTGCTGGCAGCCGTCATCGCTAGTTTTCAATTCGTAATCGCTCCCGTATCCAGCCGGACTTGGCAGCCTGGGACTGACTAATGGGACTGAAAAAGCATTATTGGCCGCCGATTGACGCAGATGAACGCGGAAAGCACCAGCGTTTGTTTTCGATCTGGGTTTATCCGCGTTTATCAGCGGCCAAACCTGTCTTAGACTTTTTCCGCAACCTGCTACTGGGACTGACTAAGAAAAGGAGTTTCCTGGCATGAGACTGTGCACCGCATTTTTTCTGCTGGTAGCCGCGAGCGCCTTCGGCGCCGAATTGCGGCTGACCCTGCATGATGAACCCAAGACGCTCGACCCCTGGCTCGCCGCCGATGAGTCGGCCGAAGCCTTGCAGTATCTCACCGAGGGCGTCCTCATCCGCGTGAATCGCCTGACCCAGCGACCGGAACCCGAGCTGGCCGTCGCCTGGAACGTTTCGAAAGACGCCACCAGAATCACATTTCAGCTCAGAGAAGGAATTCGATTCCCCGACGGTTCCCCTTTCACCTCCGAAGACGTGGTGCGGAGTTTCGAACGGCTGCTCGACCCGGCGCTGCATTCTCCCGTTGCGGATACTTTCAAGACGGACAAGGGCGAGGTAAAGGTCCGCGCCGGAGGCCCGCTAACTGTGATCGCCGAATTTCCTGCCCCCACCGCCTCCATCGAGCGCCTCTTCGATCAGGTGGCCATCGTCTCCGCGAAAGCAACCCAACGTCCGGCGCCCGGCTTAGGACCCTTCGTGATCGCCGAGCGCAGGCCTGGCGTGTCGATCGTTCTGAAACGCAACGCGGCCTATTGGAAGCGCGATCCCGGCGGCACGCCTTTGCCCCGCGTGGACGCCATCCGCCTGGACATAGAACAGAACCGCGACCTGGAGCTGCTGCGTTTCAAGCGTGGCGAGATCCATATGATCGACAAGCTCACGCCGGAGGCATTCGACCAGTTGGCCTCCGCTCTGCCAGGGACAGCGGTAGACGCCGGCCCCACGCTCGATTCCGAGTTTATGTGGTTCAATCAAGCCCCGCGTTCGCCGATCTCAGGTCCCGCTAAGGAATGGTTCCAATCCGTCAACTTCCGGCGAGCGGTGTCGATGGCTATCAACCGTGCGGATTTGTGCCGCGTCGTGTATCGCGGTCACGCCAGCCCCGCGTCCGGGCCGGTATCGCCGGCGAACAAGCTGTGGTTCAAGGAAGGCCTCGCGCCCGATGTGTTCGACGCCGCCGCCGCGGTGAAACTACTCGAGGCCGGCGGCTTCCGGCGCGATGGACAAACGCTGCGGGACAGCCACGGCAATGCAGTCGAGTTCTCTCTTATCACCAACGCCGGAAGCAAAACGCGGGAGCGCATCGCCATCATGATTCAGGAAGACCTCTCCAAGCTGGGAATCAAGGTCAACATCGTGACGCTCGATTTTCCATCCCTGATCGAACGCATTACGAGAAACCTGAATTACGAAGCCTGTCTGCTCGGGCTGGTGAACGTGGATGCCGATCCCAGCGAATTGATGAACGTGCTGCTCAGCTCCGCCAGCAATCACCCCTGGAATCCGGCGCAGAAATCGCCCGAGACCGCGTGGGAGGCGGAGATCGACCGGCTCATGCTGGCGCAAGCGGGAACAGCCGATTATCATGCCCGCAAGAAGAGTTTCGACCGGGTGCAGGAGATCCTGAAGGAACAAATGCCGGTGATTTACCTGCTTCATCCCAATGCTCTCGCGGCGGTGTCTCCAGCCGTCGCCGGCGCGAAGGTCACCGCTTTCTTCCCGCATACCTTCTGGGATGCGGAGCATCTCACTCTCAGCATGAAGCCGCAGGCAACGCATTGAGCCAATCGCTCCTTAGCCTTCATCTTTCGGCCAGCTACCCCGGAAAACCGCCTGTGCTGCGCGACGTGTGTCTCGAGGTCGCTGAAGGAGAAATCGTCGGTCTGGTGGGGCGCAGCGGCGAAGGCAAGAGCACCATCGCGTCCTCTATCCTCGGCCTGCTCACGCTCAGAGGCGGAAGCTGCACCGGACGGATTCTCTTCCGTGGCGTCGATTTGCTGTCTTTGAACAGCCGCGAACTGCGGCTCTTGCGCGGAAAAGAAATCGGTTTGGTGCCGCAGAGCCCTCTGGCAGCGCTGAACCCGAATCTCAGACTCGGCTCGCAGCTAGACGAAGCTTGGCGCGCGCACCAGCCGGGCAAGCCGGATTGGAAGCCTCTGCTCGAAAGCGTGAGCCTTCCCGTGGATGCGGCTTTCCTGCGGCAATATCCACGCCACTTGAGTGTCGGGCTCGCGCAGCGATTCCTGATCGCGCTGGCGATCCTGCATCGGCCCGCGCTGCTGCTGGCGGACGAGCCGACCAGCGCCCTGGATACGATTACGCAAGCCGAGATTCTCAGCCTGTTCCGCCGCTTGAACCGGCAGCAGGGAATTGCGATTCTCTACATCTCGCACGATCTGGCCTCGGTAGCTTCGCTGTGCAGCCGCGTCGCGATCCTGCATCAGGGCGCCATCGTCGAGTGCGCTCGCGTGGAAGAAGTGTTCCAAAACCCCGCCCACGAATACACGCGCAAGTTGATCGCGGCCATCCCGCGCCCTCTGGTCGCGGCCCTGTAAACCGCTTCTGATCGGCTCAAATGAAGTGTGGCGCACGCACACTTCAGGACGCTGAAAAAGCATTATTGGCCGCCGATGAATGCAGATGAACGCGGATTCAAAGACGTAAAAGCCTTTGGTTTCGATTTGCGTTTATCCGCGTTCATCAGCGGCCAACCCTGCCTTTGACCTTTTCCGCAGCCTCACACTTGCGGGCGTCGGCACTCTTGCCGATGCGAAGTTGGTGTCGAGAGGGTCTCGACACGGCACGCGCAGGCGCGTGCGCCACATCCGGACTAACGCCGCAGGCCCGCTTCTGCGCCGCGACCAGAGGGAGCGGTCGGGAAACTTAGGTTCAGAGTCCTACCCAGAGCCGCCGCCGCGGATTGGACGACGGTAAGATGGTCGGCTCCGAATGCATCCCTATCTTGACGATAAAGAGAAAGCACGCCCACGATGCCGTGGCTGGTTTCAACCGGCACAGCCAGGGCGGAACGCAACAAGCTGAACTTGGTGGGATCGTTCAAATAGCCCGGTTCCACGGCCGGATTTCCATTCAGGATGGACTTGCCGTTCTCAGCCACCCAACCCGACAATCCCATCCCCAGCGGGATCTCCAAAGAAGCGAACAAACGATAATCTTCTCCGTCCAATTCCTCGGGTACCAGGCTCTCGCCGCGCCTGAAGATAAAGCACCATCGCGTCGTAGGAGACCAGTGCGGGCAGCGATTCTCGCAGCGCGGCAAACGCAGCCCGCCGGTTCTCCGCGGTCTCCATCCGCTGCCTGAGCGTGGCCAGCAGCCGCGATCGCCGATCGGCGTCGTCGCCCCTGTCCACGAGCGACTTGTTAAGGTTGACAAGATCCTGATTCGCGGAATCTGCGGCCTGGGTGACTTCAAAACCCGCCGCGGGAGCCTCACCCCGCGCGATCTTGACGCCGGTCGACAGTTTGGCTTTCTCCTCGGTCTTTCCCGCGGTAGCCATCCGCTCCAATTCGACGTAGCGCTGTGCCAGCACGTCCACCACCTTGGGATCGAAGCTGATTCCGCTCTCGCCTTGAACCATTTTGATGGCTTCATCCAAAGGCAGCGCGCGGCGATACTGCCGGTCCGACGCGAGAGCGTCCAGGCAATCCACTGCCGACAGGATGCGCGCGCCAATGGGGATCGCTTCTCCGGAAAGTCCATCCGGATAACCCGCCCCGTTCCACTTTTCGTGATGCGACCGCACGATGGGCGCGACGGAATAAGGAAACCGGATGCGCTCCACCAGCTCCGCGCCCACCACCGTGTGCGTCTTCATTTTCTCGAACTCGTCGGGAGTCAGCTTCCCCGGCTTCGAGATGATGTATTCGGGAACCGCCAGCTTCCCCACGTCGTGCAACAGCGCCGCGGCGCGAAGAGCCTCCAGCTCGGATTCGGTCAGCCCCAGCGCTTTGCCCACCTCGATCGCGTAAATCTCCACGCGTTCCAGATGGTCGTGGGTGGTCTGGTCCTTGGCTTCGATCGCCAGCGCCAGAGTCTCGATGGCGCGCCGGTGCAGCGCCGCGACCTCCTCTGCGTGCGCCCGCTGCACCTCAGCCTGCTGCTTCTCGCTCTCCAGCCGGTGAACGTACGCGCTGTGTGAGCGATAAATCACATACAGGACCGGCAGCACCAGCAGGGACGTTTGCCATCCCAGGGTTTTGCTCACCGCGCCCACGCCCCAGGCGATCGCCGCCCCCACCAGATAGTTGGGAAAGGTCCAGAGATACGCGTCGCGCCAAACGTTCCAAGTCCGTTTGCCCTCGGTGAGTGCGATGACTCCCGCCACCGAAAGCGTATTCGTCGCGAAGAAAGCCGCGGCCGCGAACAGAAGCCGGAGCGGCGCATCGAAGGCAGCGCTCAGCGACACCAGGTGAAACACGTCGTAGGCCGCCTGAATCGAGCAGGCCATGCTGGCGACGCTGAACAACACCTGCACCAGGCGAGGCCGGCTCTTCGCGTGAAAGATGCATTGCACCAGCATGCCCAAGCAGCCCATGACCAAAGTTCGGGGCAGACCCAGCTCGGAAAGGCCGATCAGCACAAACACGAAGCTCATCGACATGGTGCCGGTCACGCCCGCCAGGCTCACCTTCATGCCCGACGCGATCAGGGCGATGCCGCAATACGCCAGATAGCGGACCCACTCCTGGGGGTCCCAAACCGCCAGGCCATGCAGCAGAATCGCCAGGCCGGCAGTGACGATCAGACCAATGTAAAGGGTCGCTCGTCGAGGCGGCGCTGGAAGCTGCTGTGGCATCTTGAGTCTCTTTGCAGGGCGAGTTCCACGCGACTGCTCAGGAATGGAAATCCGTCTTTCTAATGCATCGGCTTCGCGAGAACGCGACTTTAGCGCGCGCCATCGTGACGCCGCCGGCGTCATCGTGACGCCGCTCCCCGCGTTTGCGGGCGGCCGTCTCAGGCGATCCTACGCGCGGAATCAGCACCTTCCGTAGGACCAAAGTCTTTGGCGCGAGAGATGCTATAGGACGGCCATCATGAAGCGTCTTCTCCATCGCATTCTCCTCTGGTCCTCTCTGGTTGCCAGTACTGCGGTTTCCTTTGCCCAAACATCCAAGATCGCGCCGGACCTTCAGAGCCTGATCACCGGGCTGCTGACTCCGGTCAACGTAGTCGTCCAGTACAACTCGGCGCCGGGTTTGCTGGGGATCACCGAGCTTCTCTCGCTTGGCGGCACCATCACCCAGCAATATTCGTCGATCCCCGCCGTCGCAGTCACGCTTCCCGCGCCCGTGGTTTCGCTGCTGGCTCTGAATCCGGCGGTGAGCTACATTTCGCCGGACCGCCAGGTCCAAGGCCTTCTCGATCTGTCCGCCGCAGCGTCCGGCGCCGATGTCGCCTATCAGGAGGGCTACACGGGCAAGGGCATCGGCGTCGCCGTCGTCGACAGCGGCATCTATAACCACCCCGATCTGGCCTCGCGCATCGTGTATCGCCACAGCTTTGTTGCCGAGACCAACACGGACGATTACGGCCACGGCACGCACGTGGCGGGCATCCTCGCCAGCAGCGGCGCTTCCTCCACCGGTCCGCAATTCACGCGCACGTTCCGCGGCATCGCTCCCGGCGCGAATCTGATCGACTTGCGCATCCTCACTGCACAAGGCATGTCCAGCGACAGCATCGTGATCGCCGCCATCGATCGCGCCATCAGCCTGAAGTCGCAGTACAACATCCGGGTGATCAACCTGTCGATCGGCCGTCCGATCCTCGAAAGCTACCGGCTCGATCCCCTCTGCGCCGCCGTCACGGCCGCATGGAAGCAGGGAATCGTGGTGGTTGTGGCCGCGGGCAATCTGGGGCGCGACGGCTACGCCACCATCACCTCTCCGGGCAACGATCCTTACGCGATTACCGTCGGCGCGATGAAGACCATGGGAACGCCGCAGACCAGCGACGACGCCATCGCCAGCTACAGCTCGCGGGGGCCGACCTGGATCGACCAGGAGGTCAAGCCCGACATCGTGGCGCCGGGAAATCTGGTTCGCTCGCTGCTGGCGCCGGGCTCCACGCTTGAGCAGGAGTATCCCCAGAACGTCGTGCCCGCGTCGTATTACATGCAGCCCGGCTATTCGGCGCCGGCCGAGTACTTTGAGCTGAGCGGCACCAGCATGGCGACGCCCGTGGTTAGCGGAGCCGCGGCAATTCTGCTTCAGAGCGAGCCCAGCCTTACTCCCGACAACGTCAAAGCGCGGCTGATGCTGACCGCTTCAAAGACGTTCCCGCTGTTCAGCACGGCCACCGATCCAACTACCGGCGCCGTCTATGTCGACACCTATGACATCTTCACGGTCGGCGCGGGATACCTGAACATCCCGGCGGCGCTCAGCAATCACGCCCAGACCGTGGGCGTGGCGCTCTCGCCCAGCGTCGAATGGAATTCGCTGCTTTCGCTCGCGATGCTGGTGAATCCCGCGTCGTCCACTTGGAACAACGGCATCTGGAGCCTCGCGAATGTCTGGGGACCGCAGGCGGTTCAATCCACCATCGGCGGCACTTCGGCGGCATGGGGCACCTCCGCCGCATGGGGCAGTTCGGCGGCGTGGGGCACCTCCGCTGCGTGGGGAACTTCGGCGGCATGGGGCACGTCCGCGGCCTGGGGAACTTCAGCCGCATGGGGAACCAGCATCGATGGGGAGGGCGAGGATTAAAGCGCCCCCGTTCCGCGGATTGTGGGGCGGGCCCCCTGGCCCGCAGCCGACGCCCTCGTCGGCCTTTCGCTTGGAGCGAAGAGTCGGACCAGGGGGGGCCGCCGCGGACGGGGCGTCCGCCCACCTGGTCTTATCATCTCAACGTAGGGTAAGACCGGACGCCTCCCGCCGTTGCCCGCCTTTGTGGATGCGCGTCGCGCTGCGAGCGAGCAGGAATTGTCGATAGGTCGGCGATAGGCTCGCTAGAAGATTCACTCCCCCGTCCAAAGCATTCCACGGCCCAATGTTAAGATATTAAAAAACCGGCGCATTTATGAGCTAAACGTCAAACTCCCGACGGTTGGGGCGTCAATTTCCCGCTTCTCCCGAGTCTCGCCCCTCTCCACGTTCGACGGCCTCAGTGCGTCAGGCCAGTAAGGAGACCCGATGCGGCTGCTTGTGTGCGGGCTGGCGCTGGCCCTGGTCGTCGACGTCGCCGCGGAAGCCGGTGTGGTTGAGGGCGTGGTTCTGGAGCAGGCTTCCGGATCTCTGCTGGCGCGGTCGATGCTCCATCTGGACCCGGTTCCCAGCGCCGGCGGCAGCGCGCTCCGCCCCCTCCAGGTGCGCGCCGGCAGAAAAGGCGAATTCGCTTTTCTGGACGTTCCCGACGGAATGTACGTGTTGACGGCGACTCGCGCCGAATACTCGCCCGCGGCGTATGGGCAGAGGCGCGCCGGCGGTCAGGGCACGCCCATTCAGGTTACGGCGGCCTCGGTCTTGTTCACCGAGCTGCGACTGGCCCGCCTGGGAGCCATCTCCGGACGCGTGCTCGACGAAAACGGAGTGGGCATCTCCGGCGTGATGGTGATCGCCTACCGGGCCCGGCTGCCGCTGCGCCAGGCGGGACACGCGGAATCGGACGATCGCGGAGTGTACCGGATTCACGGACTGGATCCCGGCAAATACTGGATTCGTTCCGCGGCCTACACGCTCGATGATGGCACCGGCCTGCTTCCCACCTTCGGACCGCAATCGCGCGAGGCGCGCTATGCCGGCGTTCACGAAGCCAAGCTGGACTATGAGACCGAGTACGCCGATGTGGAGCCGGAAACGGGATCGCTGTTCAGCCTCACCGGTAAGGTGACCTGCGCGCCGGAGCCGTCGGCCAAACCCGACGATACGCCCACGCCTCCGCTCACCCTGACGCTATCGTCTGAAACCGGCCGCAGGCGCGTCCAGTTGGTGTGCAATCAATCCTACCGGTTCGATACTCTGGCGCCGGCTCGATATGAGGTATTCGCGGAGTTTGCGGACCGCTCCGAGTCGGGATTCATCGAGCTGGATCTGGATAAAAATAGCGATCTGGGCTCGGTCGAGGTGACGCCTCCGCCGCAAGTGGAGTTCATCGTGAGCCGCGCAGGCCAAGGCGAAGCCAGCATCCCGGTGATGCTGACGGGCCGGCGCGACGATCTCTCCGAGCTGGAGCAGCCCCACGCCATCGAGACCCCGCGCACCACGCTCCCGGCAGGCCACTGGGACATCCAGGGCAGCGCCGCGCCGGGACAGTACATCGAGTCGATTGGTCCTTCGACTACCTCGCCTGACGATTCCTTCCGCGTTCTGATCCAAAATCGCCCGGGGATGTCGGTGCGCGTAGTGGTCGCCGAGCCTGTGGGAGCGATCGCCGGCAGCGTGGTGTCGGAGGGAAATCCGGTTCCCGGCGCTCCCGTGTTCTTGTGGCCCGTCGCCGATGAGGCGCGGCGCCAACTGGGAGGGGCCAGGCAGATTCTGTCGAATACCGACGGAACCTTTCGTTTCGACGGCCTGCCGCCAGGCGACTACCGGCTGCTGGCGAGCTTCGACCTTCGCGAGGCCAACGCCGAGATCATGGATCAGGCCAACGCCGCAAAAACCCGCGCGGAGGCGTCCGAGTCGGCGTCAGTGGAACTACCGCTCTGGCTCGCGCCGTAGAATTTCAGTGGTGTCTGTAAGCCAAGGTGGGGCGGACCCCCTGGTCCGCGGCCGACGCCCTCGTCGGCCAGCTCCAGTCCGCGAAAGCGCAGCTTTCTCAGGCACGACTGTCTCAGATTTTACCGCGCACGATTGCGAAGCAGCTGCTTCGCAATCGTAAGCCTTTGCATATTGCTGGTGCCCTCATAGATGCGCCCGATCTTAGCGTCCCGATAGAGCTTCTCCACCGGGTAATCCTTGGTGAATCCCACGCCGCCCAGCACTTCGATCGCACGCGAAGCCACGCGCTCCGCCACCTGCGACGCGAAAAACTTGCACATCGCGGCCTCGGTCAGGAAGGGACTGCCGGCGTCATGCAGGCGCGCTGCGTTGTACACCATCAGCCGCGCGGCCTCCACCTCCACGGCCATCTCCGCCAGCTCAAACTGGATTCCCTGAAACTCCGCGATCGCCTTGCCAAATTGTTTCCGCTGCTTGGCATATTCCAGCGCGTGATCCAGAGCCCCCTCCGCCAGCCCCAGCATCTGCGCGCCGATCCCGATGCGCCCCTCGTTCAGCGTTTCGATCGCGATCTTGTATCCTTTGCCCACTTCGCCCACCACGTTGGCCTTGGGAACCGCGGCAATCGTCCAGAATCAGCTCGCAGGTGGAGGAGGCGCGAATGCCCAGCTTGTCTTCCTTCTTGCCCACGCGGAATCCCGGCGAAATCGCGTTCAATCAGAAACGCCGTGATGCCCTTATATCCCAGCTCCGGATTCACAGTGGCGAACAGCAGGAACAATCCCGCTTCGGCCGCATTGGTGATCCACAGCTTGCGCCCGGTGAGCCGGTAGCAATCGCCGCCCGCGTCCTCAACCGCCCGCGTCGTCAACGCGAATGCGTCCGAGCCCGATCCGGCCTCCGACAGAGCGTAGCTCGTCACCGTATCTTTGGCCGAGCGCGGAAGCCAGCGCCGCTTCTGCGCCTCGTCGCCCCAGTGCAGGATAGCGTTGTTGAACAGTGTGTTCTGCACATCCACGATGACCGAGGCCGAAGGGTCCGCCGCGGCCAGCTCCTCAATCGCCAGAATGGACTGGAAGAATGTTCCGCCCTGCCCGCCATACTCCTCGGGGACTTCGATGCTCATCAGCCCCAGCTCGAACATGTCCGCCATCAAATCCGCGCGGAACACGCCCGCTTCATCCATGGCGCGAGCGTGCGGAGCCAACCGCTCCCGCGCAAAGCGGCGCACCGAAGCCTGGAACAGAGCCTCCTCTTCGCTCAACTGCGTAAGCGGCGAGGGAGCCACGCTACTTCCGGCGTCGATCATCGTCCGATTGTATCGTCATGTCATCATCGTAAGTAGATGGCGCTGCTCCTCAACACCAACAAGGTTTCCAAATCATTCGGCGTGACGCCGTTGTTTCGCAACGTCTCCCTCAGCATTCAGGAAGGCGACCGCCTGGGCCTGATCGGACCCAACGGTTCCGGCAAGTCCACGTTGCTCCAAATTCTGGCCGGGCACATTGAACCGGATTCCGGCGATCTGGTGCTGCGCAGCGGCACCCGGCTGGTCTACGTCCCCCAGGATTCTCAGTTCGCCCCCGGGGAATCCATCCGCAACGTGATGCGGCGATCTCTGCGCTCCGCCGCCCTGCCGGAATCGGAATGGCAAGCTCGCGAGGCGGAGACCCTGGGCCGCGCGGGCTTCCGCGAATTCGACGCCGAAGCCGCGACCCTTTCAGGAGGCTGGCGCAAGCGTCTCTCCATCGCCGAAGCTCTGGTGCAGAACCCGGATATCGTGCTGCTGGACGAACCCACCAACCACCTGGATCTGGCCGGCATCGAGTGGCTGGAGAAATTCCTGCAAGCTGCGCCGTTCGCCTGCGTAGTCGTCAGCCACGATCGCTACTTTCTCGAAAACGTTCCCACCAGAATGGCGGAGCTGAATCGCGTCTATCCCGACGGGATCTTCTATGTCCCCGCCAATTACAGCGGCTTCCTGGAACAGAAGGCCGAGTTCCTGCACGCCCAGGCCAAGCGCCAGAGCGCGCTGGAAAATCGCGTGCGCACCGAAATGGAGTGGCTGCGGCGCGGCCCCAAGGCTCGCGCGACCAAAGCCAAGGCGCGCATCGACAACGCCGGCGGGCTGATCGCCGAATTGTCCGATCTCAAATCCCGCAGCCAGACCGCCAACGCAGGCATCGATTTCGCGGCCACCGGCCGCAAAACCAAACGCCTGATCCATCTCGAAGGCGTTGGCTTCGGATTCGACGCGACAACCCGCTGTTCGAAAATCTCAACTTTACGATCACCTCCGGGATGCGCGTCGGCCTGGTGGGAGCGAACGGCAGCGGCAAAACCACGCTGCTCCAGCTCCTGCTCGGCGAGATTGCGCCACTCAGGGCGAGATTCAACGCGCCGAAGCTCTCCGCATGGTTTACTTCGATCAGCGCCGCCAGCTCAATCCGGATCTGACGCTGCGCCGGGCGCTCGCGCCCGTCGAGCGATTCGGTGATCTATCGCGGCCGGGTGATTCACGTCGCCTCCTGGGCCGCCCGATTCTTATTTACGAGTGAGCAGCTGGACCAACCCGTCAGCAAATTATCCGGAGGCGAGCGCGCGCGCGTGCTGATCGCGAACCTGATGCTGGAGCCTGCCGACTTGCTGCTGCTCGACGAGCCCACCAACGATCTCGACATTCCCACGCTCGAGATCCTGGAGGAGAGCCTGCTCGAATTCGAAGGCGCGCTTGTGCTCGTGACTCACGATCGCTATTTGCTGGATCGCGTCTCCACCATTGTCTTGGGCCTCGAAGGCGGGACGCGCCCAAGCCTTCGCCGATTACTCCCAGTGGGCCGCGGATCGGAGCCGTTCGCAAGCAGCCGAAGCCCAAAGCGGCTCCCGCGGCTGAATCAGCCCCTCAGAAGAAGAAATTGTCCTACCTCGAAAATCGCGAGTACGAATCCATCGAGCAGAAAGTCGCCGCAATAGAGCAGGCCCTCCACGCCAAGCGAGCTTCCTTACACGAGGCCGGGCTAAAAGACGGACGTCGTCTGGAGCAAATATATCGCGAGATCGAAGCCTCCCAGCAGGAAGTCGATTTACTCTACGCGCGCTGGGCGGAGCTCGAAGAAAAAGTCCGCTAGCAGCCCGTGACGACAATCGTCTGGCGCAAAAACCGGGACAGTATTCTCATTTCTGCCGGACCAGCGGATTGACATCAGACGAAACTCGCGTCCGGCGGAAATGAGTATACTGTCCCAGGTTTTTCTCGGACGCGGTCCCTTCGGCCACGGGCTCCTAATTCACAATCCTGCCATCCTTCATCCTCACAATACGGTGCGCGAACGAAGCCGCTTCCGCATCGTGAGTGATCATGAGGATGGTCTGGCCCAGGCGCTCATTCAGCTCGCGCAGAATCTTCAGCACCGCTTCCGAGTTCTCCGAATCCAGATTTCCGGTGGGCTCGTCCGCCAGCAGCAAGGCCGGCTCGTTCACAATCGCGCGGGCGATGGCCACGCGCTGCTGCTCGCCTCCGGAAAGCGCGCGGGGCTTGTGATTCATGCGTTCGCCGATTCCCAGTAGTTTCACGAACTCGTTAAATTGCGGGCTGAGCGGCCCACGCCGGCCCGCAATGTCGCGCGCGATCTCGATATTTTCCCCGGCGGTCAAGGTGGGCAGCAGATTGTACTTCTGGAACACGAACCCCACGCCGGTCTTCGCAATCGGTGCGCTCGGCGTCGGTCATTCCCAGCAGATCGCGGCCGTTGATGTGGACGGTTCCGGAGGTCGGCGGCGTCAGTCCGCCCAAAATGTGAAACAGAGTGGATTTGCCGGAGCCGCTGGGCCCGGCGACCGCAAGGAATTCGCCCCGCGCCACGGCGAGATCCACGCCGCGCAAAGCGTGGACGTCCACCTCGCCCGGAGCTGGTAAATTTTCATGAGGTCGCGACGATCTCAATCATAGGACAGAGCTTCGATGGCGTCCTGGCGGGCGGCCTTCAGGCCCGGATAAATGGCGCCCAGCACCGCGCCCATCAGGGAAATCAGCCGCCGCCCACGGCCACCAGTCGTACACGATGGCCTGGCTCAGCAAGGGCGGTGCGAACGTATGCATCAGCCACGTGGTCCCGTAGGTCATGAGAATGCCGGCGATGGTGCCGATCACGCCAGCAAGATCGCCTCGCGCATCAGGATGCCCGAGCATGTAGCCGGGCGATGCGCCCAGCGCCTTCAGGATGCCGATCTCGCGCGTGCGCTCCAGCACCGCCGTGTACATGGTCAGCAGAACCACCAGAAAGCCGACAATGACGGCGATATCCGATCACCACGCTAGTGAATCCTTTGATCAGCGGAAACATTGTCGACGCTCAGCAGCGCTGATGAATTCCTCCATCGTGTAGACTTTGTAGTCGTCGTCCAGGCCCAGCATCTGCTGCAGATCGGCTTTGACGCCGGGATATTCGCCGGGCTGGTCCACCTTCACGTAGATGACGAGACCGTCGCCGCGTGGCCGAATACAGTTCCTGCATGCACCTTTAGCTGCGCGAAAAGCTGCGAGAGCTTGCCGGATTCGACCACGCCGCAGATGTGCCAGGCTATGCCGCCCCAGAGTGAGCGTGCTGCCGGCGTGCAGGTTCTTGGTGCGGGCGAAATCCTGGTCCACCAGCATGTCGTCGGGGCGCTGAAACGGGCCGCCTTCCACGTAGTGGAATCCGCCGCTCATGGCGTTGAATTCCTTCAGGTCGATGCCCGTCGATGGATTGACCAGATCGGCAACTTTTTCAAGCAGCGTTCCATACGCCATCGCCACATGCGGGACCTTGCGCACCACGTCCACGTATTTTTCGCTCATGTTTCCGGTGAAGGAAAAAGCCGTGCTGTTGGGCGGGCGGATCATGATGTCCGCGCCGGTTCCCTCGCGCGCGTTTCTGCATTTCGCCCAGGGTGCCCATCGCTCAGGCCCACCATCGTGAGGATCAGGGTGACTGGACGCCGATGAAGACTGCGCTGAGGAAGGTTCGAACCGGGCGGTGTTTGAGGTTTTCCCAAACCAGGCGATAGATCAACTCGCTAGTTTACCAAGCCTACCCGCTCGGGAGGCTAACCGGCCGCGCCCTTCCCGAGGCCAAGCGGTACCGGGCCTGGAGTAGAATAGATCGGACGTACTATGATCGCGACCTGGAAACAGTACGAAGGCCAGGCCGTCGACGGCATTCCTTTGCTCCGGCTCCTGGGCGGCAGCGAAGCGAGCGCCGTCTATCTCGGCGAACTGGGCGGCTCGCCGTGCGCGATCAAACTGGTCCCCGCCGAGGAGGCCACCGCCCAGATCCCTTTGGCCCGCTGGCAGCAGGCCTCCAAGCTGAGCCATCCCCACCTCGCCACCATCCATCAGTGGGGCCGCGCCAGGCTGAACGGCGCATCGCTGGTCTATCTGGCGATGGAGTATCGCCGAAGAGGTGCTGGCCTCCGTGGATCGTCCGCTCACCCCCAAGGAAATTCGCGAGATGCTGACCCCGGCGGTGAGCGCCCTGGCCTATCTCCACTGGCAAAAATTCGCCCACGGCCGCATCCACCCGTCCAACATTCTCAGCGTGAATGAGGTGCTGAAGATTTCCGGCGATTCGCCGCTGCGGTTCGGGGAGCGGCACACGGCAAGGCCGCGCCATCGCCCTACGACCGCCGGAACTCGCCAACTCGGGAGTCAGCGCCCGCGGGCGACGTCTGGTCGCTGGGCGTGGCCTGGTGGAGGCCATGACCAAGGCAACTCCCGCGCTCGATGGCGGAGTCGCCCAGGCTGCCCGACTCGCTGAAGCCCGATTCCTTCCGCGAGGTGGCCAAGGGTTGTCTGCGACCGCGATACGGCGCGGCGCTGGACCGTCGCCGACATTGCGCAGTGGCTGGATCGTGGCGCCCTCCCTGCGCCCAAGCGAGCGCGGCCGCGCTACCTTCTCCCCGTCGCCGCGGTGGTTGCCGTCGCGGCGTTGGGAGCCGTTGTATGGACCTACGGCGGGTCCTACTTCGCCGGCTCTCAGCCGGCCGCGCCGGAACCCGCAGCCGCGCCGGCCGTCGCACCAGGTGTCACACCGTCCCCTGCGGCGTCCACGCCCGCGGCCCCGACGCAGCAGGAACCCAAACCTCCAAAGGAAGCCAAGCCGTCCAAGGAAGCCAAGCGGAAGGAAGCGGTGCTGAAGGAAGCAGCGCCTGATACACCTGCCGCCGCCAAACCCAAGCCCGACGCGGCGCCCGCGGACGCATCTCCCGTCGTTGTCGCTACGAATGTCACCTCTCCCGACGTGCTTCAGCCGGTCGTCCCCGACGTCACCCCGAAAGCCCGCGCCACCATCCACGGCAAGGTGCCCATCGTGGTGCGCGTGCAGGCCGGCGCGGACGGCGTCGTCACCGGCGCCGCCATCGAATCGGGAGGGTCCGTTAAGTATTTCGCCGATTTGGCTTTAAAGGCCGCGCGCCAGTGGAAATTCGTCCCCGGCGCGGACGGGCGCGTGTGGATGCTGCGCTTTGAGTATACTCGCGACGCGCAACATCCGGTTCCACCGCAAGTCACTTCGATTCGTTAAGGATTCTATTTCCCGCCGAATCCGCCTCTTGGCGTTTTAGCTCGCCCTCATTTCCGCGCCGCGCCGGTTATGTTGTAGGCGTAAGAGCTCGGATGTCCCATCGCATCCGGATCACGCCAACGCGGAGGAGTTCTCGAGAGCAACCCGCGCCATTATCACTGATGGGGGCGTAACACGATGGGCTGTGCCGTTGTAGTTTCGACGGCGCTTCCCGGTGAGCGACATCACCTGGGCGAGAGGTACCTCTTCGATCTTATCTCAAGCGGGCAGGGCAGGGAACGCTCGTACGGCGCAGCTCGCTCAGTTTTGCTTTTCTGACGCCGCCCACCATTTTCCGAACCCGGTCGAGCTCCTTGCGCAGCCGCCGTCCGCGCCTGTCCAGCAGGAGCACGTACACCAGAATAATGGCCAGAAAGGCCGCGAATACGGCGGCTACGTCCTGAAGTTCATGGGATCCCAAGCAGTCTTTCTCCCCTCCGCTGTCCTAATACGAATGCGCCTGCCGGCGAAGCGAGTCGATCTCCCGCGATATCTCGCCCTGCTGCATCCGCACCATCGCCAGCACCACGCCCAGGCACACCATTCCGATCCAACTGATCAGCAGCGGATATTCCATCCCCGGTCCCATCCCGCCGCCGCCGCGGAAGCTCAGCACCGCCGATGGGTGCTGCGTCCGGTACCAGTCAATCGATTTGTATACGAAGGCCACATTCAGGCAGCCGATGATCGACAGCGCCGCGGAAAGCCGCGCCCGCGTGCTGGGCTCCTCCACCGATTGCCGCAAAAATAGATAGCCCGAATAAACCAGCCAGCACATCAGCATGGAGGTCAGCCGCGCGTCCCAGGTCCACCAGATGCCCCAGTCCAAACGGCCCCAGATGCTGCCCATGGCGATGCCCGCCGTGGCGAACACCAGCGCCACTTCGTTCACGCCCGCGGCAAAGGAATCGTACTTGAAATTTCCGGTCACCAGGTACATCCCGCTGGCGACCAGACCCAGGAAGAAGCCTGTGAAGCAGGCGCCAAAGGCCGGCACGTGAATATAAATGTTCTGATACGCCGCTACGTTGCCCTCGGGCGGCAGCACAAAAACGATCAGGTACATGACCCAGGAAAGCAGCCCCAGGGCCAGGGCCGCCAACAGGTACTTGATTTGTTCGCGCATCTTTTCTACCCCACTAGAACAGTATCTATCAATAGCACGACCAGCGCCGTGAAGCCGACGTCGAAGGCCAGCAGCCCCTCCAGCCACACCAGGTTGTCCCCGCCGATCGGCGCGCCGTTGATCAGAGCCGATAGTCAGCGCGATCGCGGCCATCAATGCCGGCACCAGGAACGGGTAGATCAGCACCGGCAGCATCAGCTCGCGCAGGCGCAGGTTGACGGTCAGCGCGCTGAAAAATGTTCCCATCACGGTCATCGCCCAGGTGCCCAGCGCGATCACCAGCAGCAGCTCCCAGATGTGCGTCTCGACCTTGACGTTGTAGAGCACGCTGAATGCGACCAGCGAGACGATCTCCACCGCCATCAGCAGCACGAAGTTGGCCAGCGCCTTGCCGAAGAACAGAGCGCTCGCCGGCATCGGCGCGGCGATCAGCGCGTCCAGGCAGTCGTTTTGCAGTTCCCGCGCGAAGCTGCGATTCAGCGCCAGCGCCGCCGCGAAGGCGTACACCAGCCACAGCAGCCCCCCGCGATGTCCTTGATATTGACGTCGCTGTTGCCGGGATCGAAGGCAAAGCTGAACAGCACCAGAATCGCCAGCGAGAACGCCAGCGATGCGTTGATGGCTTCTCTCGTGCGCATTCCGCGCGCAGATCTTTCGCCGCGATGGTCAACGCCTGGCGCAGATACACCGGTGCAGTTTACCCCACCCTAGTTTTCCCCATATGTCCGGTAGAGCCAGCCCGTGTCGTCGAGCATTTCCTGCCTTCGCTCGCCCGCATGCACGATCTGGCCGCGCTGGATCATGGCGACGTGCGTGGCCACTTCCAGCGCTTCGCGCAGCTGGTGCGTGGACATGACGATGGTGCGCCCGCGTGCGTGCGTGTCCTCGGAGCAGCGCTTGCAGCACCGCGATGGCGCGGTCGTCGAGCGCGGTGAACGGCTCGTCCAGCAGCAGCACTTCCGGATCGTGCAGAAACACGCGCGCCACGGCCAGACGCTGCCGCATCCCGCGCGAGAACTCGCGCACCAGTCCGTCGCGAACCCGCTCAGGCCGGTGCGCTCCAGCATTTCGTCGAGCCGTTTCGCGGATCGGGAACGCCGTAGAACTTTGCAAACAGCACGCAGATTTTCGATGGCGGAAAGCTCATCGTAAAGCGAGATGCCGTGGCCCAGAACCCCGATGCGCGCCGGGCGTTGCTTCCTCGCGCACGTCGGCCCCATGAATGCGTCACCGATCCTCGCGACGGTTTCGATAATCCCGCGATGATGCGCAGCAGCGTGGTTTTGCCCGCGCCGTTGCGCCCCAGCAGCGCCACGGTCGAGCCGGGCATCACACTGAAGGCGATGTCGCGCAGGGCCGGGAAGTCGCCATAATATTTCCAGACGCCCCTCGACTTCCAACGCGGCCAGCTCAAGCCGGCGGCTTCTCCGGTACAGCAGCGCGCCTCCCAGCCCCAGAATCCAGAAGGTCAGCCCCAGCACCCAGGGCAGCCGTTGATATAGCCGCGCGTTTCCCGCGGTGGGTTTGGGCGAGCCGTCGTCTTCGCCCTGCTGCGCCGTTTCGGCGGCCTGCAGCGTTCCGGTTCCCTCGATGCTCACTTCATACGACGCCCCCGAGGCTGCCGAAAGTTCGTAGACGCGGGCGTTCGGTCCGTCCTGCCCCAGTTGCTTGATCCCGTCTTCCTTGACGCCGGCTCCGGAAAGCTGCACCGCTTCGGGCGTCACCAGGATCAGAGGACTCTTGCCCAGCAGTTTTCCAGCGAACGTTTTCGACGGAGGCAGAGTGTAGGCGACCTCGTAATCGGTCTCGCCCGGCTTGATCGGGTAGCTCACTTTGAAGACATCGGTCTGCGCGGTCTTCTCGGGAGCCCTGTTGATGGGCATTCCGCCGGGCGCCTGAATCGACACCTTGGTGCTGCCCTGAATCGCTTTCGGCAGGAAAAACTGTACCGATCCCTTCACCGGATCGAGCAGCGTGGTGTTGCCCGAGTTGCCGATCAGGAACGTCTCGTCCACTCTGATCCCGTCCGCGCCAGGCTCGAGCACCACCGCGTGCTCCTGCTTGAGCGCGGTTTCGGGCAGCTGGCCGGTGGAGTTGAATACGCTCAGCCGCACGCCCGTCGGAGGCGCGTTGGGAGGTAGAACCTGGTTATACTGCACGTTCTGATACACGGCTTCGAGCAGCGCCGGGGGAGGCGGCACCGGCTGGTCGATTTTGAAGTTTCCATCCGCGTCCGTCTTGGCCGTGCCCAGCGTCTGCATTCCGTTCTCGCCCGGATGCACCAGAGTCACCACCACTCCCGCCTGCGGCTTGCCGGTGGTGGCGTTGGTCACGGTGCCGCTGATCTCCGCGAAAAGAGAGGAGCCGCAGACCAGGAACAACAAAGCCAGCAGCGGCACGGGGCCGGAGGCGCGCGACGGCGCAAAAACCGGGACAGTCACCGTATTTCGCCCACCGGGAAGTTCCATCGAAGCAGCGCGCCTCTGTGGCGAAATATGGTGACTGTCCCAGGCTTTTGCGATATGGACCCTTCCGCCACGGCCTGCTAAGGAGATTTTCATGCCATCGCCTTTCCGCACTCGCCGCAAAATTTCATCGGCTTTTGGAACTGCGCCCCGCAATGCGGACAGCTGATCGCCGCCGCGGGAGCCTCCGGCGCTTTTGCCGCCGCCCCTGGAGCCTTCGATTTCACCGCCGGCTTCGCCTTCACCACAGGCGCCGTGGAAAATCGATCGATCTCTCCGATCACTCCTGCCAGCTCCTTCTGCAAGCTCACTTTGGTCTGCTGATAGTCGGTGTCGGAAAGCTTGCCCACGCGATACTCGAACTGCAAGTCGCGCAAGTTCTCGTAAATCGCGGCCTTGCGCTCCTCCAGATGCCGGGTGGGCGACACCGGCTCGGGCGCGGGAATGTCCTTCACGCGCACGAACAGAGTGAAGAAAACCGTGGCAGCCACCACCACGATAACCGACGACGCGAGCATCATCTGTCTAGTTTTTCCAAATCCTTTTCGATTTGGGCGAGCACAGCCGGGTCCACCGGCCCTCCGGCGGGAACGGCGGCATTTTGTCTGCGCATCCGGCGGATCACCAGGATCACCAGCGCCAGCCCGAACGCGATGGCCGCGATGGGACCAATCAGGCCCTCCGCGCCGGCGCGCACTTCCAGCACGTCCTTCCCGTTCTCCTGAACATACGTATCCAGGATCTGGCTTTCCGTCATGCCCTGGTTGAGCATGTTGAAGATCCTGACCTTGTTCATCTTGCACACCGGGCAAGGATAGGGCGGCATGGTGCAGGCGATATCCTGTTTGCACCCGCAACTGCAATGAAGCTTGGCGGCGATGGCGTTCACCGCGCTGCTGTCCCACTCCGACGCGCTTTGCGCCAGAGCCACGGCGGCCAACAACGCCACCAGAAAACTACTCTTCCACCTGTGCACGATTTCCTTCGATTCCGACCACTTCCATGCGTGGCCAAACCATCCGCGTCTTGGGCGGCGTCAGGCAGATGATGGTGCCCAACAGAATCACGAAATAGCCCATCCACACCCAGGTCGTCAGCGGATTGACGTAGCTATCCAGGATCACGAGCTTATCGTTATCCTCGTCGGTGCGGAAATTGACGTACAGATCTTCGTTCAGCCGGTGCCGGATGGCCACCTCGGTGTCGGCCTGTTTCTTGTTGATATAGAAGCGCCGCTCCGGATGCATCATGCCCAGATCCTGGCCGTCCTTCGACACCCCCAGATCCAGCCTCCACCAGCGGTAATTGAGGTTGGACCCCTGGGTGAGCGCGTCGACCTTCAAGGTGTAGTGCCCGACCTCTGTGGACTGGCCCAGACTCAGTTCCTTACCTTTTTGTTCGATCTTGAACGCCGAGCCGGTGATGCCCACGAAGATCACCACAATCCCGATGTGCACGATGTAGCCGCCGTAGCGCCGCGTATTGCGATGCGTCAGCTCCATCATGGACATCAGAAGATTCGTGCCGCTCTTGGTCTGGATCGCGCTCGCGCCCTTGGCGAACTCAATTCCCACCGTCACCAGCACAAACGTGCACAGCATGAAGGAGACCAGCGGGTAGAGTTGCCGCATGCCCCCGATCGCCAGGCCCGCGGCCACCGCCGCGCCCGCAATCGCCGGCCACAGAAACGCGCGCTTCAGGCTCTCGATCGAGCTGCGCCTCCAGGCGATCAGCGGCCCGATCCCCGTCAGCAGCAGCAGGAATAGCGCGATGGGAATGTTGATGCGATTGAAGAAGGGAATATCCACGCTGATCTTCTGCCCCGTCATCGCTTCCGAGATCACCGGGAACAAAGTCCCCCACAGAATCGCGAAGGACGCGGCCAGCAGCATCAGGTTGTTGAACATGAAGCTGGATTCGCGCGACAGCACGCTCTCCAGCTGCGCTTCGCTCTTCAAATAATCCAGCCGGCTCAGGATCAGCCACAGCGTTCCCGCGATGCCCACCGTCAGGAAGGTGTAAAAGTACGGGCCCAGCGGCGATTGTCCGAAGGCGTGCACGGATTGCGCCATGCCCGTGCGCGTCAGCGCCGTCCCGAAAATGCACAGCCAGAACGTAGTGCTCACCAGCACCATGTTCCAGACCTTCATCATGCCCTTCTTTTCCTGCATCATCACCGAATGCAGAAACGCCGTCGCCGTGATCCACGGCAGCAGCGAGGCGTTCTCCACAGGGTCCCATTCCCAATAGCCGCCCCAGCCCAGAATCGAATACGCCCAATTCATGCCCAGCAGCACGCCCGTGCTCTGGAACAACCACGTCACCAGGGTCCAGCGGCGCGTCGTGTTGATCCACTCCTCGCCCGGCTGCTTGGTGATCAGCGACGCCATTGCGAACGCGAACGGCACGATGAATCCCACGTAGCCCAGATACAGCATGGGCGGATGGATCGCCATGGTCCAATACTGGAGCAGAGGGTTCAGGCCCTCCCCGTCGGCGATATCGCTGACGATGCCGCGGCCCGCCCACCACACCTTGAAGGGGCTCTCCACGAACGCGTTCATGGTCAGGAAGAAGGTTTGAACGGTCATCATGATGCCGGTCACGTACGGCATCAGGTTGCGGAACTTCCTGCGGTTCTGGAACACCACCACCGCCGAATACGTCGACAGCAGCCACGACCACAGCATCAGCGACCCTTCCATGCCGCCCCACCAGGCCGTGAACTTGTAGATGGTGGGCATGGCCAGATTGCTGGTTTCGTACACGTAGGTGAGCCGGAAATCGCCCGTGAACAGCGAGTAGATCAGCAGCCCCACCGCCGTGGTGATCAGGGCCCATACGCAGTACACCGCCCGCTCCGCGCTCAGGATCAGCAGAGGCCGCTTGGTCCATTTGCCCACCAGCGACGCAATGACGGCGTAGATCGCGAAACAGAATGCCAGCAGAATGGCCAGCGCGCCGACGTTTTCCATAATGTATGAAACCTAGATTGTCGAGGGCTTCGCAGCGCTCGCCGGCGGCGTCGCGGCTTCGTACTTGGACGCGCACTTGGCCTGGATCTGATTGGCGTGGAAGACTCCGTCCGCGCCCAGCTTTCCATCCGCCAGTGCCTGAGCACGGTCCTTGAAGGTGTCCGGAAGCGGATCGTCTCCCGTGTATTCCACTTTCAGATTGGCGCCAAGGTTGCCGTCTCCCGGGTTTTCGACCAGCAGGAACATGGTCTTCGATCCCTTATGAACGATGGAGCCTTCCTTGACGTATCCGTTCACCCGCAGGCGCTTCACCTGGGCTTGCTCGCCCATCTGCTTCACTTCGGGGATGGTCTTAAAATAGCCGGCTGTCTCCTTGGTCGAGCTAACCGCCAACCACCCTAGGGTTCCCAGGATTGCCGCGATCGGGAGTCCGAACTTGACGTAGCGATTCATATGGGGAAGCTCCTTCCACACCACTCTATGCCACATTTCAGTATAGCGCTTCCTGCGACGGAGCTAGCCCAGGTATAGAATTTGGATATGAGCACCAAGGCGCTCCTCACAGCGGACGAGCTGGAGCAGATGCCCGACGACGATTCGGTGCGAACCGAGCTCGACGAAGGGGAACTGATCACGATGCCTCCAGCCGGCGAAGATCACGGGAATTGCGAGACGGAGATCGTATCGATCCTGCGCAATCACGTTAAGCAGAACAAGCTAGGCCGTGTCTACACCGGAGACACTGGATTCCGTCTTAACGACGGCACCGTGCGGGTTCCCGATGTCGCCTTCGTTCGCCAGGAGCGGATCGAAGCGCTCAAGGGCAGAGGCTTCGCGAAAGGCGCGCCGGACCTCGCGGTAGAGATCTTCTCGCCGTCCGATTCCGTGCCCCAATTGATGCGCAAAGTGAAGCAGTACTTCGCGGCCGGATGTCACACGGTTTGGATCGTCTATCCCGATGCGCGCGAGATTCATTCACTCGAAGCCTCCGGCTCGGACCGCCTCCTGCGGGATGACGATCTGGTCGAAGCCCCGGAGCTGCTCCCGGGATTCTCCGTCCCCGTAGCCGAATTCTTCGAATAATTATGCTCACGGATGGGGCATTCCGGCATACACCGTTCTCCCGTCCGCAAACGTCAGGGAATTTGCATAGCAAAGTCTTCGATGCGTCCTTGGCCAGCGCCCCGTCAATGCCGATCAGATCGCCCTGCTTCATGTCGTTCTTGGTCCAGCCGTTGCGGAGCAGCAGAATCGGCGGCAAGGCTTCGCATCGCCAATGCGCTGACTTGCCGGCTTCGTCCTTCACATCCAAGTAAACATAGCTGTACGGATTCATCAATTCGACTTTCGCCACCGTCCCCTGTAGCGTGACCGTCTTGGCGCAATCGAACTCTGCGGCTTCGCACTTGTACTCGCGCTTGGCCTGAATCTGCGTAGGGGGGAAGACTCCGTCAGATCCCAGATTTCCATCGGCCAGCGCCTGAGCACGATCGCCGCCGCTGTAGACGACTTTCAGATTGTCGCCAACGTTGCCGTCTTTCGGGTTCTTCACCAGCAGGAAAACGGTCTTCGATCCCTCGCGCGCGATGGAGCCTGCCTTCACATACCCAAGCACCCGCAGACGCTTCCCGTTGGCCTCATCGCCCATCTGCTTCACTTCGGGGACGGTCTTGAAATAGCGGACTGTTCCGTCGGATCTTAACCCCAACTACAGCAGCGTTCCCAGGATCGCCGCAGAAGGAATTCCGAACCCTTCTGCCTATGCGTGCGGGTAGCGGTATAGAATCTGGATATGAGCACCAAGACGCTCCTCACAGCGGACGAACTGGAGCAGATGCCCGACGACGATTCGGTGCGAACCGAGCTCGACGAAGGGGAACTGATCACGATGCCTCCCACGGGATTGGACCACGCTTATTATGAGAACGAGATCGGATCGATCCTGCGCGACTACGTGAAGCGTAACCGGCTTGGACGGGTCTACACCGGCGAACCCGGATTTCGTCTCAGCACCGGAACAGTGCGAGCGCCCGATGTCGCCTTCATTCGCCAGGAACGCCTCGACGCGCTCACGAGCAAGGGCTTCGCGAAAGGCGCGCCGGACCTCGCGGTAGAGATCTTCTCGCCCTCCGATTCCGTGCCCCAATTGATGCGCAAAGTGAAGCAGTACTTCGCGGCCGGATGTCACACGGTTTGGATCGTCTATCCCGATGCGCGCGAGATTCACTCGCTCGAAGCCTCCGGGGCGGACCGCCTCCTGCGGGATGGCGATTTGGTCGAAGCCCCGGAGCTGCTCCCGGGATTCTCCGTCCCCGTAGCCGAATTCTTCGAATAACAGGCTGGGGGCTCCAGCCGCCGGAGATCCACCAAAGCGGCGTCCTGATACAATCGCTTCATCTTGATCACCGAGACCCAAACTCAGAGTGCGATTCGAAGCCTCATCGACGGCGGCGTACGCGGTGGGCAAATGGATCGGGGCTCGGTCGCAAAGGTATTGGAGATGGATCGCGCCTCGGCCTGCGCCAGTTTACAGTAGTAAATATAGATATATGCCTACGCCCGTCGGTATCGTTGGTTTTCGCGGCTACAGCGGAGCTGAGCTGGTCCAGATCCTGAGCCGCCACCCGCACGCCGAGCCTGTCCTGCTGGAGCATCGCGACACCGAAGATCGTCCTCGCCCGTTGGGCCATGCCGGTCCCCGGCTGCTGAACTTTACCGTCGACGCGGCGAAAGAGGCCGGCCTCGCCGCCGTCTTCCTGGCTACTCCGCCGGAGGTGTCGATGAATCTCGCCGCCGGGCTGCTCGACGCCGGAATCAAGGTCATCGACCTGAGCGGCGCGTTTCGTCTCGGCACAGCGGAAAATTACCAGCGCTGGTACAAAGAACCGCACACGCAGCCCGCTCTGCTCGCGCAAGCTGTTTACGGTCTGCCCGAATTTTGCCGGGCGCGCATCCCTTCCGGGCAGCTGATCGCCAACCCGGGATGCTACCCGACCGCCGCCAACCTGGCCATCAAGCCTCTGATCGAAGCCGGAGCCATCGCCCGCGAATCCGGCATCGTGTGCGACGGCAAAAGCGGCGTCAGCGGAGCCGGACGCAAGCCCTCGCTCAAGACCAGTTTCTGCGAGGTCACGGAAAACTTCTCAGCCTATTCCATCCTGGACCATCGCCACGTGCCCGAAGTTTTGCGCATTTCCGGACTTAATGAGTCCGAGTTCAGCTTCACCGCGCAGCTCATTCCTATTCACCGCGGCATCCTGGAGACCATCTATTTCCGCGCGGCTGAATCCATTGCTTCGCCCGGCGATCTCCTGACCATCTACCAGAAGTACTATGCGGGTGAGCCTTTCGTGCGTTTGTACGCCCCCGGCCAGGTCCCCGATCTGGCCCAGGTTAATCACACGAATTTCTGCGACTTAGGGTTTAAATACGACCCCGTAACCCGCCGCGCGGTGGTGGTGTCGGCCATCGACAACCTGGTCAAAGGCGCGGCCGGGCAAGCGGTCCAGAACCTGAATCTGGTGCTGGGTTTCCCCGAGACGGCCGGCCTCATCTAGAGAATATGCGCATCCTCATTAAATTGGGGGGGACTCTCCTGGACGACCCCGATTCCCGCGCCCGGCTGGCCCGGGAAATCGTCTCCGCGGCTGGTTTACCCGACTTTGAAACCGTCGTGGTGCACGGCGGCGGCAAGCAAATGACCCGCTTCCTGGCGGAGCGAGGCGTCGAAAGCCGCTTTGTAGAAGGCCTCCGCGTGACCACCCCGGAAATCATCGATGCCGTGGTCAAGGTTTTCGCCGGAAGCGTCAACACCCAGTTAGTGTCCTCGTTTCGGGCGGCCGGCGCCATGCCGGTGGGGCTTACCGGATTGGATGCCAGTTTGGTCGACGCCGAAATTCTCAGTCCCGATTTGGGACAAGTCGGCAAGCCTGTATGCAGCAACGCCAGTTTGTTAGAACTTCTAGTACGGGAGCGTTACCTGCCCGTAATCGCCTGCGTGGCGGGGGACGCGCAGGGCCGGATATTCAACGTGAATGCGGACCAAATGGCGGTTGCATGCGCCTCGTCCTTTCGCGCGAATAAACTTTTATTCCTTACAGATGTGGACGGTGTCAGGGATGGTGCGGGGGCTACCCGGGAGGTCTTGACCGCAGCCGAAGCCAGAGGCCTGATCGACGAAGGCGTGGCCACCGGTGGAATGCATGCAAAACTTGAGGCGGCCATGCAGGCATTGCATGCAGGGGTCGAGGAAGTACTGGTCGCACCTGGGGCGAAGCCTGGAGTCGTGGGTCTACTGTTGAGCGGTTCCCGGATTGGCACGCGCCTGGTCCCGTAGTCCCAAAACCCCCCCAAACGCGCCTTAGCGTCCTGGCATAGAGGGACGCTTTACGACCCCTTACGGAATCTTTTCCATTGCATATGTGGAAAAAGATGCGACAATAAGCCGTGACTAACACAATATTGGTGTGAGAATACTCTGGTGCTTGTTGCACCATGAACTAAGCAATCGTGGCCTCGTTGCGTAGACCCAGCGGGCTTGGCCGGGAGGTATTCAATGAGGGCCCAGACAATTGACGTGAAGGAATGTACAGGGAGGATTCTCTCCAGCACGGTTTTCCGGCCTGGAGGCAGAAAACTGCTGGCGAAGGGCCATCTCTTGAGCGAGGAAGACGTTCGCCTGCTCGAGACGGAAGGGCTGGGCCGGGTCTGGGTGACCGAGCTCGAAGAGGGTGAAGTCGGCGAGGACGATGCGGTCAGCCAGGTTGCCGTGGAGATGGGTTGCGGGAGCCTGGAGATCCGTTTGGCGGCGGGCGGACGCGCGAATGTTTTTGCCACCGAAGGCTTGCTGCGTGTTGGTGGACGAGGAACTGCTGAGGGCGGTCAACTGCGCTTCCAGCATCGTGATCGCCACCAACGTGAATTTCAGCTTTGCCGCCGCCGGCCAGAGGATTGCCACGGTCAAGACGGTGCCTTTCGCGGTGGCGCAATCTCATCTGGAGGCGATCATCGCTATTTTGCGGGAACGCGGGCCCATCCTACAGGCTCGGCCGATCCGCTCGCCTTCGGTGGCGGTGCTTTACAGCGACCCAACGAATGGCGATCGTGCGCGCCAGCTCTTTGAAAGCGTCATGCGCCAGCGCCTCGAAAAGTTCGGGACCTGCGTCCACTTCGCGTTGCCCGCCACTGAGGAGGAAGACGCCGTGGCTCGCTCCCTCCAGCATTTGCTGCGCGCCCGCCCGACCGCGCTTCTGGTCGCGTCGACCACCGCTCCGGCCGGCCCCGATGACACCGTCGGCCGCGCCATGATCCGCGTCGGCTGCCGGTTGGAGCGGTTTCTCGCTCCGGTCGAGCCGGGAAATCTCCTGCTCCTCGGCTATAAAGACGATATTCCAATCATTTCCGCCCCCGGATGTTTTCGCTCCGCCAAGCCAAATGTTGTAGACTTGGTCCTGCCCCCGATGTTGGCGCGGTATAGGATCTCGGGGTGGGAAATTGCCTGTCTTGGTCACGGCGGGCTGTTGGGTTAACTTTTCCACCTCTCAAAGAATCCTCCACTGCCGCAAGCGGTAACCTCCGAGCCGCTTGCGGGTGCTCTTTGCCGGGCGCTCTAGCGAGCGCCCGGCCTTTTTTGCGCATCTTTCTGGAACATTTCGCCCTGGGCATAAACCCATCCCTAACCTAACCCGGCATAGCCGGAACCAAACAGGCCCCGCGATGCCGCGTAACCGCTCCGTCCCTGTCGCAGTTCGACCGGATTCGTGAAAGTTTGAGGCTGTGAACAACCGCCTCCTGAGGGCCGTAAACATTGGATAAGACGCATGCGGTCTCGGCTCGGAAGGACCCGCGCCGAACCGCGTCGTGCAGCAAGCGTCATGCCGCGCGTTCATCGGAATAGGAACGGATACTTGTGGGTTGCTCTCCTTGGCGGGGCCTGCCGGGCACGAGCCGGCGATCGCGATGAGAGGAGAGCGCACGAATCCTCATGCCCTCGAGGCGCAGAGGGGCCTTCGGGATCAACACCTGGATTCGGAACCGGAGCAGCGCGAACTCGGAGGTAAAAAGATACACGATAACACGGCATCCACCAAAAACCGGGAGCCGCTGCTCTGGTTACTTCAGCGATCCTATCAGGGAAGGCGGATCAAGACCTAGTAAAATTGCCAGGAACCACCCGAAGGATTCGGGCGAGTATCTGAAATCATGCACGCTGCTTCGGTTCAAATCCGGCGTCACGACTGGCTTGGACGAGGGAGTTGAACGCTTTCTCGATGTGCAAAAGCGTAGCGGGCCGCCACGTGTGAGCGACCGGAC
>CAVXWB010000029.1:0-17150 GCA_963765185.1 Bryobacterales bacterium
TGCCGAACAACATGCAGGAAGTGGTTTCCGGCATCAAGCCGGGCGAGCGCGTGGTTTCAAACGCGCTGGTGCTGCAAAGTACGGTGGAGCAGTAATGCGCGCTCTGGCGCGAATGCGCGCTCTGGCGCGAATGCGCGCTCCGGCGGTCATGCGGCCGCTGCTGGGATTGGGGCTCTGCTGTGTGTGCCACGCGGCCGATCGAACGCCGCAGCCGGCGCCGCAGAAGGTGGAGGTGACCAACACGGAACACCCGGCCTTTCCCGCCGGCGGCACGCTGCATCTCAAGAATTCGGTGGGTGAGCTGACCATCGAGGCGTGGGACCAGGCGGGCATGGAAATCACCACCATCAAGTCGAGCAAGGTCGCGGTGGAGGGTCGGCAGCGCGATAAAGCCTCCAAGCTCCTGGAGAAGGTCAAGATCACAACGGAGCGCAAGGGCCAAGAGGTGATTGTCTCGACGGCCTTCCCCAAACACAGCAAGATGACACGGCTGGTGGAAGGCATGACGGACTTCGATATGGAGTACCGCATCAAGGTCCCGCGCGCTGCGCGGCTGGTGGTCGACCACACCATGGGCGAGGTGCACATCGAGGACATCCGCGGCGAGATCCATGCCACCGACGATATGGGGCTGATCACCGTGCAGTTACCGGACGGCCAATACTCCATCGACGCCTTGTCCAAGCTCGGCGCGGTCGACTCGGATTTTACGGGGAACGAGAAGACCAGGAAATGGTTGGGCCACACCTTCCTCGAGAACTCTCCCGCGGCTGCGCAAAAGCTTTTCTTGCGCATCGGGTACGGAGATATCGTCATTGCGCGGCTGCATCAGCCGCCTCCGCCCGCTCCGGGAGTTCTTTCGGGGAAATGAACCCGCCCCGCCACACATGCCAAAAGACCAAATGACCAAAGACGCGATCCGGGCAAAGATTGAGGAGATTGGTATTGTCCCCTCGGTTCGCCTGGGCTCTACCGAAGATGCGTTGTTCGCCGCGGAGGCGGTGTGCAGCAGCGGCATTCCTATCGTCGAAGTCACGATGACGGTTCCGGGAGCGGTGAAGATTATCCAGAGCCTCACCGCAAGAAGCCCCGACGTGATCGCCGGCGCCGGGCACGGTGCCGGATATCGAGACGGCGCGGCGCTGCCTGGACGCCGGGGCCAGGTTTCTCACCACCACCGGACTGGACATGGAGATCGTGGACTTCGCGGTAAAGAAGAACGTGGTGGTGTTTCCGGGCGTGCTGTACGCCCACTGAAATCATGATCGCGTGGAAGGCCGGCTCGGATTTCGTGAAGGTTTTTCCGTGCTCCGCGATGGGCGGCCCGGCTACATCCGCGCGCTACGCGGTCCGCTCCCGACCATTCCCTTCATCGCCGCCGGAGGCGTCAATCAGAACCACCGTCGCGGAGTTACATCCTTGGCCGGCGCCGACGCGGTGGGGATCGGGGGCGACCTGATTCATCAGGAAGCCATCCGGCGCCGCGAACGCGATTGGATTCGCGAACTGTCCCGGCGCTACGCCGGCCTGATCAAGCAGGCGCGCATCGAAAAGGCGCCGCCGCAACAATAGGCCGCGCAGTCAAAACAAAACGAGGACCCGCATGTTCCCATTGAAGCGAATCCTGTTCCCGGTCGACTTTTCCGAGCGCTGCCGCGGCGCGGCTTCCTACGTCGAAGCCCTGGCGGGGCGGTTCGAGGCGGAGCTGTTGCTGCTGCATGTGATCGAACCCGCCGCGTATAACCGCACTCTGGCCGAGGAGCCCCTGGTCGACGCCCAGGACATCCTGGAGTTTTTCGGCGCCGACCTGAAGTATCTGCGCACCGAAATCCTGGTGCAGCACGGCGAAGCCGCCCGCAAGATCGTCGAGTTGCGCCGCGGCGCGCCATGTCGATCTCATCATGATGCCGACGCAAGGCGTGGGGATTTACCGGCGCCTGATTATCGGGTCCAACGTTACCAAGGTGCTGCATGACGCGGATTGTCCGGTATGGACCGGCGTTCACCTGGAGGATGCGCCGCCTCTTGAAAAGGTGCACACCCAGCGCATCCTGTGCGCGGTCGATCTGAAGAGCGCCAGCGCCCGCGTGCTGGATTGGGCCAACCAATTGGCCAAGGAATATCAGGCGGAGCTGACCCTGCTGCATGTAAGCTCCGATCCGGAGGTGCGGGCCGCCCTCGATGGATTGCAAAAAACCGTGGGATCCCACGCCGTACTGCGCATTGTAGACGGCGACCCGGCCAAGACCGTAGCGGAAACGGCTCGCGAGCTGGGGGTCGACCTGCTGGTGATCGGACGCCGCGCCGAAATCGGCCTTCGGGGCCGTCTGGAAGTGACGGCTTACTCCATCATCCGGCAATCGCCCTGCCCCGTTGTTAGCGTATAAGAAAAATCGACAAGTAACGGTTCTTCAGAGGCTTGACACCAATCGCCAGCCGTTCTATGATTCAGAACGGCTGGACTTCCTACATTTGATTGAGGTCACGGAATACGGGTCTGATTTGAGGCCGTCCTGGAGGTTTTTTACAATGAAGAATAAGCTTATGGTTTTGGCGGTTGCGCGGGTTTGCGGTAGGCGCGTTGCCGATGCTGGCGCATCATTCCTTTGCCGCCGAATACGACCAATCGAAGCCGGTCACTTTGAAGGGCAAATTCGTGAAGATGGATTGGACCAATCCGCATTCCTGGGTTTACTTCACCGTGACGGATGAGAACGGCAAAACAGCGGAGTGGAGAGCGGAGACGCCTCCTCCCAACGCTTTGGTCAGGAATGGATGGCGCCCCAATATGCTCAAGGGCGGCGAGGAGATGACGGTGCGCGGCTACCTGGCCAAGGACGGAACGAATCTCATGTTCGCCCAGAACGTGACGCTCGCGGACGGCCGAGTGATCGGTCTCGGCTCTTCACCGGAAATCAAGGCAGCCCCGAAGGATTAATCTCCGGGCTCGGCGGCGAAGGCCATGCAGCGGGTTAGTAAAATGAGCGTCTTTAACGAGACGCAGGAAGTTTCGCGTGTTCGCGACAGGAGCTTACGTTTCCAATGAGACCTCGTTTCATGCAGTCTGGCTTAACCAGGACAGTCTTAATACTGTGCGCCGGCTCGGCGGCTTGGGCGCAGAGTTACACCGCTCCCAGGGCCCCCTGGGACAGCGGCCATCCCGACCTTTCGGGTATTTGGCAAGCCAAGGCCACGGTGGGTGACGATATTGAGAAGTCGATCATCGACCCGTCCAACAAAAAGATTCCGTATTTGCCGGCCGCGGCCGCACAGGCGAAGACGAACGCGGCGAACAAGGCCAAGCTCGATCCGATGGGTAAGTGCTTTATGCCGGGAGTGCCGCGCATGATGTACATGAACTACCCGATTCAGATCTTCCAAACCCCCAAATACATTCCGATTGTGTCGGAGTATTCGCACACGTATCGAATGATTTACATGGACGGATCGCCGCACGTGGATTATTTGCCTTTTTGGCTGGGCGATTCGCGCGGGCATTGGGACGGCGATACGCTTGTGGTCGATGTTCTGAGCTTCAACGATCAGACTTGGCTCGACAAGGCCGGGAACTTCCACAGCGATCAGTTGCACGTGGTGGAGAAGCTTACCCGCACGGCCGCGGATACATTGACCTACGAGGCTACCCTGACGGACCCCAAGACCTTTAGCAAACCCTGGACGATCAAGGTGCCGCTGAGTCTTCACAAAGAACCCAATGCCAGGCTGATGGAGTATGAATGCCAGCAGCTGGCCCCCGCTTCAACAGGCCAGTGAGAATGCTAGGAGATCTCGCATGAAGAAAAGACTAATGATGTTGGCCACGGTGACGACCACCGCGGCGGTTGCGCTCTTTATGACTTTGCCTGGCGCCGGTCAGGATGGTCCGCCCGCCGGTGGTCCTCCGGGAGGTGGTGCTCGAGGAGGTGGTCCGGGCGCTGGAAGGGGCGGCCGCGGAGGTAGAGGCGGTGCACCGCAGCCGCCCGCCGGTCCCATGGCAAGAACTCCGGACGGCCATCCCGACATGAGTGGCTTTTGGAACCTACCGGAGCCTCCCGGAACGGGAATCGAACCGGCTCCGGCGCGTGGCGGCGGCGGTGGTGGTCGAGGCGGCGGTCCTCCCGGCGGCGGCCGTGGCTTTGGTGGCGGCGGACGAGCGAATATCATTATCGATCCTCCGGATGGCCGCATCCCTTACACACCGGCTGCAAGAGCGAAGGCGGAAGACATCGTCAAGAACCACCTGGCCGACGAACCGGAGTTGAATTGTTATGAATCCGGCGTCCCCCACAGTGAATCCAATCGCTTCGGGGCGCAGATTCTTCAGACTCCGAATTACTGGATCCAGCTCACCGAATTCATGCATACCGTGCGCATCATCCCCTTGGATGGCCGCCCGCACATCGACGCCAAGTATCATCTCTTCCAGGGCGATCCGGTAGGCCACTGGGAAGGCGACACGCTGGTGGTCGACACCACCAATCAAAACGACAAGACCTGGTTCGACCTCTACGGGAATTTTAAGACCAACAATCTCCATGTGACCGAGAAGTTCACCCCTCTCAACGCGGACACGATCCAGTACGAAGCCACAATGCATGACCCCACGATCTACACGTCGGATTGGACCACTCGCTGGAACATTACCCGCCTGCGGACCCCGCCCAATTCCGACGGCCATCCTTATGAGCTGATGGAATTCGGCTGCATCGAGGGCAACCAGGATCCGCAACACTACACCAGCGACGAGGGCGGCAAAGCCAAGCAGGTGCTGGGCAAGAAGCAGTAGGAGTGAGTTCGGATTCCTGGCCTTGGCCCGATTGGCTGGACGCGGCGATCGCCGCGCCCGAGCATCATAAGCCGATTCTTGAAAATGAGCGGGTGCGCGTGCTCGATACCCGCATTCCGGTGGGCGACACGGTGCCGGTGCATACGCATCGCTGGCCCGCGGTGTATTACTCGATCCAGTTCAGCCACTTCGTCCGCCGCGACCAGGACGGTAACGTCACTTTCGACAGCCGGAACGTGCCGCCGCGCGGCGCGGCCAACTTCTTCGAGTTTCTGCCGCCGCACTCGATCGAAAATGTGGGCGACGCGGAGATCCACCTGATCAGCGTCGAGTGGAAATAAAACCCGGGACAGTATACTCAAATCCCGATTTCCAGGAGCATTTGCTCCACCGTATCTATTAGGGGCGCCTCCTTCTTCCGCGGCCGGCCCGGAGGTTTAGGACGCAGCCTTCGTCCCGCCTGCCGCTCCAGCTGCTCGACGAACTCCAAGGAGCCGAGCGCACGGCCTTGGATCGACGCGTCCCGAAGCCGCTGCTGGAACGCCGCCTCTTCGAAGCCGCCGCGCAGAACCTCGCGCCACCGCCGTGGGCCCGCGCGCCCCTGCCACTCGCCCAGATCCAGAAAGGCGTCCATGTGGTCGCGGCCGAGATGCGCCTGCGCGCTCGACCATCGGTATTCCTCCGCCGTTTCCACCATCCCGGCACGCACGGGGTTGCGCTCCACGTAAGCGATCGCCCGCCACAGGTGAGCGCGATCGAGCGGGCAGGAGAAGTAGCGCGCCTGCCAAACATGCCCGCAGCTGTCGTCGGACAGGTTGCGATAGCGCGCGAAGCCGGCGTGCGCGCATCCCAGAGCGCGTGCGAGCGAATCGGGACGGTGCGGGACCGCGATGAGGTGGATGTGATTGCTCATCAGGCAGTACGCCTGGATGTTCATGCGGTGTTCTTCGGCAGCGCGGGCAAGCAGGCGGAGGTAGGTCAGCCGGTCCGCATCATTATAGAAGACGATACGGCAGCCGTTGCCCCGTTGGGTGATGTGGTAAGGCACCTCGGGAACAGCTACGCGAGCGATACGGGGCATCTCGCGAGAGAAGTGCGCGGTTCGCCGGCGAACTCTCCAAAAGAATCGGGATTTGAGTATACTGTCCCGGGTTTATTTCTTCGGGAGCGCGAACACCATGTACTGGCCGGGAGCCGCGGCTTGCGGCGCCAGCACCCCCCGCGCCATCATCCCGTTTCCGCCGGCGACACACAGCGCGATGTACTGCCTTCCGCCCACTTCATAGGCCGCAGGCACGCCCTCCGCGGCTGCGGGAAGATTCGTTTCCCAGACCACCTTGCCGGTGTCCTCATCGTAGGCGCGCAGCTTCCGATCCGACGATGTCGCCACGAACACCAGCCCGCCCGCGGTCACCAGCACGCCTCCTCGCGGGAAGAAGCTGCCCGTCACGGTGTTAGCTTGCTCGCCGATCGAAGGAACGGTGCCGTCCGGAACCTGCCACTTGATCGTGCCCGTATTCAGATCGAATGGCGGTCAGCTGCGACCACGGCGGCCCGATGGCGGAGAGGCCGTTGCTCTGCAGCATGAAGTCGTAGGGTGCGTTGTAGTGGATGAATCCGTCATCCACTGGCGGCGGAGCGGGCGCAGGTGCATCGCCGCCCTTGGCTCCGCCCCTGCCGCGTCCCCCTCGGCCTCGTCCGCCTTGTCCGGGAAGCTTCGAGCTTGATGGTCATGGGGAGTTCCTTGGAGACGATGTAGATCATCCCTTTACTGGGATTCACGCCGGAGCTGCCCCAGTTGGCTCCGCCGTTGTTGCCCGGCATCTCGATGGTCCCACGCAAGCTCGGCGGGGTGAAGAGCCCCTCATTGCGATACGTCTCAAGGATCGTGCGCACCTTGGCTTTGTCCTCGTCGGAGAGGTACGGATTGATGTCCTTCTCAGTGAAGGACTGCCGCGCAAACGCCGGCGGTTTGGTCGGGAACGGCTGGGTGGGCGAGGACTCCTCGCCCGGCACGTCCGATTTCGGCACCGGCCGCTCCTCGATGGGCCACAGCGGCTTGCCGGTCTCGCGTTCGAACACGTACAGGAACCCGAATTTCGTGGGCTGCGCCACCACGTCTACGTTTTTGCCGTCGTGCTTCACGGTAAGCAGCTTGGGAGCGGTGGGCAGATCGTAATCCCACAGATCGTGATGCACCATCTGGAAATGCCACAGCCGCTTGCCGGTCTTCGCATCTAAAGCCACCAGCGAATTGCCGAAAAGATCGTTGCCGTGGCGGTTCGCGCCGTAGAAGTCGTAACGCGCGGTGCCGAAGGGAATGAACACGATGCCGCGCTTCTCATCCACCGTCGCCTCATTCCAATTGTGCACGCCGCCCTGAGTCTTCCATGCGTCCGGAGGCCAGGTATCATAGCCAAACTCGCCCGGACGCGGCACCGAATGGAACACCCACGCGAGTTTTCCGGTACGCACGTCGAAGGCGTGAATGTCGCCGGGCGTGGCCGAGTATTGATTGCCCCCGATATTGGCGGGCATCAGCGAAAGAATAATAAGGTTTTCGTAAATCTTACCCGGATTGTTGACGGCGATGCGCACATTGGCGACGTCGCGGTCGTCCATGCCGGTCTTGACGTCGGTGAGGCCGTTGTCGCCGAAGGATTGGATCACTTCCCCGGTTTTCGCGTTCAGCGCGGTCAGATAGGCGCCGCCTTCGACGAAGAGCAGCCGCTTGTCGGACTTGTCCTTGCTCTCCCAATAATTGAAGCCTCGCGGAGTGGGACCGGCGGGGCCAACGTTGCCGCCTCTGCCGGGAGCCGTATTCGCGTGCGACCAGAGCTCCTTGCCGGTTGCGGCCTCCAGCGCAACGATGGTCGACGTGTTCTTGCCAATCACGTACATGACGCCGTCCACAACCACGGGATTGAACGTGAACGTTCCCATCCCGGCCGGGTAGGTCCATGCCACCTGGAGCTGCTTTACCGTCGTCTTGTTGATCTGCTTGAGCGGCGTGTATTGCTGCGACTCCGGCCCACCCAGATACCCGCTCCAGTTCACGAAGGTGTCGGCCGCCCAGAGCCCCGAAGCGGCGAACAGGCATGACAACATCAATGCGCGCATGGATTCTCCCTATTGCTTTAATGCGAAAACGTACAGAGTGTTGCCGCCCGAGACCGCGACGTACTGCCGTCCGTTCACCGCATAGCTCATGGCTCCCGAATAAACCGCGCCGGCAAGTTGCGTCTTCCACAACTCCGCGCCGGTGCGGGCGTCCAGAGCGAAGAAACGTCCGTCGTGCGCGCCGCTGAACAGCACGTCCGCGGCGGTGGTGAGGACGCCGGCCATGGTGACGTCGGTCATCTTGTATTCCCACTTCTTCTCGCCAGTCTTCGGATCCAGAGCGCGCAACGCTCCGAAGCCCTCGCCTTCCTTGCGGACCGTGACATTGCCGCCGTTCCACGGAATGTTGGAGCCGCCTCCGCCGCCTCCGCCAAAAACTCCGCCTTCGACGAAGGCCTGGGGGGTTTCAGGCTTGCGGACAGTCTGATGATAGTCGTCCCATGTGGAAACGTAGAACAGGCCGGTGCGCGGGCTGAAGGACGGTGAATACCAGCTGGTGCCGCCCTCGACGCCCGGATACAACAGCACCGGCTCGCCGCCGGGTTGAGGCAGTTTGCCGTCGGCCCAGATGGGGCGGCCGTTCGCATCGAAGCCGCCCAGCCAATTGATGGTGGTGAGAGGCTTCCCCAGCAGGAATTTTCCCGTGGTGCGGTCAAGCACGTAGAACACTCCATTGCGATTGCCCCACATCATCACCTTGCGCGGCTGCGTTCGTCCATTGGCGTCGGGCCACTGTATGTCCGCGAGCAGCGGAATCTGCGCCGAGTCCCAATCGCGCTCATCGTGCGGCGAAAACTGATAGTGCCATTTCAGTTTGCCTGTGTCGGCGTCGAGGGCGATTACGGAATTGCAGTAAAGATTGTCTCCGGCGCGCGCATCGCCGTCGAAATCCGGGCCGGCGTTGCCGGTCCCCCAGTAGGTCAGATTGAGAGCGGGATCATACGAACCGGTGGTCCAGACGGAGGCTCCGCCGTGCATCCAGGAATCACCCGCCCAGGTGTTGTTGCCGGGCTCGCCCGGCTCGGGGACGTTGTGAAAGCGCCAAACCTCCTTGCCGGTGCCGGCGTTGTACGCGGCGACGAAGCCGCGGATTCCATATTCTCCGCCGGCCGTGCCGACAATCACCTTATCCTTGACGATCAAAGGCGCGTGCGTGATCGCGTAGCCGTCCTTGGCGACCGCAACCTGCGTGTCCCATTGCAGCTTGCCTGTCTTGGCGTCGATAGCGATGAGATGCGCGTCGGTGGTGCCCAGGTAGAGCGTGTTGCCCAAAATCGCGAGCCCGCGATTGACGCGCCCGCAGCACGGTTTCGCGTCGGTCGAAGGCAGGTAGGAATAGGTCCACTGCACCGCGCCCGTCACCGCATTCAGCGCTACGACGTCGAACGTCTGCGGAGCCGGGGGAGTCGCAGGAGCCGCGGGCGCAGACGGAGGCGCCGGAGCGAGCCCCGCTTCCGCGGCTGCTGCTGGAGCCGGACCAGCTCCGGGTCCACCGCGTCCCGCTCCGCCTCGGCCTGCTCCGCCGCGTCCGCCTCCGCGCGGAGGGCCCGGCGGTGGAGGAACCACCGTGTACATGACGCCATCCACCACCAGCGGCGTCGCTTCAAATTTCTCGCGAGTTTGCGTTTTAAATGTCCACTGCTCTTCCAGATTCCCGGCATTGTCCGGCGTGATCTCGGTGAGCAGGCTATAGCGCTGGCTCATGGCTGAGCCGGAATACGTAAGCCAGTTCTGTGGTTCCTTGTTGGCGTTCAGGATGCGATCGAACGTCACCTGCGCCGAAAGGGTGCCTGCAAGCGCAAATAAAACGAGCGAGACCTTCTTCATGACTGGCGGCTATCTTATCGCGCGCAATACCGATGCCGCAACTTACATGTTGGGCGCGAGCTTCCTGAGCAGCGCCAGCAGCCCAAGGCCCGTGATCGCCAGCAGCCACGCTGGCGGCGATCGCGCCGGTGCTGATCCTGCTTGGATTCTTCGTGAAAGGGTCCTTCGCGCGCACGGCGTTTCGTCCGGAAATCGAACGGGCGTGGAATTCGTTTCCCATGCATGTGTTCGCTTCGGGCAGAGGCAGGGCGGCGGAAGAGGCGCTGCTGGTTCCCGCGATGATGATGTTCCTGGCGGCGGGATTGCTGGCGTTGCGGCGGCGGGAGTGGACCAGCGCGCGACACCCTCTGGCAGCCGCGGCGATGCTGAGCTTTGCCGGGTACCTGCTCGCGCCCGATACGGGCTTTGGCGGCGACCAAATCAAGATTCGCCTGGCGTGGGCCGTGTTTCTGTTTCGCTGCCCTGTGGCGGCCTCCGGCGCGCTGATGCGGATGCTGCGAACGCCCATCAGCATCTACATTTCGTGCTTCGTGGCCGCCAACCTGATCGTTACCGCGCAAACCATGCGCGGTGTGAGCCGCGCCGCTGACAGTTATGCATCCGCCCTGCGAAGCATCCCGGAAGGCGCGGCGGTGGTGCGGGTACATTACGGACTGCAAGCGGCTCGCGAGCGGTTCGGCTTTGACAACATCGCCAGCGACCCGATGTTTCACGCCGATGCATGGACGGCCGCGCGCGGCCGCTGGATCGATCTGACCGACTACCAGGCTCCCAACCGCGCGTTTCCCGTCACCTTCCGCAAGGAATTCAGCGGCCGGCAGCAGAGCCGGCTATATCGCCTTGAAATCGGCGAAACCGCTGGGTTCGAGCCGCTGCAACAGGCGCTTGAAGATCTGCCGGTTCACCCGCAGTACGTCGTGCTGGTGGGCGATGAAGGCTCGGACGCCGTGCGCCGGAGCGATTTTTCGAAGACGGCAGCCTGGCTCGAGTCGAACCTGACGCCGGTGCCCGAGGCGGCTCCGTTCGTGCGGGTTTATCGCCAGTGCTGACGTTGTACACTGGCGCACGGTACACTGGCGCAAGGCTAAGGCACCGTGTCCAAACTCCATTCTGAACCCGGGCGGCCGCTGATTCGCGGCCTCTGGACCCTCTCGGCAGCGGCGTGCTGTCTGTTTTGCGCGAATATCGTGATCCTGCTGGTGGTTGGTTCTTACGATGTCCACATCGGCCCGCTTCACTTCGTCGCCCATGAACTCTTTAAGCCACTTCAACTGGTCAGCGCCGCGTTCTGGATCGCCGTTTTCCTGCGCGGCTTCATCCCCCAGCCGGCGTACGCAGCCGCGCTTCCCCGCTGGCTCCCGCGCCTCGCGCCTCCCGTAATCGTCACGGCCCTGCTTGCGGCCGTCTACATCCCTTCGATGGGCATCAACTTTTCAGATCACGGCTGGACCCTCAACGACGTGAGCATGAGCCTCCACTCCATCCCCGACGGTCTCCGCGTATTCACCACGCCCAGGCCCGACGGATTTTACCGCCCTCTCACGTACCTCTCGCTCTGGGCGGATTATCGCGTGTTCGGCTCCGCACTATGGGGATATCATCTCCAGAGCATCCTTCTCCAGGCCGTCAATTCCCTGCTGGTCTACGGCCTCGCGCGCGAGCTAAGGTTTGAGCGTGATGCCGCATTCTGGGCCGCGGCCTGGTTCGCGCTCGCCGCCATGGGTTTCGAGCCGGTGCTGTGGCCGGCCGCGCGCTTCGATCTGCTGGCCACTGCTTTTGTGCTCGCGTCCATCATCTATTTCCTGCGCTATCTGCGCGACCCCGGACGCGCCGGCGCACAGCTGCTCCTCAGCGCCGCGGCGTATGGGCTGGCGCTCATGAATAAGGAGAGCGGCTATTGCGTTCCGCTGCTGCTCATCGCCATCGTGCTCACCCGAAAAACCTGGCAGCTCGATTCCCTGGACCGCTCAAAGCTCAAGCGAGCCGCACTCTTCTTCGGCGGCATCACCGCCTTGATGCTGGCGGTGCGAATCGCGATCTATAACGGGCTGGGCGGATACCCGGCGACCATCTACGGAGGGGTTTCACCGCACTTTACCTTCACGTTCAAGAGCATCACCGGACTCGTGACCAGGGTCATTCCCATTCCGCTTCTGGGGTTGAACCTCAGCGTTCCCTTCGGGCACGCCATGACCTGCTGCGTGGTCGTATACGTCGCGGTAATCGCGTGGGTGGTGGTGCAAGGCGCGTCTCTCGGCACAGAGGAGCGCGTGCTCGTGGGCCTGGCGCTTCTCAGCGCGCTTCCCACGCTCAATCTGGTTGGCTGGGTGGACGAGTCCATGCGGCACTCCCGATATCTTTATCTACCGGGACTATGGATTGTGATGGCCGCCGCCATACTCATCGCCCGCCGCCCGTTCGGCAACATCGCGCTCACTCCTGGTGGTCGCGGCAAACGCGGCAGGCGCCGTCCACAACCTCGGCGTTTATCGGAGCATGCTCGATAGGGCCCACGCCATCTCGCAACAAATCGCGGACGATTCCGCCCGATACCACGCCAACATCGTCGATCTGGCGAGCATCGACGACGGACCCTTCAACGTACTCTTCTTCCGTTTGGAAATTGCCGGAAGCCTGCACGCGGCACATCCGAGCCTCTGCATCAGCCCCATCGACGCATGCCAAGCGGGCAGACCGGCGCTCCGCTATGAGTGGCTGCCGGCTTCGGCCACCGTCCGCGCGCAATATCTCCCCGAAGGCCTGACTGGCCGCTAGAGCGGACCAAGCCTCAAATCAGCTTCACTTGCAGCATGGTGAAGGAGTGGGCCGGGAAACTGTAGGCCAGCGATTTGCCCTGCGCGGCGGCGTTTTTCTGAACCGTCTTGACGCGCGTGGTGTTGAAGTCGTTTTCGGCCTTGATATCGGGACCGTTCACTTCCCTGACCGTGACTGCGCCCGAGAACTGTTTATCCGCCAGGTTGATCTCCGCGGAGATGGCCTGAGACGGGTGGCGATTGGTCACGTTCAGGACCAAGGTTCCGTTGTCGAGAGCGGCCGAAGCATCGAGATAGGGAACGTCGCCGAAGCGCCGGGTCATGTAGCGGGGACCCTCCGCAAGAAGCTCCAGCGACTTGCCCTTCGCGTAGGTGGCGAAGAGTTGCAGAGGATAGTAGATGGTTTGCAGGAACATACCGTTGTCATTGGTGAAGATGGGCGCAATGACGTTGACCAGTTGCGCCATGTTCGCGATCTTGACCACGTTCGAATGATTGACGAAGGAGTTCAGAAAGGTGGAAACCACCAGCGCGTCTTCCAGGTTGTAATGTTCCTCTAAGATGTTGCGGCCGCGCTGATCGGCTCCGCGCGCGCGATACCAGACGTTCCACTCATCCCAGGCGACGTAGATGCGGCGGTCGCGAGGCTCGCTCGAAAGGGCGGCGCTGATAATTCCTTCGGCGGTCCTGGTGCGCTCATCCAGCTCGACCGAGCTGGCCACGAATTCGCCGAAATTGTTTTCCTGATTGCCGACGTAGAGGTGCAGCGAGAGATAATCGGCATGCCGGCGCAGGTATTCGAGGATGGTGCGATTCCAACCGGTCCAGTCCGAACCCGCGCCGTAGTTGGACGATCCGGCGGCAATGAGCTTGATATTTGGATCGGTCAGCTTCATCAACTTGGCGGCTTCCAGCGCAAACTTGCCGTAATCGTCCGCGCTGCGATGACCCATCTGCCAGGGTCCGTCGATTTCGTTGCCGAGCCCCCAGTGAGTCACCTTCCAAGGCTGCGCGCGGCCGTTCTGCTTGCGAATGCGAGTGACGCCGGTGTCGCCGGCGAAGTTGCAATATTCCACCCATTGCTGCGCTTCCGTCCAGGTGCCGGTGCCGAGGTTCACGCAGATATACGGTTCGGTGCCGAGCATCTCCGTGTATTGAAGAAATTCGTGCGTGCCGAAGCGGTTGCTTTCGATGGTGCCCCAGGCCATCTCCAGCCGGGGAGGGCGCTGGTCGCGCGGTCCGATGCCATCCTGCCAATGGTAGTTCGACGAAAAATTTCCGCCGGGCCAGCGCAGCAAGCCGATGTGGAGATCCCTAGCTGCGTTGAAAACGTCCTGGCGGTACCCGTTCGCGTCGGAGAGGCGCGAGCCCTCCTGAAAAACCCCGCCATCGATGCAGCGGCCCAGATGCTCGATGAAGTTGCCGTAGATTTTCGGGTCGATGTCGCCGATGACTCGGTTGGTGTCGACGGTGATGCGGGCGCGAGTCAGAGCCTGTTGCGCGCGCGCAACGAAAGGGGCGGCGAGAATAGCTTTGGAGAAGGCTCTGCGTGAGGGTTTCATTTACCTGGTGGAGAGGAACGCGCCGGCGTGGAGCGCCATCACGCCGGGGCTTGTGAAGGGGGAGCCGCGTTTTTACTTGGTCTCCGTGCAGGTTGCGCTCAGCCACTTGGACGTGCCGTTCATGGTCATGTTCATCGGCTGGCCGCCTTGGGCGCTGGTAATCTGAAAGCTGAACTTTGTGGATTCCGGGCTCAGGGCTTCGACAACCACGGTGCCAGTCTGCTTGGCCCCGTTTGAATCGCAGTCCATCTTCAGTTCCTGCTTGCTGCGCGAGGAGCTGACAAGAGTGGTCTTGCAGGATTGATCCCGGCCGGAGTTGGGCATCATCTTGCCGAGGTCTTCCTTCTTAATGCAGCTCTTCGACACGGTGGTGGTGGGTTTGCCGCTCATCATGGCGCCCGCTTGCTTCATGGCGGCTTCCATCTTGGCGCGCTGATCGGGCGGCATCTTGGCGAGTTGCTCGGGCGGGATCTGCGGCAGCCCCGCGGCGCCTTGCGTCGACATGCCGCCCATCTGAGTGGTCACTGTGTATTCCCATTCACCGGTCTTGACGTCCAGGGGAACAGGATCGGCGGCCCAGGCAGCGGTGCCCGCCAGGAGAGCGAGGGCTAAAGAAAGTTTCATCCCTAGAGCATATACCAAGTCGCTCACTTTTGGGATGAGAAACGAAAGACCGTAGTACTATCGAAGCGCTGGCCGGCCTTGAGCGTGGTGGTGGGGAAGTCCGGATGATTGGGCGAGTCGGGATAGTGCTGGGTTTCGAGCGTAAGCGCGCCGCGTTGCTGGTAAGGCTTACCGCCCTTGCCGTGAAACGATCCGTCCAGAAAGTTGCCGGTGTAGAACTGGATGGCAGGCTCCGTGGTCAGGACTTCAAGCACTCGGCCGGACTTCGGATCGGCGACCCGCGCGGCGAATTCCAGGCCCGAGCCGGTGCGGTTCAGAATCCAGTTGTGATCGTAGCCGCGGCCGAGCTTGATCTGCTCGTCATCTGGCGCCGATGCGCTCGCCGATCGCGTGGGGCTGGCGGAAATCGAAGGGTGTGCCGTCCACTTTGCGCAGCTCGCCGGTGGGGATCAGGCCGGCGTCGACGGGCGTGAAGCGGTCGGCGTTGATGGTGAGGATGTGATCTAGAATGTCGCCGGAGCCTGGGCCCGAGAGATTGAAATAAGAATGATTGGTCAGATTGATCACCGTGTCCTGATCCGTGGTCGCGGTGTAATGAATGCCAATTTCGTTCGCGGGAGAAAGCGTGTAGCTGACGGTGGCGGTGAGGTTGCCGGGGTAGCCGCCTTCGCCGTCCTTACTTACATAGGTGAAATAGATGGCTTGACCGTCGGCGCTGGGCTTGGCGGTCCACAGGACTTTGTCGAAGCCGTGGAAGCCGCCGTGGAGGGAATTCGCTCCGTCATTCTTGTCCAGCGTGTACATCTTGCCATTCAGCGTGAATTTCGCTCCGGCGATGCGGTTGGCGTAGCGGCCGATGGTCGCTCCAAAGTAAGGAGGCGGCGGAGTCTGGGTGTAGCCTTCGAGCGAGTCGAAACCCATTACGATGTCGCCGAGCGCGCCGTTGCGATCCGGCGTCTTCAGCGAAACCAGCGTCGCGCCATAGGGCGTGACACGAGCTTCCACGCCCTGCGCGTTGGTCAAGGTGTAAATCTGCACCGCACCTCCATCTTTATCTTTTCCGAATGACGCTGAGGGGACCGACGGCTTTCCACATGAAACGGCTAACAACGCCAGTCCGATCGTCATCCCAATCGCCGACTTCATTCTATTTTTGTCCATAGGTGGCTCCGGGGCCATGCTTGCGAAAGAAATGTTTATCGTGCAGTGGGCGCGGGATGGAGCCGGCCTGCGGATTGATGCTCAACGCATTCAGCGCCATCGCCGCGATTTCTTCGAGAACCACCGCGATGTGAGCAGCCTCGCCCGGCGTCGCGCCCCAACAGAAAGGAGCGTGCCCTGCCACCAGCACCGCCGGTGTGTGCAGCGGGTCCAGGTTCTGAAACTGCCTGACGATCAAGTGCCCGGTGTTGGTCTCATAATCCTCGGCGATCTCATCTGAGGAAAGCTCGCGAGTGACGGGAACAGGCCCGTGGAAATAATCGGCGTGAGTGGTGCCGAGGCAGGGAATCTCGCGGCCGGCTTGCGCCCAGGACGTTGCCGCGCGCGAATGCGTGTGCACAATTCCACCGATGCCGGCGAACGCGCGATAGAGCACCAGATGGGTGGGCAGATCGGAGGAAGGACGCAGCCCGCCCTGCACCGGCCGGCCCTCCAGATCCACCAGCACGATGTCGGACGCGCGCATTGTTTCATAGGGTACGCCGCTGGGCTTGATCGCGACGATGCCTTGATCGCGGTCGATGCCGCTCGCGTTCCCGAAGGTGTACAGCACCAGGCCCCGCCGGACCACTTCGAGGTTTGCCTCCAGCACTTGCTCGCGAAGAGTTTGCAGAATCATGACGCACGCGCCTCCGCGCTTCTACCTGCGAAGCGATGCGCCGCAGGGAGGGTAGAACGTCGCCCACGGCCACGGCAGCCAAGCCGGCCGATCCGAAGGCGAAGTAGAGTTTGCGAGCACACGCCGAGAAATCCCCGCTCCGCCATGCCCTCGCCGTCCACCGGCTCCAGCAGCCGCACCTCATCCATGTGCGTGTGTCCCACGACCATCAGCCGCACCACGTCTCCATACCGCGCCACCGTTTCCGGCAGCGCCTCCGACGACAGGAACATCTGCGGCGCGCCCCCGCCGCACACATCCACCATCTTCATCGCCGTCGCGTAGGGATCGACCCCCGGCGGAATGTGCGCCATCACCCACACCTTCTCCTTGTTCTTCCGCGCCTCGTCCAGTTGCCCCTTCAGCCACGCAATCTGCTCTTCCGCCGGAGCCTCATCCGTCTTCCCGGCGCACGTCGCATACTTCCACGACTCAAACACGTCGTCCAGCACCACGAGTCGCGTGTGTTTGATCGGCGCCGGCAAGCTTACGCTGTAGTATCCGCCCATCCCAAAAGTCTTCAGGGCCTCCGCCCGCTCGAGCGCCGGAACATCCGCCGCCAGCGCCTTGCCGCTCTC
>CAVXWB010000030.1:0-3134 GCA_963765185.1 Bryobacterales bacterium
GATTCCGAGAGCGCCGAAGACTGGCTGGCCGGCTTCATTTTGGCGACCCGCCAGGCGGCCGCCCATCCGGCTACCTGCGAGATATTGGCAGTGGCCTCGATCCGGCAGGGCATCGACGCTCTGCGGGGCATCGGCTATCGCTTCTGTCGCCATGACCCCATTTTCGTGCTGGACCCGCGGCGCCGCCTGGCCGACGCCCCCGATTTGAACCTGGACCTGCTGGTGGGCGACGAGGCTTACTTACACGTGCCTGCGTATCCCTTCGAGACTTAGCCCTTGCCGCGCACCAAGACCTTAGTTTCGGTTCTCGGCTTCGAACCCTTCCGCGTGGGCGGCGGCGAAGCCCTGGCGCGTGAAGTCTCGGTGCAATTGGGCGCGCGGGGCTGGAAGAACGTGCTGTGTTTCCTGTCCGCGCCCACCGATCCGGTGCGGGAGTATCTGAGCCTGCCCAACGTGACCATTGAGGTGCTGCCGGACTCCTGGAAGCTGGCGTGGAAACCCACGCGGGGATTGGCTCGCATTCTGAGCCGCTACCGTCCGGAGATTCTGCACACGCAGTTTACCGGGTTCATCAGCCCGTATCCCTGGCTGGCGAAATGTTTCGGCGTCAGGAAGGTGTTTTTTACGGATCAGTCTTCGCGGCCGGAGGGCTATGTGACGCCGCGGGCAGCCTGGTGGCGGCGGGCGGGCACGCGCGTAGCCAACTATCCGCTCCACCGGGTGGTGTGCATCAGCGATTACGTGCGCGATTCCTGGGTGACTGCCGACGTCCTGCCGGCCCGCCGTTTCGTCCGCATCTACAACAGCGTGGACGCTTCCCGGTGCGCGGCCGATGGGTCGGCGCTGCGCCGGAAATACGGCATCCCCGAAGACCGCCAGGTGGTCTTGCAGGTAAGCTGGGTGATTCCCGAAAAGGGCTTCGACGATCTGCTGGCCGCGGCGCGCCTGGTGGTGGACCGGAATCCGGCGGCGCATTTCCTGATGGCGGGGGAAGGCGCGGACCGCCAGCGCCTGATGGCCGAAACCACCCAGGCAGGTTTGCAGGACCACGTCACCTGGACCGGCATTGTGGCCAAGCCGATCGAAAGCGGGCTGTACGCGGCCGCGGATGTCGTGTGCCAGCTTTCGCGGTGGGAGGAGGCTTTCGGCTACGTGATCGCGGAAGCGCTGGCCAGCGGGAAGCCGGTGGTCGGCACGCGCGTGGGTGCGATCCCCGAACTGGTGCGGCACGGCCAGGCCGGATTTCTGGTGGAGCGCCGCAACCCGGCCGACGTGGCCGCCCGGATTTTGGAACTGCTGGCCGACCCCGACTTGCGCCGCCGGATGGGGGAAGCCGGCCGCCGCCTGGCGGTCGAGGAGTTCGACCAGCAGACCAACGTCGCCCGGCTGATGGCCCTGTACGGGATCTGAGCGGGCGGCCGGGCCGTGTGGCAAACGCTATCCAAATGATTCCAAACGCGGCGGCAGGATAACGAAGGGTATATTGACCCGCCATGCCGTCTCCGGCCTACAGTGGAGGTGTGTTTACAGGGAGTGTATTGGACGGGCTAAGCACCCCACGCTCGAGTGGGTACGGCGGTATTTCCGTTTGTGGCCGCCCTGGTGTTCCGGGTACTGGCCGGGCGCAGCCGCTTTGCGAGTATGCTGATTTCGGCGACCATTACGTGGTTTGCAGTGAGCATTTTGCTGGCGCCGCTATCTCCCAGGCTGCAGCAGGATCTTCTGCAATTATTCCGGTGATGCTGGCGTGCCGGCGGTCTCTTCTTCGACTTATGCCTAAGTCGCGGCAACTGAGCCGTAATTCGCCGCGGCTCACGCTACAATAGCCCTGGCTTTGTCATGCTGGCTTCTTTCTGGGAACGACACTTTCTCTCCGCAACGATAGTTCTACTGCTGGTCATGACCGCGGCGGAAGTGGCTTCGATGCGGACGGAGAGCCAGACTTACGATGAAAGCTATCATCTGCTGGGCGGATATTCGTATCTCAAGACCGGCCGGATTCCTGCCTATTCCGAGCACCCTCCACTGGCGCAGATCGCCGCCGCGTGGCCGCTGCTGTTCTTTGGCCTGCCCGTGCCGGAGATACACTCTATCGATGCGGCCGATGAGCTGCGACGCGAGCGGGAACTGCTCTACGGCAGCCGGTATCCGGCAGACACCCTGCTCTTTCTGACGCGAATGAGCTCCGCGTTCCGCCGCGCCGCCTCCGAGCCCAGCCGGACGCGATCGACCATGAACCCGCGCCGCTGCATCTGGGTCGCATGCACGCCCATATGCTCGGTCGGCTCGATCTCGAGCCCCCGCTCCCCGTGCGACCGATGGTCGATTCGGACATCGAGCCCGGCCAGCGCCAGCCGCTCATTGACGATCTGCTCCCAGGCCCCCCGAATGTCCCGGAGCTGAACGTCCGTCGTCGGCAGACCGTTGGCGATCAGCCACTTGTTCTCCCGCTCGATATAGGTCTTGTCGCCCAAGCCTTCGGCAGTAACCTGGCGCGTCGTCATCATCACATGGGCGTGCTGGTTGCGAACGTCGCTCGGCTCATGCGGAGCGTGGATCGCAAAATCCACCGCCGCCCCATACCGGCCCGCCAGGTCGCGAGCGAAGGCCCGCGCCGTCTCGAGCCGCTCGTCTTGCGACAGCTCGTGCGGCAGCGCGATCTCGAATTCGCGTGCGACCCGCGCGTCCTTCCTTTTTTCGGCAAGCTCAGCCGCGTTCCAGAGCGCCGAACGGTCCAGCGCCCATTCCGCGCTCACCCCCTCCGGCAAGACGATCTCGGAATGCTCGACCCCATCGCGCCGCGTAAAATCATGCGTGATCCCGTCGCGTTCGTTGGTCAGAACTTCGCCGGCGCGATAGGCTGCCGAGGCGACGGCGCTTCGCCCGCTCGCCCGCGAAATCGGCTTCATGCTGCAATGATAGATCGCCAAGGCGGACGCCCATTCTCCGGGCGGCCCCGCCCCCGATCGCCCTAGCGGTAGCGCACACTGAGTTGCGAAGCAACTCGTAAGTGCGCCCTTAAGCAGGTATCGCGCCTCCATCTGAAGGGTATCGTCGGCCCCGCGCATCGCACGCCAAGTCTCCGGCGCAAGGCCAAATACGCGAGAGGCCACGGGTGGAGCGCACAATGCGCG
>CAVXWB010000031.1:0-65769 GCA_963765185.1 Bryobacterales bacterium
GTCAGGCCAGATTGATGGGGCGGCAGGCTGAGCTGATGGAAGGCCAACTCAAAGAGATGAAAGATGCCGGAGCCCGGACTACCAGACATCTCGGGCTTACCGAGCGCCCATGGATGTCTGCAAACGTAACGGTTGCTAGTCCCCTGACCATCGATGACAATGGTGTCCACATAACGATTCGCATAGAGCTGATGAATTTTGGAAACAGCCCAGCCATAGGGATATGGATTCATCCCCTTCTCTATTTGTCCGGAATCGGAAAGCCTTCTGCTGTGGAGGAGCGGGCACGCATTTGTGAGGAGGCTAGCGGTCATCCAACCGGAGCAACCTTTTTGGGGCAAATGCTCTTTCCACGCACAATCCCGCCCCATGTCCAGAACTTTATTATTAACGCGACTGCCGAGGACCTCAAACGATCCCGCATCGGGGGCACCGATGATGTCACCGGTGATGGTCCCTATGCCAAAGGGATGTACTCCGCCAATATCATTCTCTGCGTCTCTTATCGCTCTACTATTGACGAAGTAGCCCGGCACTACACTGCTTCCATCTATGATCTTTCTTGGTTTGACCCAGAGCGCCCCAGTATCCTTCTGGCGCTGCCGCACCAACCGAGCGTTCCCTTCGACAGGCTTCGTTTGTGGGGTAGCGTATTCGGTCCAATAGCCAAATAGAGCAATCCCCCAGCAATCCAACAGCCGCTGAAATCAGGCCTCCGAAACAGAACTGCCGCCTCTGAGGTACTCGCATGGCAAATTAGGACACTACCAAGGCTGCGGGCGGCTATGACCTAAGGAACGGCCGCTCAGAGCACCGCGGCGGTGTGGCGCAAACACTCATGCTTGCCGCGTCGACACGATGTCGACGCGTCGCGCACCCGGCGGTTATCTTGAAGCCGCGGGCCAGTCGGCCGGACGAACCTCAAAATGCGGCTCGACGTGCACCAGCACGTCCGCCACCCAGTCCAACTCAGTCGTAATGCGGAGCTGCACCTCATGCGCGATCTGGTGCGATTCGAGCACCGTCAGATCGGGGTCCACTTCCAGGTGCAGGTCGACGTGGTAGCGCAGCCCGGTCTTTCGCGCGAAACACTTTTCGATCGCCAGCGCGCCGGGAACGTTCGAAGCCACAGCGCGGATCTGCTGCATCTGCTCATCGTCCGGCATGGTGTCCATCAGTTGCAGGGTGGTCTCCCGCGCCACCGTCACACCCAGGAAAATGACGATCAGCCCGATGGCGAATCCTCCATAATGGTCCGCTGCCCGCATTCCGGGGAACGCGACGGACACCAGCACGGCCACCAGCGCTACGCAGCCGGAGAACAGATCCACCAGATCGTGCCATGCATCGGCGGTGAGCGCGGCGCTGCCGGCGCGCTTCCCGATGCGCATCTTCACCGTGGCCATGAAACCGTGAACCACGATGGACGCCGCCATCGCCCATGCTGCGAACAGGGCCGGGACGCGATTATCGTTGCGCTGTTCGATCGACCGCAGGCAGATTCCCGCGCCCACCACGGCCAGCAGCGTGCCGATGGCCAGGCCGGTCAGGATCTCGAAGCGGCCATGCCCGTAGGGATGGTCCCGGTCGGCCGGCTTGGCCGCGATCCACAACCCCAGCCACACCAGACTGGAGGTGACGAAATCCGCTCCGGATTCCATGCCGTCGGAGACCACGGCGATCGAATGCGCCTTGAGCCCTACGGCGATCTTCACGGCGGCAAGCACGGCGCTGGTCGCCATTCCGACCAATGCAACCCGCGCGGCGATCCGCTCCCAGGCGGCCATAGTTTGAGAGTACACGATACGCAAAACGGCTCGGGAGTTACCCGAGCCGAGTGCGCCACACGAACTACTTCGAACTACTTTGTAGCCGGAGTCGCTGCCGGCTTGGCCGCTGTACCGGATGCCGCCGGCTTGGCTGTCGCGGTGCTCTTGGCGTGCCTCTTGACCTGCGGCTTGGTTTGAGCCGGCGCAGCAGACTTCGCTGGAGCCGCCGGAGTCGCTGGAGCCGTTGCTCCCGACTGCGCCAGAGCGGCCGCTGCCGTCAGTAGTGAAACGAAAATCAGGTTTTTCATGGTTGGTCTCTTTCTCTTAACTTTCTAAATCCGTGGGGTCCGATCCCGGATCACCCTCACAAACCCATCATGCGCCACGCGCCCCGTTCCGCCGATCCCGTAGCCAAGCGAGCCGCAACCACTTCCTGGGGCTATCGACGGCGAGCATTTCTTCATGAACTTCTTTTAGTGTGAATATGGAAGTGAATGCGGACCTTGGTGCGAGTCCTGGCGATCGGCTTCACCGCCGTCATTCTTTTCCTGGCCGCCGCCGCCATCATCGGCGCCAACAACGCCCGCACCGTCGCCCAAAGCGCTTCCGATCTGGTGGCCGCCCAGAATCTCGTCGCCACGCGGCTTCTCGATGAGGTGGAACGGGAACAGCGGGTGCTGGACGCTACCTTCGACCGTCTCTCTCGAACCCCCGAAGCCGTGGATCGATCGCACGTGCTGGCGGACTTGGATCAAACCGATCGTGAGATCGACGAGTTGGTGGAGCACAACGGCGACGGTCCGGAACGCCAGATCTGGCTGAGTCTGCGCAAGGCCACGCGAGGATTCTCCGACGAGGCTCGGGATCTGCTGAGCCGCAAAAAACTCCCCGACACATCCTCCCGCGACTTGTTTCTCAGCCATGAGGCGGTTACTTTCGCGGTTGCGAACCTGGTCGATATCAGTTACGCCCGGGCCCAGGATACGGAGCGGAGGGTTAGCCGCCAGGCCGCGCGTTCCGCCGCCGAATCCACCGGCTTGGTTGGCGGAGCGCTGGTGCTGGCTCTGGTTTTCGCCGCAATCACCGTGAGAATCGCCGCGCGCGTCTTTCGCCAGATGGAGACCCAGGCCGGCGAGCTCAGCCGCGTCTCCTTCCGCATGCTGGAAATCCAGGAGTCGGTGGCGCGCCGCTTCTCGCATGAATTGCACGACGAGCTCGGCGGCGCGCTCACCGCCATCAAAACCGATCTTGCCTTTCTCGCGTCCGACCCTTCCGACCGCGCCCGCCTGGACGATTGCGTCAAAGTAGTAGAGCAGGCGATCTCCAACGTGCGCGAGCTTTCCCAGCTTCTGCGTCCCACCATCCTCGACGACTTCGGCCTCGACGCCAGCCTGCGCTGGCTGATCGCGCGCTTTCATGAGCGCACCGGCGTCGAAGTCGATTATCAATCCACCTTCGAGGGCCGCCTGCCGGATGAGACCGAAACCCACCTGTTCCGCATCGTGCAGGAGGCTTTGACCAACATCGCGCGGCATTCCGCGGCCACGCGGGTTTCCATTTCCTTGAGCGCTGGCGGTGGGTTAGTTCGCCTGACGATTTCGGACAATGGGCGTGGACTGGCCGCGGACCGGCGCAACGGCATGGGCCTCTCCGGCATACGCGCCAGAGCCGCCAGTTTCGGCGGCCAGGTGAAGATCGAATCCAAACCCGGCTCCGGCGTCGCCATAGAAGTGCGTGCGCCGCTCGCGCCGGTGCATCAGGAGACGGTATGATTCGCATTCTGCTGGCCGACGATCACGCGCTGGTGCGGCAAGGCTTCCGCATGATCCTTGAGGCCCAGCCGGATATGGAGATCGTGGGCCAGGCCGGCAACGGCCGGGAAGCCGTGGAGCTGGCCGAGAAGCTTCACCCCGACGTCGTCGTCATGGATGTCGCCATGCCGGAGTTGAACGGTACCGAAGCCACGCGCCGCCTGGCTGCGTCCACTCCACGCACCCGCGTGCTGGCTCTCAGCATGCACAAGGATTCGGTCTACGTGCGCGAGATTCTGCGCGCCGGCGCGCGCGGATACCTGCTCAAGGATTCGGGCGACACCGATCTGGTGGCCGCGGTCCGCGCCGTCGCCAAGGGCGAGGGCTACATCAGCCCCGCCGTCTCCGACGCCGTGCTCTCCGATTACCGCAAGCACGTGAGCGATCCGATAGACTTGCTCACCGGCCGCGAACGCGAGGTGCTCCAGTCCATCGCCGAAGGCAAGACCAATAAGGAAATCGCCACCGCGCTCAACCTGAGCGTCTATACCGTGGAAGCGCACCGCGGACGCATTATGGAGAAATTAAACCTCCATTCCACCGGAGAACTGGTCCGCTTCGCCCTGCGGAACGGATTGATCGACTGAATCTCGACGGCAGGGCCGGACTCAAGACGCCAGCGCGTCCAGCACGGCCTCGCGGTTCTTGGCGATAACCGCAAGGTATGCGCGGGTCGTTGCGTCGGGTTTTCTCCGCCCCTGCTCCCATTCCTGTAGCGTTCTCGGATTGATGCAAAAGGCGCGCGCAAACTCCGCCTGCGACATTTTCGCTTTGGTCCGGATGCGCCTCACATCGACCTCGTCCGGCAGGATAACTCGGCGGATCGGTAGTTTAGCCTCGCCTTTCACGTGCGCCAGAATTTCTTTGGCGCTCTGCTCCAGTGCGATGCCCAGTTGGGTCCGCCTCTTGGTTCCGTTGCTCGAGTCGCGTACGCTCATGACGATCAGCCTCCCTTCGCTGCTTTCTTGATTTGCCCTGCGAGTTTTACGAGTACGTTCTGATCCGCCGCCGAAAGAGTTTCTTTTTGCGCTTTGGCATAAATCGCAGCCATATAAATTCGCCCCGGCCCAGTTAAAAAGAAATAGATCGCCCGAAAGCCGCCGCTCTTTCCCCTCCCGCGCCGCGCCCAGCGAGCCTTGCGAAAGCCGCCGGAGCCCGGAATGATCGGATGATCTTCGGGCGCGCAGGCGATGTAGAACTCCATCGCCATGCGATCACATTTAACTATACGGCATTGCCGTATACCAGATCAATTGCCGTCATCTACTCGTCCGGGATATCCGCCAAATCCTCCGCCCGATTCTCAAACCGCGTGAACTGCCCCAGAAACCGCAGCGGCACGGTTCCGATCGGACCGTTCCTCTGCTTGGCGATGATCAAATCGGCCAGCCCCTTGATATCCTCGCGGTCGCGCTTGTAAACTTCTTCGCGATAGATGAACGCCACCAGATCGGCGTCCTGTTCGATCGATCCCGAATCGCGCAGATCGCTCAACTGCGGCTTGTGATCGCCTGGCCGGGTTTCCGAAGCCCGGCTCAACTGCGACAGCACCACGAAGGGCACGTCCAGATCCTTGGCCATCAGCTTCAGTCCGCGCGAAATCGCGCTGACTTCCTGGTTGCGGTTTTCGTTGCGGCCGCGGCTGCTCATCAATTGCAGATAATCGATCACCACCAGGCTCAGCCCGTGCTCGGCCTTCATCCGCCGCAGCTTCGAATGCACATCCATGAGATTTACGCCCGCGGTATCGTCCAAATACAGCGGAGCCTCGGTCAGGTCCGCCAGCGCCACCTGCAATTTGCGCCGCTCTTCCTGATTCAGGTAGCCCGCGCGGAATTTGTGCTGATCCACGCGCGCGGCCGAGCACAGCAGGCGCGTCAGCAGGCTCGACGACGACATTTCGAGCGAAAATACCGCCACCGGCTTGCGCATTTTCGGATGCGTGGCCACGTGCTGCGCGATATTCAGCGCCAGCGCCGTCTTGCCCATGGACGGACGCGCGGCCAGAATAATCAGCTCGCCGCCGTTCAATCCCCCGGTCATTTCATCGAACTTGGCGAAGCCCGTGCTCAAGCCGCGCACGCGCTGGCTGGGGTCCAGAAACGCGCCCACGCCTCCCGGAAACTTTTCGATGATCGCCGCGGGCGAGCTCAACTGATCCCGCGTGCGAGCCTCGCCCAGTTTCAACAGCGATTCTTCCGTCGAAGCCAGAATCGCGTCCGGCTCCTCCTCGCCCAGCAGGCAGCGGTTGATCACGCTCTGCGCGCTGTAGATCAACTTGCGCAGAACGGACTTGTCTTTGACGATGCGGACGTAGCCGTCCAGATTGGCCAGCTCCGGCAGGCCTTCGTCGAGCGAGATCAGGTACGACAGCCCATCCACCGATTCAAGCTGGCCCTGCTTCATCAGCTCATCGGCCAGGGTGACGCGGTCGATGCGCGCTCCCCGATCGTACAAATCCTTCATGCGGGCGAAAATGCGCCGGTGCTTCTCCAGACTGAAGTCGTCCGTGTCCAGCACGCCGGCAACTTGGAGATACACGGAATCGTTGAGCAGAATCGAGCCCAGCACGAAACGCTCGGCGTCCGGATTTGCCGGGAGACCTTTTTCAAGCGCGAGATCAGGGGAAGCCATCATGCCGCCAATCCCGGGGGAGGGAAAGCTTTCAAATCCAAATTCTACTGCCTGATTTTAACTGCCTGGTTTTAATTATTTGGTCGCGCCCGGAGCCGCCGGCGACGGCAGCTTCGGCGCGGCAGCGCCAGGCGCGGGAGTCGCGGGAGCCACCGGCACAATCGTCGCCGTCAGGATCCGGTCCAGCTTGGGGAAGCTCCGGTCCACAAACGCCTTGCCTCCATTTTCGAAGTTGGGCTGCTGATTCGCGGTATCGCCATAGCCGTTGTACAGCATATCCGCGTTCGCCATCCCGTCCACCACTTCTCCAATGGGAATAAATCCCTGGTTATCCAGGTACGTGTTATCCACCAGGTTGATGAACAGCGCCGTGCCGCGCGAATTGGGGGCGCCCGTCGTGGCAAACGTAACATAGCCGCGCTTGTTCGACTGGGCATTGCGCGGATCGTCCGGAATGTCCGCTCCCCGGAACGCCTGGTTCACCTCCGGCCGCGCGCTGACCCCGAACTGCGCCATGAACCTGGGCATGACGCGGTAAAACGGCGCGTTGGTGAAATAGCCGGCGCGCACCAGGTTGTAGAAGCGGTCGGCCCCGCGTGGCGCCCAGGCGCGCGTCACGTCGATGACGATGTCGCCCTTGGTGGTGGCAAGCTTGACGCGATAATCCGCCGGCGCGGTCCGATTCAGCGTCGAGGGGTGCAGCAGATCGGGAATGGCCGGCACGGCAGCCGATTTTGCGGGAGTCGCCGATTTCGTCGAGGTCTGCGCCAGAACGGCGCTTGCGAAGAATACAGCCAACAGAGCTTGTTTCATGGTGACTCATCATTTTACCGCGAACAAACCGCAATGGGGCTGGCGTCTACGGCTACTCGTGTGGCGCAAACACTCATATTTGCCGCGTCCGCACTCCTGCGGACGCCAGCCCAGCGTCGAAACGTTTGTCGACGCGGCACGCCAGGTGCGAGCGCCACAACATGTTCCATAAGTTTTGTCGCGCACCCTCAGCCGATGAGTCTTGCCGCGGCGCCGGCTAGGGAGCCGGCTAAGGAACCGACCGCCACGCCAATGGCCGCCCCGGCCAGCACGTCGGTAAGGAAGTGCATCCCCAGCAGGATGCGCGAAGCCGCCACGCTGGCCGCGCAAAACAACAGTCCCGGAAGCATCGCCGGATAAAACGCGCCCAGCGACAGCGCCACCGCGAAGGCTGTGATGGTATGGCCCGAGGGGAAGGAAAACTGGTCCGGAGGCAGCAGCGTGGCCCAGCAGTGCGGCTCCATCGAGCACGGCCGCTTGCGCCCGCAGGCCCGTTTCAGCTTCAGGAACAGCAGCACGCCCACTCCCACAGAAATCCCCGCGGCCAGAATCGCCGGGACCCTCCTCGGACCGCCGAACAGCGCCACCATCGCGCCGGTCAAGTACCACAGCCAGCCGTCTCCGCCCCTGGTCGCGGCCATCATCCACAGCCGCAGCCACCGCGGCGCGCGCCAGTGATTCACCCGGACCATCAACCGGTGGTCCGTCTTCTGGCCGAAGCCGACAATGGCTCGCGCTACCCGCCCCGTGCCGTCGCTAAGGATGTGAGAGGCCGCCATGCTATCTTTTTAAAGCCCTTGCATGACACAGGTATGACATTGGTATAAAACAAACGTGACGACAATTGATTTCTTGTTCTTCGACGCCGGCGGAGGCCACCGCTCCGCCGCCACCGCGCTCAAATCCGTCATCGACCAGCCCGCAAGTCAGGAGCGCAAAGGGCGCGGCGCGCACCTCGAAGTCGATCCAGGAACCGACCGCGCCGCGCTCCGTTTTGCGCGAATTCCTCAAAAGAACCGGCCCGTGGACGTTCGCATGGTCAACATTCAGGAGATTCTCGATTCGCTCGATGTGTTTCGCCAGGTCACGGGCCTCCGGCTGGAGGATATCTACAACAAAATGCTGGCCAAGGGATGGACCCTGGGAGCGGCCGAAGGACTCAAGTTCATGCACGGAGTCATTCGCCTCTACCACCGGCCCGTCGTGCGGCTCATGCAACGGCACTGGGAGCGAACCCGCCCGGCCATGGTCGTTTCGCTGATCCCGAACTTCAACCGGGCGCTCTATCAAAGCTTGCGGGCGGCTTCACCCGCTACGCCTTTCGTTACTATTTTAACCGATTTCGCCGATTATCCGCCGCATTTTTGGATGGAGCCTTTCCGCGCCGGGATTCAGGAACAGTATCTGATTTGCGGCACCGGGAGAGCCGCCGCGCAAGCCGCCGCGCTTGGCTACCCTCCCGATCGCGTGTTTCTCACATCCGGCATGATCCTCCGCCCCAAGTTTTACGAACCCGTCGCGGTGGACCGCGCCGCGGAGCGCACGCGGTTGGGTCTCGATCCGCTGCTTCCCACGGGTCTGGTGCTGTTCGGGGGACAAGGCTCGAACGTCATGCTCGAAATCGCGCGGCGGCTGCCCGCGACGCAGCTCATCTTCATCTGCGGGCGCAACCAGAAGCTCGTCGCGGCGCTTCGCGGCCAGCCTTCCTCCGCGCCGCGCTTCATCGAGGGTTTCACCGGCGAGATTCCCTACTACATGCACCTGTCCGATTTCTTCATCGGGAAGCCCGGCCCCGGCAGCATCAGTGAAGCCGTCGCCATGAAGCTCCCGGTGATCGTCGAGCGCAACGCCTGGACCCTCCCGCAGGAACGCTACAACGTCGATTGGGTGCTCGAGCGCAATGCCGGCATCGTGCTCGACAATTTCCGCGGCGTCGCGGCAGCGGTCGAGCGAATGCTCTCCGGCCTGGACGCCTTCCGCGCCAGCGTGGAGCAAATTCACAATCGCGCGGTCTTCGAGATTCCGGAGATCTTGCACGGCATCCTACAGCGGAGCGGGACAGCCGCTCCCTGACGGTCACGCCACCGGGTAGTGGGGTCTTAGCGGGGAGATGAGACCCTAGCCGGTTTTCTTGTCCGCATCTGCGGTGGTGGGGGATTCGGCTTCCAGAGGGCCTGTGGTGACCTGAGCGGTCATTCCTCGAAGATTCCCATAGGTCGTAATGTAGCTCTGTAAACCCTCAGCCATGACGCGAACCAGCAGGGCTGCGAGTTCTGGGGACATCATGACATCGAGCGTTTCGTCAGCTTCGACGCGGTCTTTCTCGACGTGAACGGAACTTAGAATCAGACGCACATCGAAAAGCGTAAATGCTGCAGTGACATGATTGGCGTAGAATCTTGTGCGCTTCGTGTTCGAGAAGCCAGCCAACTCGTACTTAGCGGTTAGTTGCGCGTGCCCCACTAGGGGCTCTATTGGCTCGGTCTCAGGCGGGTCGTTTTGATTGGGCATAGGCACCTTTTGGGACCGATTCTTCCATTTGTACGCGCTGCCTATAAGCTGCGCGTGCATCGATAGAAACTACATTCTCCCGCATGGGCGGCTCCTTCGCTTCCTTTGGAGCCGTCGCAGGAGGATATGGGATCGCCCTCTGCTCCGCAAGCCATTTAAGTGTTCCTGCATGGGGTTCCATGATTGAGCCCGTCCGGTACGCATCTGCCATGGATGCGACTAGCGCGTTATAAACAGCTTCATCCCGATACAAGGCTTGAATCTTCTCATAGGCAGCGTTTAATAGGGCGCTGGAGTCGTTAGCGCCAATAGCAGGGGAGCTAGCCTCAGACGCCGTGACTTTCTCTAGCTCTGCGTGCGCCGCCTCCTTGAATGCGGGATCATCCTCGAATTTGTGAGGAGCTAGACGTTTCTCGGTAAATCCCCTGACATCGTCTGGCAGCGATCCAAATTCCTCGAAAGTGATTCGAAGCCGCACTCCGTAGGCCCTAGCAAATTTTCTAAGAGTCTCGACCTTGCAAGCTGAAAACCCCGAGTTAAGCCATCTTGAGATGCCAGACTGCTGTGTCCCCACAAGTTCCGCCAATTCATCCTGGGTTAGGCCCCGTTCCTCCCGGAGCGTTTTGATTTGTGCCGTAAGGAAGGCATTAGTGACCGCGTCTGCGTAAGCATAGCGAGCCTCTTCGCTAGAGAACTCGGTTTTTAGCCTCTCAAGTACCTTATCCACGACGCCTCCTTCCTGAATTCTCCCATAGCGCTTCCAAGTTTTCTTCGGCGGTTCCGACTGCGCTAAAGGGCCTCACTCGTTTCTTTGTATCATCCCATCTAGCGCCAGCCAAAAACGTGATCTCAGTTTTCTCATCAAAGGGGCCAAGAACAAAAATAGGGCAAGGTAGGATACCTCCACGCCGCACCACCTTCAATCCCAAAAAACCACTTCCAAGATCCAGGGTGCTAGCTCGAATAGATTCCGGTCCACCGCCTTGATAGATATCGAGCAATGCCCAGAAGGCGGCTCGTTCCACGTCCGGGTTTTCTTGACTCCGAAACCACGTCTCCACGACGCTAACCCCTTCCTCTACGAAGAAGTACACGACGTACTCGGCCTTCTTAAACGGTATCACGTTCACGTTATGTTTTCCACTTGATTCTTCATAACGCCTGCGTTCTACTATCTACGTGATTGCAAAAAAAGCAAAAGCCAGCGTATCAGTCGCCAAACCGAGAACGCTGGCCCTAGCTCTTGGCGGGTTGGCAGAGTGGTTGAACGCAGCCGGTTTACAACCGGTAGACGGTGCTCAGAACACCGTTCAGGGGTTCAAATCCCTTACCCGCCGCCATTTAGTAGCTCCCCGGGTGAAGGCTGGAACCTCCACCAGGGGATTGATCCCCACAGCCGAAGCCGCACGAGTCGCCAACTCAAGTATCTGGCTTTTGGCTGTGAATCGCAAGGAGATTCACGGTGACTTGTCACAATTGCACGGTCGAAATGGTGAAGGCTGGAAAGGGCCGGAACGGTATGCAGCGCTTCAAGTGTCAGCAGCGCGGTAAGCGCTTCCAGGAAGCCCAGCAGAGGCCTTTCGGCGCTGAATCACGCCTTCCGAAAGAAACGGAGTGCGAATCCTTCACTACCTTGTGGAAGGCAACAGCGTGCGCGGAACCGCCCGCCTCTGCGACGTGGAGAAGCGGACTGTGTTGAACATTCTCATGTTGGCTGACGAAGCGTGCGAACGACTGTTCATCGAGAAGGTTCGCAACGTCCAGGTCGAGGATTTAGAACTGGACGAAATTTGGAGCTACGTTGGTTGCAAACAGAAGCGCCTCGCGCCGGAACGGGTTGCCCAAGGAATGGTCGGCGACGCGTACACATTCATCGGCCTTGAGCGCCATAGCAAACTGGTGGTCGCGTGGCATCTCGGCAAACGCGACCGCGTGAACACCGAAGACTTCATCTCCAAGATTCGCTGGGCGACCGCGCCGGGTTGGTTCGACGTGAGCACCGATGGTTTCGAGCCATACGAATCCGCGATTGACGCAGGGCTTTATGATCGCGCGAACCATGCTCAGGTAGTAAAGCTGTTCTCAACCCGACTGGACCGCGTATCCGAGAGTTACATGCCCGCGAAGTTCGTATCTGTGGCCAAGGACGCTATCAGCGGTCGCCCCGATCTGGATCGCGCTGGAACCTCGAACGTGGAGCGCAAGAACGGAACCTTGCGCCAGTGGTGCAAGCGGCTCACCCGCCTCACCTATGCATTCTCTAAAAAGTGGGACAATCTGAAAGCAGCCCTGGCGTTGCACTTCGCGCATTACAATTTTGCCGGATTCACGGATCACTGAGGATCACCCCGGCAATGGCATCCGGTATCGCCGATCACCTTTGGGATATGGAGGAACTCATCGATGGCTGAATCTGATAGCGACCTGAACTTCAGAGAGGCAATGGACGCTTTTGAATTGAACTTGAGTGGCGATCTAGCGCAAACATTCAACGATGTAGCCAAGATCGCGATGAAGGCCTCCGCAGAGTCCTCTGACGACACTAATGATATGAAGGTCCTTCAAAAAATTCAGAAGGCCCATTCGATCATTACCTTGATTATGGATGATGCGATGCGCGGCTTGAACAAGGCCACTACGTCAGCCCTGAGTTTCGGAGTGATGAGCGGGTTAGCTGCGAGCGATGAGTCGTCTCCCCGCTAAAGCACCACTACCCGCCACCGAACCGCGCGCGTTAGCAAGCGGTATAAGCTGGAATGTGCCCCGTTATTTCACTTTGCCGCAGGCCGAGAGCCTACTCCCCGAGGTCGAGCGCTGCCTGCGCGACGCCCTCTTCCACAAATCCGAGGCGCAGAAAGCCCATCAGGAGCTGGAGCAGACCTCCGAGCGGATTCGCGCCTCGGGAGGCATGCGCGTCAACCAGGGCCAGTTCCAAGCCGTCAGCGCCCACCGCGACGCCAGCATCGCCGCCGTGAGGGACGCGCTGGAGCAGCTTGAGGAAACCGGAGCGTTGCTCAAGGACCTGGACATCGGCCTGATCGACTTCCTCAGCCGCTTTCAGGATCGCGACGTGTGTTTGTGCTGGAAGCTGGGCGAATCCGGAATCGCATTCTGGCACGGCGTGGACGAGGGATTTCAAGGACGCAAGCCCATCGACCAGGCGTTCCGGGACGGCCATACCGGCGGAGATGCCGCCCGCTTGAATTGACACTTGAATTGACACCCTTCTTCCCTGGCCGATAGACTGATAGAAGAGGGATGTTGCTCGCTCGAAGAGTTCGTCGCCTACATTTCGCGCCAGATTGTCAAACAGTTGAGCCCGCAATGGATCGAATCCACCGATCCGCAGGTGGCTGCGGCTTTTATCGGCAACGTTGTCGAAGAGGATCTTGCTGTTGAAGATCGTCTGAACGACGATGTGCGCGATCTGCTCAGCCAGTACGGCGATTACATGCGGCGCGAAAACGTCAGCTATCAGGAGATGTTCCGCCGCGTCAAGAACAACCTGATCACCCAGCGTAAGGTCATCCGCGCCTCCGGCCGCGATTCCGGCGATTCCATGAAGCTGTCCCGCGACAAGGTCAACGATCTTTCCCACAAAGTAGTCTCCGCGCTGCGCAAGAGCCGCGAATTCCGCCTGAAGCGCGATCCCAACGACGTCCGCCTGCAACTGGTAAAGGTGATGACGGATCTGCTGCACACCGAGGACAAGGTCGATCGCGCCGCCCGCACCAAGATCCGCACCCAGAAGCGCGACATCCCCGAGGGCACCGAGGAGTGGGATCTCCTGCACAAGCGCTATTACGCCGAGGAATTGAAGAAGCTAGGCATCGACCTGGCCCACTAACCGCCGGGTTTTACTCCCGCGAAAAAGGGCATCCGCGAAAACGGGCTCTCCGCGAAAACGGGCTCTGCGAAAACGGGACCTCTGCGAAAACGGCCTCCGCGAAAATGGCCTCCGCGAAAACGGGACCTCCGCGAAAACGGCCTCCGCGAAAATGGCCTCCGCGAAAACGGCCTCCGCGAAAACGGGACCTCCGCGAAAACGGCCTCCGCGAAAATGGCCTCCGCGAAAATGGCCTCCGCGAAAAACGGCCTCCGCGAAAATGGGGACATCATTGCCTGTCCCGGCCTCAATAAACCGTGTGTAGACGCTGAAACGTCCGACCGGGACAGGCTATGGTGTCCCCGTTTTTCGCCTTCCCTGTCCCGCGGCTAACTACTGAATTCCCTCAAGCGCAGCCAATCCAGCCGCTGCAACCTGCCCATCCTGCGAGCTGCTGGCCCCGCTCACCCCGATAGCCCCGATGAGCTGTGTACCAGCCAGGATCGGAATCCCGCCCTCCACAGGAGTCGCGCCGCTAAGCTTCATCACCACCGTCCGGCCGCCCGTAACGGCTTCTTCCAGGGCCTTGCTGGGCCGCTTGAACAGCACCGCGGTCCGGGCCTTGTCCTGAGCCACCTGCACGCTCGCCAGCTGCGTCCCGTCCATGCGCTCCAGATACATCAGGTGGCCTCCGTCGTCGACCACGCAGATCACCATGTTCCAGCCGTTCTTCTTCGCTTCCGCCTGAGCCGCGGCCGCGATCGCCTTGGCCGCCTCCAGAGTCAGCGCCTTCTTGGTGGCCAGCTCCATGCTTTCAGTATACGGTCGCTACTCCCTCGAGCTCACGATGCGCATCCCGTAGAAGGAGCGCCACACGAAGACGATCGAGATGGCCAGGAACACCACGCCAAGAATCGGGTCAGATTGCCGCCCTTGGCCGAAAGCGACACCGCCAGCTCCACCGCCAGCAATCCGAACAGCGTGGTGAATTTGATGATCGGGTTCAGCGCCACCGAGGAGGTGTCCTTGAACGGATCGCCCACCGTATCGCCCACCACCGTGGCGTCGTGCAGCGGCGTGCCCTTGGCCTTCAGCTCGACTTCGACGATCTTCTTGGCGTTGTCCCAGGCGCCGCCGGCGTTGGCCATGAAGATGGCCTGATACAGTCCGAACAGAGCGATCGAAATCAGGTACGCGATGAAGAAGTACGGATCGAAGAACGCGAACGCCAGCGTGGCGAAGAACACGGTCAGGAAGATGTTGATCATGCCCTTCTGCGCGTACTTGGTGCAGATCTCCACCACCTTCTTCGAATCCGCCACGATGGCCTTGGTCGCGCCTTCCAGCTTGATGTTGGCCTTGATGAACTCCACCGCGCGATACGCGCCCGTGGTCACGGCCTGGGTGGAGGCGCCGGTGAACCAGTAGATCATCGCGCCGCCGGTGACCAGCCCCAGGAAAAAGGGCGGGTACAGAATCGACAGGTTGCCGAGATTGTCTTCTGCAGGTGATTGGTCAGCAGGAAGATGATCGAGAAGATCATGGTGGTGGCGCCCACCACGGCGGTTCCGATCAGCACCGGCTTGGCGGTCGCCTTGAAGGTGTTGCCCGCGCCGTCGTTTTCTTCCAGGTGGTGCTTGGCCTTTTCGAAATTCACGTCGAAGCCGAAGTTCTTCTTGAGCTCGCCGCGGATGCCGGGGATCTCTTCGATCTGGCTCAGCTCATACACGCTCTGCGCGTTGTCGGTCACCGGACCGTAGGAATCCACAGCGATGGTCACCGGTCCCATGCCCAGGAATCCGAACGCGACCAGGCCGAAGGCGAACACCGCCGGCGCCAGCATCAATTGCATCCAGGCCCAGCGTGCTGATGGCATAGCCGAGCGGCCATCAGGCCCATCATCGCCATGCCCAGCCAGTAGGCGCTGAAGTTGCCCGCCACCAGACCGGACAAAATGTTCAGCGACGCGCCGCCCTCCTCGCGACGACGTCACCACTTCCCGCACGTGCCCGGAATCGACCGAAGTGAACACCTTCACCAGCTCCGGAATGATCGCGCCGGCCAGGGTTCCGCAGGTGATGATGGAGGCCAGTTTCCACCACATGGTGGTGTCGTTGTCCAGCGACCGGAATCATGAAGTAGCTCAGCGCGTAAGTGCCGGCGATGGAGATCACGCTGGTCAGCCATACCAGGGAGGTCAGCGGCGCTTCGTAATTCATCTTGTCGACGTTTTGATACTTGGCCTTGGCGAAGGCTTCGTTGACGAAGTAGGAGATGCCGGCGGCGATGATCATCATGACGCGCATGGTGAAGATCCACACCAGCAGCTCGACTTTGGTGATGTCGCTGGCCACGGCCAGGATGATGAAGTTGATCAGCGCCACGCCGGTCACGCCGTAGGTTTCGAAACCGTCGGCCGAGGGTCCCACCGAATCGCCCGCGTTGTCGCCGGTGCAATCCGCGATGACGCCGGGGTTGCGCGCGTCGTCTTCCTTAATCTTGAACACGATCTTCATCAGGTCCGCGCCGATGTCGGCGATCTTGGTGAAGATGCCGCCGGCCACGCGCAACGCCGCCGCGCCCAGGCTTTCGCCGATGGCGAATCCGATGAAGCAGGGTCCCGCGTAGTCGCCGGGGATGAACAGCAGGATGCACAGCATGATGAACAGCTCCACGCTGATCAGCAGCATGCCGATGCTCATGCCGGCCTTCAGCGGAATGGCGTAACACGGGAACGGCTTGCCCTTCAGGCTGGCGAAGGCCGTGCGCGAGTTGGCGAACGTGTTCACGCGAATTCCGAACCACGCCACGCCGTAGCTTCCTGCGATTCCCACCAGGCTGAACGCCAGAATGATCAGCACCTCGAAACGCGGGCATGGCGCTCAATACGCCGAAATACAGCACGATCATCGCGCCGATGAAGACTTCCAGAATCAGCAGGAACTTGCCCTGCGTCAGCAGGTAGGTCTTGCAGGTCTCATAGATCAGCTCGGAGATTTCGCGCATCGATTCGTGCACCGGCAGATTGCGCAGGTGGGTGTACATCACCAGCCCGAACACAAACCCCAGGAGCGCTCACGACCAGGCCGATGTCCAGCAGCGTCGGCCCGTTCACCGCGCCGTCCAGGAACGGGAATGTCGAGGGAAGGTAGCTTCAGATCCGCTTCGCCGCCTTGCGCCCGCAAAGGGAGCCGATCCGCACGATGGCGAAAAGCACAAAATAAAAAACTGTACGAGTCGCCGGAATACGGCCGACAACGGGGTCAACTGCATGCGGAAAATCCTCCAAGAAACTACGAGAGAGACAAAATGACCCCAGGGAGCGGGGAGACACTCTCGTTACGATACCGCAACCGGGCGGCTGATCTGCAAACCAACTAGGGGTCTAGCACCTGAAGAATCAAGCACTTAAGATAAAGAGTTTCGGGTACTGTGAGCAGGATCGGATGGTCTGCGGCCTGCGTGCGCCGCTCCAGCACGCGCAGCGTTTTGCCGGCTTCGAGCGCCGCCTCGGCGACAATCTCCAGCAACATCGCCTCACTCATATGATGCGAACAGGAACACGTCACCAGAATCCCGCCCGGCTCCAGCAGGCGCAGCGCGCGCAGGTTGATCTCTTTATATCCGCGCGCGGCGGCGTCCAGCTGCTTGCGCGATTTGGCAAACGCCGGCGGATCGAGCACGATGGTGGAGTACCGCGGCGTCCCGGTTGCGAGACAGAGAAAATCGAACACGTCGGCTTGGCGGAACTGGATGTTGGAGATTCCGTTGGCGCGCGCGTTCGCTTCGGCAGTGGCCAGAGCGGCGGCGGAGGAGTCGACCGCGTCGACCGATTCGACCCGGCGCAGCCGCATGCAGCGCGAATCCGCCCGTGGAGGTGAAGCAATCGAGCACCCGCCCGTGCGCATGCCTCGCCGCCGCCAGGTAATTTTCCCGCTGGTCCAGATACACGCCGGTCTTTTGCCCGTGCAGCAGATCGGCTTCGAGCTTCAAGCCGTTCATGCGGATGGCCGCGCGCTCCGGAATCTCGCCCGCAAGAATCGTCGATTCGGTAGCCAGTCCCTCCAGCCGCCGTACGCTCGCGTCATTGCGAGCCAGGATGCCGGCAGGTTGCAGCAATTCCGTCAGGCAGTCGACGATCAAATCGCGCGAGCGATCCATTCCCTGCGTCAGAAGTCTGCATCACCAGGCAGGGCCCGTAGCGATCGACTATCAAGCCGGGCAGCAGATCGGCTTCCGAGAACACCATGCGGCAGGCGTCGGAGTTCTCGACCACCCGCGTCCGATGCGCGATCGCCTGCATCAGGCGCCGCCGGAAAAAGTCGCGGTCGATCAAACCGGCGCGATTGGCCAGCAGCAAACGCAAGGTGATCTGCGAAGTCGAGCTATAGTGCGCCACGCCCACCAAGCCTCCCCGCGGATCGATCACGCGAACCGCGTCGCCGGCTCGAGAATCTCCGCGCTCGGCCACGTCACTCGAGAAAATCCAGGGATGGCCGCTGGCGGCACGGTCGGCAGCTTTGCGATTAACGCGGACGGTAAGCATCGCCCTTCATGGCTTGTAACCGCGCGATGCGTTCTTCGGTGGAAGGATGAGTAGAGAACATCTTCGCCAATCCGCTCCCGGAAAACGGATTCAGGATAAACAGATGCGCCGTGGCCGGAGTGGCGTCCATGGGAACGCGCTGAACCCCTCGCTCCAGTTTGCCCAGCGCGCTGATCAGCTCATCCGGATTGCCTGTGTACTTGGCCGAAGCCTCGTCCGCGTCGAATTCGCGCGACCGCGAAATGGCCATCTGAATCAGCATCGCGGCGATCGGCGCCAGGATCATCATCAGGATTCCTCCCAGCGCTCCTCCTTCCTCGTCGTCGTTGCCACGAGGCCCGAACCAGAACGCCATACGCGCCAGAAAGGTAATCGCCGTCGCCAGTGTCGCCGCCACAGAGCTGGTCAGGATGTCGCGATGCAGCACATGCCCCAGTTCATGCGCCACCACTCCTTCCAGTTCCCTGTCGGTCATCAAACTCAGGATGCCTTCCGTAAATGCCACCGAGGCGTGCTTGGGATTGCGTCCCGTGGCGAAGGCGTTGGGCGAGGGATCCGGGATCAGCCACAACTTGGGCATCGGAATGTTCATGCGCTGCGCCAGCCCCTGGACAATTCCCGAAACCCGCCTGTACACTTCCGGGTTCTCCTGCGGTGTCACAGGCTGGGCCGAGTACGTCGCCAGCGAGATCTTGTCGGAGAAGAAGTAACTGAAGACGTTCATCCCCACCGCCGCCACCAGGCCGTACTCCAAACCCGTCCGGCCTCCGATCATTTCGCCCGCAAACAAGACCAGGACGCTCAACAAGCCCAGAAGAAATGCGGTTTTCAGCGCGTTCATATGGCCGCCTTCATTCTCCCACTATATAAGGAAACGGGCGGGAACCCGTTCGAGTTCCCGCCCGCTCCTAACTACTGCCCAGCCCCTCAGTTGTGGTTCACTTCCACCTTCACCTGGCGCGGTTTGGCGATCTCCTTTTTAGGAAGAGTCACCGTCAGCGTGCCGTTCTTGTAGTCGGCCTTGACGTGCTCCGGATCGACCGACTCCGGCAAGGTGAAGGCCCGCTCGAACGTGCCGTAGCTGCGCTCCATGCGATGCCAGCCGCCCTTTTCCGAGATCTTCTCGAGCTTGGCGTTCACCGCGCAGCGTCAGCGTGCCGTTTTCGATTTTCACGTCGATGTCCTCGAACTTGATGTCCGGAACGTCGGCTTTCACCACCAGTTCATTTTCGTTCTCAATGATATCCACCGGCGGGACCCAAGGACGACCGTTCGGCTCCGCGAACAGTCTGTTCATGGTTTCCTGAAAGGCCGTGAGCCCGGGAAAAGGCTCCAAGCCGTTGAAGGGAGAATATCTAATAATCGCCATGATAGTTAACCTCTCTTAATTACATTATAAAATATGCGCGCTAACTTGTCAACTATCTTTCAAGAAAAATATAACCAGGGGGCCGGAGGGGCGAAAACACCCGAACGCTTCACCCAGGGCGGGCACGGCATATAAGTAAGGATGCGGTGCGATCCGAAGCGGGAGGCGTCGGCTACCTACGGCTCCCGCCCCGGCGCAAGCTTTCCCTTGGGCTCTCGATCCCCGCGAGCTATCATTGGAGGCGTGAAGGAATCGGTGCTGGTCAATACGCTGGGGCATGCGGCCGGTGTACTGATTTTCGGCATCTTCCTGTTTCTGCTGATTCAGGACCGCGCGGCGCGGAGGCTGAGGGGCAGCACCAAGTCGATGTTGGCGGCGGCTCTGGCGCTGGTGTGGAACCTGGCCTCGTTGCTGGTTCTGGGCATGGGCGCGCGCACCGGCAGCGACACCATCGCGTTTTCCGTATTGAGCCTTCTGCCCGCCGTGCTGTTCGATCTGTGCCTGGCAGGTCGCCACCGCCTGCTGGTGCGCGCCGGCTACGGCTTAAGCGCGGTGGCGATCGTACTGCACGCGATGGAGCTATTCCGGCACGACACGCTGTATCATCGCTGGGGCCTGAACCTGATCACCATCGGATTCGTCGCGTTAACATGCATCGCGGCTGCAGCCGTCTGGCGCGACGCCAACCGCCGCGCCGCTACCTCCCGCCTGGTGGGCACCATGTCGCTGTTCCTACTGGCGATTTCTTTCGTGCATTTCGGCGAAGGTCATGCGCAGCAGGTCTGGTCGCGCGAGCTGGCGTTTCATCATGCGGCCATCCCTCTGGCTCTGCTGGTGCTGTTGCAGGATTATCGCTTCGTTCTTCTGGATGCGTTTCTGCGCTTCCTGGCCAACGTCCTGCTGGCCGCGTTGTTCGTCTCCGGAGCCGCGGCAGTGTGGCGGCTGGACCTGATGCGCGGGACTCCCGCGCCTTTCGATCAGGCGCTGCTGCTGATCGGAGCCTGCCTGCTGTTGATTGTCTTCGCACTGCTGCGCACCCGCGTGCAGGCCGCGCTCACGCGCCTGGTCTTCCGCCGCAAAGACGTGGAGGCTCTGCTGCGCAACCTCAAGCAAGTGGTTCGTGAAGAGCAAGCCTACGTCGAAACCGCGGCTCGCGACCTGGGTGAGTTCGTGAGCGCGCAAGCAACCCTGGACGCCGGAGCGGGGATGGGCAACGCAGGCCTGGATGAGATGGAGCCGCGCCGGCCCATGCTGGTGTCTGAATTTTCCGGACGCCGCGCCGAACTGGAGGAGCAGGGCATTGAGGTGGTGGTTCCGCTGCGCCTGTCTTCCCGGGGCACGCGCTATGTCCTGCTGGGGCGCCGAGCCGGAGGACGCCGCTATTTGAGCGAGGATCTGGCCGCGCTCAGCCGCGCCGCCTCCGTCATCGTCGAGCAGGTGGAGCAATTTCGCGAATCCGAGATGCGCCGCCTGGTGGCACAGGCGGAACTGCGCGCGTTGCAATCGCAGATCCATCCCCATTTTCTTTTCAACGCCCTCAACGCGCTGTACGGCATCATTCCCAAAGAAGCCAAGGGCGCGCGCGAAACCGTGCTGAACCTGGCGGACATTTTCCGCTACTTCCTGGAAACGCGAAAAACGTTTCTGCCGCTGGAGCAGGAGTTGCACATCGTGAGAGCGTACCTGGAGGTGGAACGGCTGCGGCTGGGCGAGAAGCTGCGCACGGAAATCGACGTGACTCCGGAAGCGCTGTCGACGCCCATTCCGGTGCTGTCGATTCAGCCTCTGGTGGAGAACGCCGTCAAACACGGGATCGCGCCGCTGCCGCACGGCGGGCTGGTGCGCATCGAGGCGCGCCAGACGGCTGCGGGAGCGCTGGAGATAAGCGTGTACGATACCGGCTCCGGCTTCGCCCAGCCGGGCGCGGGCGGAATCGGCCTCGAAAACGTGTCGCGGCGGCTGGAGCTGTGCTACGGTCCGGGAGCGCGCCTGGATATTGAATCCGGCAGCGGCGGAACCATGGTCTCCTTCGCCATTCCCGCGGCTTCGCTTCCGGCGCTTCACGCCGCTGAGGCCGTCGGGTGAGGATGCTCCGGTGAGAGTGCTGATCGCCGACGACGAGCCCATCGCGCGCCAGGTGCTGCGCGAGCACATCGAATCCATCCCCGGATTGGAAGTTGCCGGAGAGGCGTCGACGGGACCGGAGACGCTGCAGTGCATCCTGGACCTTCAGCCCGACCTGGTGCTGCTGGATCTGCAAATGCCGGAGCTGGACGGATTGGCCACCGCGCGTTTTCTGCGCGGAAGCCGCACTCCCGCCGTGATCTTCGTCACCGCTTACGAGCGCGCGCTCGAGGCTTTCGAAGTAGGCGCGGTGGACTACGTGCTCAAGCCGGTGCGGCGGGAACGCTTGGAGCAAGCCGTGGAGAAAGCCCGTAAGCAGGCGCTGGCGCCAACCGTGGCGTCCAACTTATCCGCGGGAGCGCTGCGCAAGATCGTGGGCCGCCGCGGCGTCGATATGTATTTGCTGGACCCCTCCGAGATCGTTGCGTTTCAGGCCGAGGGCGAGCTGGTTCACATTGTGACGGCCTCCGAGACCAAGGCCGGGCAGCGTTATCTGAGCGACCACTGTTTGAAAGTGCTGGAAGAGAAACTCGAACGCCCCCGCTTCCGCCGCGTCCACCGCAGCACCATCATCAACACCGACCATATCCGCAAGATCTCCCCGCTTTCGAGCAAGCGCTGGCTGCTGAGGATGTCCAACGGTTTTGAAGCGGTGGTGAGTAAGCGGCTGGCCGGGTCGATTCGCGAACAGGGACGCTGGTAGCGAAACCGGGACACAGCTTATTTCGCCGCTGAGATTCCCGGAAGGGTGGGGCGGACCCCTCCTTCCATATTCAATAGCGCCGGCGGCCGACGCCCTCGTCGGCCAGCTCCTATTCGCGAAGAGCCGGATCAGGGGGTCCGGCGCGGACGAAAGCGCAGATTTCTCAGGCGCGGGACTGTCCCGGCTTTCGCGGCCCGTTCAGGAATTTCGCCAGCGGCGCAGGTTTCCGGAGAGTGACGCAATCAGCCCGACCACGAAGATGGTCGCCGCGCCGCCGAACACAACCGACGGGACCGTGCCCATCCACTTCGCGGCCAATCCCGATTCCACCGCGCCCCATTGGTTTGAGGAACTGATGAACAGCGCGTTGACGGCGTTGACGCGTCCGCGCAAATTGTCGGGCGTGCGCGAATGCACCAGGTAGGAGCGCAGCACCACGCTCACGCTATCGAGCGCGCCGGTGCACGCCAGCAGCGCGCACGACAGCCATTCGTTACGGGAGACCGCGAACCCGATGGTGGCCAGTCCGAAGCCCGCCACAACCGTGAGCAGCGTGGCTCCCGCGCGGCGGATGGGAGGCCGGTGCGCCAGCCAGAAGGCCATGCTGCCTGCGCCGACCGCGGGCGCGGCGCGCAGCCAACCCAATCCGCGCGGCCCGATGTGCAGAATATCCTGCGCGAAAATCGGCAGCAGCGCGGTCGCGCCGCCAAAGAAGACGGCCAACAGATCCAGGCTCATCGCTCCCAGCACCAGCTTTTCGCGAAACACGAAGCGCACGCCCTCGCCCACGGCCTTGATCCCGCCTTGAATGGCGGCGCCCGCCGGCGCTCCTTTGGGGACCAGCGCGAAAAAGCACAGCATGGTCAGGATGGAGCAGCCGGCTTGCGCCAGATACACCGCCGGACTTCCCAACCAGGCAAGCAGGAGCCCGGCCAGAGCAGGTCCCGTGAAGGTGGCCATCTCCCGCCCCATGCCATTCCAACTGATGGCGTTGCTCAGATGTTCCAGCGGCACCACCATCGGCAGCAGCGACGAGGCTGCGGGAAACTGAAACGTGCGCGCCACGCTGCTGAAGAACAGGCAGGAATAGATCAGCGTCACGCCGCGCGATGCGCCGGAGAACGCCAGCACCAGGCCCATGGCCGCCACGATCGATTGCGCCGCCAGCAGAGTGCCGCGCCGGTCATAGCGGTCCGCGACGTGGCCCGCGGCGAAGGTGAGCAACAGTACCGGCACGATTTGCACCAACCCCACGTTGCCCAGCACCACCGGAGATCGCGTGGCCTGGTACAGGTCCCAGCCCACCACGGTCGACAACATCTGCATCCCCAGCACGGACAAAACATTCCCCGCCAGAAGGAAGCGGTAATCCCGGGAGCGAAACGTCGCGTAGGCCGCCACTCTAGGTCGCCGCGGCGCGCTTTACGGTCCGCACCTAGTTTGCCTGCTCGCGCGCGACGAAGTCTTCCATCACGGCCTTGCGCAGGAGATTGGGCGGAAGCAGGCCCTGCGAAAGAATGTAGTCGTGAAAGCGCTGCACATTGAACTTCGCGCCCAGAGCTTTCTCGGCATCGGTGCGAATGGCCAGCAGGCGCGTGAAGCCGTCGAAGTAAGAACCCGCCTGCCCCGGCATGCCGAAGGTGAAGCGGTCCACTTCCTCGGTGGCGAAGGCTTCGGAGCAGACCACGTCGTTTTCGAGAACCTGCATGGCCTGTTTGGGCGTGACCTTGCCTTCCTGCAATTCCGGATCGAGGAACGCGCGCGCGGCGCGCAGCAGCCGCAGTTGGAGCGAGATCAACTTGCCGTCGTCGGGCATGTACGGCAGCATGAACCACTCCGAGTACAAGCCCCAGCCCTCGACATTGGTGCTGTTGAAGGCGAACATGGCGCGCGCCAGCGATACGCCGCGCTCCACCATGGCGTCGAATTGCAGCTCGTGTCCGGGCCGCGCTTCGTGCGCAATCAGCGTCCAGGACGCGGCCGCGAAAGTGAAATCGTCGTACTTGAGCGCCTTGCCGCCTTCGCCGGTGGTGCCCATGGGGAGAACGAACTGGCCGCGCTCCCCGTGATTATCGATCAGGCGCGGCGGGCGCATGTGCGGGGCGGGTTGCTGGGCGGTCTCGGCCGCGGTTGCGATGCTGATAATGGCGGGACGGTCCGGCAGCGTGATCAGATGCTCCCTCCGCAGAATCGCCTCGATCTCCGCAAGCCGCTGCTGGTAGTGCGGCAGAATCTGGTCGCCTGCAAGCTGGTCCTTCTTGAGCGTGCGAATCACATCGCGATACCCGGAGGAAGGCAGATGGCGGTCCTGCGCGATCTTCGCCGCCAGCTTCTGCATCTCGCCCTGAATCTCCGTGAAGCTCTTATGCGCCAGGCCGGCCAGCTCCTCCGGCGTGTAATCCAGCCCGAGCTCTTCGCGAGCGACCGCGTACATCTCCGGAGGCATGCGGAAATCCGTGCGCGCCTTGGGCAGCACTTCCTTGCGAACGAATTCGTCGTAGGCGGTGAGCTGCTGCTTCAACTTCGCAAAAGCCTGCTGGTTGTCTTGCAGCTTGTACTTCTCGAGCAGCAAGCCGATCCCAGTGATGTATGTTTCGGTCTTGGCCAAATCTTTTTCGACCTCGGCCTGGGGCGGCCCCACGAGTCCCGGCGTGTTGAGCTTCGCGCGGAAGCGCTCCTCGGCCTGAAGCGTGATGGGCGTAAAGCCGGGTTCGAGGCCGGCGTACTTGCGCAGGCGAATCAACGCGGCAGGGCGCCGCGCCTCCGCAATCTGATCCTGCAACAATCCGTTGATGCCGGAATAGACCAATGCCGCGACATCGGTGTACGGCAGACTGTGGCGTTCGTCGATCTCCGAAGCGCGCGCATCGAGGTTGGCGGAGTCGATCAGGATCTGAAGATCCTGGCGCACCAGCGGGTCCTGTTCGGATGCCAGGCGCGATTGCAATTCCTTGGCCGCCGCTCGCAAGTCGGCGCGAACGCGCTCCGGGAGGTCGGGAGGAATTACCGTAATCCGCTCGTCAAGGCCGCTGGCCCCGGAGGCTCCCGCGCTTTCGGGCGCGTAGCGGGAGTTGATATCGATCAGCAATTGCGCGTTCCGGTTGCTCTTGGCGACCCATGCGGGAGACCTCTGCGCGAATGCGACCGTTTGCAAAAGGCAAAGAAGGAGAATGACCGTCACTACAAGTTAGTATAAAGGCCGTCCGCGTGAGCTTGCGTTGCGATCGCGTGAGCGCTATTGCGAACTCCCGCCCGCATGTTCCGGAGAACCGGGCGGAGGCTTGATCACTTTCAACCGCACCTTCGCCAGACCCGCGCGCACCATGTCGATCTTGTCCGCCGCGCCCATCGAGAGATCGATGATGCGGCCGTCGACAAAAGGCCCGCGATCGTTGATGCGCACGTCGACGTGTTTGCCGTTCTTGAAGATTGGTTACCTCGAGCCAGGTGTTGAACGGCAAGGTGCGATGCGCCGCGGTGAGGGCGTGCATGTCGAAGATCTCGCCGGAGGATGCGCGCCGTCCGTCGTAAGGAATGCCATACCAGCTGGCCACGCCGGTTTCGGTCCATCCCAGCGGCGCGGGAGGCGGAGCGACCGGAACGCGAGCAGTGACGCGGCGTCCGCATCCTGTCGCGGCGGCGAGCAGATGCGGCGATGAGCGCCGCAGCCCGCGTAAAATGGCCTTCCGGACACTAAAACAATTCTACATGAGATGTTCTTTTCGCGTTTCGCGATCTGCGTCGCGCGCGCGCACGCATCGCTCATCGAGACGCGCTCGTTCATTTTTTTCTTGACTTTCAACGCAAAGAACCTTATAAAGAAGACACAACCGCGCTCTCTCAATGAGTGGCGCGTAATCTGATGTAAAGGGAGAATCACTCGATGAAGAACGCAACCAAGAAAAAGGCGCCGGCTAAGAAGAAGGCTGCCCCGAAGAAAAAGAAGTAGTAGCCAGCGGCGCTCTACAGGAGCGAGTTTCAAATTCACGGCCCCGAGCAATCGGGGCCGTTTTCTTTGTGCCCCCGAGCGATCGGGACCGTGGTGATGCCGCCCCCTCAAAATACCGCCGGCGTTCCGGCTTGCGCAGGTGCCCCTCATGGCTTAACGTAAGGTTGTGACCGCTGAACAAAAAGCCAATCTTGCCGAAGTGGTTTCCGTCGACTCCGAGATCATGCACGGGACTCCGTGTTTTGCCGGCACTCGCGTCCCGGTTCAAACCCTGCTCGACTACATCGAAGAGGGCGATACGCTCGACAGTTTTCTGCGAGACTTTTCCACGGTGACGCGGGAGCAAGCCATTCAATTCCTTGAACTGGCCAAAGCCCAACTTATCGAGTGCGTATCCTCTTAGACGAGTGCGTCAATCCTCGCTTGCGGCAGGCTTTCTCGGATCATGAAGTCCTGACCGTCGCCGAAGCCAAATGGCGCACGCTCCCGGATGCCCAGCTGATCGCCCGGGCCCAGGGCCGGTGCGACGTTTTGGTGACCACCGACAGGGGCTTTGAAAACGAGCACAATCTCAAGAAGCTTACCTTCGGGATCATCATTGTTCACGTCCCCAGGAACCGGATGGAATACTACCGTCCGCTGTTCCCGGCTTTGGTGGACGCGCTTGGGCGGGCAAAGCCCGGTGAGATCGTCCATGTGAGCGCACCCCAGGTGTAAATCCAGCGCACGATCCCGGAATGGTCTTTCAGCAGCGCGGCGAGTTCCAGTAACGCGCCGTTTTACAAAAGAGCTAAGATGCGCGCGCGCAACTCCGCATATGGCATCGCGCCGGGGTGATACAACCGCACGATGCCGTTGCGGTCCACCAGCGCCAGCGTCGGCGTGGTGCTGGCTCCCCACACGCGGAAGTTTTCCTCGTTCACCACGGCGGGCGCGTCGATGAGGCCGCTGTAGAAGGTCCGGCGCACTTGCTCGATGTAGCGCGTTTCCACCTCCGGCGCCGCATCCTGTCCGCCCGCGATATATCCGTACTTCTGCGTGGGCGCCAGGAACACCAGCCCCTTGGGAACGAACTCGGCCTTCAGCTTCCTGAGATCGGCGGCCTCGGCCTTACAGTCCGGACACCAGTGCGCCCAGAAGAACAGGAGCGCCGGTTTGCCCTTGGGAATCGCCATGCCGGCGAGGGCGGGAGCGGGCTTGCCTTCCAGGCTCAGCTGATTCACGTCCTTCTGAATGCGCGCGTGAATCGAGGTGCCGTAATATTTCTTGATCTCGCCTTGAAGATACGCCACCGCTCCGGACCGTTCGCCGCGCGCGGCCATCACGGTTCCCTCCACTTCGATCGACGCACCCAGCGCCAGAGCCAGCGGAGCGTTGGGATCGCGGCCGGGCGGATGCTTCTTCCATTCCGCGGCGGCGAGCCGATAGGTTTCCTCCGCCCACTTCTCCGCCTGATCGAGATTGCTGCGGGCCAGCTCGCCGCGAGCCATCCAGCTCATCGCCTCCAGCCCGTCCGGCGTCACGCCGAAGCTGCTTGCGATAGGTCTGGATCTGTCCGCGCCGCGCCCGCGAAATCGTTGCTGCGCGATCCTGGTGCGCACGTCCGGAACGATATTCGCGCGCGCGCTGACGACCAGCCGCCAACGCGGCAGCCAGCAGGCCGCAATGCGCCGAGATTGTCGCGCGGGGTCTCATAGATGCAGCGTTTTCAGGTACGTCGCGAAACGCCTCACCCAAATCATACCGCTTCAGCGCGAACTCCACCGTGGCCTTCAGGAACCCGAGCTTGTCGCCGGCGTCGTAGCGCGTGCCTTCGAAGCGGTAGCCGTAAATAGGACGGCTGCGCAGCAGGTGCTTCAAGCCGTCGGTCAACTGGATCTCGCCGCCGCTGCCGGGCTCGACCGCGTCCAGCGACCGGAACACTTCCGGCGTCAGCACGTAGCGGCCGATGATGGCCAGGTTGGACGGCGCTTCGCTGGCCTTGGGCTTCTCCACCATGTTGCGAATGCGGTACAGGCGGTTGCCCCCGCCCGCGTGCGATACCGGTTCGGCATCCACCACGCCGTAGGCCGAGATGCTGTCCCTGCGGCACCTCCATCAGCGCCACCACCGGCGCGCCGTAGAACTCGTAGACATCCAGCAATTGCCGCAGGCAGGGCATCTCGGAATCGATGACGTCGTCGGAAAGGATCACCGCAAAGGGCTCGTCGCCCACCAGCTCCCGCGCGCGCAGCACGGCGTGGCCCAGCCCCAGCGCTTCCTTCTGGCGCATGTAGGAGACGTCGATCATGTCGGAGACCGCGCGGACCGTAGCCAGCAGATCCTTCTTATTGCGCGTCTCCAGCAGATGCTCCAGCTCAAAGCTCACGTCGAAGTGATCCTCGATCGCGCTCTTGCCGCGGCCGGTCACGATGATGATGTTCTGGACGCCGGACTGAATCGCCTCTTCCACGCCGTACTGGATCAGAGGCTTGTCCACCAGCGCCAGCATCTCTTTGGGCTGCGCCTTGGTGGCGGGAAGGAACCGCGTGCCGAGCCCGGCCGCGGGAAATACCGCTTTTCTCACTTTCGTAATCATCGCTTTGATTCTAGCGGCTTACGGGCCCCGGGCGCGCGGAGGTGTCCCGCTGGCGCGGCTTCTAGAAGCTCCGCTTGAGATTTTTTCGGCGGCTTCGCGAACACCAGATCGTAGGACTGCTTCACCAGCCTCTTGATCTCCGCCCGGCTCAACGCTTTTCGGTTTCGAGCGCGACCCAATGCATGCGCGCGCTGTAGGGCCGCTCCGTCAGCTCCGCGGCTGCGTACATCTTGTCGCCGATCTCATTCCTGGCGATCTTAGCTTAGAAGCTCGTTGGTTCTTCGGCGTCAGCTCCTGCCGCGCCGCGGTTCTCGAGAGCAAGAGTGGCGCGGGTGTTGTGGCCCATCTCGCGGGCCCTATTGCGGATGCCGATCTCTCGATGGTGCCGACTCGCGAAAGCTCCGGTCCCTATCGCTGCCGCAAAACAGAAATGATGTCGTCGGCGGTGATCACGCCGGCCAGCTTGCGCTGCTGGTCCACCACCGGAAGCGCCAGCAGGTTGTATTTATCGAACAGCTCGGTAACGCTGCTCCTGCTGCTCGCTCACCGGGACTTCGATTAAGGTTTCGACAGCCAACTCGCGCAGCGGTTTGGCGCCCTCATGCAGGAACAGGCGCGCCAGCGGAACGGCGCCGGTGAGCCGCTCCTCGGCATCCACCAGGAAGATGGTGTTGAGCGTTTCCAGCAGCTCCTCGTTGGTCTTCAGCGCCGCGATGGCGTCGGCGACGGTGGAGGGCTCCGGCAGCGCCACGTATTCGGTGTTCATCATGCCGCCGGCGGTGTCCTCGTCGAACTCCATCAGCTCGCTGACCTCGTTCTTGGGATCGTGCTCCATCTCCTCCAGGATTTCGTGCGAGGTTTCCTCTTCCAGCCCCGCCAGGACGTCGGCGGCCTCGTCGGGAGCCATCTCCTCCACGATATCGGCGGCTTTTTCGGTTTCGAGCGACTCGAGAATGCTGGCCTGAATATCGGGATCGATCTCGGAGAGGGCATCGGCGGCGACTTCGCTGTCGATGTTCTCGAAGATGGCCTCGCGGTCGGCCGGGCCCAGGTCTTCGACGATGTCGGCAAGATCGGCCGGGTGCATGTCCTCCAGCAGGCGGTTGGAGATGTTCAGGCGCAGGCGGCGCTGCGGATCGGGCTCCAGGATGTTACAGAATTCCCAGCGGATGGAGTGCGGCGGAATGCGCGCTTTGCAGCTTGCGCACCCACCGCGGCGGGATGACGCCTTGCACCAGCCGGCGGAGCACGCTGCGAATGCCGACATCCACGTCCAGCACCCACAGCACCTGATGACTCGCCTTCCTGGCGGATCTCGAAGGTGATGTCGGTGACGCGGACCACTTTGCGGCCCTGCGCGTCGATGATCTGCTGGTCCAGCAGATCGCGCACCACCCGCAGCATGTATTCGTCGGAATGATGCGGCGTGAGGATTTCGTCGCGCAGGAAAATGCCGTCGAGCGAGATGGAGCGGACCTGATCGTAACGGACTTTAAACCAGGCCGCGCCGCTGCCGATCAGAAAGCGGTCGATGCGGACGGGATCGACCAGGGGGACGATCGCGGCGTCTTTGACCACACCGATCCTGCGCCCCTTAAGGTCGAAGACCTTGAGGCCGAGCAGTTCGGTAAGGAACAGTGTTTCGTCCGCCATCGATGTCCCGAAGACATACAGGATTGGGTGGAGCAGGGTCCACCTCAATTCCTACTATGACCGATGAAAATCGCAGGTGCAAGATTTTTTTGCGCCTGCCTTTTCCTCTTATGCGAGGCATTGGTGGAAGGCTTATAGAGCCGGCGCGCATCGAAAACAAAGGCGTCTTCCGGGGCTCCCGCGCGTTCGCGGAAGGGCGCGAGCGAGTCGGTGAAGTAGGCCCGTTGGAACCAGCGCTCGCCCGGCGAAGGCATCGCGGCCGTGCAGAACACGGTCGTTCTTGAACAGCAATGCGTCTCCGGGGCGGAGCACCACGCGCTCGGTCTCGAGCGTATCGAGCAGCGCCCGAAGCTGCGCAATGGCGTCGCGGGCTTCCTCATTCACCGGTTGTACGGCGTGGGTCTGAACGGCGATGCGGGCGGTTCCGCGGCTATCGCGCCACAGGATCGGCGCCATCACCGACGGCGGTCACCTCGAAGCTGGAAGGGGAGGGGTGGCGGAAAATCGGCTGCTCCAGCAAGCCGACCAACGCGGGCGAAGCCGCTTCCAGAATCCGATCCAAGGGCAGCACCGCGGTGGGCGCGCCGGGCTGGTTCAACAAACCGAACAGCAGCAGGCCTCGCGGGGAAAATCGGGGCGCCAGAAACGCCGCGTCGGTATGGCAGGCGAAAGGCACGCGCCCGGTGCTCGAAACCTGGTGCTCCAGGCCTTCGACAGGGGTGATCTCGTGAATCGGCGCTCCGCTCTTTTCGTTCGAGTAGGTCACGATCGCGGCATGCCGCTCAATCAGCCCGGCGATCACCGCTTCGGAAACCGCGGCCTTCGACGCCGGACGTTTTCCATCGGAGGGAGGGGGCGGAAGCTGCGGGTCCACCGGAAGATTTTCGATAAGCAGGGCGTCCGGACCTTCCGCCGCAAAGAACCCGGCTAGAGCCTCGGCCACATCCGCGGGCAGATGCCGCTTGGCAAGGAAAACCGAGGCGTCCACGAAGGCGCGCCAGGCGGAGGGGTCGCCGGTGCCGGAATAAACCAGCGCCGATGCCTCGCGCAGCCAAGCCGGTTTTGCAGCGTCCGGAAGACGCAGGCGCTGTAGGCTCATTCTTTGCAACAGTGAGGAATGCATGAGGGAGGGATCTGCTGCCACCAGTATATTACGGCTCGGGCTTGGCAAAGCACCGGGGTTTGCCAAGCGAAGCTACCTGGCCGACGACCCAAAACCACCGGCGCCCCGCGAGGAGCCTCCCAACTCACCCTCTTCCCACTCGACGGCCTCGTAGCGAGCCACCACCAGTTGCGCGATGCGGTCGCCTTTCTCCACCGTGTAGGCGGCGCGGCCCAGGTTGAACATGACCACGCGAATCTCGCCGCGGTATCCCGGATCAATCGTCCCGAAATTTACGGTGAGCGAATGCTTCAGCGCCATCCCGCTGCGCGGCCGCACCTGAGCCTCGTAACCGGGCGGCAGCTCTATGGCGATGCCGGTCGGCACGGCTTGCGCGACGCCCGGCTCCAGCACCACTCGCTCCACCGCGCGCAGATCCAGGCCGGCGTCTTCCAAAGGGCCGTGGGCGTACGCCGGCAGATGGGCTTCCGGGTGCAGTTTCTTGATCAGGATTCGCATGAGGTGAACTTCGCTATCATAACCGTTTCGTGATGCAAGACGCTTTGTGAGGAAGGACGCTCTGTGATGAAAAAAACCGCTCGCGTGATCGCCGTCGCTCCCATGCCCCCGGAAAAGAGCGCCTATGCGCTGGCGCGCTACAGCCGGTCGCCCGATTCCATCCGGGATTCGATCGCATGGGTCCGCAGCCACGATTCCACCCGGTTCCTTGAAAGCTTCTACTTCCAGTACGGCCACGCTTCCATCGCCGATTTGGGCCACGTGGTGCTGTGCTTTGAAGGCGTATCCGAGTTGGCGGCCACCGAAATTGAGGACGAGCAGCTGTGGGACGGGCAGGCGCGCTCCTCGCGCTATCAGGACTTCTCTCGCTCGGGCTTCGTGACGCCTCCCGGCCTGGATGCGAGTCAGGAGGATGCGAGTCAGCAGCGCATCTACTCGGATGCCGCCGCGGGGCTGCTCAAAGCCTACACCCGAATCCACCAGCGCATGTGCGAATATCTTGCCGGGAAGCTGCCGCGGCCCGACGATTTGAAGCCGGACGCGTACCAGCGCAACATCGCCGCCCGCGCTTTCGACGTGGCCCGCTACACGCTTTTTTTCGGAATCCCCACCGGGGTCGGGCAGGTGACCAGCATCCGCACGCTTGAAAAACAGATTCGGCGCCTGAAGGCATCCGAATACGCCGAAGTCCGCGAGATCGCCGAAGAGATAGCCGCCGCCTGCGCCGCGCCGCCCGCGTGCGTCTGGGATCCGACGGCTGCAGCCGAACCTCTGGCGCCGACGCTTGCGCGCCACGCCGATCCGGACGAGCATGCCTTGGCCTCGCGCAGGGACCTGGAGGTTTGGGCCCGCGAGAATCTTCCTCCGGCAGCTGGTGACGATGCGGGGATTGTCGATCTGTTGAAGCCGGAAGACACGCTCTCGGAAATCGCCGCGACGCTGCTCTATCCGGTCACGGACCGCCCGTTCCGCGAGCTCTATGAAACGGCGCGAAGCTGGTCCGCGGCCCGCCGCAACGAGGTGATCGATATCGCGCTCGGATCGCGCCGGCGCGACGAGTTGCTGCGCGGATTCCGCGGCGGTCCCTACGTCTTCGACATCGTCATGGACATCGGAGCCTACCGGGACCTGCACCGCCATCGCCGCTGCCAGCAATTCCGCCAGGCGTATTCGAGCAATCTTGGTTGCGAGACGCCGGAGGCGATCGGCGAGGCCGGCCTGGGGGATGCGTATTCGGCCGTGATGGCGGAAACGCTTGCGGCCATGTCCGCGCTGCCGGGCGCGGCCGCGCACTACCTGCTCCCCTTCGCGGCGCGCTCCCGGTTCCTTTTCAAGATGGATTTCGCGGAGGCCGAATACATCGCGCGCCTGCGCAGCGGAGTGAAAGGCCACTTCAGCTACCGCAAGGTCGCCTGGGAGATGAAGCGCAAAATGGAGGCGCTCGAGCCCGAGCTTGGCCGTCTTATGGAAGCCACCCCGCCCTGGGTGGAAGACCCCCTCAAACGTTAGGGTCTGCAGAATATCTGGAGATAACATGATGATTCGAACAGCAAAGCGCAAAAACCAACGGAAGATGGCGCCCGAAGCGCCGGGTTCGATAGGGCTGACTCCGGTCGAGGCGATTGAAGGTCGGATTTTTACCTCACGCGGGCACAGGGTCCTGCTCGACCAGGATCTGGCGACGTTGTACGGCGTTCAACTCAAGCGGCTCAATGAGCAGGTCAAGCGTAACCTGGATCGTTTTCCCGAGGACTTCATGTTCCAGCTGACACTTGAGGAAGGCAACGCCGTGCACGCGTTAAGGTCGCAAATTGCGACCTTACCTTTTCCCAATCATCTGCGTTATCCGCCCTACGCATTCACGGAGCACGGGGCCATGATGCTGGCCAACGTGCTCAAGAGCCCTCTGGCCGCGCGGGCCAGCATTCAAGTTGTGCGCGCGTTCGTCCGTCTTCCCCAGATGCTGGCATGGAGCAATCAGGTCGCAAAGAAGGTGGAAGCCCTAGAACGGCGCGTCGGCGAGCACGATGCCGACCTACGAAAGCTCCTTGGGCCGACGCCACCACCACCGAAGCGCCCCATCGGCTTCCTGTCCAGTCCTTCCGCCAAACGCGTCCAGCACAACGGAGCACTGGCTCTTCCCGCCCCCGATCTGAAGAAGAGCCGGGGCGCGAGAGCTACTTGATCTCTCCCTGCAACACCTCGACCGCTTTCTCCAGCTGCCGGTCGCGGCCCGCAAGAAAATCCGCGGGGGTGTTGTCGATGTACACATCCGGAGGCACGCCGTAGTTTTCCATATTTTGGCCCGTCGCGGTATAAATGCCGATCTCCGGCGTTCGCAGCGAGGAGCCGTCGAGCAACTCATACTCCCCCGTCCCGATCACCGCGCCATAGGTCGGCACGCCGACCACCTTTCCCAGGCCCAGCGCGCGGAAACCGTCCGGAAACATCTCCGCATCGCTGGCGGAGCGCTCGTTTTGCAGCACCACCATGGGGCCGAAAAATCCCTCGCTCGGCCGCGGCACATCGGAGGAATCGCGCGCCCGCGACGACTCATACTTCTTGTGCTGGTTCAGAATCTGTAACAGCTCCTGGTCGATGCCGCCGCCGCCGTTGAAGCGCACATCGATAATCAGCCCTTTCTTGTCCAGGTTCTCGATCAATTCCTGCTCGAAGCGCCGTAGCGATTGGTCCTCCATGTCGCGGATGTGCAGGTAGCCGATCGTTGCCTGCCGGAGGCCTTGTCCACCATGGCTCTGCGGTTGTCCACCCAGCGCTCATACTGGAGGGCGTCCTGCTCCCCGGCGCTCAGCGGCTCCAAAGAAAGGTTCCAGGAGCCCTCCAGCACCGGCTTCGAATTCACCGTGAAATCGAACTTCTGGCCGATGAGGACGTTGAAATTCTCCCAGTAGTTGTCGCTGGTTTTCAGTTCCTTGCCGTTCAAGGCCAGGATGAAGATCGCCCACGTGCAGCCTCACGTAATCGTGATCGGCGGGGCCTTTCTGATAGATGTAGGAGACCTTGTAATAGCCCGAGGAATCCGGCTCCAGATCGAAGCCCGGGATAGCGGGTCTGCACGCCCACCTGGCGGGTTTGTCCGGGGAGAGCGTGCCGCCGCCGATGCCGGTGTGGGAGGAGTTAAGCTTGCCGATCATGTCCATGACCAGCACGTGAAATTCGTCGAGATCCACGACGTTGGGCAGCAGGGACTCATAGGTATCCTTCAAGCCCTCCCAGTTGACGCCGTTCATGTTGGGGTCGTAGAAGCGGTACTTCATGGTGCGCCAGGCTTCTTCGAAGATCTGCTGGCGCTCCGCCGCTTCGTCGATCTGCATGCGGATGGTGAACGGAATGCGCCGCGGCGTGGGTCCGTTGGCGATGGTTGGACCGCGCGCCGCCGCGCCCTCCGCCGCGCCCGCCGCGGCCTCCGCCGGATGCTTCTCGACCGCCGTGTCGCCTCCCCCGCCGCTCGCCGGCGCCTCGAATAATGCCGCCGCCTTGCAGGAAGTAGAGGGTGCGCCCGTCGCTTGGACCACTGCGGGTAGCCAAATCCTTCGCCGCGGCCCACGCCCTGGTTCTGCGACATCCGGGTCATGCGGCCGCCATCTTCCGACACCGTATAGATCCCCGGACCGTTCCCACCGCGGCCTCCGCCTCCGCCAGCCACAACCGCGTACATGCGGCCGTCCGGAGACGGCACGACGCTGGCCACGGAACCGACGCCGCGGGTCAGCTGCTGTACGCGGTGCTCCAGACCGTCCCAGTCGATCTTCACCAGCGGGCCGGCTGGTTCGGCGTCGGCATTCCTGCCTCTGCCGCGACCGCCGCCGCCGAAGCCGCCTCCCCGCCCGCCGGCGAAGAGCTCCGCCGGCGCTTCCGCCTGCGCTTCGGTGTTGATGTCCCGATCGTTGGGGTCCTTGTCGAGCGGCGTCAAAGCAATGCTATAAAGCTGGAACGAGTGTCCCGCCGCCGCCCACCGTGCTGGCCGTGCCCACGCCGCCCAGCACCAGCAGCTTCTTGCCGTCCGCGGTCCATTGCGCGCCGGTCGAAATCAGGAATTCCGGCGAGCTGATCATTTTTTCCGGCCCGCCGTCCAGCTCCATTACGAACACGTGGCTGCGCAGCAGCTTGTCTTCCTTCGCGTAGGAGATCCACTTGCCGTCCGGCGAAAATGCCGGCGAGTCCAGATCGCCCACGTCGTTGCTGGCCACGATCTTTGTTTCCAGCGTATCCACCGTCGTCAGCCGCAGCTTGTGGTCGGAGCAATTCCAGAGCATCGACTTGGAATCCGGAGACCACTCGAACTCGCCCTTTTCGCAATCCGCGTCGCTCAGCTTCTTCAGGTTCTTTCCCAGTTCGTCCGACAGCCAGACCTCCTCGTGGCCGGTCCGGTCGGAGATGAACGCGATCCATTTCCCGTCGGGCGCCCATTTGGGGTCCTGATCGCGCCAGGGCGTATCGGTCACACGCTGGGTTTCGCCGCGCTCGGCGGCGATGGTGAAGATTTCCCCATGCACCTCGACGGCCACACGCCGCCCCGAAGGCGACATACTAAAGGCGTCGGCATCGTTGGTGATGTTCACCAGCTGGACATTGTTGTCCTTGAGGTCGCTCTTGATCTCGACGTGAATTTCCGTGCTCTTCCCGCTGGCCACATCCAGCTTCCAAAGCCCGAAGTTGTCCTCGTACACGATAGTTTTGCCGTCCGCGGACATGCTGGGATAAAACAGGCTGCCGTCGGTATGATGCGTCACCTGCACCGGTTTGCCGCCGCGCTCCGATATCTTCCAGATGTTGTTGACGCTCTGCATCACCTCCGGCCCGCCGGGCTTGATGTTCTTCTCGTTGGGGAGCTGGTCGGCGACGTAGTAAATCTCGCCATTGCGCCCGTACATGGGCCATAGGTAGTTGCCCTTGTAATCCTCGTCGCCGAGCTTGACGAAGCTCTTGGCGTTAACGTCCATCACCCACAGGTCCGCCGCGAAGCTGCCGCGGTAATGCTGGCGGCTCCACACGCTGGGGTGACGCGTGAGCGCCATTTTTGAACCGTCCGGCGAGTAGCTGGCCCAGGCGCCCCAGTCGGTTTTCAAGGGCTGCTCCATGCCCCCGTCCAGAGACACTTCATACAGCGTTTGGACCTCCGGGTAAACTCCGTCGCCCCGCTCTGAGGCAAAAATGACCTCGCGGCCGTCCGGCGTCCAGCCGACCACCTCGTCGTCCTCGGAATGGAATGTGAGCTGGCGCGGCTTGCCGCCGGTCGAAGGAATCACATACACGTCGTAGTTGCCCGCACGATTGGAGGAAAACGCGATCCAATTGCCATCCGGCGAAAACCGCGGCAGCATGTTCCGAGCCTTGTTGATGGTGAGGCGCGCCGGATTCTTGCCGTCTTCGTTGACGATCCATACGTCGCCCAGGTAGCTGAACGCGATCTTACCTTTAGAATAAGTGGGTTGGCGCAGCATTCTCGCCTCGGCCTGCATTAGGGTGGGCAACATCAGGAAGGCAAGGGCGGGCAGGAGCTTGCGGATCATCGAACCTCCAGGCGAGTCTCTCTAAAGTTAAGACGATCTTAGTCCTTTGCAGGTTCCGGCGCAACTTGAGAGAACCCTTCCGGCCGATGCTATAATCGCTAGCTTATGCGTAAAAAAGTAACGGTTGTGGGCGGAGGCAACGTGGGCGCGAGCTGCGCCGTCAACCTCGCCCTGAAGGAGTTGGCCGACGTCGTTCTGGTGGACGTGGTCGAAGGCGTTCCGCAAGGCAAGGGGCTGGACATGCTCCAAATGGGCCCGATCGAGGGCTACGACGTCGCCATGACCGGCGCCAACGATTACGAGCCGACGGCGAATTCCGACGTGGTGGTGATCACCGCCGGTCTGGCGCGCAAGCCGGGCATGAGCCGCGACGATCTGCTGCTGGCCAACTACGAGGTGGTCAAGAGCGTAACCGAGCAGGTGGCCAAGCATTCGCCCAACGCCATTCTGGTGCTGGTGACGAATCCTCTGGACGCCATGTGCTGGACGGCGTTCAGGTCTCGAAATTCCCCAAGAATCGCGTCATCGGCATGGCCGGCGTGCTCGATTCCGCGCGCTTCCGCACCTTCATCGCGCAGGAGCTGAATGTTTCGGTGGAAAACGTCACAGCCGTGGTTCTGGGCGGCCACGGCGACACGATGGTTCCGGTGGTGCGGCTGTCGAACGTGTCCGGCATCCCTCTGACGGAGCTGATCGCCAAGGACCGGCTGGACGCGATCGTCACCGCACCGCCAACGGCGGCGCGGAGATCGTCAAGCACCTCAAGACCGGCAGCGCCTACTACGCTCCTTCGGCCGCCGCGGTGGAAATGGTGGAATCGATTCTCAAGGACAAGAAGAAGGTTCTGCCCTGCTCCTCCTATCTCGAAGGCGAGTACGGAATCAACGGCCTCTTCGTCGGAGTGCCGGTGAAGCTGGGCGCGGGCGGCATCGAGAAGATCTACGAAATCCAGTTGACCGCCGAGGAATACGCCACGCTCAAGAAGAGCGCCGCCTCCGTGCAGGAACTGGTGGACGTGATTAAGTCCAAAATGTAGGTGTGAGCGGAATCCGCTGGGTAGCCGGGTTGCTGGCGATCGGAGCCATGGGCAGTTTTTCTGCTCAATCAAAAGGCGCGCAGCGGGCTTGCGATTCGGGGCAAAAGGGCGTCATGAGGGCCGCCCAGCAGGGCAACGCGGAGCAAGGCGCATACATCCGCTCGCGATGCGGCTGTGGGACGCAGCCCATCTTGACCCGGGCATTTGAGCTACGTCAACGCCCCGATGGGCGCGGGTTCCATGAGCGTCTCAAAACTTGCCCTACTTGAAAACAAAGCGCCGGCCGGGAGAGTTTTCTTAGGCGGCAAGTTCCGTAAGAACGTCAATGCGGTCTGTCCACGCAACAGGCCGGATGTCGTAATTGCGAAAGGCCTCTATGACTGCGCCGGAAATCGGCTGTTCGTCATTCAGCACAGCGTATGCTTTGAGTCCGAAGAGCGGACTTGCCGGGTGTCGCCCCAGGCATTGATAAACAGCAATGCGTTATCACGGTTGGGTCGGGTGATGGCTTGCACAATGCGCTCCGGCTGCTTCTTAGATTTGGGTATAGCGAAATGAAAGTGGTGGTCGTAGCCACTGATGCCGGTAAACTTCACGCTCGGTGTGTAGCGAATGTCGTTCGCGTCGAGCCATGTAACCACGTCTTCATAAAACAAGCTCTCGACAACGGGCTTGGCAAGATAGAAAAGATCGTTTACCGCAAGCATGGCCTGAATGAGATTGTGCTTGCGAAGTGGAAAGTTTTCAGGCGTCGCTTGGACTTCTATGGCCTCGTGGTTCAACTTCACGCCGAACCCGTTAAGCGTCATTTGCAAAAGGTCTTTTCGTTTTTGGGTATCAAGCTTGCAGCCCGAAGCTTCAAGGTCATGAATGATGTAGCTGTCGTCGGTTAGAACCAAAGCGCCGTCTTCGGTTCGGGCGTAAATCTGCAAAGCGTCATTGTGCCGGTCTAAGTAAGGGGTTGTGATCTCAACCCATGAGCCGTTTATTTGTCGCAGCGTGGTTTTGTCTTTGAGCCAGTCGCGGTAGTCTTTCAGAAGTTTTTCGATCTCGGCTACGGTCATGAGAAAAGCCCCTTCTGAATTGGAGGCACATCTTTGATATTGCAATGCCGCAAGAACGCCTCAAATGTGGAGAACAAGTCTTGGACGTTAGGGTATTGGTCAACTGGGGCAGGGATGGCCCACTTGTCGCCGTAGCCCTCTCGGTAGATATGAAGATGGGGGCATGGGATTTCCTGATCGTCCGGGTTTCGATGTGGCGGGCCGTCGAGGTCAAGGCGCATGAGGATGATAGCCTGCCGCGCCCGGTTCTGATAAGTTGCCTTCGTCAATTTGATCTGAGCGCGGGTGATGTCGAGCATGAAATTTTCACGCTTGTCTAAGGAAGTCAGCGCAATCGCCACCCTCGCGCCGGGTTCCGGGAATAGGCAGTCTTTATCATCGGCCCGGTGCTTTTCCATTGCAATTAGGGCATCGGCCTCAGCCTGCGTGATGTCGATATCAGCCATTTAGAAAAGCTTCTCTTGTTTGCTCTGGCCGTGCTCCACGCAACACTTGCAGATTGTCACCGCAATAAAGCTGGTTCGTCATTTTCCGGTTTCGGTCGCTGGTGTGCTGCTCTTCACTGTATGGCATAAGCCGAAGGCGGAGCAAATCCAACTTTTCGGCGGGTAGGGCAGTCCTGAAACTAACCTTTTTGGGACGGCATGAGCGGTGTGCTGCTTATGCGGCTTCAAATGAAAATGCTCACGGCTGCCGGTGAGAATTTGCGCTAGATCGTCAATGCTCTCCACGAGTGCGTGGGTCGCGTTGTAAACGTCGCCGCCAATGGGCGCGGCGCTGCTGGCTGTAATGCAAGCGCGGCGGCATTCGCCTACAGCCTTCAGCAAAGCCTGTTTCTGCAATTCATGGAAAACACGCTTTCGGCTTTTGTCCATCCGGCAGCAATACCGAAAAGTAGCGGGGCGGGAAAGGGCGAAACTTACCCTTTTGTGAAACGTCAGCGTGGCCGCAATGCGCCGCGTGACCTCGCGCTCTTCTTCGGCGCCGGCGTTGTTGTGGGGGGCGAGCGGCGCGGGGCTTTGCTTTCCATGGCTGCCCTCAAGATGTGGTTGATGCGCGTCTGGTAACCCCTTCCGTTAGCCTTGAGCCAATCCAGCACGTCCGCGTCAAGGCGGATGGTCAGTTGCTGTTTTGCCGGGGGCCATGCAACTGTGGCCTTTTTGAAAAACTCATCCCCGAGCGGCGGAATGTCCGAATAGTCGATATCGGAATCCTTCAACCGGTCAAGCCGTGCCAAGTCGCTTTTGATAGATTTTTTGTTCACGCCGGTTCGCCTTCCTCATGGAGATAATGCGCGTTGCTTCGCCGCGCGGAGCATGGGTGATCGCGGCCATCCGGCGACGTTGCCGGTGTTCTTCGCCTCGTCCCATTCGTACGTCACCCTCTACTGTAGCGCCTTTTGTAGTTACGCGCGGTTAAGTCCAAAATATAGATGTGAGCGGAATCCGCTGGGTAGCCGGGTTGCTGGTGATCGTGGCGCTGCTGGCGATCTTCGCCCGGCGGAAAAAGTAAGGGCTTCCTACTCCAGCCCCATCTGCGCCAGCCGGTACCGCAGAGCATTCCGCGTCAACCCCAGCAGGCGCGCGGCGTGGCTCTTGTTACCGTTGGCGCGCTTAAGAGCCTCGCGAATCAGCGCCTGCTCATACTCATCGAGGGTCATGCCCTCCGGCAGGAAGTGGTCCGCGGACCCGGCCGAAGCCGGCCGCGACCGCTCCGTGGTATCGATGCGCACGTCGGCGGCTTCGACGCGCGGTCCCTGCGCCAGCAGGATACTGCGCTCCACCACGTTTTCCAGCTCCCGGACGTTGCCCGGCCAATGATACGCCAGCAGCCGCTCCATGGCCCCCTCGCTGATGACGCCGCCGAACTTCTGCGCGAAGTGCTCCACCAGGTACGGAATGTCTTCCTTGCGCTCCCGCAGGGGCGGGATGTTGATGCGAACCACGTTCAGACGGTAGTACAGATCCTCGCGGAACCTGCCCTGCTCCAGAGCCTCGCGCAGATCCACGTTGGTCGCCGCGATCACGCGAACGTCGGTGTGCTGGGTGCGGTTGGAGCCCAGGCGTTCGAACTCCCGCTCCTGCAAAACGCGCAGCAGCTTCACCTGGATCGACGCCGGCACGTCGCCGATTTCGTTCAACATCACCGTACCCGTGTTGGCGATCTCGAACTTGCCCGGCTTGGAGGTGTTGGCGCCGGTGAAGGCGCCCTTTTCGTAGCCGAACAGCTCGCTCTCCATCAGGTTTTCAGGAATCGAGGTGCAGTCGATCTTGACGAAGGGCCGGTCCTTGCGCGGAGAATGCTGATGAATCGCGCGCGCGATCAAATCCTTGCCGACGCCGCTCTCCCCGCCCAGCAGCACGGTGGCTCGCGTGGGCGCCGCGCGCGTGATGTCCGAAAAAATCTCCTGCATCGCCGCGCTGTGCCCGATAATATTTTCGAACTGATACTTCTTGCCCAGAGCCTCGCGCAGCTCGCGATTCTCGTCGCGCAGCTTGCGCACCTCCAGGGCCTTTTCCACCACCACCGTCAGGTGATCCAGCGAAAAGGGCTTGGGCAGAAAGTCCACCGCGCCCTTCTTCATGGCCTCCACGGCGTTTTCCACGGTGCCGAACGCCGACATGACAATCACCGGCGTCAGCATGTTCTGGGCGCGCAACTGTTCCAGGAAGGCCAGGCCGTCCATGCCCGGCAGTTTCAGATCGGTGAGGACCAGATCGGCGTCCGCGGCCAGCTTCAAGCCGTCCTCGGCCGTGCCCACGGCCTTCACCGCGTAACCGCCGGAGGAAAGATGCAGGCTGATCACCCTGCGATACTTCTCTTCGTCTTCAATCACCAGGATGACGGACATTTGGAAATTCTACTCTCGCACAGCCGGAAGGTAGACGCGGAACACGCTGCCCTCGCCCGGCGTGCTCTCCACCGCGATCTGGCCCCCGTGCTCGTCGATAATCTTGGAAACGATGGCCAGGCCCAGGCCCACGCCCTCGCTCTTGGTGGTGAAGAAGGGATTGAAGATGCTCTCCAGATGCTTGGGATCGATGCCGGAGCCGCGGTCGATCACGGCGATCTCGACGCCCGCTCCGGCGCTGGTCTCGACCATCTTTGTCTTCACCGTCACCACCGAGCCAGGCGCGCTGGCCTGCGCCGCATTCGTCACCAGGTTGAGCAAAGCGCGCTCCAGCAGCTCGCCGTCGAATGCCACCTCCGGAATGTCCGGCGAATAGTTCTTGTAGATCGAAACCGAAGCGGCCGCGCCGGATTTCTCCCGCTCAAAGCGCGCGATCACCCGATCCAGCAGCGCCGCGAGATCGCCCTTTTCCAGGCGCAGGTGCTGCGGCCTGGCGAAATCCAGAAACCGGGTGATCAGGGAGTTGGTGCGATCCACCTCGGTGGCGATGTAGCCGGCCATCTCCCGGGCGATTTCGTTTTCGCGCGCCACCTGCCGCCCCAGCAGCTCGGCCGAGCTCTTCATCGTTCCCAGGGGATTGCGCAGCTCATGCGCCAGGCCCGCGGTCAATTGTCCCAGCGCGGCCAGCCGTTCTGAGCGCCGTACTTGCGCCTCCGCTTCCCTCAGACTTTGGTTGGCGTCCTCCAACTGCTTGGCGGTGGCTTCCAGCTTTCTGGTTTCCTCGCGATTGGCCTTGGCGAGCTGATAGGTGAGGAATCCAATCACGGGAAACCAGAGAAGCTTGAGCACCAGCTCGGGAATCTGGTCCCGCTCGATCACGGGAATGGGGTTGCCTTCGGCAATCGCGGTGGCCTGCTCCAATTTGAGGAACACCAACTGCGAGAGATTCACCGCGCACGCCGCCAGCGTGGAGAGAACCGTTCCGGGCAGTCCAAAAGTGGTCGCGGCCGAGATCAACGGAAGCAGGGGCAGCAGATAAAAGCTGCTGGTGATCTGGCCGCTGCCGAAGATGACGCCGAAACACAGGCCCAGCTCGATCAAAATAGCCAGGATGGTCCCGATATAACGCTCCATCACCTTCACGATCCACAACGCGACCAGCAACCACGGCACGAAAGGTCGCGGAGTCGGGTTGGTTTCGTAGTGCACCATCAGGAGCGCGGTGGCCACCAGCGTGGAAAAGAGCAGGAGCCAGACCAGATCTTGAGGGCGAAGGAGGTAGCGGCGCCAGGAGGGGGACACTGCAGGCTATTCTAGCGCGTGGAAATTGGGCTGTGAACGGAACAAGCCGGGCGAAACAAATCACCCGGCCGTTCCGAGGTGGGGACGAGATCAGCGGGCGAGCAGCAGGTTTTGCGCGGCGCTACGGAGCATGTTGCAGCGCTCCTCAATATTGGCCGTGTTGGCGAGCACGGTATCCGCGCGCAGCGCCAGGAGGCGCGGATCCAGATCGTGAAACGCGTTGCCGGTGAACGCCATCAACTCAGCCGTCATGCTTTTCATTTTCTCCACTTGCATGCGCGTGTCGTTGGTGGCGCCGGGCTGAACGGCAACCTGGTCGAGCAGCGCCGACAGCTTTTGCGCTCCCTCGGCCATCTCGGTAGCGAAGCCGGCGTTGACGGTCCATTCATCCGCGCCGCTCCGCACATACCTTTCGAGAAGGTCGGCCTGGGCCTGAATCTGGTTGGTTTGCTCATTGATCTGGTTCAGATACTGGGCGGCGGACTTGCCGGCGGTCGGCGCCGCCCATAAAGAGCCGGACGGCACAAGCGCGGCCACGGCTGCTGAAAGCACGATGCTGGACAGAAAGTTGCGTCTCATTTCTCCATATCTCCTTTGAAACTTCTTCTCGAATCCACACGGGCACACTCCTCCTCTTCTCGTGGAAAGTCTTTTAAGAAGAACTTTCACTCCGGGCCGCGTCCGTTGCGCGGGGAGTTGTCTCTGTGGAAATCTCTTCCGTTTGATATAACGCCTCTCGACGGCGATTGGTTACACGCCCATATGGCGCCGGGGGTTCGCGATGCGGTTCCTTCTACAACGGTCGGCTGGGCCCTCCCCCTGGGCAGTGTCTCAGTTTGAATCTTGCAGGCGACAAGTCACAGCCAACGCCCCAGGAATCCAAACCTTACGATGCCCTTCGGGGAGATGCGCTGTTCTACAAGAAGACGCCAATCGTTTTCCTGAGCGGCGTCTCTAAAAAATCGCTTGGGGAGCATAAGCGCCGAAGCTGCGTTCAGGTACAGCAAGAACAGGCTCTTTGTCTCACGCACGGCCCACAGCGCCTCGTAGGAAATGTCGCTCGACGTATGCATACCGGTGCTGTGCGCGCCTTGTAAAGAGAAGATGTATGTGATGGGAGCGGAAAGATAGCCGCTCGTCTTCATCAGCCTCTTGGTACCTCTATATGGGGCCGTCACGACGACGACCCAAAATATCAGCAGCAGCAAGAACGGAGTTCCGTTATGACGAACGAGATCCATGTCGCGAGTCAGCAGCATGGCCACCACTGCGAGAAGTACGCCTCCCGCAGAGACGATTAAACCAATGAGAATCGTCGGCGCGATCCACCAAGCGCGCTGGTAACACTGGGAGTACTGAAAATTTAAGACATCTCGAAACGTGAATGTCCCGCTTAGTTCAACCGATCTATCGTTCTGCATGACGGATCTAATCATATCGTGCGTAAGCCGCTCGCTCAGTTTGCCGGATGAGCAATTTCTTCTAGCTGCTACGCCCAGGCCGGAAGGCGCCCCAGGTTTTTAGCGATGCGGTTCCTTCTACCACGGGCGGTTGGGCGCGACCCGTCGCCTTGCGGCGGCCCGTGCTGAATCTGGTACTATTTGGTCATGATGCTCTCCCCGGTTGTGATCGCGCAGGCCGTCCGCGGATGATTCCAAGAGGCTTCGCACCCCGCCGGCCGAAGATCCGGGAAAACGTAAACGAGGCGATCCGTGCGCGCGAAGTTCGCGCCGTGTTTCCCGATGGCTCCGTCGAGATCATGCCCACGAATGTGGCCATCCGCAAGGCCCAGGATCTGGGCCTGGATTTGATTCTGATCGCTCCCACAGCCGAGCCGCCCGTCGCCAAGGCCATGGACTATGGGCAGTGGCAATACGAAAACAAAAAGAAGCAGCACGAGGCCAAAAGAAAGCAGCACATCATCCAGGTCAAGGAAATCAAATTCCGCCCCAATACGGATGATCACGATTACGACTTTAAGAAGAATCACGCCGTCCGCTTCCTCAAGGAAGGCAATCGCGTCAAGGCCGTGGTGCAGTTCCGCGGGCGTGAAATCGCCCACGTGGATATCGGCAAGAAGCTGCTGCTCCGTTTCGCCGCGGACCTGGTGTCGGTGGGCACCATCGAGGGCCAGCCGCGCCTGGAAGGCCGCAACGCGCATGTGCTGCTGAGCCCGTTGAAGACCGTGACGGCGCCGCACCCGTCCGCGCCTCCACCATCCGTGCCCCCGCCGTCGGCGCCCCCGGCATCTGCGCCTCCGAAAGACAAGCCGCAGTAGAAACGGCGGCGTGCCTTCAGCGCTGGCTGGTTTCCCCGGCCTCGACGCGCTGGTTGAATTCCTTAGATCGGCCCCGTGCAACGCTCAGGGATTTCCATTCGCCGTGATGCAGCTGCTTCGCCAGAAACACGATCTGCCCGGTGTGATATGCGTAATGCGCCAGCTGGCGGCTGATGGCTTGCATCACCGAATGCGCCTCTCCGCGAATGGTCAGCCGGCGGCCGAGATCGGCGTTGGATAACGGCTCCAGCGCGGCGAACACGCAGCGCCAGCCTTCCTCCCACCGAGCCATCGTCTCGGCCCGGCTTTGTGGCGGATCGACAAACTCCGCATCGCGATCCCGCGTCGGGCTCTCTCCGTCCACCGACGGAAATCCGATCCAGCGGGCGCGCATGTTGCCGGTCATGTGCTTGACAACGATCGCAATCGAATTCATCTCCGGATCGAGGGCCAGCGTGAGCTGCTCATCCGTCACCTGCACCATGGCTCCTTCCGCCAGTTTCTTGTAATAGCGGAAAAGGGACGTGGCGTCCTCCAGGTAGGAAGTGGTGAACTCAAGCGCCATAGCGACAATTATCCTCCGTTGACCGCCAGCTGAGCCTTCAGGTACGCCGCCAATCCCCCCAGCTCCAGGATCTTGCGCACCGAATCCGGCAACTGCGGGAAGTCGTAATCCTTGCTGCCCTGCTTAGTCTCATGCCGAATCCTGCCGGCGGCCAGATCGATCCTGATCTCGTCGCCTTCTTCCACCGCTGGATAAAGGTCCGGGCATTCGATGATCGGGAGCCCGTCGTTGATGGCGTTGCGATAGAAGGTTCGCGCGAAAGAGCACGCCACCACGGCCTTGATCCCGAGCCCTTGAATGGCCGTCGCGGCCTGTTCCCGCGCGCTGCCGCATCCGAAATTCCGGCCGGCCACCAGGATCTGGAAGTTCCGCAGCTTGGCCGGATACTCCGGGCCCAAAACCTCGAAGGCGTGCTCGCTCAGCCTCTGGGCGTCGATATAGATGAGATAGCGGCCGGGGATGATGATGTCGGAATTGATATTGTCGCCAAACTTACAAGCGCGGCCTTGAATGACGGATTCCATCGTTTTTAAAAGAGACTTAAAAGAATTCCCGAGGATCGGCGATGCAGCCCTTGATGGCCGATGCGGCCAGCGTCGCCGGACTGGACAGATAGATTTCGGCCTTGCTGCTCCCCATGCGGCCCAGGAAATTTCGATTCGCGGTGGAGAGGCACACTTCGCCGTCGGCCATCACTCCGCCGTCGCCGGCGCAAGCGCCGCAGCCCGGATTGGTGAACATGCCTCCGCTCTCCAGCAGCGATTGCAAGACGCCGGTCTGCGCGGCTTCGAGCATAATGTTCTTCGATCCTGGAGTAATGATCAAACGCACTCCCGGATGAACGCGACGGCCCTTCAGGATGCGCGCCGCCACCGCCAGATCTTCGTACTTGGCGTTCGCGCAGGAACCTAAAAACGCCTGGTCGATGCGCGTGCCCTCGACTTGGCCTATGGGCTTGGTGTTCTGCACCTCGTGCGGACAAGCCACCATCGGCTCCAGCTGCTCAAGAGCCACGCCGATCTCACGTTCATACACCGCGTCCGCATCCGCGCGGACCGGCTGATAGCGGCTCGGGTCTTTGAGGCGTCCGCGCAAATATTCCTCGGTGTGCGCGTCCGGCGGAACGAAGGCGCACTTCACGCCCATCTCCATCGCCAGATTGGTCATGGTCATGCGCTCGGAGACGCTCAAGCCGGCGGCCGTGCCATAGAACTCCACCGATTTATAGCTGGCGCCATCCGCGCCCAGGCTCCCGATCAGATACAGCATCAGGTCTTTCGAATACACGCCCGGTGAAAAAGCGCCGCTCAAGGTCACCTTGAAGCTTTCCGGAACCTTCATCCACAGCTTCCCTGTGATCCACACCGAGGCGACTTCGGTATAGCCGATGCCCGTTCCCAACGCGCCCAGGCTTCCGTAAATGGTGCAGTGCGAATCCGTGCCGACGATCAAATCGCCCGGCGCAACGTGACCCGCTTCCATCAGAACCAGGTGCGCGATGCCGGCGTCGACGTCGTAAAACTTCGTGACTCCGAACTTGGTCGCGAACTTACGGCAAGCCTGATGATCGGAGGCGTTCTTCTCCGATTTGGCCGGCGCGATGTGATCCAGAACCACAGCCAGCCTGGCCGGATCGTAGAGTTTGGTCGCGCCCACCTTCTCCATCACGCTGACCGAGCGCCAGGTGGCCGTGTGGCTCATCACCAGGTCCGGGTAGGCCTCGACAATTTCGCCCGGCGCGACGCTGGATTTCCTGGATTTGGCCGCGAGGATTTTCTCTGCGATGGTGTGTCCCGCGGTGGTATGTCCCATGCCCCGAATCGCGCCTTTGCGAGCATGAGTATAGCACTTGGGGCCTTGGCTGCGATAGAATTCAGCAGTGTTGAGCCCCGAGAACCACGACCGCTCCGTGCGCATCAAAGGGCTGCTGGTGTCCTTCATCGTGCTGGCGGTCGCGTTTTGCGCGGGACGCTTTTCGCTGCCTGTGTTTTACCCGGTCTTTGCCGATCCCAAAAAATTCGGGTGGACCCATGCGGAGGCGGCGGGCGGCGGGTCGGTGGTGCTGTTGCTCATCGGGCTGTTGGGGCCGCTGGTGGGATGGCTGGCGGACAAGTATTCGCCGCGCGCCGTCATCCTGGGCGGATGCGTCACGTGCGCCGCGGCGCTGGCGCTGCTTTCGACTACCGAGACGCTGCTGCAGTGGTATCTGTTCTGCACGCTGCTGGGAGTCGGCATCGCGGCCGTATCGCTGGTGCCGGCATCCATGCTGATCGCCGCTTGGTTCACCAAGCAACGCGGCCTGGCCGTCGGCATGATCAACGCGGGAGTCGGTCTGGGCGGCTACATCTTTCCCAAACTCAGCACGCGCCTTATCACTCAATACGGCACCTCGCAGGCGTTCCTGTTCCTGAGTCTGTTCCTGGCGATCCCGTTCGTGGCGACTTTTGTTTTGGCTCCGAAAAAAAGTTCGACGCCCGACGCAACCGCGCACACGCGCCGCACCGTCGCCCATTTCAGCGAAATCGTCAGGACTCCGGTGTTCTGGATTTTCGGCGTCAGCTTGTTCTTCGCGGCGCACACGCTGATGGGCGTGCAGGAACATCTGGTGCTGTACCTGCGCGGCCACGGGGTCACCCCGCCGAACGCCGCGCAGGCCTTGAGTACGCTGCTGGGCGCAAGCGCTTTCGGCAAGCTGCTGGGAGGTGCGGCGGCCGACCGGTTCTCGTCGCGCGTTTCCATGCTGCTCGCGACGCTCTGCCTGATCCTGGGTGTCTGCGGATTGCTGGCAACCGATCCTCGATCCTCCGCGGTCTATCTTGTCGCGGCAGTGTTCGGCCTGGGCTACGGCGGGATCTTCAACGCTCCATCATCATCGCGTTCGAGTACTTCGGCACCGCGCGCGTGGGCACGATACTCGGACTGTTCATGCTGTTCTTCGGCCTGGGTACCTCCTCGGGAGGCTTAGTGGCCGGGGCGATTTACGATTCCACCCATCGCTACTCCACGGCCTTTACCGTCGACCTGTTATCCTGCGTTTTGGCGTTGATTCTGTTCTCCAGCGTGGGCCGCCGAAAGTCTATGGAACCGGCGCCGCTGGCCGCCGTCATGAAATAAACCGCGTGAATCTAATCCTCGAGGGCAACTGCTGGAAGTTCGGCCACAACATTCCCACGGATATGATCACGCCGACGCATCTGGTGATGCGCGGCATGAGCGAGATGGTCAAGCACGTCTTCGAAAACGCCAATCCGGATTTCCCCAGAACGTGCAGCCCGGCGACATCATCGTAGCCGGGCGCAACTTCGGCTGCTCCTCCGGCCGCGCCATCGCGCCCAAGGCGATCAAGGCGACGGGCGTGGGCGCGGTGCTCGCCGAATTCTTCTCGCGCACGTTTTATCGCAATGGCCCGGAGATTGGCCTGCCGATTCTCGAAGTCTCCGGCATTCACGATTTCGTCGAGACCGGCCATCGCCTGCGCGTCGACATCGAGCGCGGTGTCGTCGAAAACCTCACCACCGGCGCATCGATTCAGGGCGCGCCGCCTACCGGCCTGCTGCTAGAGATGCTGCGCGCGGGCGGCTTGATCCCCCTGCTGAAATCGGATGCCGGCCGAACCCTTCTTGAAAAATGACCCTGCTGCTGACCAATGAAGAGGTGGAGCAAGCGCTCACGCCCCACGACGCCATCGCCGCCACCGAGAGTATTTATCGTGAGCTGGCCCAAGGCACGGCGCTCAATCGCCCTCGCTCGCAAGTATATTTGCCGGCCGAATCGAAACAGCATCCGGGCTTCCACTATCGAATGAAAACGCAGGAAGGCGGAAGCCTGGACTGCGGCGTATGGGCTCTGCGTGTGACCTCCGATATGGCGGGATTCTCATACACCGCCGGCGTGAAGCGCCGCCGCATTCTGCCCGTCGCAACGGGAAACAAATATTGCGGACTGGTGATTCTCTTCGACGTTGAAAAGATCGAGCCCGTCGCCATCATGCCCGACGGCGTGATCCAGAAGGTGCGCGTGGCCGCGATGAGCGCGGTGGGCGCGCGCTATCTCGCACCCGAAAATCCGCAGGTGCTGGGCCTGTTCGGAAGCGGATGGCAAGCCGGCGCGCATCTGGAATTTCTCGCGGCGCAATATAACTTTGCCGAGATCAAAGTCTACAGCCCCAATCAAGAGCATTGCCGCGAGTTCTGTTTGGCCATGACCAAGAAGCTGGGCCGCGAAGTTCGCGCCGTGGCGACTCCGAAGGAAGCGGTGGAGGGCAGCGATTTCATTCAAGCCGCCACCGCGGCGTGGGACCCTGTTTTCGACGGCCATTGGGTGGAAAAAGGAATGTACGTGGCCTCCATCGGCGGCGCCGACGCGAGCAACAAGCGCCGCGAGATCGACGACGAATGCATTCGCCGCGCCGACGTGTACTTCGTGCACTCCAAGGAAGTGGCCCGGAATGATCAATCGCCGGATGTGTGGGAAGCCGCGCAAAAGGGCATTGTTGAGTGGGACGCCATCGGTGAACTGCAGGATCTGGTCGCCGGCAAAGCGCAAGGCCGGACACGCCCGGATCAGATCACGTGCTTCAACAACAACACCGGCGCGGGAACGCAATTTGCGGCCGTGGGCGCGGCGGTGTTGAAGCGCGCGCGGCAAATGGGGCTGGGGAGAGAACTTCCCACTGAGTGGTTCCTCGAGAGCGTGTCTCCGTGAGTACGATCAATGAGCACCGCCACCATCAGTTGATGGAGTTGATGGCCGTGCGTGACTGGGATTCGATCCTGCTCTACGGTCAAGGCTGGCGCAAGGATTATTTTCGCAGCCTGGTCAACGTAAACTACTCTGGTCCGTATGCTGCCGCTCATCTGAGCCGTTCTGGAGAGTTGACCGTCTGGGTCACAGACCCTTGGGACCGTGACCTGATCCCAGGCGCACGGGAATTCGCGGGCACATTTCCGAAGGCCTCGGCCATAGCGGGACTGGAGCTGATGGAGACGTGGATGGTCCCGAGTTCGCCGGTTTCCGCAACAGCGGATGTCGAAGAGCTTCGGCGCGTGAAGACCTCCGACGAAATCGAATGCCTGAGGCAAGCCGCCGCTCTTGCCGATCGCGGCTATCAATTCTTCGCCGACACAGCGTGTGTCGGCATGAGGGAATACGAACTGGTCGCCGAGGTGGAAGGCTTCCTCAAATCCAACGGCGCGGAAGACAATTTCATGCTGATCGCTTCCGGAGGCACGGAAGTCGTCGGGATGAAGCCGCCGACGGATCGCAAATTGCAACGCGGCGATTCCGTCACCACGGAACTGACGCCTTGTGTGAACGGATATTACGCGCAGATCTGCCGCACTCTGGTGCTCGGCGAGCCTTCGCCGGGTCAGCTTGAAGCGTTTTCGATTTTCTCCGAAGCGCAGCAGGCCGCTCAAGACCTGATCAAGTCGGGCATCCGTGCGTCCGACGCCGCTCGCGCGCAGAACGACGTCTTCCGCAAGTATGGCTATGGCGATTACACCGGCGCGAAGTACACGCGCGTGCGCGGCCATTGCCTGGGATTGTTCCCCGACGAAACGCCGCACATTCTTGAGGACGTCGATTACGTGATCAAGGAGAACATGGTGCTGATCGCGCACCCCAACACGTACCTGCCGCTTTCCGGCTACATGGTGTTCGGCGACAGCCTGCTGGTCACGGCGAACGGCAACGTGCGTTTGAACACCACTGAGAAAAAGCTGTTCGTGAAGGAAGTCGCATGAAACGCGGACTCATCGCATGGGATAAGGGTCAGCTTCCGCCGGCCGTTTTCGACTCCCGTCTGGCGCGAGCCCGCGCGGCGCTCGCCGAGCGGAATCTCCCCGCCCTCCTGGTCTACACCGACGTTTGGCGTTCCAATCAGGCCCGTTTCCTGACCAACTTCATGCCCTACTGGAACCGTTCGCTGGTGGTGATCCCTCTCGATGCACCCCCGGTTCTGCTCTGCGCTCTTTCGCCCCGCGTATATCCGTGGATCAAATCGGTGACGATATTCGAAGACATTCGCCCTGCGAGCAAGCTGATGCAGACGCTCGATCAACTTTGCGCGGAGCGCCACTGGCGCAAGCTCGGCATTCTGGATCTGGCGATGCTCCCCATTGAGATCCATTCGCGCCTGAGCGAAATCGAAGCAGTCGATGTTCCGTCCGCGCAGATCTGCGTACCCGACGACGCCGAGCTTTCGATGCGCCGCCGCGCCGCAAGCCTCGCGCGCCGGATTCTCGAAGAGCAATTGCCGAGCGGTGCGGATGCGCTCGATCATCACTTCGTCGGACGCCTGGAGCGTGAGTTTCGCCGCGCGGGAGCTGAAGATCTGGTGATCCGCCTCAGCTCCGCCGGCGGCGCTCCCGCTCCGGCGAAGGGCGCGCGACTGCTTGACCGTTATTCCGTCGCCATCGCTCTCGAATATTGCGGCCACTGGGTCAAGGTCACTCGCCCGTCCGCCGTCGAAACCTTGCGATCGCGCTTCGATGCCGCGCTGGCCTCCGGCGGAGGCCACATCGAAAATCTCGCCGGTCCCTATCCCTACAAAGCTGGACCCGGTCCGATCTTCGCGTTGCACGTGCAAGATGAAGGCCTCTATTACGGCGACACCTGCGCGGGGACCGAAGTCCTATGAACATGATCGAGAAAATTCTCGCCAAGGCCAGCGGCAAAAAACAGGTCGCTTCCGGCGATGTGGTCGTGGCCAACGTGGACCGCATGGTGCTTCACGATCTCAGCTCCAATCTGGTCGCCAAGGTGTTTGAGCAGGAGATGGGCGGCGGCAAAATCTTCGATCCCTCGCGCATCGTCTTCGTCTTCGATCACACTTTTTCTCCGCCCTCGCAGCGTGACGCGGAGGTTCTCACCGAAGCCCGCCGTTTCGCCGCCGCCCATGGCATCCGCGTGTTCGATTCCGGCTCCGGCAGCCTGCATCACGTGATTATCGAAAACGGCCTGTGGGCTCCGGGCCAGATCATTATCGGCTGCGATTCGCACACCACTGTCTACGGAGCGCTGGGAGTCTTTTCCACCGGCGTCGGAAATAATTCCATGGCCGCTCTGGGATTCGCCCACGGGAAATGCTGGTTTCGCGTTCCCCAAACGTTTCAGGTTGCGTTGCACGGCCAGTTGCGGCGCGGCGTCACTCCACGCGATGTCGCGCAGTACCTGGAAGGATTTTTGGGCGAAGACAACGCCGTGTATCAGACCGTCGAGTACGCCGGCCCGTTCATCGAAAGTCTTTCCATCGAGGATCGTTTGCTATTTCCCCTGATGGCCATCGACCTGGGCGCAAAAGCCGGCTTCATCAATCCGGACGAGAAGACGCTGGGCTTCGCGAAGGCGCATTCGCACAGCGGCCCTTACGAGATGATGGTCAACGACCCCGGCGGCAAATACGAAAAGATCGTCGATATCGATGTCGGCACGCTCGAACCGCAAGTTGCGTGTCCTCCGACGGTGGGCAACGTGAAGCCGGTCGGCGAAGCCGCAGGCATCGAGATTCAGTTGGCCGAAATCGGCGGCAGCACCGGAGGGCGCCTCTGCGATATTCGAGTGCTGGCCGCGCGCCTCCGGGGCCGGCACGTCCACGCGCAAGTGCGCATGCAGGTGGTGCCGGCCACCAGGGGAATTTATCTTGCGGCCATCCGAGAAGGCTTGATCGAGGCCCTGGTTGAAGCCGGTGCGATCGTCTTCCCTCCCAGCGCCGGTTCCAATCAAGCCGTCAACATGGGCGCCATGAGCGAAGGCGAAGCCATGATCTCCAACCAAGCCCGCAATTTTCCCGGCCGCAACGGCCATCCTAAAGCCCGCGTCTATCTCGCTTCGGCCGATACAGTCGCCGCCTCGGCGCTCGCCGGCCGCATCACCGACCCCAGATAGCGGTCACACCTTCACCCATCAGGTCTTTTCAAGAACGGTAAAGATCGACTGCCCTACCGGCGGCTCGATCCAGCTCTCGATCCGCGACATCACGGGCACGATCGTGCGATCGAACAGCGCAATCTGCGCTTCCGATTGCATCTCTCTGCGCAGAATGCGCGCGTTGGCCCACCAGCCGAAAAACCCGAATAAGTTGAAGTAGCGGATCTCGGTCACGCGGAACCCGGCCGATTCAGCCAGCGCGCGCCAGCCGCTCTTTGAGTAGCGGCGGAAATGTCCCAGGTTGCGATCGATGGGGCCGTATAGGGACTCGAAGGCCGGCAGCAGAAACACCGCCCGCCCGCCGGGAATCAGCACCTGGCGCATGTGCTCCAGCGCCAGGCGCTCGTCGCGGATGTGCTCCAGCACGTTCAGGCACGCGATCGAATCCGGCTGCAGCGCCTTCAGCCGGAGGAACTCCGGGTCCTGCACATCCAGATGACGGAACTGCATGTTGGGATGGCCGGCGAAGCGCGCGCGCACGCGCTCCACGCACTCTTCCACCACGTCCATGCTCACCACCAGCTCGCGGTCGGTCAGATGGCTCGTGAAATTGCCGGTGCCGCATCCCGTCTCGATCACCCTGGGCCCCAGGTGCCGCTTGGCGATCCGCGCCTGCCACGCGAAATAACGCGTAGCCCGTGACATCAGTTGCTGGTCGAGCAGCGTGTATCCGGCTGTGGTTGAAGCCTCGTGCTGCATCAAAGGAGCTAAACCGCACTATAACATGCGGCGCCGAAAAAGCCCGCATCGAAGCCCGCCTCACGGCAGCCGGAAAGTGACTTCGATTTGCGCCTGGACCGGAACCGGCGCTCCGTCCTTCGTGGACGGCTTGAATTTCCACTGCGATAGCGATTCGATAGCTTTTTCGTCCAGGCCCCAGCCCAGCGGACGAATTACCTTGATGCTCGTCGGCTTGCCGGTCTCATCCACCACCACCGACAACAGCACGGAGCCTTGCCAGGCCGCTTGCGAAGCCTGAGGTGAAAAGAAAAGACGCAAAAAGAAAAAGGTCCGCCAGGGCGGCGATCACCGACTCATACCTCGCTTTGCGGGCTAGTTTCATAAATCCCTAATTCGCGAGCGTGAAATTTATGGTAATCGCGGTCAAAACCTTTACCGGATTTCCGTTGAGCATCGTCGGCAGGTAGGTCCACTGTTTCACGGCATCCAGGGCGGACTGAACCAGCAATGGAGAATCGGCGCTCGCCACCACCAGGTTCTGCACGGCTCCGTCCACTCCGATGATTGCTTCGAGCGTCACCGTGCCTTGCACGCGCGCGTTCTTGGCGATGGACGGATACACCGGGGTGACGTGGTTGATCAGCTTCATGGCCTGAACATTTCCTCCCACCCGGATTGTTCCGTCCGGCACTGGCGCTGGCGCCGCTACGGGTTCCGGTTTCACCATCACCAGAATGTGATACTCCGGAGGGACGCCCGTCACTGAGAATGTGAAAGCCAAGTGGCTGTCAAACGCCCGCACCACGCCTCCGTGCTTCAACAAATCGGATTGACTGACGACATCGCCCTCGCGAAGCTGCAACAATCCCCGCAATGCCTGTTCGGCTTCGGCGCTGACTCCCTGGAACTGAATCGACTTGATCGTGCCGGCCTGAGGTGCCGCGGTCTGAGGCGTCCCGGTCTGAGCGGCGGGCGCTGGCGGAGGCGGTGGCGGGACAGACGCCGTCGCCGCCACTCCTCCCGCAAACCGGATCGTAATCATCGCCTGCGTGGGACCCGGCTGATAGTGCCACTGCAACACGCTCGCCAGGGCTGCCTTGCGCAACTCCTCCGGACCGCTCACCACGCGAGCGTCGCTCACCTCGCCCTTGGCGTCGAGCGCCGCCTGCACCGTCACCGCACCAGCGGCGGTCGAGCCTTCCGGCACATGCACCGGCGCGCGATGCAGCAGCGTCGCTCCCGCGTCCACCGTGATTCCGGGACTATCCGGCGCAGTCTGCGCCTGGCTCACGAACGGAAACATCCACATCGCCACCCACGCGGCGATCGACAGAGCGGAACACACGGCTACAACCCCGGCCGTTACTCGGGCCACGCTTCTGGAACGGGACATGTTGACCTCCTTCATCACCGCCTCTACTCGCGCAGCGAGATGACGCTTTCTCAAGAACAACGGCGCTGGCGTAAGATCGGGGTGAAGCCGATAGGCGGCCACAGCCACCAGCGCATCCAGGTACCGCTCGCGGTTTTGAAGCAGGCCCACCGCCTCCCGATCCACCACCTGCTCCCGAGCCAGCTGAATCCGGCTCAGCACCAGCCAGATGGCCGGATGGAACCACAGCAGGCTGCGCACCAGCGTTTCGCCCAGCACCAGCAGCCAATCTCCGCGCCGCACGTGAATCAGCTCATGACACTCGATGGCTTCACGCAGATCGGCCGGCAGCTCCAGCACCCTGGCCGGAAGCAGAATCACCGGCCGCCGCCATCCATAGGTCACTGGGCCGGGCACTGAGTCGCTGGCGTACCATCTGGCGGCATTCAAGGTAAACGGCAGCGGAGGGTCGGCCAGCGGCTGGGCCTGCTTTCGATACCGCCGCAACCTGAGGAATCCCGCCGCTACCCACATCAGCCGCAGCACCGCCCCGGCCGCGATCAGCGCCAGCCAGTCTTCCGCGCGCCACTGAAACCTGGAGGGCGCAGCCGCCGATAACCCGCTTGCGATGCTGGCGGCGGGAGCGTCCAGCGCTACCTCCACCGGCGGCCGGCTCCACGGCTCGATCGCCGGCAGCAGCAGCAGCACCAGCAGCAGACCCTGCCACATCCGTAAACGCGCCTTCGCATGCGTCAGCGTCAGCGCCGCGAGCGCCGCCGCCGCGGTGAGCACGAACACCTGCTCGCTCCAAACCAGCAGCGCCGGGTACATCACCGGTCTCCCTTCTTGCGCGTGTCCCGGATAGTCTTGCGAATTTCCTCCAGATCCTTTTCCGTCAAATGCCGGTCCTCCACCAGATGCAGCAGCAGCGGTTCGGCCGATCCGTTGAACACCCGGTTGACGAACTCCCGCACCATCGAGCCCAGCACCTGCTTCTGCGGCTGCGCAGGAGTGTAGACGTACGCCCGCTCCTCCTGCCGCCTTTTGAGGAAACCCTTCTGCTCCAGGATCTTCATCATGGTCATGACCGTGGTGTAGGCGATGTGCCGCTTCTTCAGCAGCAATTCGTAGACTTGGCGGACGGTGGCGGATTCCAGCTTCCAGACGACCTTCATGATTTCCAGTTCCTGGGCGGTGAGGCCTTTGGCAGAGCGCATACTAAATATTTAGTACTAAACGGTGTCGATGTCAAGAGGCAAAGGAAGAATTATTTTTGCCGGGACAGTTTCGCGGGCGGCGGCGTCCACCGCGGCCGGCGTTTGAGATGACAAAATGCGATCTCCGCACTGCCTGGTTGAGAACCTCTGTCGTCGCTGCCGCTTGCCCAGCCGCTTAATCCACCCACAGCGTGACGCCGGCCTGGCTCGGCGAGGTCCCTACCGTCACCACCACGCTCAGGTCTCCGGTAGGCAGATATCCCGACGGCACCTGCGCGTTGATCTGGAACATTCCCGGGTAATTCGTCGCCGGACCCGCGTACAGCACCTGCGAGGTGTAACCGTCCAGCGTCACGCTCACCGCGTCGCCCGAAATCCCGAGGCCGGTTCCGTACAGCGAGATCACCGAGCCTCGCGCCGCAGGATTATTCGCCGAGTTGATGGTTCCATCCTGGTTGTTGGCCGCGGCCTCTCCCGACGCATCCGCGAACAGCGTCGGCGCCGCGGGTGTCACCGCCACCGGAATCGTCGCGATCACCGTGTTTTGATAAATGATTTCGATCGGCACGCTGCCCAGTCCCGCGATCGCCGCCGGAGCAACCACCAGAATATTGCTGATATCGGCCGACAAAATGAGCGCCGGATTAGGACCGAACGCGATGGCCGTATCCGGAATCTGCGCGGGGCTGATGCCGGAGCCGCCGATCAGCAGGAGCATCTCTGCCGTCACCGGCCCTGGAGCCAGGCTGGCGGCATTCACAATGGTGACATTGCTCGGAACCGGCGCGCTGGCCGGAGGCCCTGACGTTGCCAGCAACGCCGGCGGCGTCAGATCCCGCACGCGATTGTTGGCCAGATCCGCCACCGCCACCACGCCGCTGGAGTTGACGGCCACGTCCCAGGGGAAGCCGAGTTGCGCCGACGCCGCGGCCGCTCCGTCTCCCGAAAATCCAGCCGTGCCCGTGCCCGCGATCACCGTTGCCGTTCCGCCCGGGCTTACCTCCAGCACCTGCTGCAATCCCGTATCGGCAACATACACATTGCCGCTGCTATCCACCGCGACTCCCCGGGGAATGTTCCACGAGCCTGCACCGATGCTCGTCACCGTGCCCGCCGGCGAGCGCTCGCTCACGCGCGCCGCTCCCGCTTCGGTGTAATACAAATTTCCCTGCGAATCGAGCGCCAGCCCGCGCGGCGACGACAAACCCGCCACCAGCGTGGCCGGAACGCCGTTGCTTCCCGCCGTCAGAATTTTGCCCGCGCCCGCGTCGGCGATGTACAGATTGCCGGACCCATCCGGAATCGCATACACCGGCGAGAGCAGCCCCAGATTGGTTGCCGCCGCGATATTGCCGTTCGGCGTCACCATCCGCACGCGCTGATTCCCCGTATCGGCGATGTACAGGTTGCCGGATGCATCCACTGTCACCGACTCCGGCCCGCTCAACTGCGCGTCGATCGCGGGCCCGCCGTCTCCCGTGTTGCCCACCGCGCCCGTTCCCGCCACCGTCGTAATCGTTCCATCCGTACCGACGCGGCGGATGCGATTGTTGTCGCGATCGGCAATATACGTGTTGCCCGCGGCGTCCATCGAAACTCCCGCGGGATGATTCAGCCGAGCCTGCGCCGCCGGACCGCTGTCGCCATAGGCCATGTTTCCGCCGCCTGCTACTGTGGTTCCTACTCCTATCGCGCTCACCAGCACAACTTCGTTGGCCGTGGAGGCGTATACGCCCTCGCCGCTCAGAAACGACACATCCACCGCCGCCAACGCATAACTCGACGGCGAGCCGGTGACCGGAATCACCGCAATATCGCCCGCCGAAATGTCGGCTACGTACAGCGTTCCCTGCCCATCGAACGCCAGGCCCGTGGGAGTATCCGCCCGCACAAATGACGAGATCATGCCGTGCGCCACCTTGCGCACCAGGTGGTTCCCGCTATCGGCGATGTACAAAGCTCCCTGGCTGTCGAACGCCAGACCCGCGGGACTATTCAGTTGCGCCAGAATCGCCGCGCCGTTGTCGCCGGAAGCTCCCGCTACTCCCGTGCCCGCGAATGTCGTGAGCGATCCGTTCGCTGCCATCTGGTACACGCTCTGCCCGCCGAAGTCGGATATGTACAGATTCCCGCTGGTGTCGAAAGCCAAATTGCGAGGCGCGGACAACGCCAGCATCGTCGCCGGACTCCCGTTGTTGGAGCCTCCCGCAGGCAGCGGCCCGCCTCCCGCGATGGTCGTGATGGTTCCGTCCGGAGCCACCCTGCGCACCCGCGCGTTTCCCAGATCCGCGATATACAAATTCCCCTGCGCATCGAGAGCCAGACCGTAGGGTGAATTAAGCTGCGCCAGCGCGGCAGGTCCGCCGTCGCCCGAGAAGCCCACGATTCCCGTGCCCGCCAGCGTTTCGATCACGCCATTCGACCCCACCTTGCGCACACGTTGATCGCCCGCGTCGGCGATGTACAGATTCCCGGCGCCGTCGGCCACCACCCCTTCGGGTTGAATCAGAATCGCGCTGGTCGCCGCGCCGCCGTCCCCCACCCAATCGCTTCCTGCGATCGTCTCGATCGTGTAACTCCCCGCGCCAAAAGCGGCCGCGGCGGCGGATAAGTACATATAGGTAAAAAGTGAACGCATATGAGTCCCGATTTCTCTTACCAGACTCAGTGGTATTCCAGCCGGAAAACTCTCATGCCCGGGCAATGAGGGCCTTGTAAGACAGATTGTTGGCCGTTCCCTCTTCTTTCTCTTAGGTTTTTTCGCACCAATAAGCGACGCGCAAGTGACACCTTTGGCCCCTTCCGTGCTCCGTTTTAAGACGCGTGAGATCCAAACCTGTCGCCCGGCGGCAGCACGATCTCAGCCGCCGCCACGCTGACCTTCTCTGGAACGGCATCCGATAGCGCCGCTATCGCCAGCGTCACCCGGACCACCGATACCGGATCTTCCGGCACGGCCACGGGCACAACCAGTTGGACCGCCTCGATTAGCCGCAAGACACCTCCGGCAAAACGGCCTGGCGCAGCGCAGTGGTCAGCCGCAACGAATCTTGCTCTCCGTATACTGAATGGGACGGCGCGGTACCGCGCGCCGAACCATGCCCTCTTACAAGCAACAAACATTAGACGATCGCTGGGATGCCATCGTCATCGGCTCAGGCATCGGAGGCCTTGCGGCGGCCGCACTGCTTTCCCGCCACGCCGGTAAGAAGGTTCTAGTCCTGGAGCGACATTACACCGCCGGCGGCTATACCCATAGCTTCAATCGCCCCGGCTATAGCTGGGACGTGGGCGTGCACTACATCGGCGAGGTGCAGGACCCGCGCTCGCCCGTTCGCGCCGTTTTCGATCACCTCACCGAAGGCCAACTCCGTTGGCAGCCCATGCCCGATATCTATGACCGCGTCGTCATTGGAAAGGGCGTCGGAGCGCGCACCTTCGACTTCCCCACCGGCCTCGAGAATCTGCGCGCCCGGCTGAAGCAATCCTTTCCCGGCGAGACCGCCGCGATCGACAATTACCTGGCCGCGGTCCAGTCCGCTCAAAAATCCAGCGGTTTGTACTTCGCCGAGAAAGCCGTTCCCCGGCCCATCGCGCTCCTCGCCGGCCGCTTCATGCGAGCCCCTTTCTTAAAATGGGCCGGCGAAACCACGCTCGACGTGCTCCAGCGCTGGACTCGCAACCCGGAACTCATCGGCGTCCTTACCGCGCAGTGGGGCGATTACGGATTGCCTCCCTCGCAAAGCAGCTTTGGCATCCACGCCCTCATCGCCAGCCACTACTTCAACGGCGCGAGTTATCCCTTGGGCGGCGCCACGCGCATCGCGGAAACCATCACGCCCTCGATCGAGCGTAACGGCGGCAAAGTCGTGGTCAGCGCCGACGTGGCCGAAATCGTTATCCGCAACGGCCAAGCCACGGGAGTGAAAATGGCCGATGGCCGTGAATTCCGATCCGCCATTGTCGTCAGCGATGCCGGCGCGCGCAACACATTCGAACGCCTGGTCCGCCAGCCTCACTCCAGCATCACGGAGGAGCTGCGACGCATCCCCGGTTCCATTGCCCACCTCAGCCTCTACACCGGCGTTAAACACAGCGCCGCCGAGCTGGGCCTGAACGGCGCCAATCTGTGGATCTTTCCCACTCCCGATCACGACGCCAATACGGCTCGCTTCCTGAACGATCTCTCCGCGCCGTTCCCCGCTCTCTTCATCTCTTTCCCTTCGGCCAAGGATCCGCTCTTCGAGCGGAAACACCCCGGCCGAGCCACCCTGGAAGCGGTCGCCTTTGCGCCATATGCGCCTTTCGCGCAATTTGAAAACACCACCACGTGGAAACGCCGCGGCCAGGACTACGAGACCTTGAAGAACGGGCTCGCCCAGCGCCTGCGGCATGAATTGGAGCTTGCCGTTCCCTCCATCGCCGGCAAAATCGATCACGCCGAGCTGTCCACTCCGCTCACCACCCGCCATTTCATGAACTATCAGCAGGGCGAAGCCTACGGCCTGGCGGCGACTCCGGAACGTTTTCGCGCGCGTTCGCTGACTCCGCACACTTCCGTCCGGAATCTCTATCTGGCCGGACAGGATGTCGCCTCGATGGGAGTAACCGGAGCGATGATGGGCGGCGTCATCGCCGCCTCCGCCATTCTGCGCCGCAACCTGGTATCGATCGTCACCAAACCGGCCGTTAGGTAAATTGGCGCGGTCCCCCTGGACCGCGGCCCCGGCCGGCTTATTCGGCAGCGACACCCTCCATCCAACCAGTACTCCAACCCTCCTCAGTTCTGGGAAAACTCTTTCCGAGTACCAGATCCGAGGATGGATAGCTCGTACAAGTCCGGTTGTTAAAAATGTCTAGGCCAATCCGGGGAAACCGGAATGGCATTTACTGGAGGCTCTAAATGAAGACCAAATTTTCAGGATTTTTTGCCATGGCGGTCCTCGTGGCCGCGATGGCTTCAACAGCGAGCGCAACAGAATTATGCTCGGGTGTCACAAACGTTACCACAATTGGCGCGGGAGGATGCGATGTCGCCGGCGACCCTGGCGTGATCTTCAGTAACTTCACCGTGAGTGTCGCGGGTGCGTCGTCTGCCGACGTTGGGATTTCGGGAACTTCCTTCGTTGATGACCAAATCGATCTGACCTTCGAAATCGCTGTGACCGACGAAGCCAACACCGGCTCGGCCGATATTATTCTTTCCTATACGGTGACGGGCGGAATCACCGGCGTTGACGACCAATTCCAAGCCAGCCCGCTCAGCCCCGGTGGAAGCGCGACCATCTCGGAGATTGCGTGCAAGGTGCCGTTTGCAGCGGCTTGCCCGGCGCCTCCGACAAATACCTTGGCGAACTACGCGGGGGTTTCGACCGGACAACTTGTGGAAGATTCCGAGACGTTCGCCGGCGGAGCAGCGGTCAGCCCGGTCTACATCAAAAAAGATATCGACATTTCCGATGCAGTGATGAGCGAATTTACGAACAGCCAGCAAGTGTCCTCGGTTCCCGAGACGGCGACGTTCTCCTTGATGGGCGCCGGCCTGCTGGGCTTGGGCCTGCTGAAACGGAGATTCCGCAAGAAGTAGCGATTGAGTTGTACACCGATCACCGGGCTGAAGTGAGCCTCCAGCCCGGGTGCTTCTTTTTGGTTTTGCCCCGAGGCGGAAACGCCAAAGGGGCTCAGGCTCTTGGCCCGCGCGCCGTGGATTCCACGGGCCAACCTGATGTGGTGCTAACTCTTCGCCAGCAGCGTCCCGAACCCTTTGACTGTCCCGCTCAACCCCAGCAACCGCACTCCCGCGCGTAACGCGTGCGGAGTGCTGGATACCGCGGGCACGTGCGTCTGCCGCTCCAGAGGCGCAAGGATCTCCAGAGTCCGCAGGCCGCCGCAGGACACCAGCATCGCGTTGGCCTCTGGCGCCGATTCGTGTACGCCCACGCTGAACTTCAGCAGCTCCGGCTCGGTCACCTTCCCCGGCGAATCCATGTCGGTGATGCCCAGCCCCTTCAGCTTCACCACCTCGAAGCCGGACTCCTTCAGGAACGCGGTCAGCCGCGCGTTCACCTCGTCGTTGTAGGCCGTCGCCACCGCCAGCCTGCGCCCGCCTACCGTTTTCAAACCCTCCACCACGGCCGTGCTCATGGTCGTCGCGGGCAGTCCGGTGGCGCGCTTCAGCAGTCGGTCAGTTGCTGATTAAACGCCGCGCCTTTATAAAAGCTCAGCGACGTTCCCATCAGCGTGATGGCTTTCGCACCCCGGCTGGCCAGTTTCTCCGCGGCCGGCTTGATGCGGTCGATGACCTTGTCATAGCCCTCCGGCGTCAGCGATTCCAGCCCCAACCCCTCCACCAGAAACTTCACCCCCGAAGGGTACATGATCAGCCCTTCTTCCGGCACCGGCCGGTTCAAGGGAGGGAAAATCAATCCCAGCGCCGGCTCATTCGCCGCGTGCAGTGAAGCCGCCCTCACCCCCGCAATGGACACGCCCGCCGCTCTCAGAAACGCTCGCCGAGTATTCATCATCCCCTCCGATCCTTAATGAAGAACTGCTGATGCCAATACGGATACGCCAAGGTTACCGCACTGGCGGCATCCAGCTTGGCGATCTGCTCCGGCGTCAGCTTCCAGCCCACCGAGCCCGAGGTTATCGCGCAGTTGCTCTTCATCGCGCGCGCCGATGATCACCGAGGAAACCGTCGGCCGCTGCGTCAGCCAATTCAGCGCGATTTGCGGCACGCGTCTTGCCGGTTTCCTTGGCGACCTCGTCGATGGCGTCGACCACTTTGTAGAGATATTCGTCGGGCACCGGAGGGCCGATGGACGCGGTCGCCGGCAGACGGCTCACTTCCGGCCGCGGCTGGTTGCGGCGGATCTTGCCGGTCAGCCGGCCCCAACCCAGCGGACTCCACACCAGCCGCCCGACTTTCTGATCCAGCCCCAGCGGCATCAGCTCCCATTCGTAATCGCGGCCCACCAGCGAATAATACGCCTGATGCGCGACGTAGCGCGCCCAGCCATAGCGGTCCGAAACGGCCAGCGACTTCATCAACTGCCATCCCGAAAAATTGGAGCAGCCGATGTAGCGGATCTTGCCCGCGCGCACCAGATCGTCCAGCGTGGCCAGCGTTTCTTCCACCGGCGTGGCGACGTCGAAGCCGTGCAGTTGATAGATGTCGATGTAATCCGTGCCCAGCCGCTTGAGGCTGCCGTCGACGGCCTCGATCAGATGATGGCGGGAGCTGCCGGAATCGTTCGGCGCCGTGCCCGATGCGGAAGGAGCCCTTGGTGGAGATGAGGACGCTGGAGCGGCGCCCGGCGACGGCTTTGCCCAGAATCTCCTCCGACATGCCGTTGGAGTAAATGTCGGCGGTGTCGAACAGATTGACGCCGGCGTCGAGGCAAATGTCGACCAGGCGCGTTGCCTCCGCGACGTCCGACGATCCCCACGCGCGAAAGAATTCGCCGCTGCCGCCGAAGGTCCCCGCGCCGAAGCTCAACACCGGCACCTTCAGGCCCGATCCGCCCAGTTGTCTGAATTCCACCATCCCATCTTACGGCAGCCGCCGTATGCCTTACAGCCGCGTTTCTCACCATGAAAGCCCTCTGTAATCCGCGACTGTCCCGACTGCCGACTACAAGTGCCCACAGCCCAGCGTCGTCGCGTAATCGACGCCCGCCTTGCCGAGGCCCGCAAGGGGCCCGTATGCGAACCGCTTGAAACCGTCGATGAAGCGGTCACTTCCTCCGCAGGGAACTCGGGAACCGGAAAGCAGCCAAGCGCAAGACAGTCTAAGCGATGGAGATCGTCTTAATTTGATCGCGCCGCGCCGTTGGGCGCTGCGACAGTGGCGGCGGAGCGGGTTGACCTATGAAGCCGAATACGGATCTGACAGTACCATTCCCGACGCTCCCCGAACCAAAAGGGGCAGTTTTCCACAGCCCCAGCCCGCTGAAAATAGTATAGATATTAAATATGCTCGAGGACGGCAGAGAGGAACACTGCGATTTTCAATGACTTAGCAACGTGGCGGA
>CAVXWB010000032.1:0-8833 GCA_963765185.1 Bryobacterales bacterium
TTTACCCTTTTCGATTTTGAACACCTCGGCGAGCTCCCAGGTCCACGGGCGGGTGGGGCCGTTGGAGGTGCCGGTGCCGTCGGCCATCGCGTAATTGCGATATTTGCCGGCGGCGTGGTCGAAGAAGACGAAACTGAAGACCAGGCCGCGCTCGGTATCGACGGCCACGAAACGGCGGTCGCGGATGCGGGTGACAAAACGGAAGTAGCCGGATTGGAATTGTTCCTTGCATCCGAGCGTCGCGGGATTGAAGCCGGTGGCAGGCTCCGCCTGTTTGTCTCCGCCGCGCGCTGCGCCGCCTCGGCCGCCTCGTCCGCCTGGAGCGGCGGTGAAACCGGAGCCGGTGCGGAAGTTGGGATTGTGGGTGGTTTGCTGGCCGTCTTCCAGGCGCTCGCAATCGTCGGCGAAGAAGCTGTAGTTGCCCTTGCCGTCGTTTTTCTCTAGCCCGGCGAAATACAAATTGGCAGTCTTGATGAGATCGTCGCGAGAGGCACGCTCGGCCGCGGGGATGGTTTGGAGGAACACGGGATTAGGGCTTCCGAGTTTTTCGAGCTCCACCGCGCCGTTGCCGGTGCTCAAGCCAGTGCGCACCACGAAGGTCTCAATCTCGGCGATCTGGCGGTTCTCGATCTTGAGGCGAATGGCGACGGATACCGGAACGGTGGCCTCCGTCATGGTGGTCATTAAGGCGACTTCGCCGGTTTGCGGATCGTCCACGAAGAGGCGGTACTTGCCCTTGGCAGTTGCGGTGCGCCAGAAACCGTCGCCGGGATCGAGGCGCTGGCCGTTCTCGGTGTTCTTGAGTTTGGCGGACAGAGGCAGGCGCTTGGGGTCGTGCGCAATGAGCGCGTCCATGTACCGATCGGCGAACGATTCCAGGCACTCACGATCGCAGGGGCCGGACTTGGCGTTTTGCGCCCGAATTGGAAATTGCGTCAGGGCGGCGAGGGACAACACTAGCAGCCCGTGGCAGAAGGGGCCGAATCGCAAAAGCCTGGGACAGTCACCATATTTCGCCCCCGCATTTTCCATAGAGGTGCGCGCTGATTCGACGGAGACTTCACCACGGGCTGCCAGGACGGCGGCGCGGATATTCGATTTCTTCATTTGCTTGCGGATTTGCCTTTTGCGTCTGCGCCGGTCACATCGCGGCCGCGGTCGGAGAGGCCGGATTCCCAATCGCTCCAGCCGGAGGGCATGCCGTAAGGGGCGCGCTCCATGATGGCTTCGATCTGATGGATTTCGCCGTGCTGGATCTGGAACAGCTCGGCCAGCTGCCAGGTCCAAAGCTGCGCGGGGCCGGCGGTTACCTTGCGGCCGTCGGGAGTCTCGAAGTTGCGGGTATCGCCGCCGGAGTGGTCGAAGAAGATGAAGCTGAAGACCAGGCCGCGCTCGGGATCGACGGCCACGAAGCGGCGGTCGCGAATGCGCGTGACGAAGTGGAGCAGGCCGGAATCGAATTGCTCCTTGCAGCCCCACTGGCCGGAATAGCCGGCGGCGGTCTTGGGATCGGGGCGCTTCTGTCCGGGAGGCGTGGGCTGGTTGGTGGAGAAGCTGCCGTTCTCGATGCGGTTGCAATCCTCGGCGAAAGGATAAAATCCCTTGCCGTCGTTCTGCTGCATGCCGGAGAAATACATGTTGGCGATCTTGATCAGATCTTCGCGGGACATGCGCTCACCGGGGGCAACGGGGTCGGTCCACTTGTAGCCGATGCGCTCGAAGCCCTGCGCGGAGGAGGGACTGCGCTGGATGAAAGTCTCGATTTCGGTGATCTGGCGATTGGCGATCTTGAGGCGCAGGGCGATCATGGCGGGGGTTTTCTCCTCGCTGATACTGCCCAGGAAGGCGACCTCGCCGGCTTCGGTGTCGGTGACGAAGAGGCGGTAAGTTCCCTTGCCGTCCATGGTGTTCCAGAGGCCGTCGCCCAGGTCGAGCTTCTGGCCGTTTTCGGTGAACCTGGCATTCTTGGCGATGGGCGCTTTCAAGGGGTCGTGCGCGATGACGGCGTCGAGATAGCGGTCGACGAAGCCTTCGAGACAGGCTCGGTCGCAGGGGCTGGATTTGGATTGCCCGCCCATGGCGCTGGCCAGCAGAACGGAGGCGGCGAAGAATTGAATTCGCATGGGGATGCTCTTTTCTTTGGTGCTCTCTTGGGTGCGACACGATTTTAGCAAGGTTTGCGATGCGGCGGGTTTTACGGGCGGCCGAAAAACGTATTGGCCGCGGATTCACGCGGATGGACGCCGATAGGCATTCGATAGCGGGCTCCCGCCGTGAGAGAATGGGACTGTTACGGGCACGCTCTTGTCATGAATTACGAGCAAGCTATCAAGGAACTTCAGGAGAACCTGATCGTTATGGCGGAGATGGAAAGGCGTCAATCCGTTATACTCCGCGAGCACGCCGAGATGCTCCACAATCACGCCGAGATGCTCCGCGACACCTCGGAATTCCGCCGGCGCACCGACCAGAACCTTGCCGAAATCACGGATAAGCTTAACGGCTTGATCGGCTACATCGACGGAATGCCGCCTCCCCGGCCGTCCTGACGGCGCACGATTTTAGCGGGGTTTAGAGCAGTTGGCCGCATGCTACAGTAATCGGCGTGGCGAAAATCGGGAAGGTCGCGGTGGTGACGGGAGCGGGCAGCGGGATCGGGCGGGCGGTGGCGCTGGCTCTCGATGGAGATGGATATTCGGTGGCGTTGGCGGGACGCCGCGTGGCGGCATTGGAAGAGACGGCCCGTGGGGCGATGCTGGTTGATGCCTGCGGATGTGAGCAAGCCGGAGGATGTGCGGGCGCTGTTCGCTCGCGTGAAACACGACTTCGGACGGCTGGATCTGCTGTTCAATAATGCCGGCATGGGCGCTCCCAACGTTCCGATGGAAGATCTGACGTTCGAGCAATGGAGCGCGGTGGTGGGGGTGAACCTGACCGGCGCGTTTCTATGCGCGCAGGAGGCCATCCGGATGATGAAGGCGCAGGACCCGAGAGGCGGCCGGATCATCAACAACGGCTCGATCTCGGCGTACGCGCCGCGGCCGAATTCCGCGCCTTATACGGCCACCAAGCATGCCATTACCGGATTGACCAAGAGCATTTCGCTCGACGGGCGCAAGTACGACATCGCCTGCGGGCAGATCGACATCGGCAACGCGGCGACGGAGCTGACCGAGCGCATGGCGGCGGGAGTGCAGCAGGCCAACGGCTCGACGATGGCCGGAGCCGCGCATGGACCTGCATCACGTGGCCGATGCCGTGCTTTATATGGCGAATCTGCCGCTGGACGCCAACGTGCCGTTCATGACGGTGATGGCGACGAAGATGCCGTTCGTCGGCAGGGGTTGATATACTCGCCACCATGAAACGTCTCTCACTTTTCCTTGTTCTGGGGCCGGTGCTTGCCAGCGCGGCGATTCAGGATCCGGTGAAGACCGATGCGGGCCAGATTTCGGGCGTCGCCGGCAAGAATCCCGAGGTCAGGGTCTACAAAGGAATTCCGTTCGCAGCGCCGCCGGTGGGCGAGCTGCGGTGGAAGCCTCCGCAGCCGGTGGGGCGCTGGGATGGAGTGCTGACGGCGGATAAGTTCGGGTCGCAGTGCGTCCAGGGTGGGGGCGGGGGTCGCGGAGCGCCGAAAGGCGGAAGAGGCGGCGGAGGAGCCTCGGGCAGCGAAGATTGCCTGTACTTGAACGTATGGACGGCGGCGCAATCGGCATCGGAGAAAAGGCCTGTGCTGGTGTGGTCGCATCCGGGTGGATATACCAGCGGCAGCGGATCGTCTCCGCAGTTCGACGGCGAGGCGCTGGCGAAGAAGGGCGTGATCGTGGTCACGCACAACTACCGGCTGGGCGTGTTCGGATTCTTCGCGCACCCTTGGCTGTCGCAGGAATCGGATCATCACGCCTCCGGCAACTACGGGCTGATGGATTTGGCGGCGACGCTCAAATGGGTGCAGCGCAACATCGCGGCGTTCGGGGGCGACCCTCGCAACGTGACTATCGCGGGCGATTCGGCGGGCGCGGCTCTGGTGGCGATGATGACGGGATCGCCGGAAGGCAAGGGATTGTTCCGGCGCGTGATCTCGGAGAGCGGCGCGTGGATGGGCCTGGGGGTTTCGAAGATGACCACGCTCGCCTCAGCGGAACAGACTGGCGTGAGAATGGCGGCGGCGCTGGGCGCGAATTCGCTGGCTGAGTTGCGCGCGAAACCGGCGCCTGAATTGCAAGCGGGAGGGCGCGGCGGCGGTCCGGTGGTGGATGGCTGGTACATTCCGGAGGATCTGTCGAAGACGTTTGAGGCGGCCAAGGAGAACGAAGTCGATATTCTGGTGGGGTCGAACAAAGACGAAGGGACGTTCTTCGGCGGGCCGGTTACGGCCGCGCAGTTCACCACGCAGGCCAAGACGCGCTATGGCGAGCTGGCCGATGGCTATCTGAAAGTGTACCCGGCGGGCTCCGACGAAGAAGCCACGCAATCGAGCCTGGCCAGCTTCCGCGATGCGCTGGGATTCCATCAGCGCAAGTGGGCGCAGCTTCAGGAGAAGCGGGGGCGGTCGAAGACCTACGTTTACTACTTCACGCACGATCCCACTCCGGGGCCGAATTCGCGCGGGGCTACGCATGGGGCTGAGGCTCCGTATGTGTTCCAGAATCCGGGGCGGGCGATGTGGACGGATCTGGAGAAGCAGCTCTCCGATACGATTTCGTCGTATTGGGTGAACTTTGCTACTACGGGCGATCCTAATGGCAGGGGGTTGCCGAAGTGGCCGGAGTATCGCTCGAATCGCAGGATGGTGTTGGGGGATAAAGTCGAGGTCGAGCCGGCCAATGACACGGTGCATCTGGCTTGGTGGGAGTCGTATTACCAAAAGCTGCTGGAGCAGTGAGGGCCGCGAGGAGCGAAAAGCCTGGGACAGTATACTCATTTCCCGCCGGGCGCTCTTAAGTGAGATTTGATGAACTGCGACCGGCGTGAAATGAGGATACTGCCCCGGTTTTTCGCAAGAATCGGATAGAACTCGCGGCGATGCGCCGGTATTGTAGAGATGTGATCGAAATCAAACGCATCACCGATTACATCGAACGGCATCTGGAGGGCGATGTTTCGCTGGGCCGGCTGAGCCGGGAAGCGGGCGTGAGCCGGTTCCACCTGCAACGGTCGTTCAAGGCGGCGGTGGGCGTGACGCCCAGGCAGTATGCCGAGGCTTGCAGGCTGCGGTCACTTAAGCAGAATCTGCGCGATGGCTCGGACGTGCTCGAATCGGTTTTCGCGGCGGGGTTCGGGTCTTCCAGCCGCGTTTATGAGAAGGTCGATACGCGGCTGGGGATGACTCCGTCGGAGTATCGCAAGGGCGGCAGCGTCGCTCGGGATCACTCACGCGACGGTGGAGACGTCGCTGGGATTGCTGATGATCGGCGCGACGGACCGGGGCTTGTGCTTTGTGCAATTCGGCGAGAGCGCGGAGTTACTTGAAGCGGCGTTGCGGCGGGAGTATCCGGCGGCAGCGATCACGGCGATGCGGAGGGCCAGGCCGGAGCCGTTTCGGGAGTGGATCGCGGCTTTGGAAGAACATCTACAGGGCTCGCGCCCGCGGTTGGATTTGCCGCTGGATCTGCGCGCGACCGCGTTCCAGATGCGCGTCTGGCGCTATTTGCAATCGATCCCGTATGGTGAGACGAGGTCCTACGCGCAAGTCGCCGCGGGCATTGGCTCGCCCAAATCGGCAAGAGCGGTAGCGCGAGCTTGCGCCGGCAATCGCGTGGCGCTGGCGATTCCGTGCCATCGCGTGATTCGCGGCACGGGCGAGCCGGCAGGCTATCGCTGGGGCGTGGAGCGGAAACGGGCTCTGCTTAAGCAGGAACGTTCGGCTCAGACGTAGACGGCTTTGGTGAAATCGCCCAGCATCCCGGCTCCCTGCGGATCGAGGAACGGGAAAAATTGCATCATGATCACGGCGCACAGGGAACGGTGCGGGTCGATCCAGTAGAAGGTGTTCTCGATGCCTGCCCACATCAAAGTCCCGGCCGGACGGCCTTCCGGCGAGGTCATGGTGTTGAATAGGAATCCATACGTGTACTTGTTGCCGGGGCCGAGGTAGAGATCCGCAGTCAGGTTCGGGTCGGTGGTCTTGAGCCGTTCGATGGGGATCGCGCCGATTTGGTTGACCGACATCAGCTCCACCGTCTTGGGGTGCAGAATCTCTTCCTTATTGGGGCCGCGGCCTTTGCGCAGGATCATCTGGGTGAAGCGAATGTAGTCGGCCGCGTGGAGATACAGGCCGCCGCCGCCGTTGTAGACCGTGGGCGGGGGGCGGGCTGCGTGCGCGGATCTTCTTTAAGTTTGCCGTCGGGCTGGCGGCGGTAGACGCTGACCAGGCGGTCGAAATTCTCGCGGCGCCACCAGAAACGAGGTGCTCTTCATTCCCAAGGGCTGGAGGATATTGTTCTGGAAATATTGTTCGAGCGTCAGGGCGCTGATTTTTTCGACCAGCTTTCCGGCCCAGTCCAGGCTGGTGCCGTAGTGCCATCGCGTTCCCGGCTCGAAGAGCAGCGGGTTGAGCGGGGCGACGGCGGCGGGGGTCGATTTGGTGACCTTGATGTATTGGGTGAGCGTGGGGCTCCAATTGGCGTAGGCACAGCCGGAGGTGTGCGTGAGCAGGTGCCGCAGTGCGATCGGCGTTTTGGCGGGCCGCAGAATGGGCTTGCCGGAGGCGTCGAAGCCTTCGAGCACCTCCAGCTTGCCAAGCTCCGGCAGGTGCTTCGACACAGGCTCATCCAGGGTCAGCTTGCCCTGTTCCACCAGTTGCAGAGCGGCCGTGGTGGTGATGGCCTTGGTCATGGAGGCGATGCGAAAGATGGTATCGACGGCGGCGTTGACGGACCCGGCCGAGTCGCGTTTGCCGAAGGCGCCGCTGTAAATCACATGATCGGTGTTGGCGACGATCGCCGTCGCGGTGGGAATGCCCCGCTTCTGAAGGCTGGAGCGCAGGGTGTCGTCCAGCTTGGCGGGGACGATACTCGGGGCGGCCCATAGCTTGCGCGAGGGTGCGGCAAAGGCGAGCGCCATCGCGCCGAATTGTCTCCGGCTGATCGAAATCATACTCACTTTGATATCACAATCCGACTTTTCGCAGCACCCGGTTCCACCACATGATAAATCCGGTGATAAAGAGCGCCACGGGTAGCAGGCCCAGCGCGACCCACGCGGCCTTGGTCTTGTTGCCCGCGAAATTGCCAAAGTGCAGATAGTAAATCCAGCGCAGAACCGTGTCGCCGGCGCTGTAGTGCGGGATATAACGGCGGCGTCCCTTGGCATTGGGGCCGTTGCCGGAGGGTCCTCTGGTGGGAGGCAGCGGCAGCGGCTGGGGAGGGTCCTCCACCAGGATGAAGGCCGGATTGGGTGCGATCACCTCGGCGTCGGGAAGGCGGTAGTAATCGAGAGGAGCGTAGTGATTCACGGCCCGCTGAAAGGGCGAAGGGAACACCAGATAGATGCCGGTAAAGGCCCACATGAAGACCAGCGCGAAGGTCCAGAAACCGATGACGCTGTGCAGTTCCCAATTCAAGCGCTTCCAGTTGGCCTTGGGATTGAGGATCATGCTATAGCGCCATTTGCTGACGCCGGGCCACCACAAAATGGCGCCGGTGGCGCACAGCAGCGTGATCAGGATGGACCCGATGCCGTTGACGAGGCGGCCCTTCGGCCCGGCGAGCAGGTTGGTATGGAAATCGGAAAACCAGGAGACGACGCTGATCCCGAAAGGAACGGAGCGGCCGAGGTCCGCGCCGGAATAGGGATTGAACAGGCGCTGCGCTCGCTGCCGCCCTTTTCCAGCCAGATTTCGGTGGCCTGATCGGGGCGCTTAGATTCAAACAGAAACGTGATCCCATAGCCGGGATAGTCGCGATGCGCGATGTCCCTGAGTTGATCCTGCGTCAGCCGCTGGCCTTGCACGGTAACGCGCCTGGGACCCTGGTCCATCGCCTTGTAGACTTCGTTGCGAAAGACGATGGCGCTGCCGCTGACGCTGATGAGGACGACGTACAGGCCCAGGCCGATGCCGGTCCACAGGTGAATCTGGAACAGGGCCTTGCGGAGCCAAACGCTCTGCGGACGGCGCATCCATTGTTGCCAGTAGGGCGGTGCAACGGCGGAGCGTTCCTTGGAAGCCATGCCATCTATCATAAGAGAGAACGCTCGATGACGCACCCGTGACGCTAACAGCCCGTGGCAGAAGGGACGTCGCAAAAGCCTGGGACAGTCACCACATTTCGCCCGAGAGGCGCGCTCTCTTCGATGGAGGCTTCCCGGCGGGCGAAATATAATGACTGTCCCGGTTTTTCTAGAGGGGGCGGCCGCGCACGTTTCGCGCGCCTGGACGCGTGAACCTGATCGGCGAACACACCGACTACAACGACGGCCTGGTGATGCCGGCGGCGATTGAATTCGCGACGTATGCGGAGGTGACGGAGCGCTCCGATCGCAGGCTGGTGGTGCGCTCGGAGAATTACTCCGAGACCAGGGAATTCGATCTGGACGATCCGGAACCCCGCGCCGAAGGCCACTGGAGCGATTATGTTCGCGGCGTGGCGGTGACGCTGGAGGCGCCGGGCATCGCGTGCATGGCGCGAATCTGCGGATTCGCAGCGAGGTGCCGATGGGAGCGGGGTTAAGCTCGTCGGCGGCGATTGAAGTCGCAACCGCGCTGGCGCTGCTCGGCGCGCCTGTCGAAAGCACGGCGCTCGCGAAATTGTGCCAGCGCGCCGAGAACGAATTCGTGGGAGTGCAGTGCGGCATCATAGCAGTACGTACCAGCCGAGAGGCTACATAACAC
>CAVXWB010000033.1:0-19277 GCA_963765185.1 Bryobacterales bacterium
TGCGTCGCGACTCGGAGCCAAGCTGTTGCTCTCGGGCATTGAGGGCCGCGACCGGCCCTTTGCGGGCTTGTCTCTCTTTGCTTCCGTCTAACCTGCTTTCTTAGGAAAAGGCGCCTCTTCTCCGCTCGGCACCCCCAAACGTGAAAGGGCTCATTGTCGTAACGCTCACGCAGGGTGCCCTCGAGGACTTCCACGCTCACGTGATCCGGACCCAGTGAGAGATCCGAACTCTGTCTATAAATTACACGATGGCTTGGAGAAGCAGGCCGGACGAAAGCGCCAAGTCACGGAAGCGAGGGCAAAAGAAGTTCGAGATCGCGCAGTCCCTGGGGCGAGCCGATCTCATAAAACCGTTCCATGACCTCATAGCCGGCGAGTTCACCCGCGACGCTTAACTGGTAAAAGAGCGTGGAGAGATCGGCGGCGGTGGATTTCTCGATGACGCCTCTGCGGAAGGCCGACAAACCGTAGTCGATGTAATGCATCCCTGGCGTCGCGGAGCGTTTATCGTAAAGCGTAACGAGGCCGTCCGAGTACACCACGTTGCTCGAATCCCAGCGTCCTTCATTGCGCAGGACGGTCATTAAGGCCGCAGCACGGCCGGATTGAAACGCACTCCAGATGGGCGCGAAATCGACGGGCAGGTAGGAGCGCCATAGAGCACGAAGAAGGATTCGTCGAGAACGCCTTCCGCGAGAGCGAGGCGAAGCGCGCCGGCGGTGCCGCGAAGCTGCTCGCCTTCGTCCACCCAACAGAGGGTGGGCCATTGTGAACCGGCGGGCGGCGCAGGCTGGTGGGTCCAATAGCGGCGGATCTGATCGCCCTGGTGGCCGATGCAATAGACCACTTCGCTGACGCCCTGGCGCGCCAGCCAGTTCAATTGATACCAGGCGAAGGGCCGTCCGCGAACGGGCAGAAGCGTTTTGGGAACAGCGTCGGTGAGAGGACGTGCGCGTGCCGATCGCCGGCTAGAATCACGCATGCATTCTGGTCAGCCCCTCACGGCCAGCAAGTGGAGCTCGTGATCGAAGGTGAAGCGGACTTCGCGCAGGCCTTCCTGCTCCATGGCCTTGCGCAGAGCCTTGCGGTCCTCGGCGAGGAACAGCAGGAAGCCTCCGCCGCCGGCGCCGACGAGTTTGCCTCCGATGGCTCCGTTTGAGCGGCCGATCTCATACCAGCGGTTGATGCCTTCGTTGCTGGTTCCGGGCGAGCGCTGCTTCTTTTGCAGCCAGTGCTCATGCATGAGCTCGCCGAAACGGCGGGTGTCGCCTTGCTCCAGCGCGTTCTTGATGCAGTAACCCAACTGCTTGATGAAGTGGAGATTGTCGAGCATGGCGGCGTCGCCGATCTCGGAGCGGATTTTCTGATCGTCGAGCACCGACGACGCGTTGCGGGAATAGCCGGTGAAGAACATCAACAGGTGCTCTTCGAGATCGTACATGGTGCCGTCGCTGACGCGGAGAGGCGTAATGGTGACTTCGCCGTCTTCGTGAAAATCGAAGCACACCAGGCCGCCGTGCGCGGCGATGTACTGATCCTGCTTGCCCACGGGCTGGTCCAGAATGTCGATTTCGATGTGGCAGGCTTCCTTGGCCACCGCGGCGGCGTTGATATAGGAGCGCTTGTGGGCATGCAGCGCGCGCAGGAGCCCGACAGTGAAGGACCCCGACGAACCCAGTCCGGTGCCCGCGGGAATGTCGGCGATGGTAGTGATTTCGATGGGCGGGGGAATTTGGTGCAGGCGCAGCGCCTCGCGGATCAGGGGGTGATGGATTTCGTCGATTGTGGGCGGGTGTTCGAGCGCGGAGTATTTCAGAAAATAGCCGCCGCGAAAGGCCTCATTGAGGGCGATGTAAATATATTTGTCGATGGCCGCGGCGATGACGAAGCCCCCGAAGCGGCGGTAGTAAGAAGGCAGGTCGGTGCCTCCGCCGCCGATGGAGATGCGCAGGGGGGTGCGGGTGATGATCACTCATGGGAGAGATCGGCGGAATGGGGGGATTTTTGTAGGAGCGGAGGGGCGGGTCTGGCTAGGCGGCCTGGAACACGAGGGCGGGCCGAGGGCTTTGTGCTGCAGGAGTCAAAGCTCAATTTTCCAATATGCGAGCGCCTCCTTCACCTGAGCACGGGGGTAGTTGCTGCCGGCGTGTTCGAGATTGTGACGGATGGTCGCCTTTCTTTTTTGGGCGGAAGCTCGGATCGTTGGAGACAGCTCCGCCACGCCTAGTGGCAGTTTTTCATGAGGTGTCCTTGGCCAGCTTCTGGGTAAGACTCCCAATCGTTCCAGTCGTCGAGTGTTGTGGTTGTCGCAAGCAAATTATCGTGATCGCACTGCCAACCATAGAGATTGCGGGCGCAAATCCTCAGCATCGCTTTGACGTCTGGCATCGTGTCCGTGAAGGCCTTGAGGGGCGTCGGGAGCAAGACCATGTTGCCGACGCATGAAAAGAAACGACGGTCCATCACGACGACATTCGAAAGTTGATACCTGGCGTCGTCGATTCCCCAGATGTGGCAGCAGGACCAGTTCGGGCGCCGCTTATTTGTCAGCCCCAATGCAAGCGTCAGAGCCTTATTCGCATTTAGATTTCCCTCCGACTTATGAGTTGAGTGGCCGGTCGCCCTATTTCTATTCATTTGAGGTTCTGACCAGTTGTTCTTGTAAAATCGCTCCTTGCGTGCGTGCTCCGGGAACCAAAGCGGCAACAGCTTAAATGTCTCCGGTGCGACCCACTTCGCCGTACGCTCGATTAAAGATGCAATCTCGCGCAGACTCATGACACTGCGAAGCGCTTCTAACCCGTCTGAAATCTCCACCATTTGCTTCTTTACCTTATCGTAACCCTCCTTGAGCCGGCGGCCGGCGACTGTCTGGCGAAGCTCCAGCCGAAGCTCGCGGCCTACCGCAGCGGCCGCTTTTCGCAGGGTGCCTAGCGTGACTGCATCGTAGGCAGGATCGAGCAGACCCTCCAGCGCCGCACGACTGGCATGTTCATCCTCCGCGCCATCTCCGCCTTGGAAAGGCTCTTCTCCTTCATGGCGGCTTCAAGCTGCCGGGCAAGAACCCGTTTGATTGCGGTCGCGGTCACTTCCTCGTATATGCCCTCCTCGCGCAGCCAGCCATCGAACGATGAGCCAATGTTTTTCTTTTTCATGCGCCTCCTCCGCTCTTTCGGCGAGTTAAGGCCGATCCTGCGCGGTGTGATAGATCCGAACCACTTCGATGCTCCGCCCGGCGACACGATAGATGGCGAGGAATGGCAGGGGCGAGAACAACAGCTCTCGGGTTCCTTCCTCCCGGCCGACACGGCCCTGCTGCGGCCACTCTTTCAATGCGCGGACCGCGTCGTACAGCTTGCGCATGGTCGGCTGACGGTAGCGCGGGTGGTGGTCTTTGAGGTAATCGCTAATATTTTGCAGGTCCCGCGGCGGCGGCGGGGGTCCAGCGGATGCGCATTCCTAGGGGCGCAACATCTGCTCCAGGCGGGCGTCCATTTCTTCTTCTTCAATGAACTCTCCCCTGTCGGCCTGCGCGATACCCTCACGGACGGCGGCGCGAAAGCGGGCCTCCTCCTGAAGTAAACGCAGTGCGGCGTCCTTCACCAAACGCTCGGGGTCAGTCCCCGCGGTAGTGGCGATTTGCGCAAGCTGTGCTTCCTGCTCAGGCGTGAAGTGCACTTCCATGGCTTCAGTGTACGGGAAAACGAGGTATGGGACAACGGCTACACGGGCACGGGTGTTTCGAACTTCCGGCTCTCTTCGTTAAACGCCGTCACGGTGCCGGAGCCGATGTGATAGACCCAGCCATGCAGCGTCAGATCGCCTTGTTCCAGCCGCGCCGCGACGGCGGGATGGGAGCGCAGGTTCTTCAGTTGCCCAGTCACATTCTCTTCGGTCAGCGCCAGGAGAAATTCGGCGCTCGGCTCAGGCTCGCGTTGTTTCACGTTGGCGTAGCGCAGCCAGGCGGTCACGTTGGGATAAGCCTGCCAGCGCCTCGGGATTGAGCGCGCCTTTCATGACGCCGCAGTCGGTGTGGCCGCAGACGATCACCTCCGGCACGCGCAGCACGCCCACCGCATACTCGATGGTGGCCGAGACGCCGCCGATGGCGTCGGGATAAGGCGGCACGATGTTGCCGATCACGCGGCAGATGAACAGCTCGCCCGGTTTGGTCTGGGTGAGCAGGCAAGGGTCGATGCGGGAATCGGCGCAGGTGATAAACAGCGCTTCCGGGCCGCTGGCCCAGGGCCAGCTTTTCAAAAAGGTCCTGATGCTGCGGATAGACGTGTTTCTGGAATCGGGAGACGCCTCCCAGGAGTTTTTCGACAGGCACTTTATTTAAGGTACGCTATGCGCTTTCCGAAAGACAGGGAGGGGATAGAATCAGAACACAGGGAGGGAAACATGTGGTTCCGGAAGCGGCCGCGCCGCGACGATACGCCTCGCTGCTCGTTCTGCCACAAAGGGGAGAATTCGGCCTGAGCGATCCTGGAAGACCGCATCGCCAATGCGGGGAGTCATAATGACGAGTACCGTGATTTCAAGCGATCCACAAAGGCATTGAGATCGAAATGGAGCTGCACCAGCTGGCGCACGGGAATTGGAAGTGCGATTACACGCTGATCAAGCATCCCGAACGGACCATCACCCTGCATAACGGCGATAAAGAGTTTCCGACGATGGATCTGGCAAGGGAATACGCATTGCAGGAAGCTCGCACGGCAATCGATCGGGCCGGTTGACAGCTGCAACGGCGGATAGGTGAGGCGAGGCGGTGTGAGGCTGGCCCTGAGGATACAAGGATGAAGTTGCCGACAAATCTTTCAGGCCAAGATCTGGTGAAGGCTCTTCGGCGAGCGAATTTCTCGCCGGCAACGGGGCAGCCACATCATCCTTCGGCGGGATCATCCGCATGCTCGTATCGTTGTGCCGGACCACAAGCAAATTCGAGCGGGCACCCTCCGGCAGATTCTGAACGAAGCGGGCTTGACGATTGAGGAACTTGTCGCCTTGCTCAGGCTAGACTAGCGGGCTGCTGAAAAACCCAAAGTTAAAATAGGCCGCTGATGAACACGGATGAACACCGATTGAAAACGAGGACCTTGCACCCCGCGAATCCGCGTTCATCCTGTGTATCGGCGGCCAGGAAGTCTTTTTCGGCATCCTGCTAGCGAACGCTGGTGGTGAGCTCGATGAATTCTCTTCCGGACTCGGTGGGAACCGGATCGCTGGCCTCGATGCAGTCCTCTATGTATAACTCCGCAGCCTCGCGGATGTTGGCGAGCGCTTCTTCGCGGGAATCGCCTTGGGAGACGCAACCGGGCAGAGTGGGGACGATCGCAACGTATCCGCCGTCGGATTCCCGATCGAGGATAACCGTGAACTTCATCTCTGTTTTCAGGTTAGCTTACCGCCGGATGGGCAGCGGCGAGGCGCGGATGGCGCGCTCAAAGGCCCAGCCGCGGATGTGATTGATCTGCTCCTTCATGGTGCGCGAGAGCGGAACCTGCTTGACGGCGATGTCGATCAAATCCTGGCCGCTGATTTCGCGGTCCGCCAGACGAGCGCGCGTGATGGCCGAGATGACGCACTGCTCGATTTCGGCGCCGGTCCAGCCCACGGTGAACTTGGTCAACTGCTCGATGTCGAATAACCCCGGGTCCACGCCGCGGCGCAGCAGGTGAATGCGGAAGATCTCGATGCATCTCGTCGTCGTGCGGCAGATCGACGAAGAACACTTCGTCGAAGCGGCCCTTGCGGATCATTTCCGCGGGCAACAGATCGATTCGATTGGCGGTCGCGGCCACAAAAAGTCCGCGGGTTTTTTCCTGCATCCAGGTGAGGAAGAAGGCGAAGATGCGGCCCTGCTCGCCGCTGGTTTCGGTGGAGGTGATGCCCATCTCGATTTCGTCGAACCAGAGCACGGCCGGCGCCATGTCCTCCATCATCTTGCAGGCGGCGACGAAAGCGCCTTCGGGCTTGCCGTGGCGTCCGGAGAAGATCTCGATCATGTCGATGCGATACAGCGGAAGCTCGAAATGCGAGGCGATGGCCTTGACGCAAAGGCTCTTGCCGCAGCCGGGGATGCCCATGAGCAGCAGGCCCTTGGGCACGATCTCCGCGCTCAAACTGTCGCGCTGCTCAAACAGCTTGCGGCGTTCGAGCAGCCAGGTCTTGAGGCCCTCCAGGCCGCCGACCTCGCCCAGTTCCGTCGCGGCGGCGATAAATTCGATGACGCCGGTGCGGTTGACCAGCAGCCGCTTCTCTTCGAGCAAGGCCGGAATAGACTCGGGGCCGAGACGCGGAGATACGGCCTGGGCGCGGCGCAAAGCATAGCGGGCTTCGTCCAGCGTGAGCCCTTGCAGGGCGTTGGCGACCGGGCGCAGAATGGCTTCGCTCGACTCGCCGGTTTCGCCGCGCAAATACTGCATCAGCTCGACCAGATCGGGCGGACGGAGATCCAGAAACACGAGGCTGCGATCGACTTCCTCGGGAATGAAGCGGACCGGCGAGCTGATGACCACGAACTTGCTTTGATCGAGACAGCTTTGGTAGACGTCGCGCAGGCGACGCCGGATTTCCGGCGAATCCCGCAGCGGCTCGTGGAAATCCTGAAGATGGAAAATGGCCGCGCCTTGATGCGCCACGATGAAGTCCAGAACCCCGCGAGCGCTTTGGGCAGCGGCCGGCGCGGTCTCACTCTCGCTGCGCAGGCCTTCGGTCAGGCTCCAGGTCCAGATCGGAATGGGATTGGGGAAGCTGGCGGCCACTTCACGCAGAATCAGAACCACGCGCTGCTCCTCCACGGAGCGGATGTAGGTGAGGGGGCGCCCGGACAGGAAAATTTCGCGAATGGTCTTGGCGGCTCGGCTGATGGGAGCAGTCTGGGGAGAAGGTTTCACAGGGACTCTCCCATTATGACGAGCGGAGCAGGTGTTTTGGCCGATAAGCATCAGACCAACAGCTGAAGAGCCGGACCAGGGGTCCGGCGCGGACGGGGGCGTCCGCCCCATCTTCGAGGCCGGATGGCGAGCACAGGCGTGGTCATGATCTCGCGCACGCTGGTTGCCAATGGCTTGCGCTAAACCATGGTGCGCAAAAGTCCGATAAGACAGATGTGATGCTTCGGACTCTGCTGATTTGCGCCCATGACCAAGTACGGCAGGAAATAACCGCGTTGCTCTCCCGCATCCCCGAATTGGAGCTGGTGCGCGAATTGGCGCAGTATCCCTCACCGGAAGAGCTGATGCGCGCCATCCGCGTCCGTGGCGTGAACCTGGTGCTTCTCGATGTGGAGGATTTCGACCGCGCCAGAGTTCTGGCGGCTTCGATCGACGATCTCATGCCCGGCCTTCCGATCGTCACCCTCGGCAGCCGGGATGGACTGGAGCTGCTGCCCCGATTGATGCACTTGGGCGTGCGCGATCACCTGACGCTGCCGGTACAGGCGGCCGCTTTGTCGGATGCGCTCGAAGCCGCGCGGCGGCGCCTGCAAACGCATCCGCTGGCGCGCATCCGGCTGTCGGACCTGTACACGTTTCTTCCCGCCAAGCCGGGCGTGGGAACCACCACCATCGCGCTCAGCACCAGCTGCGCGCTGGCCGAAGAAATGAACACGCGCACTCTGCTGCTCGATTGCGATCTGGCCGCGGGCGCCATCCAGTTCCTGCTCAAGCTGGGGCTGAGCGCCTCGATCGTCGACGCCGTGAATCATGCAGGCAATCTGGATGAGGATTTGTGGTCGCAGATGGCGGGCCATTGGGGGAAGCTGGAGGTGCTGCACGCAGGCCGGCTGGACCCTCCGCCGCGGATGGACGAGCAAGGCTTACAGCGGGTTCTCACCGCAGCGCGGGCGCAGTATGAAGTCATCTGCGCCGATCTCCCCAGCAGTATGGATGAATTTTCGGTGGCCCTGATGAGGGAGTCCCGCCGAATCTTCCTGGTGACCACGCCGGAGGTGGTTCCGCTGTACCTGGCCGCCGCCAGATTGCGGCGTCTGCAGGAGCTCGGCCTGGAGGAGCGAGTGAGCCTGCTTCTGAATCGGAAGTTTTCGAGTAAATTGGGAGACGAGCAGGTCGCTGTCATGGTGGGCCTGCCCATCACGTACCGGTTTCGCAACGACTACAGGGGCGTTCAGAGCTCGATCCTGGACGCGTCGCCGGTAGCCCACGACACGGATCTCGGCCAGAGCATTTTGAATCTGGCGCACGCGCTCGCGCCCAGCCCGGAGGGAAGGGCCGCGGAGACGAAGCCGCCCCACTCGCATCGCAAATTCCTGGAGTTCTTCAATATCCCGCACGCCGAAGAAGGAACGCCGACGATGCGTGGTTGAACGGCCCAGTCTATTTCTTCGCGGCAGCCTCGATGGCTTCCAGTTCCTTGCCCGCCTCCGCTAACTTGCCCTGGGCGGAGAGCTGCTTGTAGCGCTCGAAATGCGCGCGGATCTCGTTCAGCCGGGCGTCGGCGGAACCCACGGATGCTGACGCTGCCGGCTGCGCGGGCGCAGCGGGGGCATTGGACGGTTGCGCAAGGTTGGTTTCCGTAGCCGACTGCCGGGTAGGGGAGGTCAGCGGACGCCCGGATTGAATCGCTTCCAGGCTCGCCAGCGCCTTTTCGTAGGAATCTTCGTACACCAGCGTGCTGCCCATGGCCAGCGCCACTTTCTGCAACTGCGGCATGCGCGCCTCCTTGGCCTGGATGAAGATCGGCGCGACGTACAGGAAGGTTTGGTCGATGGGCAGAACCAGAATGGGAGGACGCAGCACCGACGATCCCAACTGGCCCCACAGGGTCAGATCCTTGGAGATGACCTGATCCTGATTCACCAGCGCGTCGATCTGCAAAGGCCCCGGAATGATCTCCTGCTTGGGCAGCTCCAGGAACACGACTTCGCCCAGATGCTCGCCGTCGCAGCGCGCCACCATCACCGCGATCAGGTTCTGCTTGCCGCGCGGCGTATAGGAGATGGTCAGGACAAACTCAGGAGCCGCTTCCCCGGGCAGCGTCATCACCATGTAGACCGGCGTAACGCTCTGCGTTCCGCCGCCGGCTGCCTGGGCTTCCGCGGACGTGGCCAGGTCCCACAACTCCGCGCGATTGTAGAACGACTCGGGATCGCGCATGTGGTAGGTGCGGTACACTTCGGCCTGAATGCGGAACAACCCCTCCGGCGAGCGCGTGTGCGCGCGCAGATCCGCGGGCATGGCGGAGGCGGGCAGGAACAAATCCGGGAACAGGCGCTGGTAGGCCTGAATCAGCGGGTCCTCGGCATCGAAGACGTACAGGTGCACGGTGCCGTCGTAGGCGTCCACGGTGGCCTTGACCGAATTGCGGATATAGTTGAACGGCTCCTCATCCTGCGGCTGCACCTCGCGCGAATAGGGATGCGCGTCGCTGGTCATGTAGCCGTCCGCGATCCACTCCAGGCGTCCGCTCTCGGTGATCACCAGGTAAGGGTCGGGGTCCCAGCGCACGAATTCGGCCAGAGTGCCCACGCGGTCGAGCACCTTGCGATGGATCAGCATGCGGCTATCCTCCGTGATGGCGTCGGAGAGGAAAATATTCCAGTCGCCTTCGGCGATCGCGGCCACGGTCCGCAGCGCCAGTGAGGCGATGGAGAAGCCGCCCTTGCCGTCGTAGTGAATCTTGACGTCGGGCGTGGCCGGGTAATTGAATTCCAGCTGCTTGGTGGGCGCAAACACGGGCTCATGCGAATTTTCGCCGAAGTAGATCTCGGGGCGGGTGAGTTTGAGGCTGGGCGTCTCCACCTGCGCCGGCGCGTCGCGGATGAGCAGTTCGGGAAGTCCGGTGGGGGAGATGCGGCTGGCCTCCGCCAGCACCAGCCCGTAGCCGTGCGTGTAGGTGGTGCTCGAATTGATCCAGCTATTCTGGGCCTCGCCCAACTGGTTCAAGTCCATCTCGCGAGGCGCCAGCAGGGTCTGGCGCAGCTTGCCGTCGATGGTATAACGGTCCACGTCGGTATCGGCGTAGGCGTAGGGGCGCAGAGGCTGGGTCTGGCTGAGAGTGTCGTGAAACGCGCGCCAGTCCCACAGCCGTACGTTGTCGAGCATGGCCTGATTGCGCGTGAAGTCGATGCGCCCATCCTTGTGCGCATCGAATTGGGTTTCGCGAACATTATGAGCCAGGCCGAAGGCGGAGCGCGTGGCCTCGATGTGGCGCTGAAGATACGGCTTTTCCAGCAACAGCTCATTGGGCTTCACGTACAGGCTGCTCACCAGCGGAGGAATGGCCACGTCGAATACCAGCACGATGGCGCAGGCCAGAGCCCAGCGCCGCAAGCGCACCAGCACCAGAATCGCCGCCAGAATCGCCGCTCCGGCTTTTACATACTGCAAGGGCAGGCTGATGTTCTGCTGGATGTAGTCGATGCCCACCAGCAGATTGCCGTGATCGGAATACAGCAGCTCATACCGGTCCAGCCAGAAATTCACCGCCAGGGCGATCAGGAATCCGGCCATCAGCGCTTGCAGCATTCCGGTTTCCAGGCGTCCCAGATTCTTCAGGCTATCCATGTCGAGGCGGCCGGCGTTGGCAAATTCGGGAAATTCGCGGCGGATCTGCCAGCCTCGCGCCGTGAGATAGTAGGCCAGCGCGCCCGCAATCGCCAGGGCTTCCAGAAACCCCACGGCTCCGCTATAAAAGGGAAGCTCGAAGAAGTAGAAGCTGAGGGAGTGGCCGAAGACCGGGTCGATCCACGTAGACGCGACGCCGCTGCCGGCGACGTAGCGGGCCACGATCCAGCCGTTCATCGAAGAAGCCGCGATGACCAGCGCCACCACGGCCAGCGCGAGGGTGACCACGCGCGAGTACAGGCGATTGTCGCGCACCCGGACGCCCGCGTACTTCAGGCCGCGCGCGTGGCCGATCCACAGCACCAGGAAGGCGATCAGCCACTCGGCTATATTCGTCGCGTAGAGATAGGCCGAGGCGCGAAACCAGGTGGAGACTTGCCCCATCTCGCGCCACCACAGATAGTCGATGATGAGAGAGCAGAGGGATCGCCCGAATACCAGCAGCAGGATCACCACCGCCGCCAAGGCAATCCAGCGCCCGCGTCCGCCGCGGCGGTGTTCCGGGAAAGATAGCATCTCAGATCATGCTATCAGTGTTGCGGGAGCAGTGCTGTGGAGGCGAAAAGCGGGGGACACCATAGCCTGTCCCGCCTCTAGCAAGCGATAAGCATCAGCTTTCCGGTGCGGGACAGGCAATAGTGTCCCCGTTTTTCGCGGCGCTACTTTTCGCAGATACTACAGCAGCCGGAAGGTGACTTCGATTTGAGCCGCGACGGCGACAGGCTTGCCGTCCTTCTTACCAGGTTCGAATTTCCACTGCGACACGGCTTCGATGGCTTTCTCGTCCAAGCCCAAGCCCAGCGGCCGAAGCACTTTGATGTTGATCGGCTTGCCGTTCTCATCCACCACCAGGGAAAGCAGCACGGAGCCTTGCCACTTGGCCTTGCGGGCTTCCTCGGAATACTGCGGCTCAGGCCTGTAGATGGGCCTCGGGTTGGTGACGCCGCCGCCGGGACGATACACGCCGCCGCCGGAGCCTCCGCCCGATCCGTTCCCCACGCCGTTCCCATTGCCGTTTCCGATTCCGCCGCCCTTGCCGTTTCCAAATCCCGCGCCCGATCCCGCGCCGGCCATGGCCGTCAACCCGGTCAGGTTTCCGACGTCGGTGGGAGTAATATCCGGAAGATCCGCGTTCACCGAAATGGGAGCCGCGAGCTTGGTTTGAACGGGCTCCGTCGGAGCCACGAATTGCCGCGCCGGTTTGGGCAGCTCCGCTTTCTTCACCATGGGCTGACGCGCGCCGCCGCCACCACCGCCCTTGTTCTCCACCGGCTTCAGAGGCTCAGCCGGAAGAATCAGCGTGGTCATCTCTTTGACCGCCTTCTGCACGGGCTTGAGCGAGCCCAGGAAGATCAGCAGCGCGATCACGGCAACGTGCACCAGCACCGATCCGATTCCCGCGCGGGTCTCGTTTCCGGCGTACAACCCGTTTAGACCTTTCAGCTCAGAGGGGTCCACCGGCTTCGATGTGAGCACCAGAGGCGGCAGTGGGGGAGGAGGATGAATGATGTTCTGGATGGTCTTGGCAATGCTCTTGTAGAAGGGTTCATCCAAGTCCTGCGGCGCCAGCAGGCGCTGCAAATGGATGTCGGGATTCTCTTCCGGCACGTGGAATTTTGGGTCGAGTTTAAGTGAGTCTGGTGTTACTTCGTTCGGCACGCTTCTACCCCCGCCTAGTTTCGGCAATCCTAAAGTGCATCCTATGCCTCATTGCAACTGACGTTTTCCGGTACACGTTCGGTTACCAGAACCGGGTCCTTCGCCCTGCCTAGATTTTATCACAGGGATAGGAAAGGGGATAGGAAAGCCGCGGTCTCTTCCCACAGGCCCTCGAGGACGTCGGTCAACTCGTGGCCGGAATCGAAAAACCGCAAGATGACATTGGGATGCCGGGCCGCGTAGCCTATGGAAATCGAGCCAGGTACGACCGTATCCCGGCTTCCGTGCAGCACCAGGACGGGCTGGGTGAACTCCGGCTCGTCTTCATAGTTTCGGGAGTCCTCCAGGAGCTGGTAGCCGAGAGGGATCTCCCGTTTGTAGCCATAATGGAAGACGGGGACGGAGCCTTCCCGCTGCCAGCGCTCCAGTTCCTCAGAGGCATAGCGAGCCCGCCAGCGGCTCGGGAAGTGCAGCGCCGGAGCGAGCAAAACCAGCTTCACGATGTTGGCGTGCCGGGCCGCATAGAGCGCCGCCAGATACCCTCCCATGCTTGACCCGATCAGGACGCAGGGCCGGCCGGCGACCTCGGCATCCAGGATTTGCAGTTGGCCGGTGATGGTGAGGTGAGTGAAATCGCCTCCGTCGAGGCTGGGGATCTGCAAATCCAAACCCTTTTCCGCAAATCGTTTCCGGAAGAATTGCGCTTTGTTGGATTCGGGACTGGAAGCGAACCCGTGTAAATATACAAACAGGGGAGGATCGCCACTCACTTCTTGGTTCCAGACTGGCCTGTTCCAAACTGGATTTCCGCGTCCGCGCCGAACTTATGGAAATCGCTATAAAGAAAGGAGTTTTGGACCACCAATTGGCCTCCCCGCAGCTCCTTGTGATCCACCGCGGAAGGCGCCAGCGTTCCAAAAGCCGTGGGAGAATAATCGACCGATGCCTCCTCCCGAACGGTTTTGGCGCCCTGGCCTTCCCCCACCCCCACGGTGATCCTGACGGGGAGAAAATTGTCCGCGCGCACCCAGATCTCGCCTTGCACTTTCATCCGCTTGGGTTTTCCGCCGGAGGAGGTCTCGAATACGCTCAGCAACTCCGGCCCATCGATCTGGGCGTAGTGAAACACCAGAGCCTTGGTCGCGCCCAGCAACTGCGGACCCTTCAGAGAGAACTCGTAGTGCTCGATCTCGCGCGGCGTGAACAGCATCAGAAGCGGTCCGAAGTCCATGACCGCGCCTACCAGGCCATATTTTTCGAACTCCTTGAGCAGCTCTCTTTCACGCTGATCGTCCTTCAGGGAGATGATCCTGGCCAAGGATTCCTCGCCCTTCTTGGCGTCGACGGGAGGCCGTCGACGGAGATGACCTTGCGCAGTTCGTGCAGAGTCTCCGGTCTCGCCGGCCAAAGTTGACAAAGCCGTATTCGGAGACGACCTGGCGGTCCTGCCATACCGTCACCGGAGGCAGCCTCGCGTTATTGCCGACACGCGGGCGGAAGCGCGGCTGCGGCTTGCGGGCTTTCTGTTCCAGCGTTTCATGGCCCAGCAGCGAGGGGGCGATGCGGCGGAATGCGTCGGCTTCCTCGGAAACCCGGGCCAGCATGGCCTGGGTCTGGTCCGCGCCCCAAAACGCGCCGGCGGCGGCCAGCCAGACGAGCACTCTCCCCATAACTTGAGCATACCCGCATCTGCTAGCATAGACTTTCACCCTCTTTTATGCTTCGCAGTTTTCGCGGTGTTTGGCCCCGTGTCGCCCCCTCCGCCTATGTCGATCCGGGCGCGGCTGTCATTGGCGACGTGATCATCGGTGAACGGTCCAGCGTGTGGCCGTCGGCCACCTTGCGCGGCGATATCTCGCCGATTCAGATCGGGGACGAAACCAGCATTCAGGACGGAACCGTGGTGCACACCGACGCGCAATTTCCGGCCATTATCGGCAATCGCGTGACGGTGGGGCACATGGCGGTGCTGCACGGCTGCATCGGTGGAAGATGAGGTGCTGATCGGCATCGGAGCGATTGTGCTGAACGGCGCGCAGCATCGGCAAAGGCGCGGTGGTCGCGGCCGGGGCCCTGGTTCCCGAGGGCGCGGAGATCCCCGCCGGCATGCTGGCCATGGGCGTTCCCGCCAAACCGAAGCGCCCGGTGACTGAAGAGGAACAGGAGCGGTTCCGCATGAACTGCAAGAACTACGTCATGCGCGCGCAGAGAGTATCTGGAAGAGCAAAGATGAACATCCGCGCAGTCAAAGGCATGCGGGACATTCTCCCGCCCTCGAGCGCCGTCTGGAACCACGTGGAGAGCGTGGCTCGCGGGGTTTTCCGGGCCTACAACTACAACGAGATCCGCACGCCGATTCTGGAAGAAACGGGACTTTTTACGCGCGGCGTGGGAGCCGAGACAGACATCGTCGGCAAGGAGATGTACACCTTCGAGGATCGGACGGCAGCTCCGTCACGCTGCGGCCGGAAGCCACGGCTTCGGTGATGCGCGCCTACATCGAACACCGCATGGACCAGCTTCCCGGGCATCAAGAAGCTGTACTACATGGGCCCGATGTTCCGGCGGGAGCGTCCGCAGAAGGGCCGCTACCGGCAGTTTTTCCAGATCGGCGCGGAGGCGATCGGCTCGGAATCGCCAGCTGGTGGACGCCGAGGTGATCGAGATGAGCGTGGACATTCTGCGCCGCTCCGGGCTCGAAGGATTCCAGGTGCTGATCAATTCGGTGGGCTGTCCGGATTGCCGGCCCGCGTTCGTGGAATTGCTGCGGGACAACTGGCCGAGATGCGCGCCTGCGATGTGCGGGGATTGCCAGCGCCGGGCCGTGACCAATCCTCTGCGCGTGCTGGATTGCAAGGTGCCCGAAGACCAGCCTATCATTGAAACTCTGCCGTCGATTCTGGATCATCTTGGATGCGAAGTGCGCGGCGCATTTTGCGGCGGTGCGGAGCGTTCTGGATCATCGCGGAATCGCGTACGAAGTCCGGCCGAGGCTGGTGCGCGGGCTGGACTACTACATGCGCACCACCTTCGAGATGACGCATTCGCGGCTTGGGTTCGCAGAATACCGTGCTGGCCGGCGGGCGGTATGACGGGCTGGCGGAAAGCATCGGCTCGAAGATTCCCGCGCCGGGCGTGGGATTCTCGATGGGCGAAGACCGGCTGGTGATGTCGGTGGAGGGGCGCGTCATCCCGGCGGCCGATCCTGCGGTGATGGTCGACGTTCACGGAAGGCGTGGCCACCCGCAACGCGGCGATCTCCGCCGCGGCGGAGCTTCGCGGCGCCGGCATCCGGGTCGAGGTGAGCTGAGGGAAAACTCAAAAGGGTTTTCGAAATCGCCAACAAATTGAACGCACGGGTTGCGATTATTTGCGGAGAAAGCGAAGTGGCGGCGGGCGCCGTATCGATCAAGGACATGACCAAGTCGCAGCAGTGGACCGTTCCCGCCGGGGAACTTTTGGAACAAGTGAAAAAATGCCTGAACAAGTAGCGCTGGATTTTTTGGGCGAGCTTCGCCGCACGCATAACTGCGGCGAGCTGCGCGCCTCCGATGCCGGTAGACGCGCCGTGCTGATGGGCTGGGTGCATCGCCGCCGCGATCATGGCGGGGTGCTGTTCGTCAATCTGAGGGATCGCGAAGGCGTCACGCAAATCGTCTTCCGCGCCGACGGCGACCGGACCGTGCTGGCCAAGGCCGAACAGCTCTCGTCGGAATACGTGATCGCCGTCGAAGGGCCGGTGACGCTGCGCACCAAGGAGACCATCAATCCTTCACTCGCGACCGGCGAAGTGGAAGTGTTGGCCGAGAAGCTATGGATTCTGAACGAATCGCGCACGCCTCCGTTTCCCATGGAAGAGGCCGTGGACGTGAAGGAAGACGCGCGGCTCAAATACCGCTACGTGGACCTGCGGCGGCCGCACATGCAGCGCAATATTATCCTGCGCTCGAAGATCGCCTTCGCGGTGCGCGAGGTGCTGACGGGCATGGGATTCCTGGAGATCGAGACGCCGTTCATGACGCGCTCCACTCCGGAGGGCGCGCGCGATTACCTGGTGCCCAGCCGCGTCAATCCCGGCACATTTTTACGCGCTGCCGCAATCGCCGCAGATCTTCAAGCAGCTTCTGATGATCGCGGGATTCGAGAAATATTTCCAGATCGTGCGCTGCTTCCGCGACGAGGATCTGCGCGCCGACCGCCAGCCGGAGTTCACCCAGATCGATCTGGAGATGTCCTTCCCGCAGCAGGAGCGCATCTACGAAGCCATCGAGCCGCTTGATCGGCGCGGTATGCAAGGTGGCGGGATTACGCGTGCCCGCGAAGTTCCCGCGGCTGACCTACGCGCAAGCGATGCGCAGCTACGGCAGCGACAAACCTGATCTGCGGATTCCGCCGTTTCATTGCGTCGAGGATTTGTTCGCCGGGCAGGGGCTGACGCCGGAAGGCTTCCTCTGGTGGCCATCGTGATTCCGAAGACCGGCGCGCTTTCGCGCAAGGAGCGCGACGACCTGAAGGCCGCCGGGAACGAGCGCGGTCTGCGCGTCTATGACGACGTGAAGCGCCTGGATCGCGATTTTCCGGAGGCGATGGCCGAGGTTCGCAAGCGTACGCGGCGCGGGGAAGAGGATTTACTGCTCCTGGCCGGATGGGCCGGCGAACCGAAAGGGCAGCGCCCCGAGGAAAGCGTTCTGCATGGCTTGCGGGCAACTGCGCCTGCACGCCGCGCAGAAATACAACGACCGCCACAAGCTGCTGGACTGGCAAAATTTCCAGTTCCTGTGGGTGGTGGACTTCCCGATGTTCGAATGGGATGAGGAAGAGAACCGCTGGAACGCGGCGCACCATCCTTTCACTTCGGTGCACGACGAGGATCATCGAGAAGCTGACCTCCGATCCGGCGCACTGCCGCGCCAAATCCTACGACCTGGTGCTGAACGGCGATGGAGCTGGGCTCGGGCTCGATTCGTATTCATCGCCGCGACGTGCAGTCGAAAGTTTTTTCGGCGTTGAGCTTCACCGAAGAAGAGGCTAAGAAGCGCTTCGGCTTCCTGCTGGAGGCTCTGGAATACGGCGCGCCGCCGCACGGAGGCATCGCGCTGGGCCTGGACCGTCTGGTGATGATTCTGTGCCGGGGAAACCTCCATCCGCGAAGTGATTCCGTTCCCCAAGACCGCCAAGGGCACCGACCTGATGTGCGAGGCTCCGGCGGAGGTGCCGGAGCGGCAATTGCGCGAGCTGGGCATCAGCATCCGCAAGCAGTAAATTTACTGGGCGGCCGACACGACGATGGATATGTTTTCAAGATCGGCGTCCGCGACGGTTACGTTCGCGGATGCACTGCCGAAACTCTGTACAAGCGTTGGCTGTTCCTTGACCAGCTTCCAATCGCTCGCGTCCTCCACCCGAACCGTATACGTATCTGGCGGAATTCTGCGGAATTGAAAGGTTCCGTCCGCCGCCAGCGCAGCCGCGAGAGGGAAACGTGGCTCCCCTGCGGGATAGAGACGAACCAGACCGTGATTCAAGCGGTGCCCATCCTTCGCGACCACATTTCCGCCCACGCTGTAAACGCCGGCTAGCGGAATTACGATGTTCACTCCCGTGTACTCCTTCGGGGCGGCCACGGTTATTATGCGGGCGCTGCTGGGCCGCATTCCGCCTCCCGCAAACATGATCCATCCGCCCCCGTCGACATGAGCGCCTCCAAAGACCGCGACCCGCGGTCCGTCGGCCTGCGCGGCAAGCAGCGAGTACGAGCCGTCCGGCAATCCATCAATCCGGTAGTTGCCGGCGCCGTCGGCGTGGAACGCCCCTGAGCTCCCATCCGCAAAAGTACCGTTGGGCATCTTAATCTTCGGATTTAGCGCCATATAGGGCACGGGGACTCCATCGCTATACGTTACGACGCCACTGATGGCCCCCCCTCGCTTCAACTGAATCTCGACATGCTCGGCGCCGCCTGGCTCAACTGAAATGCGCTGCACAAATGACGGCAGCGGATCGCGAAGGCCGGTCGCCTCGGGTGCCATTGCTCCGGGGAAGATATACTCCCGCGCGGAGATGTAGCCCGGATATAGTGCGATTACGTAGTATTCGCCAGGCGTAACATTCGAAATGGAAAACGAACCGTCGATGGCGGTTTTCGCGGCGAAGCCCCCGCCCGGAGGGAAGAAGCGCAGGCTTGGATCTACCGGCTCCAGCAGAAAAACATCCGCCCGCCGAGCCGGTTGTCTGGTGTCCTCACATAAAATCGTGCCGGTAACGGAGCCTCCGCCAGCGCGCTGTTGCGGGGTCGAGATAACTGCGGTGAGCAGCAGGGCCAACGCGACGCCGCAAAATTGTCTCATCAGTGTTAATATCCCCTACTTAAGAGATCACAACTTCCACTTCGACATAATTGCCCGGCGTGTTTTTCATTAGCGCCAGCGAGCGACGTCCGGCTCACGCGAGGCCTATACCTGGAACCCGTTCGAAGTGCGAGGTAGTCGATAGTTTGCCCGTAGTTTCCGGGTTTGAGTCGACAGCGCGGCAGCTTCCGTCTCGCTGATCGAGCCCTTCAGCCGAAGAGCGCTCCGGATCGCATCGGCTCGTCCTGCCTGGGTTTCGAGGTAGAGCTCCAATGCCTCGGCCACGACCGTCGATATGCCCTTGTCACCTCTGCGGGCGGCCAGTTCGAGGATGCGCGCGCGATGCTCCGGCTTCATCTCAATGGTGGTTCGCATCGCTCCTATTCTCACATCCATGCGCATGCGCCGTTGCGCGTTCAGCCCGCCAAGGCGCACGCCTCAGCGCAGCAGGGATTTCCTCCGCGGCGCGGTGAGCTCGGTGATCCACAAAGCCGGGCGCAGCGATCTGGAATTGCGCCCAGATCCACACCAGGGCGTTCATGGGTTAGCGTCTGCGTCCGTGACGATATCTCCGCGTCAACGCGAGCTTAAACACCGGCATGGCCAGGCTGGGTTTCCTGGTCGCCCAGATATTGAGCGAACTGTTGCAGCATGTCCGGACACTCCGCCAGTACGATGC
>CAVXWB010000034.1:0-37787 GCA_963765185.1 Bryobacterales bacterium
GAGAAACGGGCAAAAATGTTCAAAGTTCATACCTGAACCGACGTGTAAGGATGTGGAAGCCTGGAGCGAACAGGCGTACTGCGCCTGTTCCACGCCTATCAGTCTCTAGCGGCGCCGCCAGGTGTGGGCCTGCGCCTCGATCGCATTGCTGACGCTGGTCCTCCGCGTCGGGCTGCTTCCCTGGCTGCCGGTCCCGAAACCCGTCATTCATGACGAGTTCAGTATCTGCTGGCCGGGGACGTCTACGCCCATGGCCGGCTGGCCGATCCTTCGCGCCCTTTCTGGCAGCGTTCCGAAACCTTCCAGGAAATGCAGCAGTCCGCCTACGCCTCCAAATATCAGCCTCTGCAAGGGATAGCGCTGGCCTTCGGCGAGAAGTTCTTTCACCAAGCCCCTCATCCAGCATGGATCGGAGTCCTGCTCACCACCGCGCTGATGTGCGCCGCTGTCTGCTGGATGCTCCAAGGCTGGATCAGCGCCAATGGGCTCTGCTGGGTGCGTTCCTCTTCGCCCTGCGCATCGGCGTCTTGAGCTACTGGATGGCTCCTATGAAGGCGGAGCGATCCCGGCTATCGGCGGCGCTCTGGCTTTGGGCGCGATGGCGCGGATCTGGCGCAGCCGCGAGCTTGGAAACGCCCGGTTCGGCCACGCCCTCACCTCAGCCGTCGGCATTTCCGTGCTGATGCTCTCGCGCCCTCGACACCAGCCGTGCTGGCGATTTCGAGCGCCGCGATTCTCGGCGTGGCTCCTGCGTAAATCCGCAAGACCCCGCTTCCGCGCCGCGATTCCCGCGCTTCTGATCCTAGCGCTGGCCTGCGCCGCAATCGCCTAGAACGACTACCGCGTCACCGGCAATGCGCTTTCCTGCCCTATCAGGCCCATGACCGGCAATATGGCATGGCCTCCATGTTTTTCCTGTTGCCTCTCCACCGGGAACACGCGTATCGCCACGCCGTCATGCGCGACTTCTGGGCCCGCTGGAAAGTGGATCAGTGGAAGGATGCCCGCGCCAACCCGGGCATGCAATTTCTCGCCAAGAGCTTACGCTCCTGAGCGATTTCTTTTTCGGCTTCTGGCCCATCGCCATTCCTCTGCTGCTTTCGCCGTTCGCTCTGAAGACCGCGGAGGAACGCGTCTGCGCAGGGCTTCTGGCAGTCTGTCTCGTATCGCTCGCGCCCCTGATCGGAGTGCTGCCGCACTACGCCGCTGGGTTCTCGGGCGTCTTCTATTTGCGATTCCTGCAATCTCTGAAGCGGTTGAGCGCCTGGAGAAAGCCGTTCGGACCGCTACTTGCCGCTTCCATCCCCGCGCTGTTCGTCTTCGCGTTTTTGAACAGCGCGATTGGCCTCGCGCGCGGCGGCCACGATCCCGTGCCCTTCGCCCCCGGCCGCGACAGTTTCAGCACGGTCCTGGCCGAACGCGGCGCCCGCTTCGGCGCGGCGCGCGATGCCGTGGACCGCGATCTTGCCAATCTCCCCGGAGGCCAACTGGTGCTGGTGCGCTACCAGCCCGGCCACAATCCGCAGGAGAATGGGTCTACAATCACGCCGATATCGATTCGTCGCGCGTGATCTGGGCCGCGAGATGGGCCCAGCCGAGGACGCACCGTTCCTCGACTATTTTCGCGATCGTCATGTCTGGCTGGCTGAGCCCGACGCAACTCCGCTCCGGCTCACTCCCTATTCCGCCCCGCCAAAAATGGGGACATTATTGCCTGTCCCCGCAGGGGAAACCGCGTGCTGCCGGCAATCGTCGGAGGCGGGACAGGCTATGGTGTCCCCATTTTTGTCTCTCAAGGACCCTCAGCCATGATATCCGCACCGCCTTCCGCAGCCCTCGTAGAGCGTCCGGTTGGCGCTCTCACCCGGCTCTTTTCACGCGTATGAATGGATCGCTCGCCGCAAGCTGCTGGCGTGCGCTTCGGTGCTGTTTCTGACGCTGGGAATCCGCGCCGCGCTGCTGCCCTGTATCCGCCGCCTCTGCCCGGCGTTCACGACGAGTTCGGTTATTTACTGAACGCGGATACCTACGCCTCCGGCCGTGTGGCCAATCCGCCGCACCCCATGTGGCAGCACTTCGAGACCTTCGTTGAATTAATGCGGCCGGACGTACGGCACTCAATTTCCGCCGCTGCAAGGTCTGGTCCTGGCCTTCGGCCAGAAGTTCTTCCATGCGCCGTGGGCCGGCGTTTATCTATCCGCCGGCCTGATGTGCGCGGCCGTGTGCTGGATGCTGCAAGGTTGGGTGACGCCCAATCTGGCGCTGCTGGGCGGGCTGCTATTCATGCTTCGCGTAGGCATTTTCAGCTACTGGATGAACTCCTACTGGGGCGGAGCCGTCGCCGCCATCGGCGGAGCTCTGGTGCTGGGAGCGCTGCCGCGCATCTGGCGTCAAGCGCAAGCCGGGCACTTGATCACCTTCGCCTTAGGGCTCGCCATTCTGATGCATTCCCGCCCGTGGGAGGGAGCAGTTCTGGGCATCGGCGCTGGGCGTGCTGGGTGGGCCGGGCGCCGATTTACTCCCGATCTCCGCGCGCGATGCGTCCGCAGCGCAGTGCCGGCGATCGCGATTCTCCTGGTCTCTTTCGGCGCGGTGGCGTATCTGAACTACCGCATCACCGGCAGTCCTTTGACCATGCCGCATGCACTCTACGACAAGCAGTACCTGAGGGCGCCGCTCTTCGCGTTTCTGCCTTTGGGTCCGGAGCCGCTGTACGCCCACCACCCGGGCCTCGATTTCTACACAGGCGAGCAAGGCGTCTTCACGAAGATCTGGCGCACCACACGCCGGGACCCTCTCGCCGCAGTGCTGGGCAGGTCTTCCGATATCTACGATTTCTTCTTCGGATTGTGGCCATTGTTGATTCCTCCGCTGTTGTGGCCCTACCGTCTGAAGACCTTCGAGGAGCGCGCCACGGCTTTTCTCCTGGTGGTGTTTCTCGTCGTCGCGATCTTTCCTTTAACGGTTCTCAACATCCACTACGCCGCACCGGTCGCCGGCCTGCTGTATGTTCGCTTCCTCCAAACGCTCGCGCGATTGCAAGCGTGGCGTCCCGCGGGCCAACCCGTGGGCGCGGCGGCAGCGGTCTTCTTCGTCGCGCTGTTTGGCTTTCAGTTCGCGATCAGTCTCTCGCTGCTCGCCCACGGAGGCATGGCCGCATGGCCGTTCGCGGCAGCCCGCAACTCGATGGCCCAGCAGCTGGCGCACAAACCCGGCCGTCAACTGGTGCTGGTGCGCTACGCGCCGGACCACAACCCGCTTGAAGAATGGGTTTGGAACCGCGCCGATATCGACGGTTCGCAGACGGTGTGGGCTCGCGCCATCGACCCGTCACCGACCGGGAGCTGATCGAGTATTATCGCGGCCTCCAACCCGACCGCCAGGTGTGGATGCTGGATGCGGACCAAACCCCTCCGCGCCTCGCCCCTTATGGAGAGGAGTCTCTGCCATGAACGACGCGAACTTGATCTCGACGGCTCGGCCGGCCTCGCTGTCTCCAGCCGCCTCCAAGAGTCCTTATGCCGCGATCTACCGGCTCTTTCACGCCTATGCATGGATCGCCCGCCGCGAGCTGCTGGCGTGCGCCGTGCTGCTGTGTCTGACGCTGGGAATCCGCGCCGCGCTGCTGCCCTGGTATCCGCCGCCTCTCCCGGCCTTTCACGACGAATTCAGCTATCTGCTGGCGGCCGATACGTTCGCTTCCGGCCGCGTGGCCAATCCGCCGCATCCCATGTGGCAGCACTTCGAAACCTTCCATGAATTGATGCAGCCCGTCTATGCCTCCAAGTATCCGCCGCTGCAGGGACTGGTCCTCGCGTTCGGCCAAAAGTGCTTCGGCGTCCCCTGGGCTGGCGTGTTTCTATCGGCTGGATTCATGTGCGCGGCAATCTGCTGGATGTTTCAAGGATGGCTGACGCCCAACCTGGCTTTCCTGGGCGGGCTGCTGTTCATGATGCACGTGGGCATTTTCACCTACTGGATGAATTCCTATTGGGGCGGAGCGGTCGCGGCCATCGGCGGGGCTCTGGTGCTGGGAGCACTGCCGCGCATCTGGCGTCGAAGACAATCCGCACACCTGGTCACGTTCGCCCTGGGGCTTGCCATCCTGATGCATTCGCGCCCGTGGGAGGGCGCGGTTCTGGGCATGGCGGCGCTGAGCGTGCTGGCTTGGGTGTGGCGGAAATTCACCACCGATTTCCGCAAGCAATGCATTCGCAGCGCGATCCCCGCCGCGGCCATTCTCCTGATCTCGCTTGGGGCCGTGGTTTATCTGAACCAGCGCCTTACGGGCAGTGCGTTGACCATGCCGCACGCGCTCTACGACAAGCAATACGTAATGGCGTCCAACTTTGCGTTCGTGCCTTTGCAGCCGGAGCCCGTGTACCGCCATGCCGTGATCCACGACCTGTTCGCGGTCTGGCACGTGGATCAGTGGCGGGGCGCGCACAACGACCCGGTCAACGCGGCGCTCGCCAGAGCTTCCCAAATGTATGATTTTTTCTTCGGATTCTGGCCGCTGCTGATTGCTCCCCTGTTTTGGCCCTACCGTCTGAAAACCATCGAGGAGCGCGCCGCGGTTTTCCTGCTGCTGGTGTTTTTCGCCGTTGCGATCCTCCCTTTGAGCGGCTTCCTGCTCCACTACGTCGCACCCATCGCCGGCTTGCTGTATGTCCGCTTCCTGCAGACGCTGTCTCGCCTGCATGGCTGGCGTCCGGCGGGCAAGCCATTGGGAACAGCGGTGGCGGTGTTCTTCGTCGCCCTGTTCGGCTATCAATTCGCGATGGACGTCTCGACGGTTGCCCATGGCGGGGGCACGACCGGGCCGCCATTCGCCTCCGCCCGAAACTCGATCGAGCAGAAGCTGGCGCACATGCCCGGCCGTCAACTGGTGCTGGTGCGCTACGCCCCCGGACACAGCCCGCACCAGGAGTGGGTCTGGAACCACGCCGATATCGACGGCTCGCAAACCGTGTGGGCTCGCGCCATGGACTCGTCGAACGACCGGGAACTGATCGAGTATTATCGCAGCCGCCAACCCGACCGCCAAGCCTGGCTGCTGGACCCGGACCAGAACCCTCCCCGGCTGACCGTTTATTCGGAGAAGGGAGCGCAACCATGATCGACTCTCGCCTTCCAGTGGCCCAGGACGATTGGGACCGGCATTGGCACGACAAAGCCGACATCACCGAGCAAAATCCCGCGCAGCGCTACCGCCGCCAGATCGCCTGTAAGCTGCTGCGCAGCCACCGCTGCCTGGGCGCGGCGCGCATTCTCGACATCGGCTGCGGCCAGGGCGATCTGGCGCGCGACCTCGGCCGCATGTTTCCCGAGTCTGAAATCGCGGGGCTCGATTTCAGCGCGACCGGCATCCAGGTGGCGTCACGCAAAGTCCCCGGCGCTCGCTTCGTCCAGCGCAATCTGATCGAGCCCGGCGATCCCGGCCCGCTCGCCGGTTGGGCTCAGTTCGCCGTCTGCGCCGAAGTGCTGGAGCACCTCGACGACCCCGCGCTGCTTCTCAAGAACGCATCCGAATATCTGGCCCCCGGATGTCTGCTGATCGTGACCGTGCCGGGCGGCCCTCAGTCTGAGTTCGACCGTCACATCGGTCACCGCCGGCACTTCACGCCCGCCCAGCTGCGTGCGCTGCTGACGTCCTCCGGTTTCGACGTCGAACTGGCCACCACTGCCGGCTTTCCGTTTTTCAATCTGTACCGGCTGGTAGTCATCTCTCGAGGGAAACGGCTGATCGCCGATACGCAGAGCGGTTCGAGTCCCTTGGCAACGGCAGTCATGGCGCTATTTCGCCCGCTGTTCTCCTTGAACGTGCTGGGCTCGCCGTGGGGCTGGCAGATCGTGGCGGCGGCGCGTTGGCCCGGACCGCGCGACGCCTAAAACCAGCGTATAAAGCAGGCTATAGATTCAACTGGGTGCTGCCGAAATTAGAGTTAGGGTGGCGGCACAACTCAAGCAATCGAGCCCTGCGCAAATCGCTGCGGAAACGCCGGCGGCGAGTGAGAGGGTAGAACCTGGCTTGGAAAATTCGGGCCTCGCTCATCTGGACTTGGCGAATCTGGCGACGGCTCTCGGAGGGTCGTCGCCAAGTTTATCCTTCGCCGAGACGTTTCTTTCCGAATCCATCGACATCCTCCGGCGCCTGGACCCGCAAGAGATCGAACGCATGGCCGCCGGCCTCAACGCCGTTCGCCAAGGCGGCGGACGCCTGTTCATTTTGGGCGTGGGAGGCTCCGCCGGGCACGCCGGCCACGCCGTAAACGACTTCCGCAAAATCTGCGGTTTTGAGGCCTACGCCCCCACCGATAATGTCAGCGAGCTTACCGCGCGCGTCAACGACGAAGGCTGGGATGCGTGCTTCGCAGGCTGGCTGGAAGGCTCCCGAATTCGCGCTCGCGACGGAGTGCTGGTGTTTTCCGTGGGCGGCGGAAATCGCGAAAAGAACATTTCCGTGAATATTGTCAGGGCGCTCGAGACCGCGTCGAAAGCGGGGGCGCGCATCTTCGGCATCGTCGGGCGCGACGGGGGTTTCACGCGCCAGGCCGCGGAAACCTGCGTGGTGATTCCCACGGCATCGGCCGAGCGTGTCACGCCGCACACCGAAGGTCTGTGCGCGGTGGTCTGGCATCTGCTGGTCAGCCATCCCTTGCTACAGCGCGAGCGCACCAAGTGGGAGTCGGTGAAGTGAATTCCCGCCGCTATTTTCTGGCCGGCGGCGCGGGCTTCATCGGCAGTCATTTCACGGACCGCCTGTTCGCCGATCCGGCGACGGAAGCCGTGACGCTGTACGATAATTTCTCCTCCGGGCGGGAGTGGCATTACGCACAGCACATGGGCGACCCGCGTCTGCGGGTAGTGCGGGGCGACGTGAAGGATTTCGGCGCGCTGCGAGAAGCCATGCTCGGTGTGGATGGGCTTGGGCACGACGCGGTGATTCATCTGGCGTCCAACCCCGACATCGCGCGCGCGGCGATCGAACCCGATATCGATTTTCGCGAAGGCACGTTTCTCACGCAGCAGGTGGTGGAGGCCATGCGCGTCACCGGCGTGCCGCGATTGCTTTATGCCTCCGGCAGCGGCGTCTACGGCGACCTGGGCGAGACCGAGGCCGCCGAGAATTACGCTCCGATGCAGCCCGTATCGACCTATGGCGCGAGCAAGCTCGCAGGCGAGGCCCTGATCGCGTCCTACTGCGCCATGTTCGGTTTGACCGCGCGCGTCTTCCGCTTTGGCAACGTGGTGGGTCCGCGGCAGACGCACGGCGTGGGTTTCGATTTCGTGCGCAGGCTGCTGGACGATCCCATGCGCCTGCGGATTCTGGGCGACGGGTCGCAGAGTAAAAGCTACATTCACGTCTACGACGTGGTCAACGCGGTGTTGCTGGCGCACCGGACTCCGGCGAAGCCATTCGAAACCGATTTCCAGGTATACAACGTCGCCACAGGCGACTACATCACCGTGACGGAGATCGCGAAGCTGGCCGTGGAAGTGGCTGGCCTGGAGCCGGGGAGCGTGGGTTTTGAATACGCCGGAGGCGACCGCGGCTGGAAGGGCGATGTTCCGGTGGTGCGGCTGAACACGGACCGCATCAAAAGCCTGGGCTGGACCTGCCAGCGGACCTCGCGGCAGGCTTTGTGCGTATCCATGCGGGCGCTTCTTGAAGACGCGAAGGAGGGCAAACTATGACGCGGCGGGCTGTGTTTCTGGATCGGGACGGAGTCATCAACCGCGTGGTTCTGCGCGACGGGAAACCGTATCCGCCCGCCGGGCTCGCCGGCGTGCGTATTCTCCCCGGAGTTCGCGAGGCGTGCCGCAGCCTGCGCGAGGCCGGGTTCCTGCTGATCCTGGTGACGAACCAGCCGGACATCGCCCGCGGCCAGGCCGACGCGCAGGAAGTTTCCGCGATTCACGAGCATCTGCGGCAGTATCTGCGTCTGAGCGGCGTGAAGGTGTGCCCGCATGACGACGCCGCGGAATGCGCTTGCCGCAAGCCCAAGCCGGGTCTGCTGCAGGAAGCCGCGAGCGAGTGGGGCATCGACCTGGCCGCCAGCTACTTCGTCGGCGACCGCTGGCGCGACGTCGAAGCCGGGCAGCGCGCCGGCTGCCGCGCCATGTTCATCGACTACAACTACCGCGAGCAGCGTCCGCAGGCTCCGTTCGTCTACGTGCGGAGCTTGCGCGACGCGGCTGTGCGCATTGTCGAGGAAATCGGCCCCGCCCGCCAGGCTTTCGAGGTCGCGATGCGGGAGACGCCCTGCCATGTTTGATCTGAAGACGCCCGATCTGAAGATGCTGGATCTGGCGCTCTCCGATCCGAGCACTTCCAAATTACGCTCGCTGCGCGTGAAACTTTTCGCCGACGGAGCCGATACGGCGTCCATTCTGGAGCTGGCGCGCAATCCGTTGATCCAGGGATTCACCACCAATCCCACTCTGATGCGCCAGGCCGGCGTGAAGAATTACGAACGCTTTTGCCGCGATTTACTGGAGCAGATTCCGGACATGCCGTTCTCTTTCGAAGTCTTTTCCGACGATTTCGATGAAATGGAACGGCAGGCCCTGCGCATTTCCAGCTGGGGCAAGAACGTGTACGTGAAGATTCCGATCACCAACACGCGGCGGCAGAGCTCGGCCGCGCTGGTGGGGCGATTGGCGCGCCAGGGCGTCAAGGTGAACGTCACGGCGATGATGACTCTGGATCAGGTGGACGCGGTGCTGCCGTCTTTAGAGGATGGTCCGCCGAGTTATCTTTCGATTTTCGCCGGGCGCGTGGCCGACGCCGGCTGCGATCCTCTGCCGCTGATGTGCGCCGCCCTGGGCCGCATGCGCGCGCATCCGCAAATCGAGCTGATCTGGGCCAGCCCCCGGGAGTTATTCAACATCGTGCAGGCCGATACGCTGGGGTGCCACATCATCACCGTGACGCACGACCTGCTGAAGAAGCTGCCGACGCTGGGCAAGGACCTGGACGAGTTTTCGCTCGACACGGTGAAGATGTTCCGGAACGACGCCGTGGCGGCGGGGTACACCCTGGCGGAAGAAACTACGTATAATCATACGTAGGAATGAACATAGATTCCCTCAATCTATTCGCCGACGAACTCTTTACTACCACGGACCTGAATCGGCGTGCGGGTGAGGTTCTCAATCATGCGCGCAAGGCTCCGGTTACGATCTCTCGCAACGGGGAGCAGTTCGCGTTGCTTAAGCGCGAGCAGGCCGCTGAGCTGATCAAGGCAGTGTCGCAGTTTGGTCCGACCCTGGATTTAATCGAGGGCGCGCTCTGCGTCATCGAACAGAACGCGCCTCCCAGCGCCTTGCTCTGGCTCAAGGCGTTTGACGCTTCAGATCTGAAGAAAATGCTGCGTGAGGTGTTGGTGGCCTCCGCATCGGCGCTCCGCGAGACGGGTGATTGGGATTCCGTGAACGCGATCATTCTTGAGTGGCACGAAAGCGCCCTGGTTGCGATGAGCGGCGTTTACGAAGAAGCGATGGGTGAGCCGGCTGAGGAGTCGCCTCTTCCAGATCCACGATCCGTAGCCGCGGAGGCAGGGCTTGCCATCTCCGACAGATGAGCCCGATGGCTCGATCCTGGAACTGTCGAACCCGCGGAGAGAAGCGCAGACCACCCAACTATGGACGCTGACGGCGTATAACAAGAGGGTGCTCAAAGGATGGGAGCAGTTGTGTCAGAACACGCGCGCGAACGCCGCCAACGCTTATGACTGGCTTGCAAGAGACGCCGTTGCCAGAAAGCCGGGACGCTGCTTCCCGCTCAGGCATGCGAAGTATTCAGGCCATTGGTGCTATGAAATCGGCGCGGGAGATCGGCTGTATTACAAGCCTGACGAGCGCACCAGGACGGCTGTGATCTGGTACGCGGGGAAACACCCGGAGGGGAGAATTCCAGATCCGCCGCGGGACCCGATTCAAAAATAAACGAACGACTTCAACCTGTAGCTTTTCTGCTGGCCGGGGAACGCGTCGCAATCCGATCGTTTATCTTCAATCTGGACTCCTTCACCGCTGCCGACGGCGTCTAATGAATGGCAGTGATAAAAATCGTCCAGGGTCCGGACGAGCAGGACGCCCGGGAAGATGGCTCGCTCCTGTCGAATGACTACGCCAAAGTCTCCCGTCGCGCCCCCGCTCGCGCGATACAGCCGCACCGCCGACCCTCTCCATTTCGTCTCCGCGATTCGGTCGAAGGTGGTGTCACTGGTGATCACCATTCCGAAGGCGGCCACGGCGGAGTAAAGCAGTAGCGGCACACACAGCCCGATCGCGAGAGCCCGCGCCCACCTTCGCCGCAGCAGGAAGATCTGCACGGCAATCAGCCAGGGGAGGCCGAGTGCTAAGAACCATCCGCTAATCTCATTGGCAACGTGCGAAGTAAATAGTACGAAGGGATGGCGCCACTGCCAAAAGAATAGAACGTTTACCACAAGGACCACGCCGATATTTCCCAATTGGCGCGCCAGTGTGGGTTGAATTTCATCACGCACTCTCAAATATTAGCCGCCTTGGAGCCCCACTGCGCGACGCGGGCGACGGACGCGATGCGTTAGCTTAGCTGTTCTTTCGCGAACTCCACGCCCACGCAGTTGCCAAAATGTTTTCGATCGAGGAGTGCGTGGGTTTCCAGCCGAGTATCGTGAAGGCGCGCCGCGGATCGGCGACTAAGCTGGGAGGGTCGCCGGGTCGCCGGGGTTGCCGCTCCACCGGAATCGGACGCCCGATGACGGCTTCGGCCGCGGCCAGAATCTGGTTCACCGAGTAGCCGTCGCCGGTGCCGAGGTTCAGCGGCAGGCTTGCGCCGCCGTTTTCCAGATGCCGCAGCGCGCGGATGTGCGCGTCCGCCAGGTCGGTCACGTGGATGTAGTCGCGGATGCAGGTGCCATCGGGCGTCGGGTAATCGTCGCCGAAGAGAGGGCAGGCGGGGCGGCGGCCCAGCGCAGCGTCGAGCAGCGACGGAATCAGGTGCGTTTCGGGTTCGTGCGTTTCGCCGGTTTCGCCCTCCGCATCGCAGCCGGCGGCGTTGAAGTAGCGCAGAGCCATCCACTGCAAACCGTGACAGACGCCCTCCCAATGCAGCATTTTCTCCACCATCAGCTTGGAGTCGCCGTAAGGATTCGCAGGCGCCTTGGGATTGTCTTCGGTGATCGGAACGACCTCAGGAGTTCCGTATATGGCGCAGGTGGAGGAAAACACGATGCGGCGGACGCCGGTCGAGCGCATGGCGTCGAGCAGGCTCAAGCTGCCTTCGACGTTGTTGTGGAAATACAACTCGGGCTCCTGCATGGACTCGCCCACCAAGGCGAAAGCGGCGAAATGCACCACGGAGTCGATGCGATGTTCGGCGAGGACGCGGCGCAGGCGGTCCCGATCGAGCAGGTCGCCCTCCTCGAACGGCCCCCAGCGCACGGCCCAGCGATGGCCGCGGCTCAGGTTGTCGTAGACCACCACGCGATGGCCGGCGCGCGCGAGCAGCTTGGCGGTGTGCGAGCCGATGTAGCCGGCTCCGCCGGTGACAAGAACAGTGGACTGTTGACTCATACGAATTCTCCAGCTTAGCGCGCTTTCGAACGATCTTCGTCCCACAAGCGAACAGCGGAGGCCGATGGAGCCTCGCGCGGAACCGTCTATATGCTTGTCCCTCTTGGAGATTGCTACAGCCCAAACACTGGCAGGCGGCTTGCTTCGATCAGTAGAATCGAAACAACATGAGCACGCCAAGAAGCATTCCTCGAGGCATTCCTCAAATCCTGCCTTTCATTCTGATTGCGGCCCTTTCCGGTCTGGCGCAATCCCCCGAAGTCTCGATTGAAACTCCCAAACCGCCCCGCTTCGTTGGCCCGATTTTGAAGCCCTTCCACTTGGAGAAGCGGCGCGTGTCGCCGGCCAGGCTGGAGGATTCGCCGCGCCTGGATGCGCTGGTGCGCTCCGGGAATCTGTATCTGGGCGCGCAGGACGTAATCGCGCTGGCGCTCGAAAACAATCTGGACATCGCCATCCAGCGCTATGGGCCGTTTCTGGCGCGCGAAGTGTTGCGGCGCGCCGGAGTCCGGCAACATTCTGCGCCACGGTCGACAGCCCGGTTCTGGAAGGGCCGCAGAGCGTGAGCACGGCGGGCATCAGCGGCAGCGGGGCTGGCGGGGGGAGCGGGCGTGGCAGCCGATTGGCACCGTGCTGGCGCAGGTCGGTCCGCCGCTGCCGGGCCTCGATCCGAACTTTACCGGCGCACGTGCAATTGGCCAATCAACCACGCTGGAGACCGATACTGGTGCGGTGGGAACGCCATCGCTGACCAACGACAGCGATATTACAGTTTCGGTTATTCCCAGCAATTCATTACCAACACCAGCGTTTCGGTCAGCGTGAACAGCACCGTTCGCTGGTCAACAGCCCGTATTATATTTTGAACCCCAACACGGCCGGGACGGTCAACCTGAGCGTCACGCAACCGTTGTTGCAGGGGTTGAGCCCGGCGGTCAACAGGCGCGATATCAAGCGTGGCCAAGAACAACCTGAAGGTCGACCGATCTGCAAATGAAGATGCAGGTGATCACCACCGTCTCCGCGGTGCTGGATCTGTACTGGGACCTGGTGAGCTTCGACCAGGACGTGCGCTTGAAGCAGCGGGCGCTGGAGGTGGCGCAAAAGCTGTACGACGACAACCGCAGCCAGGCGGAGCTGGGAACGTTGCCGCGCATTGAAGTGACCCGCGCGGCCGCGGAGGTGTCGCGCGCGGCAAGGAAGATCTGCTGCAATCGCAGACTCACGTGGCGCAGCAGGAAACCGTGCTCAAGAACGCGCTCAGCCGCAACGGCGCGTCCAGTCGCCTGGCTGGACGACGTGCACATCATCCCGCTCGACCAGATCGAAGTCCCCAAGACGGAGGACCTGAAGCCGGTGAGCGAACTGATCGCGCAAGCGCTGGCGCAGCGGCCGGAGCTGCAGCAGAGCAACATCAACCTGGCCAGCAGCAAGATCATGGAAGCCGGCGACCGCAACGGTCTGCTGCCCAGCCTGAGCGCGTTCGCCGGCGCTCACCAACAACGGATTGGCCGGGATGCAGGTGTGCGGCGGGTGCCCGGCGGGTTACTACTCGGGCGGCGAAGGGACGGTTCTGGCTGCAGGAGCTGCGGCGCAATTTTCCCAATTACTCCGCCGGGCTTTTCGTTCAGCATCCCGATTCGCAACCGCGTGGCGCAGGCTGACTACGTGGCCGAGGATCTGCTCCGGCTCCGGCAGGACGAATTGCGGATGCAAACGGGCCGGAGAACCAGGTGCGCGTGGACGTGAAGAACGCGGTGATGGGATTGCAGCAGGCGCGGCTGCGCTACGAATCCGCGGTGAATACGCGCGTTCTGGCGGAAGAGACGCTGGCCAGGCCGAGCAGAACCGCTTCAATTTCGGCCAGATGCCGGACACCACCCTGGTGATTCAGGCGCAGAAGGACTGGTGCAGGATCAGACCGACGAGGTGCAGGCCATGGCCAACTACACGCACGCCGCGGATCGATTTCGACGTCGCCATGGGGCAGACGCTGGAGGTGAATCACATTTCGATGGAGGAGGCGATTGCGGGGAGCGTAGCCAGGGAATCGACGTTACCGGCGGTGCTTCCGGAGCCGCAAGGGGGCGCGCGATGAAAAACATGACGGGAGCGCGACCAGGGGGTCGCGCGCGGGTCAGGGGACCCGCCCCACGGCGAGCGTTGGTATGCGTGTTGCTGCAATTCAGCGGCATGCGGGTGTGGGCGCAGGACCAATCGCTCGGTCCCAAGCCGGGCTCGGGAGCCTCGCGCGGGCCTGCCATCGCGCGGCCTTACATCGCACCGGTGGTTCCTCCCGTGCGTCTGGCGAATTCCTCCCGGCTGCACGATCTGATTCGCGCCGGGCAGCTGTATCTGACGGCGCAGGATGCGCTGGCGCTGGCGGTGGAGAACAACCTGGATCTGGAGGTGCAGCGTTACGAGCCGTTGCAGGTGGCCTGGACCTTGCAGCGCCTGGAGGGCGGCGGAGCGCTGCGCGGTGCGCCCGCGAACAGTGTGCAGGTGGGCGCGGTAGCGAGCGGCCAGGGCGTTATCGGCACCGAGGAAAGCGCCGGTCAGGCGTCCGGAGCGCGGAGGCGGAGGCGGAGGCGGAACTTAAAACAATCAGATCCAGCAAATCGGGCTCCAGGTGCCCAGTTACGATCCGGTGCTGACCAGTTCCTCCACTTTTTCGCACGTGACGATTCCTCAGCCGGTTCTGTCGGTGAGCGAGACGGTGGGGCTGGTGGACAATACACGCGTCTACCAGACGCAGCTTACGCAGGGTCTGGCGACGGGCGGGCAGATCCAGTTGACGCAGGCTGAGAACTACCTCAACGAGAATTCGCCGGGCGACTATATCAATCCCTCGATGTACCCGAGGGTGCAGGCGCAAGTGTATCAGAGGTTTTTCCAAGGCGCGGGGCTGGCCGCCAACACGTATCTGATCCGGGAAGGGAAAAACAACGTGGAAGCGGCGCAGGAATCCTTCCGGTCGCAATTGCTGGATATGGCGGCGAACGTTCTCAATCTGTACTGGAACGTGGTCAGCGCCAATGAATCGGTGCGCTCGGCCGAGCAGTCGCTGCAGATCGCGCAGAAATTCGACGACGACACCCGGGCGAGGGTCCGGCTGGGCACCCTGGCGGGTTATCAGACTTCCCGCGCCGACGCGCAGCTGGCCAGCCAACGCCAGGCGCTGGCGCTGGCGCAGATGCTGGAGCAGCAGAGCGAGCAGCCGCTGAAACAGGCGATCAGCCGCGTCGAAGATCCGGTGCTGGAAGCAGCGCGGATCGTGCCCCTGGACCGCATCGAAGTTCCCGCGGCGGAGGAATTGCCGCCGCTGCGCGAGCTGGTGGCGAAGGCCATGGCGTCCCGGCCGGATCTGGCTGTCGACCGCATCAACCAGGAGAACGCGGAGATCCGCTCAGTGGGAACGACCAATCCTCTGCTGCCGACCGGGGTTGCGTTCGCGGGGACCTGGAATTCCGGCGCGGCGGGCGGGCTGGGGACCGGGTTCGGGCAGGTGCTCCGCCGCGACTATCCCACCCAGTACGCCGGCGTGTACATGACGGCTCCTCTCAACAACCGGTCGGCGCAGAGCGATTCCGGGATCGATCAACTGCAATTGCAGCAGACCGCGCTCAGCTCGCAGAGGAAGCGGAACCAGATTACGGCCGACATTTCCAATCAGGTGGTCGCGCTGAAGCAGGCGCGCGCCGGGTACGAGGCGGCGGTCAGCGCGAGGGAGCTCCAGGAGCAACTGCTGCAGGCCGAGCAGGACAAGTTCAGCTTCGGATCGTCGAGCATCGACAACATCGTGCTGGCGCAGCGCGCGCTGGTGGCGGCGCAGAGCGCGGAAGTGTCGGCGCGGGGCGCGTACGCGCACGCCCGCGTAAGCCTGGACCAGATGCTGGGGCAGACTCTGGCGATCAACCGCCTGACGCTGGAGGAAGGCGAGAGCGGGCGCATCGCGCGGGAGTCGAAGATTCCGGAGAGCCTTCCGGCCGGAGACGCGCCAAAGCGGTAGCGAACGTGGAGACCGATCCTGGGTTGAAGACGGAGGATTTGCTGGAACTTCTGAAGTGACCGGCCCGAGCAAATCGGCCGTTGTATTAAGATGATGGCTTGTCCACAGCTTCCGTCAACCCCGCAGCGCCGAAGACGGGCCAAATCTTCCTGTACTTTGGCGCGCTGACGTTGATCGTCTATCTGGTTACGCCGCAAGGCTACCTGGCCGACATTACGACCACGTACATGCTGAAAAACCAGCTGCGTGCGCCGGCGAACCAGATTGCCACGTTCCGGCTGCTGACCGCTATCCCCGTGTACTTTGGTTTTCTCTTTGGCCTGACGCGAGACCTGTGGAGCCCGTTTCGATTGCGGGACCGCGGCTACTTCCTGATCTTTGGAGCCGCGACCGCAGCCGTCTTCATTTGGATGGCGGCCTCGCGCCTCACCTACTTCGGGCTGCTGGCCGGGATGTTGCTGGTGATGGTGTCGTTCCGATTCAGCATGGCGGCCTATCAAGGGCTGATCACGCTGATCGGCCAGGAAGACCTTATGACCGGGCGTCTGAGCACCCTTTGGAACATTTTCTCGAACACCCCTTACGCCGTGGGGGCACTCGCGTCCGGATATATATCCGAGCACATGTCGCCGAAACAAACCTTTCTTTTGCTGGCGACTCTGGCTGCGCTGTTAGCCTGCTTGGGCCTGCTGAAGCCCCGGTCGGTTTTCACCCACGCCTATGACCAGCCGCAAGCCAGAGGCATAGACTTCGCGGGAGATGTCAAGCGCCTGGTGCGGCACAAGGCAGTTTATCCAGCAATTTTGATCATGTTCCTATGGAACTTCGCGCCTGGGGCGAATACACCGCTGCAATTCTATCTCACGAATGAGCTGCACGCCTCCGACGCCATCTATGCGTATTATCTTGCCGTCTTCGCGGTCTCCTTCCTTCCGACGTTTCTGCTGTATGGCTATTTATGCAAGAAGGTATCGCTCGACAAACTGCTGTGGTGGGGGACGGTTGTCGCGGTGCCGCAGATGATTCCGCTGGCGCTCATCCATTCCGCCAGCCTCGCTGTGGTAATGGCGGCGCCCATTGGTCTGATGGGGGGCGTTGCGACGGCGGCATACTTCGATCTGGCGATGAGATCCTGTCCGGCGGGACTCCAGGGAACCCTCATGATGCTGGTTGACGGCGTTTTCATACTGGCCCAGCGCGGCAGCGACGTCCTGGGCGCATGGATCTACAACAGCAGCCCGGCGCACGGATTCCTCTACTGTGTGATCGCGATCACCGCTGTTTATGCCCTGATCCTGCCGGTGATCCTTCTGGTTCCGAAAGAACTGATCGCCACGGCCGACGGCGAGCCGAAGCGCGCATAATTCCGGGAAACAAAATCCGGCGGATCGCGTGCCCAACCCCTACGCCAACAGGGAACGTGATGCATCCACCTCTACGCCAATTTTGCGAGAAGAAGCTGGATTAGGGCGTCGGCGAACGGCGATGCTTGTCTCACCGCCAAGGGATCGATCCGCTCCAGCAGTTCGAAGCCGTGCTTCGTCTTGTGGTAGGCCGCCTTCGTCTCCGTCGTCTTGGTCGCGCCCTCCATGCCTTTCATGACATCCCGCTTGGAGATTTCTTCGATCCTGGGGTTTTGAGGCAGCGCAGCCGCCTTGAACTTGTCCCCGTAGTACTTCGCCAGAGCCTTTTTGTCCGCGAGGAACCAGGATTCCATACACTGGACCATGAGATGAACTTGTCCATCCGGCATCGGAGTCGTCCAGTGCTTTTCACGATCCTGTAAGTGTTCCGCGGCGGTCCTGCCGGCAACCACTGGATCTTCGGAGTCGACCAGCAGTACCGCGAAGGTATCGGCGTCGTTTTCCAATGACCGGCAGAAGTCACGGTACGCCTCGTCGCGGCTGCCGGACGCGACGATCTTGGGTTTTGGTTTGTCGCCCAGGACTTTTCCAAAGAACTCGCGGAACGCCTTACGACACGCGGTTGCGGCTTGGAGCTTGGCGTTGGGGCCGCCGCCCTCGACGTACACGCAAACCTTCACCAGCGCGTGCCCCCAAGCTGCCCCTTCGTCCAGAGCTCTCCAAGACTGTACTCTTTAAGCCATGATGACAGTTGCCGTCCGTCGAGACGTCGGAATTTCGAGGCCCCATTTTCCTTTTCGCAAACAATCACCGCTTCCGGCGTGTCCGTCAATTCCTCGATGATCCGGTCCGAATGTGTGGTGATGATGAGCTGCATTCGCGTTGAGGCGTCAACCAGTAGTTTGGTTAGCTCGGGGATCATATCGGGGTGAAGACCCAGCTCTGGCTCTTCGATGCAGACAAGCGAGGGCGGATCGGGATTCAGCAGTATTGCGAGGAGGGTGAGCCAGCGCAAGGTTCCGTCGGACATTCGAACGAGCGGAATCGTTGCGTTGAGATGTTTTTCCTCGAGACGCGTTTGGACTCTGCCTCCCTCAATGGCGGTGCGAAGGTCTTTGGTGTCCTCGTAGAACACCCGGAGAGCGGCTAGAATCTGATCCTTGACGGAGGGCACGCCGAGAAGGCGGTTGAGCACTACGCCGAGGTTTGAATAGTCCTCCTCGAGGTATTCGATGGGCAGGCTGGCGTCGCACGGTTCCCGAACTTCGGCGTGGGCGCCGAATTCCCAGTCGCGATAGAGCCGGAAATTCGCAAACACTTCGCCCACATGAGTCGTCTCCGGGTAGTGTTCGGAATCCTTGCGCCGGGAGAGGATTGACGCCTGAGGGTGGATTATCTCAAGCTGGAAGCTGTGCTCGCCGGTGGGCGTCAATCGCCCGTCCGGACGCTGGTAGTACACGCTGGGCCGCGTGTCCTCAATTCGCTCGTCCGTAATTTCGAACCGGTAGCCGGGACCTTTGGTAAACGACAGTCGATATTGCAGGGCCATCCCGCCACTTGCGGGGCTAACGATCGCCTCGATCAACGCGCTAGGAGGCACCCTGGACTTAGCTCCCTTCCAGAGCCATTCATCAATCGGGCCGCCCTTACTAATCGCCCTTGCTAGGTCATCGGGGGCGTTCTGCAAAAGACCGAGGACCTCGATCAGGTTCGATTTTCCGGAGCCATTTGGACCAATGAGGACATTCAGGGGACGCAGCTCTATCGTCGTTGGCTCCTCGCCGAATGACAGGAGATTTTGGATCGTCAGGGCGCGGATAACAGGTTCCTTGGCCATGTCTGTCCGATAGTATCTCAGGCGCTGGGTTCCAGGGGACCGAGACTAAGATTCCGAGGAAACAAAAACCGGCGGATCGCGTATATCTACCATGACCTCTCTGTGGCAGGACTTGCTGCACGGTTTCCAGATGCTGCTGAAGAAGCCGGGGCTCACCGCGGTGGCGGCGTTGTCGCTGGCCTTGGGCATCGGCGCGAACACGGTGATCTTCAGCCTGATCAACGGCACTCTGCTGCGGCCGCTGGCGTTCACCGACCCGGACCGTCTGGTGGTGGTGAGGAAGGTTCCCGTGGGCCATCCGGATCAACGGAACAACGTCAATGTGTCCAGCTATTTCGCCATTCGGGCATGAAAATTCCCATTCTGCGCGGAAGGGACTTCAACGCGCAGGACACGGCCGCCGCGCCGCCGGTGGCGATCGTCAGCCAGACTTTCGCGAAGCGATTTTTCCCCACGGAAGATCCGCTGGGCAAGCGCGTCATGCTGGATTTCGTGCCGAACGAGAAGCCGCGCGAGATTATCGCCGTGGTGGGCGACACGATCGGCGACCGCATGCAGAAGCAGGAGGGTCCGGTGCTGTACGTGCCGCACCGCCAGCAGACGCCGCGCTGGCTGGGTCCGTACTGGAACGATCGCGCGGCTATGATCTTCGTGCTGCGCACCACGGGAGATCCGCTAAGCCTGATTCCGGCGGTGCGGCATGCCGCGGCCGAGGTGGACCCCAACAAGCCCGCCGCGAACCTGCGCACGGTGGAGCAGAATCTGGATCAGCAGGTGCAGTATCTGCGGTTGTACATTCTGCTGCTGGGGATTTTCGGCGTGATCGCGGCTCGTGCTGGCGGCCATCGGCATCTATGGCGTGATGGCGTACTCGGTGGCGGAGCGGACGCGTGAAATCGGCATCCGCATGGCGCTGGGCGCGGGCGGAGGGGACGTGCTGGCGCTGGTAGTCCGCCAGGCGCTGATCCTGATCGCCATCGGAGTGGGGTTGGGCCTGGCTGGGTCGTTGGCGCTGACGCGGGTGATTCAGAGCTCGCTCTACGGCGTCACGGCGACGGACCCCGCGACGTTCGGAGGCGTTTCGCTGCTGCTGACCCTGGTGGCGCTGTTCGCGTGCCTGGTGCCGACCCGGAGAGCCGTGCGCGTGGACCCGACCGTGGCGCTGCGCTATGAATGAAGGCAGCATGTTGTGGCGCGCGCACTTTGCGTGTGGCGTCCGCAGGAGTGCGGACGCGGCAAACACGAGTGTTTGCGCCACACCGCCGACCGCGCGTCTGAGTATCCATACGCTCAGCGTTTCATAATGACGCGGGGTCCGAGAGCGGCCTCTGAGATAATGGTAGACGTGTATGCTTGCGTGAAGCTGGCAGGGTTTCTTTTGATTGCGGCCGCGGTCCCGGCGGCGGCGCAATCCGGGTTCGTGCACGGGCACAGGCTGGGCAGCAGCGTAACGTACCTGGAAGATTCAGGCGACGTGCGGGATGGTACACCGATCAGCATTTCCCTTACGGATAGCGCAGGGAAGGCAAGCCCGGCCACTATCGTCATTACGCGCGCGGACGGCTCGGCGGTTTTGAACGTTACGGGTGCGGGCGGCTCCCAGAGACCCTGCGTTACGTTCGAAGCCTGGGCCGAGCAGGCGACCTCAGACTTCGCGGAAAGCGCCAACACGGGCGTCGCGGGAGTGCAGAGGAGCGAAGGCAAGGTGGTCCTGCAGCGGTTTGTGCGCGACGACCTGCGGCAGATTTACGCAAGCTACGCCGTTACAGTGGAGACGCTTCCCGAGGGCACCTATCGCCTGAGCTTCGGGCCTCCCGAGCCGCGCGCGGACATGTCCGGCAAGGCGGGATGGAAGGTGTTCTCGCCCTTGAAATATCCGGCGCCGCAGGTGCTGAGGGCCGAGGACTCGGTCCGCATTGAGTTGTACTCGAACGGGACCCTTGGAAATGCGACGCGGAGGGTGGTCGATTACGTCCACGCCGGCAGACAGGATCGTCTGGTATTGCGCAAGGAATCGCCGCACGACTATTACGCCGACGATGCCGAGCTGGCGGTGACGCGGCCGCGCGTGCGGGTCAACGGCGCGATGCTGGCGCGCGACGCCATCGCCGTAATGCCGGAGACGATTCGCGGGCCGGTGCTGTGGGTCTACTTTCCCGGCTACGGCCGGTACGTGCTGTCGCTGCACGGCCACGCCGATTTGGGATTTGAGGACGCAGGCGAAGCCGCGGGCAACTCGCTCGAGTTCAGCGCGGACGGGAACATCTTCCGCATCGAAGCCGCGGAGCGCATCGCGGCCGGATCGGGAACGTATACCGTGCACGTTTTGGCGGATCGGGAGTGGATGCCGGCCGATCCTCAGGACCGCGCGCTGGTGATGATCGGGGCGGCTGTGGGCGTGATAGGCGCGCCGTGAAGCTGGCCGGATTGGTTCTCGTTCTCGCCGCGGGTCTCGTTCTCGCCGCGGCGCAGGCCGCCGCGCAGTGGACGCCGCGCACCGGGGTCAGGGTCGGAGGGAGCGTCGCGTATCTGGCGAAATCCTCGGACGTCCGAGAGCCGGCCTATATAGACCCCGACGCGCGTAGGGTCGCGCAGCTTCTGTTGGCGAAGCGCGAGCGAGCGCAGGCCGAGGCGCAATGCAGCGGCGCGGTTCCCATCGAAATCCATCCGGACGGTTCGGCCACGGAGACCCCTCTAGCCTCGCGCCGTGCGCCGCCTTTGAAACCTGGGCCGAGGAAGAATCGATGGAATACGCGGAGAGCGTCCAAACCGGCTTTACCGGAATCGACAGGACGGAAGGAAAGACGGTGCTGCGCCGCTTTGTGCGCGACGGACTCCGGCAGGTCTATGTGCGCTACGCGGCGACGGTGGAGACGCTTCCCGACGGAACGTATCGCGTGAGCTTCGGTCCTTCCAGCGACCCGACGCCCGCGGGAGTGTACCCCGGGGCGGACTGGGAAGTGCGCGGGCCCGCGACGTATCCGGTACCGCAGATCGTGCGGGACGGGGATTCGGTTCGGATTGAGCTGTATGCGAATCGTTCCAGAACACTGGCCGATTACGTTCACGTTGGCAGGGCGGACCGGATGGTCCTGCGCCAGGAAGCTCCACGCGATTACTATGCGGAAGACGCCGAGTTCTCGATCAGCCAGCCGCGTTTTCGCGTCAACGGAGTTACGCGCGACGCGGTCGCAGCGCTTCCGGAGACCATTCGCGGGCCGGTGCTGTGGGTGTACGTTCCCGGGCGCGGACGGTACGTGCTCTCGCTGCATGCGCATCCGGCTTTGGGGTTCAAGAACGCGGGAGAGGCGGCGGGGAACTCGCTGACATTTTCCGCGGACGGGAATGTGTTCCGGATCGACACCGCGGAGCGGATTGCGGCGGGGTCGGGAACCTATACCCTGCGCGTGCTGCCGGATTTGGGTTGGGAGCCGGCCGACCCGCAGGATCGCGCGCGGCATCATGATCGGCACTGCGCCGGGCGTGTAGGCGAGCTGGCGCGACCAGGGGGTTCGGCTCATTGAACGATCGAGGACGGGGGCGTCCGCCCCACCAAAGTCAGATTCGCTGAACCTTCTGGTTGTGCACCTGCGCGAGCATTTCCTTGACGGTCGCATTGGTGCGGGGATGGCGCAGGTCCGGCGCTAGCTCCGCCAGAGGCTCCAGCACGAAGCGGCGGTCGGCGAGACGCGCGTGCGGAATTTCCAGACCCGGATTGGACAGGATCGTATCGCCGTAGAACAGGATGTCGATATCGATGGTGCGGGGGCCTTTGGGGTGGGTGGGAAGCCGTTCCAGCGCGCGCTCGATTTTCTGCACGCGGGCCAGCAGTTGCTTGGGGAGCAGGTTGGTGGCGACCTCCAGCACCTGATTCAGGAACCAGGCTTGATCGGGGAAGTCGCGCGGCTCGGTTTCATAGATGGCGGAAGCGCGCAGGATGTGGGTATCTTCCGTGGCAAGGCGCTCGCGGGCTCGCGCAAGGTGGGTTTCGCGATCGCCGACGTTGGAGCCTAAGGAAAGATAGACGGTTTTCATGGATCAGAAAAGCGTATTCTGCGTGCTTCGTAAGCGCCGCGGCACTTGGAAATATTCGAACGCCCGCTCAGTGGCCACGCGGCCGCGAGGAGTGCGATCCAGGAACCCCAACTGCATCAGGTAAGGCTCATATACTTCTTCAATGGTATCGGCCTCTTCGTCAATGGACGCGGCGATGGTGTTGACGCCCACCGGCCCGCCGCCGTGCTTTTCTAGCAATGTGCGCATGATCTTCTGGTCGATTTCATCCAGGCCGTAGGGATCCACTTCCAGCAGATCGAGCGCGCGGCGCGCCACTTCCACGTCGATCGCCGGCGGCGCGAACCTGCGCATAATCGCGAACCCGGCGCAGCAGGCGGTTGGCGATGCGCGGCGTGCCGCGGCTGCGGCGCGCGATTTCCTCCGCGCCCTCGGCGTCGACGGCGACGTCCAGCAGCTCGCGCGGAGCGGATGCACGATGCGCGCCAGCTCCGCCACGATCGTAATGATTCAGGCGCAGCACCAGTCCGAAGCGTCCGCGCAGAGGAGCGCTGATCAGACCCTGGCGCGTGGTCGCGCCGATGGCCGTGAAACGCTTGATATCCATCGCCACGGTGCGCGCGCCCGGACCGGTGCCGATCAGGATGTCCATGCGGAAATCTTCCAGCGCGGAATAAATCATCTCCTCCACGTCGGGCTGCAGACGGTGAATCTCGTCGATGAAGAAGACCTCGCGCTCCTGAATGTTGGTGACGATGCCCACCAGGTCGAGCTTCTTCTGCAGCACCGGGCCGGAGGTCTGCTGCATGCCGACGCCCAGCTCGGAGGCGATGATGCCGGCGAGCGTGGTCTTGCCCAGGCCGGGCGGGCCGTAGAGCAGCACGTGATCCATCGCCTCGCCGCGCTGCTTGGCCGCTTCAATGGCGATGGAGAGGATCTCCTTCAGCTTGGACTGGCCGGTGAAATCGGCCAGGCGGTGGGGGCGCAGCGCGGCTTCGAACTGCTTCTCGTCGTCGCGCAGGCGAAGCCGAAACGATGCCCTGATCCGGCATGAAACTCTAGTTGAGTCTGCCATCGCGGCTGCTAGTTCAACGGACCAGCTTCAGGCCCGCCGGAACAGCGCGTCGAAGGCATTCGGCTCGGTCGCCGAGTTGGCCTTGATCACCGCGGCTTCGGCGGCGGAGCGCGCCGCGCCGAAATTCATCAGCGCGGAGATCACGTCTTCCTCGTTGGCGTCGAAGGATGCTCTTGGGCGCAGCGGCGTCGGGACGCGCCGGCAGTCCGGCGAGATCGAGCTTGTCGCGCAGCTCCAGCACCATGCGCTCCGCGGTTTTCTTGCCGACGCCGGGAATGCGCACCAGTTGCTCGATCGCGCCGGAGCGAATGGCCGCGGCCAGCTCCGGCGCGGCCAGCCCGCCCAGCGCCTTCACGGCCAGCGTAGGGCCGATGCCGCTCACTGTGATGAGCTTCTCGAATACGGCCTTGTCGGCGGCGGTGACGAAACCGAACAGCAGCAGCGCGTCTTCGCGGACGTGGGTGTGGATGTGCAGGCGCACCTCCGCGCCCTTCTCCGGCAGCGAGGAATACGCGGAAACGGGGATGGTGACTTCATAGCCGACGCCGTGCACGTCCACGATGACCTGGTTGGGATGCTTTTCAAGAAGCGTGCCCCGCAGATAAGCGATCATGAGAGAAGAATAGCGAATGCGGCGGAGATTTTTTGTGGACCAGGTCAGGAACGGGCATGCGGAAATCTGTGACGGCGAGCGACGCCCGGCACCTCACGCGGGTGCTGCGCGTGGAGGCCGGGACGGCGCTACGAGATCTCCGACAATCGCGACGTGTATCTGGCCGAGGTCGAGGCTGGCGCGCAGGGAGCACGTGCGTTTTCGCACTGCTCGAAAAACTGCCGCCGGCGGCGCCGTCCGTGCGGCTGCGCCTGTGCGCCGCGCTGGTGAAGTTCGACCACTTCGAGTGGATGATCGAGAAGGCGACGGAGCTGGGCGTGGCGGAGATCGTGCCGTTCGAGGCGGCTCGCAGCGAGCGCGGCTTGGAGCGGGCGGCGCAGAAAGCGGGTGGAGCGCTGGCGCCGCATCGCGCTCGAAGCCAGCCAGCAATCGCGGCGGGCGCATTTGCCGGAGGTGCGCGAGCCAGTAGCGTTCGAAGACGCGGTCGCGCAAGCCGCGCAGTATCGGTATGCGCTGGACGAAGAGCCGGGCGGGGCGACAATCGCCTCGGCGGCTCCCGCTCATCGGCGTGCGGAAGATTCGGTCGCGCTGCTGATCGGTCCCGAGGGCGGCTGGACGGAGCAGGAACGCTCGGCATTCGTCGCGGCTGGATGGACCCGAGTTTCGCTGGGGCCTCTGATTCTGCGAGCGGAAACGGCGGCCCTGGCGGGGCTGGCGGTGCTCGCGGCGGCGTGGCCGGCCGGCTAGGATTCGACGAAGCCAAAAAGAACCCCCCGTGGGTCCACCCGCTAATCACCGCTAGCAGGATGCTGAAAAAGCATTATTGGCCGCCGATGAACGCGGATGAACGCGGATTCAAAGATGCGAAAGCCTTTGCTTCGATCTGCGTTTATCAGCGTTTATCAGCGGCCAACCCTGTCTTTGACGTTTGCCGCAACCTGCAAGGCACATTTTGTACCATGACAAAGCGTAGTGATTCGGGCGCCCGCGTGAGGGCCCCGCTGACGGAGCTCGAAAACGAGGTCATGAGCGCGGTGTGGAAGGCCGGATCGTGTTCGGTCGAAGCCGTGCACAAGCGGGTTTCGCAGAAACGCGATCTCAAAGAGACCACCGTGCGCACGCTGCTGCGCAGGCTGGAGCAAAAGGGCTGCCTGCACCATGAGTCCGACGGACGCGCCTACATTTATCGCGCTGCGGAATCGGCTCGCAGCCTGGCGGCTCGCGCGGTTCGGCAGATTATCGACCGCTTTTGCCGGGGCTCGGTGGAGGAACTGGTCAGCGATATGGTGGAGGCCAAAGTTCTGAGCAAGCGCGAAATCGAACGGCTGGAGGAGGTGGTGCGCCTGAAGAAGAGGGTAAATCTGTGAAGAATGAGCACGGATCAGGGAAAAATCAGCACATAGGCCCGCGGCTGGGGGGCTAAACGAAAATTTTCGTAAATCCGCCGAACGAATTGACCCGAAGTGGCGTCTAAGCTTGAAAGCGATGAGTATCGATATGAGCGGACGGAACCGCCTATGAAAATCGGTGGCACCCTAAGATTACTGGCCGCGGGCTGGCTGAGCGCAGCGATGTTGCTGGCCTCCGAGAGCCACGGCCAGGTCACCTTCGGAGGCTTGGCGATACCGGGCGTGACGGTGACGGCGACCCAGGGGGACAAGAAATTCACGGCCATCACGGATGGCATGGGTATGTATTCCTTCCCGGATCTGGCGGACGGGGTCTGGAGCGTCCAAGTGGAGATGTCGGGGTTTACGACACTCAAGCAGGACGTCACGGTCGCGCCCGGTGGGGCGGCCTCGACGTGGGATTTGAAGCTCAAGTCTCTGAGCGAGATACAGGCTCAGGTGCAGACTCCGGCGCTGGCCACGGAGGCGCGGCCGGCGCAGGCTGCGCCCGCGAAGCCAAATGCTCCGGCTCCGGCCAAACCGAAGCCACAGGTTCAAGCGGCGGCGACAGCGCCGGCCGCGGCGGGTGCGCAACCCGCAGCCACATCGGCGACGGCGGCGGCGGATCAACCCAGTGAGGCGAACCAGCAGTCCGCGGACGGATTCCTGGTCAACGGCAGCCAGGTTAACGGAGGCTCCTCTCCGTTCGCGCTGAATCCGGCGTTCGGCAATAACCGGCGCGGACCCAGGTCGCTCTATACCTACTCCGTCAATTTAGGCAACATCACCTTTTCCGAATTGAATGCGCGTCCGTTTTCGCAAACCGGCGCGCTTCAGACTAAGGCGCAGGCTACTTCGTTTACCGCCCAAGGCTCGGTGCAGGGTCCGATACGCATCCCGCACCTGCTGCGGAATGGGCCCATTTTTGGCATAAATTTTGCGGTCACTCGCCAGCGCACTCCGAATACGCTGTATGCTCTGGTGCCGACCCAGGCGCAGCGCGATGGCGACCTTTCCAACGTGACGACTCCAATTCTGAACCCCGCCACGCTGCTGCCCTTCCAGGGCAATATCATTCCCGGGAGCCAGATCAGCCCGCAGGCCGTGGCGCTGTTGAAATACTATCCGCTGCCCAACTTCACCGGCTCGACCATATTCAACTACCAGATTCCGACGGTAAACCCCACCAATTCAGAAAGCCTCAATTCCCGGGTAAACAAGCAGATCGGCCGGAAGAATTCGATTCTGGGGACGTTCGCATTTACGAGCACGCGAACCAGCACCCCAACCGTGTTCGGATTTCTGGACAAGGGCAGCACACTGGGCTTGAACATCCAGCCCCAATGGAACCACCAGTGGACCAACCGGATGAGCAGCCAGCTGATTTACCAGTTCACGCGCTACGCCCAGCACAGCTACTCGAACTTTGAGAACCAGGCCAACGTCTCGGGTCTGGCGGGAATCGAGGGAAACCTCCAGAGCCCCACGTACTGGGGCCCTCCCAATCTCTCTTTCGCAAGCGGAATTGCCGGATTGACGGACCCCGGGAACCCCTACTTCAACCGGCCCCAGACCGGAATCTTCACCAACCTGAACACCTGGAACCACGGCCGCCACACGGTGAAATTCGGCGCGGATTTCCGCCGGCAGGAGCTTAATTATTTCGGGGAGACCAACCCGCGCGGCAACTTCAATTTCACGGGCGCGGAGACCGCGGTCCCGGGAATTGCGGGCTCGGGCTCGGATTTCGCGGATTTCCTGCTGGGGGTTCCGGACAGCACCAATATCGCCTACGGAAACGCCGACAAGTACCTGCGGGCCGTCGACTTATGACGCCTCGATCAACGACGACTGGCGCGTCAACTCCGCGCTTACCCTGAACGGCGGTCTGCGCTGGGACTTCAGCCAGCCGGTCACTGAGAAGTACGGACGCCTGGTGAACCTGGATATCGCGCCGGGATTCACGGCGGCTGAGCCGGTGCTCGGCAGCGACCCGGTCGGCCCGTTGACGGGGCAGACCTATCCGAGTTCTCTGATCCATCCCGATTGGCGCACCTTCGAGCCTCAACTGGGTCTGGCGTGGAGGCCCATTTCCGGGTCTTCGCTGGTGGTTCGTTCGAGCTACAGCCTGCGCTACGCCACCTCGGTCTATACGGCCATCGCGCAGAGCATGTACCAACAATCGCCGCTGTCGAACTCCTTTACGGTTTACAACAGCCCCGCGGACCCGCTTACGCTGGCCAACGGATTCATTCCCTCACCCTCGAGCCAGACCACCTCGTTCGCCGTCAACCCCGATTTCAAGGTCGGGTACGCGCAGAACTGGACGATTTCCGTGCAAAAGGACCTGCCGGGAGGAATGCAGATGGTAGTGAACTACACTGGGATCAAAGGTACGCATATGACCCAGGCGTTCGATCCCAATACCTACGCGTACGGCGGAGTGAACCCCTGCCCGTCCTGCCCGGTGGGATTCACGTACGAGACCTCCAACGCCAACTCGACGCGAAACGCGGGATTCATCCAGTTGCGTCGCAGGCTCCACGCCGGCTTCACTGCGTCGGGGCAATACACCTACGCGAAGGCCATTGACGACGTGACGACGACGGGGAACCCGGCGCAGAATTGGCTCGATCTCAGCGGGGAGCGCGGCCTTTCGACCTTCGATCAACGCCAAAATGTCAACGTCACATTGCAGTACACTTCGGGCATGGGCATCGGCGGAGGGACGTTCATCAGCGGATGGAAGGCCGCCGCTCTCAAGGAATGGACCTTCCTGGTTCCCATTGTTTGGGGCACCGGTCTGCCGGAGAACCCCAACTACAACGAGAACCTGGGCGGCAGCGGATTTGTGGGGCCGCTGCGGCCGGACTTCACGGGAGCCCCTCTGTACGCCGCTCCCCTTGGTTCCGACCTGTCCCTGAATCCGGCGGCATTCGGCGCGCCGGCGCCGGGGGTGTTCGGCAACGCGGCGCGGGATTCCATCACCGGCCCGGACCAATTTTCGCTGAATGCTTCCATGTCGCGCACGTTCCGGATGAACGACCGGACCACGTTGACTTTGACCGTGGCGTCGACCAACGCGCTGAACCACCCGGTCCCCAGTTCGTATGGCGTGACCTATGGCAGTCCGCAATTAGGGACTGCGATCTATCCGGCCAGCGGCATGCGCAGCATGACCGACCACGTTCCGTTTTAATTTTAGAATTGAGGTTCCTGCGATATGCGAACGTCCTCCGTAAAGATCGCGCTCTGCCTGGCATCGCTGCTGCTGATTTTCATTTCCGCTAGCGGACAGCAGGCCCCGGCGCCGCCGCAGCCAGCCCCTCGAACGCCCCGGGCACGAACGCGAATCCCGGAGGAGCGGTGGCCACCTTCACCACCGGCACGCATCTGGTGACCGAGGAAGTCACGGTGCTGGACAAGAGCGGCAAATCGATGGAGGGGCTCAGCCAAGAAAGACTTTCACGTCACCGAGGACGGGGTGCCGCAAAAGGTCGAGTTCCTGCGACAACGAGAATCTGCCGGACAAGAGCGCACGCCCGGGCTGCAGACCCGGCCGGACGCGCCTGCGGCGGTCGCGCCGATGGACAAGCTGACGCGCACGGAGATCGCGCCGGAGGCTCCCGGCGAAGTCGCGCATCGCGACCGGCGTCTGCTGGTGCTGTACTTCGACATGACCTCCATGCCGCAGGCGGACCAGTTGCGCGCGCTGTCGGCGGCCGAGAAGTTCATCCGCTCCCAGATGTCGCCGGCGGACCTGATGGCATCATGCAGTACGATGGAGCCTCGGTGCAGGTGCTTCGGATTTCACCGACGAGCGGGACAAGCTGCAAAGCATTATCGAGACCATCGTGGTGGGCGAGGGCCAGGGCTTCGGCGAGAACCAGAACGACGCCGCCGCGCCGATACCGGCGCGGCCTTCGGCCAGGACGACAGCGAGTTCAACATCTTCACCACGGACCGGCAGCTTTCGGCCCTGCAAACCGCCGGCAAGATGCTGGGAGGGCTGAACGAGAAGAAGGTGAGATGATTTCGCCAGCGGCATGCAACTCAACGGCATCGACAACCAGGCGCAATTGCACGCCACCGAAAACGCGTGCGCACGGTCGGGCGTCTCCTTCTGGCCGATGGACTCGCGTGGTTTGGTGGCGACGCCTCCCATGGGCGACGCGACCCAGCGAGGCGCCGGCGGCAATGGCATCTTCACCGGCGCGACCGCCATGGCTTTCAGCACCCGCCTGCAACAGACCCAGGACACGCTGTGGACGCTGGCGGCGGACACGGGCGGCAAGGCCCTGCTCGACAATAACGATCTCGAGAAGGGCATCGAGAACGCCGAAAAGGCGATGTCGAGCTATTACATCATCGGCTACTACAGCAAGAATTCGAATCTGGACGGGAAGTTCCGCAAGATCAAGATCACCGTGGGCGGCGACAATGTCGGGAAGCTGGATTACCGCCTGGGTTATTACGGCAACAAGGACTTCAAAAAATTCACTACCGCCGACAAGGAGCGCCAACTGGAAGACGCGCTGATGGCCGGCGATCCGATCACGGAGCTGACCATCGCGGTGGAAATGGATTTCTTCGAGATCAACCGCGCCGAGTATTTCGTGCCCATGATGATCAAGATCCCGGGGCGCGAGCTGGCGCTGGCCAAGCAAAGATTCGGCGCCGAGCACAGCGTGATCGACTTCATCGGCGAAGTGAAAGACGACTTCGGCAGCACCGTCCAGAATATTCGCGACAAGGTGGATATGAAGCTGAGCGACCTGACCGCGCAGGAACTGGCCAAGCGCCCGATTGAATACGCCACGGGCTTCACGCTGCTTCCGGGCAAGTACACGGTCAAGATCCTGGCTCGCGACGCCGAGACGGGAAGAATCGGAACCTATCAGCAAACCTACATCATTCCCAACCTGATGAAGGAGGAAAAGCGGATTCCCATCAGCTCAGTGGTCTTGAGCAGCCAGCGCGAGGATTTGAAGGACGCGCTCTACAACGCGCTCAAGGACAAGGACAAGGCGGAAACGGCCAATCCGCTGGTGACGGACGGCCAGAAACTGATTCCCAGCGTGACGCGGGTGTTCTCCAAGAGCAAGGAAATGTACGTGTACCTTCAGGCCTACGAACAGACGGCCGAGACGGTGCGGCCCGTGGTCGCCTTCGTTACGTTTTACAAAGGGCAAACCAAGGCCTTCGAGACGGCGCCGATTCAGGTGGCCACCACAACCAACCCGCGCTTGAAGACCCTGCCTCTGCGGTTTACGGTGCCCCTGGGCGGCCTGGAGCCGGGACAGTACGACTGCCAGATCACCGTGCTCGATCCGGAGGGACAGAAAACCGCGTTCTGGCAGGATAAAGTCCAGATCGTGCAGTAGGCGGGCTGAGGCACCCATATACGTGTCGACGCTAAGTCGTCACCTTCGGAATTACGGCGAGGTATTTCCGTTTGTGGGGCGGACGCCCTCGTCCGCGCGGGATGCCCTCATCCGCCGGAGCCGGCCGGGGGCCGGCTGCAGTCCAGGGGACCGCCCCACTTTGCAAAACCATTACGCGGCGAGTGGGAAGCTCAATGCATACGCTTAACCCGGGATTCACGTTCTGCGCCCACAGGCGTCCGTGATGGACGCTGATGGCGCGGTGCGCGATGGCCAATCCTAAGCCGACGCCGCCGGTGGAGCTGTCGCGCGAATCGTCCACGCGAAAAAACGGCTGGAAAATCTTAGGCAGTAACTCCTCGGGAACTCCCGGCCCGGAATCGCGAACGCTGATGCGCACGGTCTGGCCGGAGTGTTCCATCCTGACGTCCACGATGGATCCCCGGGGAGTGTAGCGGATCGCATTCCTGACCACGTTCTCCACCGCGCGGCGCAGCAATTCACGATCCCCGCGCAGCGTCAGATCCAGCTCGCCGCTGACACCGACGCTGCACCCCCTGGCGTCGGCGTCCACACGACAATCCTCGACGACGTTGCGAAGCAAATCACCCAAATGAAGAGGCTCCAGACGGGTAGCCGAAGGATCGCCTTCGGCGCGCGTCACTTCCACCAGGGCTCCCACCAAGGCGGTCAAACGGTCGATTTCCTTCTTCAGCCGCTCCACCGCGGCGTTGCGATCCGGGGCCGTGCGAGTCAGCTCGGCGGCAAAGCTCAAGCGCGCCAGAGGGGAGCGCAACTCGTGCGAGATGTCCTGCAACAGGCGGCGCTCGGCGGTTACCAGCATCCCGATGCGTTCCGCCATGCGATTGAAGCTTCTGCCCAGCTCGCCGATCTCGTCGCGGCGGCGCGATTCCAGGCGCACGTCCAGCTCACCGCGCCCGAACCGATCTACAGCCCGCGCCAGATCGCGCAGCGGCGAGGCGATGTTCACAGCCAGGATCCAGCACACCAGCGCCACGGCTACCAGGATCAGAAAGTAATAGGGCAGCAAGCTCTGGATGGCGATGGGCGGGTCCGCCACTGTGATCAAGCGGTAGCGATTGTCGCTTGAGGGAGTCACCATCACCAGGTGACCGTTCCATTGCCGCGGCCGTTCCGAAGCAGGCCGGCCAAGGTCCAACAACGAGGATCGGTCTTCACCCGTCAGCAAATCCTGGCCGCGAGCATCCGTCAGATAGTCGTTTTCCTTGAGGTAGAGATGAAGTCTACCCAGGTACGCGGCCAAACCGGGCGCGCCGCCGGATTCGTAGGCTTGCGCTGCTTCCGACGTCTGCCACGCACGCAGATCGGTGATGAATCCTCCCCGCGCCGCGGCTCCTGAAACGAAGGTCGAAACCATCACGAATGCGACCAGCGAGAGCAGCAGCGTGACGAAGCACCACAGCAGAATCTTGAAGTAGACCGATCTCATTTTGGTCCTGTCATTCTTTGGATTGCGTCACTCCTTGGACTGCGTAGGGCGCGCGGCAAACAGATATCCGACGCCCCGCACGGTATGAATCAAGATTCTATCCACGCCCTCCAGCTTCTTGCGCAGATGGCTGATGTGAACGTCGAGCGAACGCTCATAGGGCTTCGACTCGCGCTGGTACAGGATCGCCGACAACTCGTCGCGCGATACCGTTCGTCCGGCCGATCGCATGAGAATCTCGAGAATGTCGAATTCGGTGGAGGTGATCTCGACGCTCTCGCCCAGACGCAGCACCTGGCGGGTCTGCGCATTCAGCTCCACGCCGCCTGTCGAAATGGTGCGCGGCTCTACCATCTCCGCTTTTCCGACGCGCCGGAGCACGGCCCGGATACGGGCCAGCAGCTCTTCCGGGCCGAAAGGTTTCGGAAGATAATCGTCCGCTCCCGCGTTCAAGCCGGCGATGCGATCCTCCTGAGCCGTGCGGGCCGTCAGCATGATCACGGGAATCGGGCTGCGCTTCCGAATGGTCCGCAGCAGTTCGAAGCCGCTCAACACCGGCAGCATGACGTCGAGAATGACCAGGTCGAAATCGCCTTCGAGCGCCCGCGCCAGACCCTGCCGGCCATCATGCACCGCCTCCAGGCGGAAGCCCTGCGGCGAAAGAAAGTCGTTCATCAAGGAGCAAAGCTCGGTATCGTCCTCCACCAGAAGGATCGATCGCACTTGCGGGGTGGTTTCGGATCGCGTCTCCATCCTGTTGTCGTAATGTCACTTTACTCCAATTTCCTGCGAATCGGAGGGTTCCGGAGCGGACCTTTACAAAACTTAAGGCGCAGGCGGGGCCGGATCATTGTTCACTAGTAGTAAGGAGAGTATTTAGTGAAAATCAAAGCAATGGCGGTCGGCTTGGTGTTTCTTGCGGCTTCGGCGTTTGCCGCGGATGTGGACGGAAAGTGGACCGGGAACATAACCACACCCGACGGCGATGCGCCGGTCACGCTTACACTGAAAGCGGAGGGCGCCACGCTGACCGGAACGACGACAGGTCCGGATGGGAGCGAGACCAAAATTGCCGACGGCAAAATCGACGGAAACAATCTCACTTTCTCGGTGACCTTCGACTTCGGCGGGATGCCGCTCAAGATTGACTACAAGGGCGTGCTGGCGGGGAACCAGATCAAGTTTACGCTGGACGTGTTCGGGATGCCGATGGATCTGCTGGTGAAGAAGACAACATAGCGGCCGGGGCACGATTGGAGGTTTTGTTGAAAAGGACGAAGGGTATGCGTAATTGGCTGGTGGGCGCGATGAGCGCCGGCGTAGTGTTCACGGTGGGGATTTTCTTCGGTCAGGCTCGGGCTGCAGGTCCGGAGTTCGAGGTGGCCAGCATTAAGCCGGCCGCGCAGCCCACACCGGAGCTGTTCCGCTCGGGAAAAATTCATATCGGCATGACCGTGGACGGGGCGCGAGTCGACATCGGGGGCATGCCGCTGACCACCTTGATCCAGCAGGCATATCGGGTCAAGCTGTTCCAGGTGGTGGCGGCGGATTGGATGCGCGAATCGCGCTGGGATATTCTGGCCAAGCTCCCCGACGGCGGATCGAAGGAGCAGATTCCTGAAATGTTGCAGGCGCTGCTGGCGGACCGGTTCAAGCTGGTGGTGCATCGCGAAAACAGGGAACTCCCGGTGTATGCGCTGGTGGTGGGGAAGGGCGGGCTGAAGATGAAGGCGTCGGTGCCTGAGCCGGCTGCGGCGGATGCTCCGGCCGGCGGCCCAACTACCATCGGAGGCTTCGGCTTCTTTCCACCTCCCGGCGGTCCTCCTCCGGGCGGCGGCCCCGGCCCTGGCCGCGGTCCAGGCGATGGCCCTGGCGGACCAGGCGGCCCGGGAGGCGGCAGCACGTCGTTCGTCAGTCCCCAAAATGGAACCATTAAAATCTCAGGAGCGCCGCAAGAGGGCAGGATCCACCTGGAGGTTTCAAAGCTCAGCATGGCTGCATTCGCCGATCTGCTCACCGGCATGACGGACCGGCCGGTGTTGGACATGACCGGGCTTACGGGAGACTATCAGGTGGTTATCGACGCCTCCCCGGAAGAATTGATCGGAGGCATGGCGCGGGCGCAAGGCCTGGCGTTCGGGCCGGGCGGGCCAGGTGGATTCGGCGGGCCAGGCGGGCCGGACGGCCGCGGCGGTGGAGGATTCCGGCCGCAGACGGATGGCGCGTCGGATCCCTCCGGAGCCGTGGTTTCGGCGTCGGTGGAGAAGCTGGGCCTCAAGCTGGAGCCCCGCAAATCGCCGGTCGAGAGCATCGTCGTGGATCATCTGGAAAAGACCCCGACGGATAACTGAGGTTTCAGAAAGCGCGAAGAGCTTTCTGAAATTCGCCGCCGCCCGCCATCGCGCCGCCGCGAGACGCAGCGATTCGTGTGGGCACGTAAAATGTGCAATACAATCGTCAGAGAGGTGACGCGATGGCGGCGAATCGACTGTTCGTCCGTGCGGGCGTGCTCGCGCTATTCTGCGCCCTTGGGGCCTCGGCCCAGAACGACGGTGCGGCTCGCCAACAGCTGATTGAGAGGCTGGACGCGATCGCCAACCGGCAACTGGAGGAGCGGGCGCAGAAGGTCGCCGCGATTCAGAGCCGCGGCGCGTTCGAACAGCGCAAGGCGCAGGTCCGCGCCAAAATCCTGGAATTGATCGGCGGGTTGCCGGAGCATCGCGGCCCGGTTGCGGTGAAGAAATTCGGCTCGCTTGCAGGCGACGGTTTTCGCGTGGAGAAACTGGCCTACGAAAGTCTGCCGGGATTGTGGGTGACCGCGAATCTGTACATCCCCTCGTCGAACACGAGCGGCGATGGCCCGTTCCCCGCGGTCCTGCTTGCGCCGGGACATGAGGCCACGGGCAAGCAGAGCCAGTACTCCTTCGGCGGAAACCTGGCCCGCTCCGGAATCATGGCGCTGGCGATCGATCCTTTGGGTCAGGGCGAGCGGCTGCAATACTACGACGCGGAAAAGAAAGCCTCCAGCATCGGCGGCTCGACGGGCGAGCACGGTGAAGCGAACGTGCCCGCAATGCTGATCGGCGAAGACGTGGCGCGCTATTTCGTCAACGATTCGATGCGCGGGATCGATTATTTAATATCGCGCAAGGACGTGAACGCGGACCGCATCGGAGCTCTGGGCTGCTCCGGCGGGGGAACGTCCACGGCGTATCTGGCGGCGCTGGACGATCGGGTGAAAGTGGCCGGCGTGGCCTGCTACATCACCTCCTTCAAGGAGCTGCTTCCTTCCGCCACCGGCGTGCAGGAGGCCGAGCAAAGCATCCCGCATTTTATCGAAGAGGGATTGGATTTCGGCGATTATGTGGAGCTTTTCGCCCCTAAACCTTATGCGATTATTTCCACGACCGCGGATATGTTTCCTTTCGAGGGCGCGCGCCAGTCGTATCAGGAAGCGCAGAGAATCTACAAGCTGTACGGCGCGGAAGACAGTCTGAAATGGATCACGGGTCCGGGAGGCCACGGCAATCTGGGACCGATTTCGCCCGCGATTCTGGGGTCTTTTATTCATTATTTGAAGGATGGTCCGGCGGGAGACGCGGCCTTTACGGCGCTGCGTCCTCAAAGCCCCGCGGATCTGCTGTGCACTCCTACCGGCCAAGTCTCGACATCGATTGGAGACAAGACGATTGGAGGGGAGACCATCCCGTCCATTATTCGAGCTCACGCCGTGGAGATGCTTCCGAAGACGCGGCCGTCGGCGACGGAACTGGCCGAGGACATTCGCGGATTGGCGGGGGTGGTGGCGCGACCAAGCAAGAGACCGCCGCTGGCGGCGGTTCAACCCGGGGGGCAGAGCGAGGGATATCGTCTCGAAAACCTTTCGCTACAGAGCGAGAGCGGCGTGCTCCGCGGCACGATCGCGATCCCGGATGGCGCTGGCCGCAAGCCGGCTGTGTTGATCCCGGCTGTGCTGATCCCGGCTGTACTGATCTTGGATGCGGAGCCGAAGGGAATGCTGCTGGAGGCGATTCACGGTCTGGCCAGATCCGGCCACATCGTCATGTTCTTTGGTCCCACGCCAACGCCGCCGGGCGCGGAGGGTCTGAAGTCGCCGTACCTGGGCACCTTCAACTTGCTCGGGCTGCGGGCGTTGCTGGTGGGTAAAAGCATCCTGGGGATGCGCGTGGACGACACCATTCGAGCGATGGATTTACTTGCCGCGCGAAGCGACGTGGACCCGTCCTCGATTACGGTGTATGGAAACGGCGCCATGGGAGCCGTGGCGCTCCACGCCGCTGCGATCGATTCACGCATCCGCAGGGTGGTGATCGAGAACACGCTCACCAGTTATCGCATGGTGCTGGATGAGCCGCTGCACCGCAACATATCCGAGATTCTGATTCCAGGGGTCCTGAGAAAATACGATATGGGCGATTTGCTGCTGGCGATGGCGGGGCGGGTGACGGTGATCAATCCACAGAACGCGGCGGGTGAGACGATCACGGCCGACCAATTCCGCAGGGAACTCGACCACATCGACCACGTTACAGCGGGCGGGGTTCCGGCGGATCGGATCAAAGTGATCTTCCGGAAAGCCGAAGACCCGCTCCCACTCGACTAGCGGTTAAGATGCGTGATGCGCAGCGGCGTGCGAATGAGTATTTTCCCCTTGCTCGTAGATCGACTTGGCCGACCCGACGATACGGGGATCGGGCGCAGTGACAACATCCTCGTCCTTACCGGCGTAGGGGATGGTGTGCAGGACGTGCTTCATGGCGTTGAGGCGCGCGCGATTCTTGTCATCGGAGCGCACGATCGTCCACGGCGCGTCCGCAGTGTCGGTATAGAAAAGCATCGCTTCCTTGGCCTTGGTATAGGCTTCCCAGCGGCCCAGGGATTCCACATCCATCGGGCTGAGTTTCCATTGCTTGAGCGGGTCTTGCGCCCGGCCAAGAAACCGTCGCAACTGTTCTTCCCGGCTGACGGAGAACCAGAATTTATAGACTCGGATTCCGCTGCGCACCAACATTCGCTCGAATTCCGGTGTCTGGCGCATGAATT
>CAVXWB010000035.1:0-16250 GCA_963765185.1 Bryobacterales bacterium
GAGCCCGCACAGGGCCGGCTCGGCCCTCCAAACAGTCAGGAACTCCCGAGTCTGCGCCGAGCCAGGCTCCGTTGTGCGGGCGAGTTCCTTAGTAGAAGCCCGCACAGGGCCGGCTCGGCCCTCCAAACAGTCAGGAACTCCCGAGTCTGCGCCGAGCCAGGCTCCGTTGTGCGGGCGAGTTCCTTGTAGGAGCCCGCACAGGGCCGGCTCGGCCCTCCAAACAGTCAGGAACTCCCCGAGTCTGCGCCGAGCCAGGCTCCGTTGTGCGGGCGAGTTCCTTAGCAGCTGAAAACGCAAGGCCGCTATCTTCAGGGCGATGCTATTCAGCCAATAGCCGTAGTGGACCGCAACGTGCATTGATGGCGAAGCGTCAGTAGGTTGTTATACTCATAGAACCCCTTTCGCTTCCATCGATGCTTAAATACTGTGCCCTTTTTTCACTATGTGCCTCCGCGGGCTTCGCCCAGCCACAATTCGTTACCGGACAGGCCGCCCGGCTGGTGATCGGACAGACTTCCTTCACATCCCAGACCGCTGGAGCTTCGAATACGCTGCTCGGTGGAGCGGCGGGGTTGGCTTTCGCCGGGGACACATTGTTCGTCGCCGATTCCAACTTTGACGGGTTTCTGCCCATCAATAACCGGGTGCTCATGTTCGAGCACATGTCGCAGACCTTGCCCACCCCGATGGCGGCAATTCCAGCCTATAGCGGCGTCTGTCCCGTTTGCGGAGGGACGGCCACGCTGGTGCTGGGGCAGGCGGACTTTCTGGGAACCAACTTCCACACCACGCAGAGCGGTATGCGGACTCCCGTGTCGGTAGCCACCGACGGAATCAATCTGGTGGTAGCCGATACGCAAAACAACCGGGTGCTTCTGTGGAAGTCGATCCCCACCAGCAACGGACAACCCGCGGACGTGGTGCTGGGCCAGCCCGATTTCGATGCGGTCGGGCCCATTGTGACCACGGCCTCCAGCTTCCGCGGACCGGAGGGCGTGTGGATTCAGAGCGGAAAATTGTTCGTGGCCGACACCGGGAACAACCGCATCCTGATCTGGAACTCCCTCCCCACCGAGAACAATCAGCCGGCCAACGTGGAACTGGGGCAATCCAATTTCACCACGGTCAGCGCGGTCCCGATCCCCCCCGTTGTCAACGGGTTGGTCGCCGCCATGCTCGCCGCCACCCAGGGAACCATGCTCGACCCGGTTGCGGTAAGCAGCGACGGGGTGCACTTGTTTGTCGCGGACACAGGCTACAACCGCGTGCTGATCTGGAATTCCATCCCCACCCAGAATGGCAAGCCGGCCGACGTGGAGATCGGACAGACCAACTTTACCAACGCCATTCCCAACGACAACGTGGATCTGTGCCCGCAGGCCGGCGTCGACACCTGCAACACCCCGTCAACTCCGACCTACCCGGACCGCTGCGGGCGAACCCTGAATTTCCCGACCTTCGTGCTCTCCGATGGAACGCGCCTGTTCGTCGCCGACGGCGGCAACGATCGCGTGCTCATCTTCAACCGGATCCCCACGGCCAAAACGCAGCCGGAAGCCGATATCGTTCTGGGCCAGCCCGACGAATACGCCAGCGTGGTCACCAGCACGACGACCGTATTATCTCCGCTGCTGCTCCAAGCGGCGCCGCCAATGTCGATTCCCACGCCGACCTCGCTGGCCTGGGACGGAACCAATCTGTACGTGGCTGATCCCAGCGACCGGCGCATCCTGGTTTATACGCCGGCGACTCCCAACATACCCTCGACGGCATCCGCAATTCCGCCAGTCTGGAAACCTTCGCCACCGATGAAATAGACGTCAGCGGAACCATTGAAGCCGGCGACACGCTCACCGTCACCATCAACGGCACCAACTACACCTACACGATCCTTTCCACCGACACCACCGCCACGATTCTGACGGCGCTGTCGAACCTGATCAACGCCGGGAACGGGCGATCCCAACGTGTACGCGTCGGTTCCGCCCTCGCTCCAGGAATTGCTGCTGACGGCTCGCGTGTCCGGGCCCTCCCGGGGACGCGATCACCCTGGCGGTGTCCACCTCCGTCAACGCGATGATCGCCGCCGCTCGCCAACGGCACCACTTGACGGGCGGGGCCAGACGCGCCGGCGCTTGGCGCCGGGCACGCCTGGCCACCATCTTCGGCACCAATCTCTCCCCCGCCACGGCGCGTCGCCCCAATGGGAGCGCAGCTTCCCATCGATCTGTGCGGCGTGGAGGTGTATTTCGACGGCATTCGCTCCCCCCTGCTTCTGGTGTCTCCCACGCAGATCAATACCCAGATTCCGTGGGAGGTGTCCAATACCAATAACATCAATGCCTTCGTGCGCACGGTGAATCCGACGGCAGCGTCACCGTGACCACCGCCGTGGCGATTCCGATCACGTCGCAGACTATCTTGGAGCCTCCGGGGGTGCAATCCCGGAATCTTCGCGCAGCCGGGCCCCGATCCGCGCAGTGGCGCTGGCTTATCACAACTCCAGCTACGCCACCGCCACGATTACCCTTTCGGGCTCCATCGCGGCGGGTGACATGGGAACCATCGCGGTGGGAGGCCGTACCTACAACTATACGGTGCAGAGCGTCGACTCCCTGACCTCCATCCGGGACGCGCTGATCGCGATCATTAACGCCGACCCCGACAGAGTTGTGAACGCCTCTCCGGGCGCCGCGTTCACGCGCATTCTGTTGCAGGCCAAGGTCGCGGGACCGGAAGGCGACAACATTCCTCTGGCTGCCACCAGCACCGGCCTCAACGGAGGCGCAGCCAGCCTCTCCCTGGATGAAAATAACGCCAACCTGTGCTGCTCCAACGTGGCCGGCGCGCCCATCACGGCGGACAATCCGGCGCTTCCCGGCGAACAGTTCTATATCTTCGGCACGGGCCTGGGCTTGACCTCGGACATCAACGGAAATCTGATCGGCCCCACCGACGGCCAACCCTATCCGGGACCGGCTCTGAACAACGCCAATGCCTCGGTCTCATCGCTAGGCGACACCAAGACCGCCGACGTCGTCTCGGCGGGACTATTGGTGGGGTCCGTCGGCATCTATCAAATCGTGCTGCAACTCAACCCCGATACTCCGCCGACCAACTTTGCCCAGCTGACCATCTCGCAGGACATTTATACAAGCAACATCGTGACCATCGCGGTGGGCAATCCGTCCCAGCCTCCGCCGGTGTGTTGCTGTAACTAGCCCGCAAAGGGTGCGGCGGCACCCTCATTTCAGTGAAGCAACGATGCGCCGCCGCGCTCCGTTTTGCGGGCTGTTACATAGGAGTAACCTAAGAGCGTGGAGCGGAAACGTCCGGGCCTTGCCGCGTTGCTTCTCGCGCCTGTTTGCGCGGGTACGTTTCTGATTTTCGCCCAGGCTCAATCGCCCCCTGTCGCTCCCGCTCCATCGATTCCAGTCGCTCCCGCTCCATCGCCGACAGTCGCTCACGCTCCATCGATTCCAGTCGCTCCCGCTCCGTCGCCGACAGTCGCTCACGCTCCATCCATTCCGCTCACCTTCGCGCGCGACATCGCGCCCATCGTTTACGAACACTGTTCCGCCTGCCACCGGCCCGGCGAGTCCGGTCCGTTCCCGCTGCTGACCTTCGAGGACGTCAAGAAGCACGCCCGTCAGATCGTCACCGTCACCGCCAGCCATTACATGCCTCCCTGGCTGCCCCAAGCCGGCTACGGCGACTTTACCGATGAGAACCGTCTCACGCCGGAGCAGATCCGCAAGTTCGCCGATTGGGTCGCGCAGGGCACTCCCGAGGGCGTCGAGTCCGAGATTCCGCCCGCGCCCCCATTCACCGGCGGCTGGCAGCTGGGTCCGCCGGATCTGATCGTGGAGGCGCCCGAAGCGTTCACGCTCCCCGCCGACGGCACCGACGTTTATTGGAACTTCGTGCTGACTCCGAAAATCGACAAACGGCGGTTTGTGCGGGCGATCGAGGTTCGGCCCGGGGCTGGCCCTGAAGCCAAGCGCCTGGTGCATCACTCCAACGTGATCATCGACCGCTCCGGCTGGGGGCACGAGCAGGAGGCCTCGCCGGGGGCGGGTTTCGCGGGCATGGAACTGGCCAACCGCCGCAGCGTGTTCGATCCCGACGACGGCCACTTCCTGTTCTGGCGTCCCGGCGGCGCGCCCTACATCGAAGCCGACGGGTTGGCCTGGACCCTCGATCCCGGCAACGACCTCATCCTCAACACCCACATGCGGCCCGACGGCAAGCCGGAACAGATTCGCCCCACGGTGGGCCTGTATTTCACCGACAAGCCGCAAACCAGGTTTCCCATGCTGCTGCAACTGGAGCACGATGGCGCGATCAACATCGCTCCCGGCGTCCGCGATTTTCCCGTCTCCGACGATTTCCGCCTCCCCATGGACGTGGACGTACTGGCCGTATTCGCGCACGCGCACTACCTGGCCACGCTGATGGAGGGCTACGCGACCTTGCCCGACGGAACCCGCAAATGGCTCATCCGCATCCCCGCCTGGGATCAAAGCTGGCAAAGCGTGTACCGCTATCGCCAGCCCGTGTTCCTGCCCAAGGGCACGGTGATTTCCATGCGCTATCACTATGACAACTCCGCGGCCAACCTGCGCAATCCCAACCATCCGCCCAAGCGCGTGCAGGCGGGCAACCACGCCACCGACGAAATGGGTCACCTGTGGCTTCAGGTGCTGCCGCGCGGCGCCGGCGACCACCGCCTGGAGTTAGATGAAGCGCTGTCCAAGCACACCCTGGAAAAGTACCCCGACGATTACCGCTCGCATATGATTCTGGGAGCTCTGATGCTGGCTCGCACCAACGCGCAGGGCGCGGTTCCGGTGGTCCAGGCGGCGGTGCGCATCCAGCCCAAGGATGCCGAAGCGCGCAATCTGCTGGGCGCGGCGCTGGTCGCCGTGGGCCGCGTGCCGGAGGCCATCGAGCAGTACCGCGTGGCCGTGGCGCTGCGTCCGGACTTGGTCAACGTGCGCTTCAATCTGGCCATCGCTTTGGGAAAGGCCGGCCGCTACGACGAAGCCATCGCCGAATACCAGAGCATTCTCAAGGTTTATCCCGACGACGCGGATCTGAAGCAGCGTCTCGCGGAAGCCCAGGCCGCCAAGGCGCGGCAGGGGCATTAGCCGAACCTGGACTTCGTTGGCGTACCCTGGAACAAGGAGCTGAGGCAAATGGAAGTGCGCTTTACCCCCGAGCTCGAAGAGAAGCTGGCACAATCCGCGGCGCGACACGGGAAGCGTCCAGACGATCTCATCCAAGAAGTTCTGGCGCAGTATTTCGAGGAAGAGGCCCGCTTCATCGAGGCTGTCAAGCGCGGCGAGGACGCCTTCGAGCGCGGCGAGTTTCTGACGCACGAACAAGTCGGCAAACGTCTTGAACGATTCTTGCAGCCTTGATGGAAATCCGCTGGTCGCCGCTGGCCGTCGAGGATCTGGAGCGCCGAGGCCGCCTTCAGGTTGCTTTCTTCAAGCTCGAAGCGCAGAATGGCAGTGGGTACCAACCTGCCTTTTGGGCCTCGGCCTGAGGCTAGGCCCTGCAAGCAGTTGGCGCTGCAGGCGGGGCGAGTAAGCCGGGACCGGGCGGGACTTTGCAACCCAAGGCAAGCGGATCGGCAATCCGTCCCCCTATGCGCTGAGGTACTGGCCCGCAGGAATGTGCAAGGGACACCGTTTCCCGTTTGGCGACTGGCTTCTTACTCTGTTTGCAATCACGTAGTCAGCATAATAAAAAACGAATAGAGGATCGGGCTGATGGCGCTTGAGGGTATAATTTTTTTGTGATACGCTAATGGCGGATGCGCAACTCAAGCCGATCCTGTGCTATGTGTCTCCGGCTGGCAACAACAAGATTGCCGATTGGTATGAGGCGCTTTCCGTCGAGGAGCGGGCTGATGCCGATGAATTCATCAAGAACATGCGTAAGACCAAGGAATGGAAAATGCCGAACTACCGTCCTAAGTTGACGGGTTACAAGGGACTGGGGGAGTTAAGATGGCCTTCCGAAAAGAAACAGCATCGGCTAGTGGGCTACCTAAAAGGCGGCGCGTTCTTCGCTCTGATCGGCTGTACGCACAAGCAGAAGATTTATGATCCGGCTGATGCCCTGACTAACCGCGGACAAAAGGAAGAAAGAAATCGAAGGGGGGAAAGCAGCAAGGGTGGCTCCCTATGATCTGTAAAACGTTCGAGAAACTCAAGGACCCAAAATATCGGAAGGCCTTCGTCGCATCCCAGATAAATATCGGCATTCCGTTTCAGATTCGGGCATTACTCAAATCGCGTCCCGGCTGGACGCAAGGAACACTCGCGCAACGAGCGGATATGCTTCAGCCAAGGATTTCCGCCTTGATGACTCCTGGGAAGGTTCGGCCTAACGTCGAGACTCTTAGGCGTATCGCGGAGGCATTCGATTGCGGTTTGATCGTCCGATTTGCTTCTTTTAGTGAACTCGCTAGATGGTCTGAGGATTTCGACCCCGAGTCTTTCACTGTACGTAGCTTCACTGAGGACACCGGATTCATAGAGCGCATTCCGCAAGGCAGGGCTATCTTCCCTCAGAGAGCAGCGCAGCCGTCGCTTGAGGACGTACAACGCAACTCGGAGAAAAACTCAATAGTCATCAGTGACCGCGGAACACAAGCCTTGGTCCAACAACCGCAAGCGCTTCAATATGGATGTGCGGGATGAAGTTGTTATCAGTCGCATTGGCGAGGGCGCTCTGGTTCTTTGATCCAAACGAACTGAACCCAGGCGGTAAGGATTTTTTCGTCCACCTGTTCCCAGCGTTGCTTGAGAATTACAAATTCAAAACGTATCCCAAGCCAGGCGAAGATTTCAGTCAAGGGATGAAATTCACAAACGGTGAGTTTGTCAAGGAGGACGGCACTGTCCTTGCGCTCAATATCTCGATATTTAGCGATGGCATCGCTGCCGACACCTTTTCGTCCACGAAAGATTCTGAGGATTTCCTTAAGAGCGCCCTGAGTCAGCTTCCAGACCTCGGTTTTTCCTACGATCAGGACATGATTCGTCGGAAGACGTATCTAAGCCACCTAAACGTCAAGTGTGCCCGGCCCCTGCACTTACTCAATCCAGGTTTAATTGAGTTTGCACATCGTCTCTCTACTGCCGCTGGTGGAACAGGTTTCGATGTGGCAGCGATTGAACTCTGGCCAGATCAAACGCACACTACTAAGCCAGGCAATTTTTCATTCCAGCGGAAACTCGGTGAGCCTCTGAATAGCGACCGATATTGGTCACAAGCTGCCCTTCCAACACACACGCATGTGGAACTTCTCGAACAGTTCGAGATGCTTCTATCCAAGTAAGTGACGGATACCGTCTCCCCGCTAGGTCGCATTTCTCACAGCCCACAGGGGGGTGTGGCGTACGCGCCCACGCGTGCCGTGTCGAGACTCGTCTCGACACCCGGTTGGGGCGCAGACAGGCTGCCTCGGCAACGCGTCGGCAAAGGGTGCCGACGCGGCACGCAGGAGTGCGTCGCAGGAGTGCGTGCGCCACATTGCTGTCCGAAGGCTTGTGAGAAATGCAGGCTAGGTCGTGGGGGCCTCGGTGGCCCACCGCCGCGCGGCACTACCGAGCGCGCCTGATGCGCTACCCTGGATCATGGAAATTACCAAGATCCTCGGCCGCGAGATCCTGGACAGCCGCGGCAACCCCACTGTAGAGGCCGACGTCATCCTGGCCGACGGAAGCATTGGCCGCGCGGCCGTTCCCTCCGGCGCATCCACCGGCGAGCATGAAGCCGTCGAGCTCCGCGACGGCGATAAATCCCGCTACCTCGGCAAAGGCACGCTGACCGCGGTCAAGAATATTCGTGAAGAGATCGCGCCCGCGCTTTTGGGCGCCGACGCCGAGCGCCAGTCTTCGATTGACCATCTCATGATCTCGCTCGACGGCACGGCCAACAAATCCAGGCTCGGCGCGAATGCGATTCTGGCGGTCTCCATGGCCGCGGCGCGAGCCTCGGCCATCTCCCAGCAGACGCCTCTGTACCGTTATCTCGGCGGGGTTTCGGCGTCGATTTTGCCGGTGCCCATGTTAAACGTTCTCAATGGCGGGGCGCACGCCGATAACAGCGTGGACCCGCAGGAATTCATGATCGTCCCCTACGGCGCGGAGAAGTTTTCTGAGGCGCTGCGCTGGGCCGCGGAAGTATTTCACACGCTCAAAGGCGTGCTCAAGAAGCGCGGCTATTCCACCTCCGTCGGCGATGAGGGCGGCTTCGCGCCCAATCTTAAATCCAATCAGGAAGCGGTCGACGTGGTCCTCGAAGCCATCACGCTCGCCGGGTACACGCCGGGCGATCAGATCGGCATCGCGCTCGATCCCGCCGCCAGTGAGTTTTACGACTCCGCGCGCAAGAAATACGTCTTCAAGAAATCCGACAAGAGCGAGCACACCTCTGAGCAAATGGTGGATTTCTGGGCCGATTGGGTGCGCCAGTATCCCATCGTCTCGCTCGAGGACGGCATGGCCGAAGACGATTGGGATGGCTGGAAGCTCCTGACCGATTTACTCGGGAAGAAGATCCAATTGGTCGGCGACGACATTTTCGTCACCAACACCGAGGTCTTCGCCAGAGGCATTCAACGTGGCATCGCCAATTCGATTCTGATCAAGGTCAACCAGATCGGCACGCTCACGGAGACTCTGGAAGCCATCAAGATGGCTTCCGACGCCGGTTACACCTCCGTGGTCTCGCATCGCAGCGGCGAAACCGAAGACGCGTTTATCGCCGACCTCGTCGTGGCCACAGGCGTGGGCCAGATCAAGACCGGGTCGGCCAGCCGCACCGACCGCATCGCCAAATATAACCAGCTTCTGCGCATTGAAGAGGATCTCGGCTCCGCCGCGCGCTACCCCGGCCGCAAGGCCTTCCGGCAATGACCGCACAGCCGCAGAATGACATGAGCCGACCGCTGGTGCTGACGATTCTCGACGGTTGGGGCTACTCGCCGGCCATCGAAGGCAACGCCATCGCCGCCGCGCGGAAGCCCAACTACGACCGCCTGCTGCGCGACTACCCCAACACGCTGGTCCAAACCTCCGGGCCGTTCGTGGGTTTGCCGGAGGGGCAGATGGGCAACAGCGAGGTCGGGCATATGAACATCGGAGCGGGGCGCGTTTTGATGATGGACGTGACGCGCATCGACCGCATGATCTCCGATGGCGATTTCTTCCGCGATCCCACGCTCCTGGCCGCGATGCATCATGCCCGCGGGCGCCGTCTGCACCTGATGGGCCTGCTCAGCGACGGCGGAGTGCATTCCATGAACACGCACCTCTACGCGCTGCTCGAAATGGCCAAGCGCGAACAGGTGAGCGACGTTTGCATTCACTGCTTCATGGACGGCCGCGATACGCCGCCCGAAAGCGGAGCCGAGTTCATCGAAGCCCTGCAACGCGAAATTCGGCGCATCGGCGTGGGCCGCATTGCCACCGTCTCCGGGCGCTATTACGCCATGGATCGCGATAAGCGCTGGGAGCGGATTGAGCGCGCCCAATTCGCCATGACCGCCGGCGCGGGCGAAAAATCCACCGATCCGGTGGCCGCCGTCAAGCGGTCCTATGAGCGCGGCATCACCGACGAGTTCATCGAGCCCGTGACCATCGTCGATGCGCGCCTCGATCCCGTCGGACTGATCCGCGCGGATGACGCGTGCATCTTCTACAATTACCGCGCCGACCGAGGCCGTCAGATGACGGAGGCGCTGACCGTGCGCGCCGGCTTTGCTCCGCCGCTCTATTTCACCACCATGACCCAGTACGATAAATCGTTCGCGGTGCCCTTCGTGCTGCCCAAGGAGCATCCGAATAATATCCTGGCCAACGTCATGGCCGCCGAGAATTGGAAAAACCTGCGCGTCGCCGAAACCGAGAAATACGCGCACGTGACCTACTTCTTCAACGGCGGCAACGAAAAGCCGTACGCGGGTGAGGAGCGTGAGATGGTCGCATCGCCCAAAGTCGCCACCTACGATCTGGCGCCGGAGATGAGCGCCGCCGGAGTCGCCGAGACCGTGATCAAGGCCATCGACCGCCACCGCTTCGACGTGATCGTGATGAATTTCGCCAACGCCGACATGGTGGGGCATTCCGGCCAATTCGCGCCCACGGTGAAGGCGGTGGAAACCGTCGACGGCTGCCTGGGCGAAATCTATGAGGCTCTGCGCCGAGCCGGCGGACGCTGGATCATTACCGCCGATCACGGCAACGCCGAAACCATGATCGACCCGGTCACCAAGGGTCCACACACTTACCACTCCACCAACCCTGTGCCTTTTATTGTTGTCGACGAAGACAAGCGTCCCCTGCGTTCCGGCGGCGCGCTTCAGGACATCGCCCCCACCATTCTCGGCCTGCTGGGCGTCGGCCAGCCGAAAGAGATGACCGGCCGCGATCTGCGGCAGTAAGTTCTCTCTTACTTCTGTTGCGCGATGATGACCTCGATCAACTCGCGGGCGCCGATCACCTTGGTCTTCTTCCATCGGCCGGGAAAATCACGTTGGTTTCCGGTGGCCCCGGCTGAGATTGGCGCCTCCGTCGGGGTCTTCTGCTTCATGCCTATATTATACGTTAGCCGTTTACGTATAATATAGGTATGGCAAAGCGACTTCCTAAGGATGTTCGGGACTACTTCTCAAGGCTAGGGAAGAAGGGCGGCAAGAAGGGCGGGGCGGCTCGTGCCGCTAATATGACTGACGAGGAACGCTCAGAGAGCGCCAGGAATGCTGTCGTTGCCCGTTGGGCTAAGACCGGAAAGCCCGCATCCTCAGGCGCTTCCTAGTCGGTCTCCGTACGCAAATGGCGGTTGGTGTAGGATGATGCGGACAGGGGGGGTGAGTGTGCCCGAGAAAAAGATCAAGCTGCCGATGCCAAACGGCCAGATCGTTGATGGTTTTGAGGTTGGCGTCAAAGAGGCAAACGAGAGGTGGACCGACGTTACGCTAGAGGATGGCACGTCACTTCGGCTGAAATCGGTAATCATGGGGGCCGTCCGTGTTCCCGGCCAATATGATCCGGAGGGCAACCCGATGTACATACTCAAAGCAAATCAAGTTATGACTGTGGTGGATGCGCCGGAACACCTTCGCAAGGGTGGGAGCGGCATGCCAGAGGAGGTTCAGTAGGCTTATGCCCATAGAGGAAATTACGCAATCTCCAAACTCAATCTTTATAATCCAAGCGCTGTATAAAAGGGTCTTCCCTGAAACCTGTAAGCTTTTGGAACTATTGCAGGCTACCCATGTGGAGGAGATAGCACAGCCGATTTCTTGCTTGGCGTGGCTTCCGGACTATATTGAACGTTCCCAACTTGTCAGTCGGTCCATCTTTTATGGCGAGGTTGAACTAAAACCAAAGCCGTCCTTGGCGGATCTATTAAAGTTTCAGCGGCTCGCCGCGGAGTGGAAGAGAGAACGCGGAGCAACGTCCTCCATTACGCAAATGTCCATATGCGATTCCTATCAAGAGATCATCGGAATGGGACCTACGGTTGTTCCGCTGATCCTCGCGCAGCTTAAGGCAGAGGGCACCGAGCCGGATCAATGGTTCTGGGCACTACAGGTTCTCACCGGAGCCGATCCAGTTAACCCTCAGGATCGGGGCGACTTCGAGAAAATGTCCAAGTCGTGGATTGATTGGGCCGCCACTATGGGTTATGCCGGGTAAGTGGCCTGCCCAACAATTTCCGCGTCTTACGCAGGATAATCACTCAATCACGAGTAGCGCCACGCAGCGTTACAACTGCATCGCATGGGCCGCTAATGACGCGACCAGGAAATGGTGGCCAGATCGGCGCAATATTGGCTGGTGGCCCCTCTCAGAGAGAAATGAGACCATTGGGGCTTTCGTAGAGGCCTACGGGACGCTCGGGTTTGCCCTTTGCTTCGACGGCACCCTACAGGAAGGTATCGAGAAGATCGCACTTTTTGGAATTAAGGAATCTGGCGCTGTGACGCCGACACATGCTGCCCTGCAATTGGAATCTGGCCATTGGAGAAGCAAGCTAGGCGACTTCGAAGACATAGCACATTCTCCAGTTGATGCAGTTGCTGGGCCGCTTTATGGGTCTGTCATTTGCTATCTCAGTCGTCCCCGAGATCCACAACGTAGGCACCCCGCAAACTCACAGATTCCTCCATCAACCAACTCTTAGCGCACTACCGAGCGCCGCTATTCATGCCGCAGCGCGACCACAGGATCGACGCGCATCGCGCGGCGTGCCGGAATCCAACAACCCAGCGCGGCGGAGAAGATCAACACGGCGGATACCGCGACAAGCGTGACCGGGTCGGCGGGGGACACCCGGACCAGCATGGATTCGAGGACGCGATTCACCGCCAGCGACGCGGCCAGTCCGATCGTCAAACCGATTCCCAAGGGAATCATTCCCTGCACGAACACGAGCTTGAGAATATCCTGCGCCGTTGCGCCGATGGCGAGCCGGATTCCAATCTCCTGAGTGCGCTGGCTCACCGCATGCGCGATGACGGTATACAGACCGATCGAAGCCAGCAGCAGCGCGATCGCGGCAAAAATCAGGAACAGGGCTCCGTAAAATCGGCTGTCCCAATACCGCTCCAAACTCGCCGCCAGAGGAAGCGGGCCATACATGGGCAGATCGGAATCGAGCCCATGGACCTCCCGCCGGAAGGCCGTCGCCAGGCTGCCGGGAGCGGCGTGCGTTCGCACGAAAACCCACATGCCTCCGCCCGGTTGCTGCCGGTACGGCAAGTAAACCACCGGATCGACTCTCTGGCGATTCATGTCGTTCTGAACGATATTCGATACCACTCCCACAACTGTCAGCCAGTCTTTTTGTGTGGCATTGGGTGGCGTCTTGTCGTCAAACAGCCGAAGGCGCTTGCCGAGAGGATTTTCTCCCGGCCAATACTTGTTCGCGAACAACTGGTTCACGATCGCCACGGGAATTCCCAAAGCGGCATCCGCATCGTTGAGCTCGCGGCCGGAGAGGAGCTTCGCTTCGAGCGTCCGGAAGTACGCCGGGCTGATTTTCAACGCCGAAACCATAGGACGGATTTGAGACGCGGAGGGTGCGCCCGCGAGCTCAAACGGAAGCTTCTGCGAGCCCCACGAAGGAGGCGAGTCGGCGATCGCGACGGATTCCACGCCGGGCATCGCGTCCAGTCGCGTTGTGAGCCGCTCGTAGAAGGAGATCCTCTGCTCGGCGCCGGGATACCTGGCAGTTGGCAGGTCCATGGAGGCTGTGAGGATCCGGTCTATATTCACGCCCATATCCGCGGTGTGGATCTTCAGAAAGCTGCGCATCATCACCCCCGCTCCCGCAAGCAGCACCACGGCCAGCGCCATTTCTCCGGTCACAAGAAGGGCGGAGAGATGCTTTCCGTGGCCGCTACCGGTGGCCCCACGGCCGCCATCTCTTAATGTGGCGTTGACGTCCAGCTTGGAGAGCCGGAGCGCCGGCGCCAGCCCGAACAAAATTCCCGTTCCGATCGAAATCGCGATCAGATATGCCAGAACCTGGGAGTCCATTCGATAGTCGATGATCAGCCAGGATGATTTGTTCGCCATCGCCAGCGCGTAGGTGCGAACGCCCCATTTGGCGATCAACCACCCCAGCAAGCCTCCCAGGCTCGAAAGCATCACGCTCTCGATGAGGAGCTGGCGGATGATCCGCCATCGCGCTGCCCCCAGCGCGATGCGCACGGAAATCTCGCGGGACCTGCCCATCGCGCGGGCCAGCAGAAGGTTCGCCAGGTTGGCGCAGGCGATCAGCAGCACGAAGCCCACGGCGCCCCACATGGACCCGTAGATCAGGGCCGCGTTTTGGCCGATAAAGAACTCGTCGAACTTCTGCACCAGCGGAGGGTGTTCCCGATCGGTAAGCGGGTAGGCGATGCCAAGCTGCTTTCCGATGACTTCCATTTCCGCGCGGGCGTTCGCGATGGTGACGCCGTCCGCCAGACGGCCGAAGGCCATCCAGGTGTCGCGGTTTTCGCGGCTCATGACTTTTTCCGTCTGCACCAGAGGGACCCACATGTCCCCCGTCTGCGGAAAAGTGTAGCCTTCCGGCATGACCCCGATGATGGTGGTGGGCGCGCCGTTCATGCGCACGGTCCGTCCCAGGATGGCCGGGTCCTTCCCGTAGCGGCGTTCCCAGAAGCCGTAGTTCAGCATCGCCACCGCAGCGGCGCCGGGTGCTTCGTCGGACGGCGTAAAATCCCGGCCCATGATCGGGCTTTGGCCGGTCACCTTAAAAGTGTCGGCGCTGACTTCGGTCACGGAGATGTTCTCCGCGAAGCCGGTTTGATCGCTCACGACCTTACTGATCCCGTGGACCACCGCCATGCCTTGGAACGACTTCGCCTGAGCCCGGTAGTCCAGAAAATCGGGATAGGAGACGCAGCAGTTGGAGTCTTTCGGCGTGATGTACAGCAGCCGGTCGTTGTCTTTCACCAGTGGGAATCCTTTAAACAGGACAGCGTTCACCACCGTGAAGACCGTGGCATTGACGCCGATGCCGACGGCAAGCATCGCGATGGCTGTAAGAGTGAATCCAGGGGCTGCGCCGCAAGCCGCGAAGGGCGAAGCGTATATCCTGGACGATACCGTCGAGCCAAGGAAGGCCGCGCGAGTCGCGATGCGATTTCTTTCGAAGGCTCAATCCTTCTCCAGCTTCGATCAGCGCCACAGCGCCGAGCTTCCTGCAACGCTCATCCCCTGCCGGATACAATCTTGCGCCGCCAACTCGATGTGGGCTGCAAGTTCCTCGTCGAATTCCAGATCGAAGCATTGGCTTACGAAAGAATGACGACCAGACGCGCCCAGGCTTGGCGGAGTGTGGTCATTAACTCCTGTCCTCCTACCGGAGGCGGCAAGCACGCTTCCAATCACGGCCGCAAGCCGGCGCCAATTGGATCTCTCCGTTCTGACCTGGCGCCTCCCGGCCTTCGTAATCAGGCCGAATACTCCGCTTTGCGGTTAATGTCCGAAACTCCCCAAGCTGCGGAAATCCATCGGCGTTGCTGAAGGCGCACCAGCGACGCATAAATCGTCCCCTGGTTCAGCAGAACCTGAGTCTTCGCTCAGCTGCTCGATCGCCGCGCGATGCCTAGCCGTGCAATGACACCATACGTCTCCAGCGTCTGGAGCACCATAAGGTCCAGCGTGCCGGAGGCTTTTGTCGGCATGTACCCTCCTGTTACGGGCCGCAGGAGAAGCATAGAACCTCTGGCGACCACACCAGGGCGGGCAGCCTGGCTGAGGCTTACCCCAGCAGCTTCTTCAGCAGCGCCTGGGCTTCGTTTAGACGCTCGAACTGTTTCTCGGCTTCCTTGAACGCGCGCGTATGCACGCAGCGGCGTGCGCCGCGGTGCTCGGCCGGATGGCGCAGGTGCAGCATCTCGTGATACAGCACATATTCGACCGCGATGCGCGGCACCTCCGCGCGATCCAGAATCCGGCTCAGCACGATGGCGTTGTGCGACGGGTCATAATGCCCCAGCAAGGTGCGCGAAGCGTTCGGGCTCCAGCCCAGCCGCGGCCGCGCCATCAGTCCGAAAAAGTAGCGGAAATTCAGCTCCTCGAACATCTGGTCCAGGTCGTAGGATTGCCCCTGCGGATGCTCCACTTGCTTGCGGCCGCGAATCTGCCGGACCAGATCCAGGCTGCGGCGCACGTCGCGGCGGTTGAGGTAGCGGCGGTAGCGGTCGTTGCTCGCCCGCGGCACCGGCTTGCGGAACAGCTTGGCCAGCAGGATCTCCGCCAGAGCCTCCAGCACATCCTCCGGCGCGCCTGCCAGCGTATCGGCCAGCCGTACCAGCAGCACTCCGTTTTCCCAGCGGACCTGCGCGTTGGCGTTGGCGTAGCGCTTGAACTCGACGCGAACCTCGGGCAGGGGAGTGCGCGGGCGAAGCTGCCGGAATACGCGCCGGTGAGCGCGCTCCCCGATGCCTGCTCCACGGGCTTCTCCAAGCAATGTAACATAGCAGTTTATGCCCGGTGCGAAGATCACGGCGCTCGGCTGCTACGTGCCCCCGCGCGTTTTGACCAACCAGGACCTGGAAAAGCTGGTCGACACCAGCGACGAATGGATCCTGCAACGCGTGGGAATTCGCGAGCGTCACATCGCTCCTCCGGAGATGGCCACCTCGATATGGCGGTGCTGGCCGCCTGCGCCACGCTGGCCCAGCGCGGCATCCCCGGCTCGGACATCGA
>CAVXWB010000036.1:0-21773 GCA_963765185.1 Bryobacterales bacterium
TCGAGAGGAGTCTCGACACGGCCTGTGCATCGTACACCGCTACGCCCGCCAGCCGCTCATGGTCCTTGAACCGGTCCGCCAGACGCTGCAAGTCGCGATAGGAGCGGGCTGCTACCAGCGGCTCCGCGGATTTCTCCAGGCTCTCGGCTAGCACAGCGGATTGACGATCCAGCTCGCGGCGCAGCCCGTGCATTTCATTTTGCGTCTGATAGAGCGCGAAGGCGAGCGACACTCCGCCCACGGCCAAAATCAGGCACAAATTCAACCGGATGGTTAATCGCGTCGCCACATTCCTAGCACGTCCTTAACCTCTGTTCATCTTGATGAGTCTTGAACAAGGCAGACCCGGCCCGAAATGGCAGGGGCCGGGTCTGTTAAGAGACGAGCGGAGACGCGTCCAGGAGGGGGCGCGCGTCGCCGCCCGCTCTCCGGCGGGGACATCGAGTGACTCGGGCTACTGGGCCGCGGCGCTTACTGGGCCGCGGCGCTTTGGTCCGCACCGGCGTCGTCGCCGAGCGCCACCGTCTGAGTCTCCTGTTTCGGCGCCAGCAGATAACCTGTCACCGAGTTTTGCGTCACATTGGTGATCACCAGTTCACGCTTTTTCCCGTCCTCATAGCCGTAGAAAACCACCGGCTCCTGCGCACTCTGGTTATGCAGCCAGATGTTGCGATGGTCGGCCGAAACCCACATCCGTCCGCTCACCTGGCGATACATGGTGTCGGTGTTGTCGATGGTCAGCCAGATGCCTTCGCCCACATCGCGGGTGTGATTTTTGCCGGCTTCAAACGGGATCTTCTGCACCGCTACCCCGGCGGCGACAGCGTCGAGGTTGCGCCGGTCGCGCTCCTCATCGCTCTCCAGCGCCGCAACCTTTTCGCTCTCGCTCGACAGGCTCTCCTCCATCTGGCGGCGGACCTGCGCCAGATCCTCGGATTGCCGGATGGCCTGCTGTTCGGCCTCCTCGCGCACCTGGTTCAGCGCCAGCGTCGATTGCGCGATCCGGAACCGGTCCACTTCGCGTGAAGATTCCAGACCCTCCACGCGCTCCTTCAGGCTGGCCAGTCCATCGGTCGTGGATTTCATCTTGGCTTCGAGCCTGTGGTAGGCGTCCTCCACCGATTGGCTGGCCTGCTTGCTCGCGGATTCGATGCGCCCGCGCAGGCTTGGGCCCAGGTGCGCGTTCGAGGAATCGGACGCCCTGGCCTCCACCTCCTTAAATCGATCGCCGATCGCGTTTCCCGTCTGCTTCAACATCGGGTATGCATACCACGCCAGACCCACGATGGCAGCGGCGAGAACGATGCAAATCCCGGTGAGGATATTGCCGCGACGCTGAGCGGCGGTCCAGCGCTCGCCATCGTTTTCGGGGTGGCCGTCTTCGGGGTGGTCGCGTCTGGAGCCAGCTTCGTTCATCATGAAGATTGCCTCCTCATCACACTCGATCCACTTGTAAACTGGCAATTCGCGAGCCAACCGCGCAACTTGTTCTTGCACTGACGCCAGCGCCAGCCGCGCCCGGAGTTTCTTACTTGAATATGGAAGAAAGTTCATGATCCCAGCCAACGATTTCCACCGGCAATGGCTGGACATCCAGGAAGACGCCGTGGCCGCGTTCCGCAAAGTCGGCGACAGCGGCTGGTACATTCTGGGCAAAGAAGTGCGCGAGTTCGAAACCGCGCTTGCCGCGAATTGGGGCGTCGAGCACGCCATCGGAGTCGCCAGCGGCTTGGACGCCATCGAAATTTCGCTCAAGATTCTCGGCTGCATGCCAGGCGACGCCGTGCTGACCACGCCGCTTTCCGCCTTCGCCACCACGCTCGCGATTTTGAAGGTGGGCGCGGTACCGCTGTTTATCGATGTGGACCAGCGCGGCCTGCTCGACCTGGACCGCTGCCGCGATCTTTTCTGGCGCCGCCCGGATATCCGTTTCTTCGTCCCCGTGCATCTTTATGGTCACGCTCTCGATGTCGCCGCGCTGCGCAGCCTGCGCCAGGAGTTCGGCGTGCACATCGTCGAGGATTGCGCCCAATCCATCGGCGCACGCTTTCGCAGTGGCGCCAATAAAAGCGAGGCCACCGGCACCGCCGGCCAATTCGCCGCCACCAGTTTTTATCCCACCAAGAATCTGGGCGCGATGGGCGACGGCGGCGCCATCCTCACCGCCAATCCGGAGTGGCGCGCGCAAGCCGCGGCCCTTCGCGATTACGGCCAGACCGCCAAATATCGTCACGAGCTGGTCGGCTACAACAGCCGTTTGGATGAGCTGCAAGCCGCTCTGCTCCATCGCGTCATGCTGCCGCGTTTAAGCGGATGGATGGAGCGCCGCCGCGCCGTCGCCGCCCGCTACCTGGCCGGAATTTCTCACCCTGAAGTGCACTCACCCGGCGCGCCCCGGGCTCCGAGTCGGCCTGGCACCTGTTCCCCGTCCTGGTCCCTCCCCATCGCAAGGCCGCGTTCATGGAGCATCTCAAAACCGCCGGCGTCCAACCCGCCGAGCACTACCCGGTCATCATTCCCGACCAGCCCGTCATGGTCCACGCCGTCTTCGACCTCGCCGACGATTGCGCCAACGCCCGCAAATTCGCCGCCTCCGAAGTCAGCCTCCCGATTCATCCCTATCTGACCGATGAGGAGGTCGCGCGCGTGATCGAGGTAGTGAACGCATGGCCTGCGGGCGCGCCGTAAAATTTGGCAGCGTCTGTCTTTGACCTGTGGACGCTCGCGTCCATTGACATAACGCCCTATTTGCCGGCGGCTAACGTAGAACGAGCTTGCCCTTGCCGCGGAAGCGCCAACGTTCTTGGCCTGACGTGATATCCTCCATCAGGAACGTCTGAAGCGACGCCACACGGGCTATCCGCCTTGTTCAATGACGCTGATATTCCGGCGAATGAATCCAGCCAGCGTCGATGTGTCGCCGTGAAAAGATGCGATGGAAGCGGCCAGCAGCTCGGCAGGGCTGATGTGCTCCCACGCGACGTAATAGCCGTTTACGTGCGCAAGATGGCTGATGAATTCGCGCTGCGCTCTCCCGTTGCCTTAACGGAAGGGATGCAAGGCGTTCAGCTCCCCAAGGTAATACGCGGCGCGGCCGCTGGAAGATCGGCGCGGCGGCGCTTTCGATCCGGGCGTGGTGAGCGAAGCGGTTGCCGCCTTTACTGACGTCGATGGGTTCGCAACTGCCCGGCTCACTCGTACAGATCGCCGAATAGATATTTGTGAATGGCCCGTAGGTGCGCAAGGTCAAAGCCGCCCTTCAGCGGTGCCTGCGAAAGCTCGTAAGAACGAGTCGCAGCGATATCCGCCTCAGTTTGTTCGAGAATAGCTTCGCCGGCGATGTCGAGGCGGTTTTTTAAGACGCCCGTAGCCGGGTCGAGGTAAGGATCACTGTCGGAGGAGCGGGACATTCTGGAACCGGCGGTAAATGTTGCGCACCACCTCATCCGTGTCGATCTCACCCCGCGCGGCGCGGCGAAGATCAGCAACCGTGGCCGCCGTGACCTTCAAACCCTCCAGCTCCTGCTGCGCGAGTGCGTGGGCGACGGACCGCATGTTTCGCTGATAATCCTGCTCGCTAAGCCTGGTCACGGGGCTCCCTCTTAACAGAATACGCGAACCAACCGCTGTTGCGCCGCCGCGCACGATGCCGAAATCGGCCCACCCTCGAACTGTTGTGCGGCAACGCCCGCCGGTTCACAATGGAAAGCATGCCTCGAGCCCATCGGCTCCCGCCTGAGCCGCGCTGGCCGGCGTTGGTGGCCATGTTGTCGGTCAGCGCGCTCAACTTGGCGTTGCCGTCTTCCCTGTCTCCCGGACCGGATTGGCTGGTGCTGGTTTTGGTGGCGTGTCTGTTGACGCCGGCCATTGTCCTGCACCACCTTGGAAGGGAGCATCTGGGGCAGATTTTCAGCTACGCGGCCCTGAGCGTCGTCACGGCCGCGATGATCGTCTCCCTGACCCTGCTGATCAAGGGCCTGCCCTCGCACAAGGAAACGCCGGAGCAGTTGCTGCTTTCGGCGGCTCTGCTGTGGTTCAGCAATCTGCTGGTTTTCGCCTCCTGGTATTGGCGTCTGGACGCCGGAGGCCCGCACCAGCGCGACCTCGAAGGCCCCCACACCGATGGGGCGTTTCTGTTTCCGCAAATGATGGTCGATCCGGAACTGCGCAAGGCCATGGGCGACGAGAACTGGCGTCCCGGCTTTGTCGATTACCTGTTCCTGGCGTTCAACACCAGCACCGCGTTTTCCCCCACCGACGTACCCGTGCTATCGCGCTGGGCAAAGCTGCTGATGATGCTGCAAGCCTCCATTTCGCTGGCAACCCTGGCGCTACTCGCGGCTCGAGCCGTAAATATCCTTTAAAAAAAATGCGTCTCCCGGACTGGCCGCGTGCGTATTCATCAATAAGAGATGCAACCGCACGCGGTGCAGGCCCGATCCCGAGAGCTTTTTAGCCAAGAACCCTTGAGCCGGAACCCATCCAGCGAAGCCGCGGATGCTTTTGCCGCTCTGGTGAAGCAACACCAGTCCATGGTGTTCAGCATCGCCTGCGCCATGTTGCGGGACCGTTCCGTGGCGGAGGAAGTCGCCCAGGACGTTTTTCTGGAGCTTCACCGCGTTTTGCCGGTGCTGGATTCGCCGGCGCACGTAGTCAATTGGCTTAGGCGCGCAACCGCGCACCGCGCCATCGACCGGCAACGCCGGCAACGAACCTGGTTGCGTTTCCTGTGGCCCTTGGAGCAGACTCCGGAGCCTCCCGCTCCCGCGGTCGAGGGCGATATTCTGCTCGCCGGGACGCTGCGCCAGTTGATCGCCGGCTTACCGGCGAGGCCGCGCTTAGTGATGATTTTGCGTTATCAGGAAGATATGGAAGCCACTGAGATTGCGCAGCTCTTGCATATGCCTCTGGGGACGGTCAAGAGCCATGTGCAACGGTCGCTCAAGTTGCTGCGGGAGAAGCTCTCGCGGCGACTTGGAGAAGGTTCAATATGAGCAATTTTGACAAGAATCTGGAAACCCAGCTTCGCGAGGCGCTGCGGCGTCAGGACCCTCCCGAGGGCTTCGCCGAGCGAGTGGTGCTCGAAGCCGAGTCCGCGCGGGCGCAGCGGCGCCGGGAGACACCTCGGCCGCGCTTCCCTCTACTCTGGCCGGCGGCCACGTTTGCAGCCACGCTGGCGCTGGTGTTTTCGATCTCCGTGGAATATCGCGCCGTATATCAAGAAAAGGTGCAAGAGGAACGCGCTGGACGACAAGTGATTCAGGCGCTGCGCATCGCCTCGGAAGAATTGAATATCGCGCGAAACAAGGCTTTAGAACAGTAAGGAACGAAACCAAATGAAACGAATGCCATTCTTTGCACTCTTGATTGCCGCCGCTGTGCCCCTGGCCGCGCAGGTCCAGATCGGACTGGATAATCTGGCCTCCAAGGCCAAGGACTCCGTCAACATCTCCCTCGATTCGGCCATGTTGCGGCTGGCCACCAGTTTTTTGTCCAAGGACAAGACCGAGGACCCGGACTTGCCAAGCTGATTGCCGGCCTGAAGAGCGTGACCGTCAAGAAGTACACGTTCGCGGAGGAGGGTCAATATAAACCCGAGGACGTGCAGCCCGTTCGCGATCAGCTTCGCTCCGCCGGATGGGGCGTGATGCTGGGCCTGCACGGCGACAAGGGCGGGTCCACCGATATCTATAGCAAGTCCGAAGATGGCCACGTGGCCGGTCTTGGGGTTGTGAAACTGGAGCCCAAGCAGGTGACCGTGGTCTACATTGAAGGCGTCATCGATCTGGCGAGCCTGGCCAATCTCGCCGGACATTTCGGCATCCCCGCGCTGGGGCTGCCGGGCCAGAATTCCGATTCGAGCAAGACCAAAGGAGTCCAATGAAAACATTCGCCGCGTTCGCCTTGCTCGCCGCGCTGGTTTCGGCGCCGGCCAGGGCGCAGAAGCCCGCACAGGGCCGGCTCGGCTCTCCGAATTGCCAGGACCCCGGAGCGTCTACGCCGAGCCAGGCTCCGTTGTGCGGGCAGATTTCTTCGAAACTGAACCTGAATTTCGACGCCATCGCCAAGAACGCGACGGAGAAAACCGAGCTGACGCTGGAAGGCCCGATGCTTGATCTGCTCAAGCAAACCGTGCTCAAAGCCGGAGGCCAGGATCCCGCGCTGTTCGCTGCCGTCGACCAAGTCTCGGTACACAGCTATGAGTTTTCGAAGCCGGGCGATTACTCAAACAGCGACCTCGATCCCCTTCGCAAGCAACTGGCCAGCTCCGCGGGATGGTCCCGCGTGCTCAGCGTCAAGGAGCAGGGCGAAGACACCCAGATCTATGTCTTCATGCAAGGCGACAAGCCCGCCGGTTTTCTGCTCATTTCGGCCGAGCCGAAGGAACTGAACGTGATCCACGTATCCGGCTCGATTCAACTGGCTCAACTGGAGGAACTGGTCAACTCAACTATCAAATTCAAGGAACTGGCCCAGCAATAAAGCGTACTATTCACCATGAGATCCCTCCAGCACATCTTGCGGAGGCTGCGGCAGGCCCCGCTGTTCACCGCCATCGCGCTGGTGACGCTGGCGCTCGGCATCGGCGCCACCACGGCCATTTTCAGCGTCGTGAACAGCGTGCTGATCAAACCGCTGGCCTATCCGCAAGCCGATTCGTTAGTCGGAGTCTGGCACACCGCGCCGGGCATCACTGGGATCGGAGACAGCATCAACTGCTCTCCCACCATGTACTTCACATACCGTGAGGAAAATCGGAGCTTTCAGGACTTCGGGCTGTGGCAGAGCGGCGGCGCCTCCGTCACCGGGGTCGGCGATCCTGAGCAGGCCCGCGCGCTGACCGTCACTTACGGCACCCTTCAAGCCTTGGGCATCCAGCCGATGCTGGGGCGCTGGTTCTCGCAGGCCGACGATACGCCCGGCTCGGCCGAAACCGTGATCCTGACCTACGGCTACTGGCAGCGGCGCTTCGGCGGCGACAGATCCGTCATCGGCCGAACCATCACGATCGGATTCACGGCCGCACAACGTGATCGGCGTGATGCCGGCCGACGTTCCGATTTCAGAACATCGACCCGCGAGCTGATTCTGCCGCAGCGCTTCGACCGCAACAAGATCTTTCTGGGCAATTTCAGCTACCAGGGAATCGCCCGGCTCAAGCCCGGCGTGACGCTCCAGCAGGCCAACGCGGACATCGCCCGCATGCTGCGCGATCTGGCTGAAGGCGTGGCCGCCGCCGCCCGGATTCAGCAAGCGCGCTGTTTGAGAGCGCGCACTTCGGACCCAAGCTTCAGCCGCTGAAGCAGGAAGTGGTGGGCGACATCGGCGCCACGCTGTGGGTTCTGATGGGCACCATCGGCCTGGTGCTGTTGATCGCCTGCGCGAACGTCGCGAATCTGCTGCTGGTGCGCGCCGAGGGCCGGCAGCAGGAGCTGGCGATTCGCGCCGCGCTGGGCGCCGGCTGGGGCAGAATCGCGCGCGAAATGCTGCTGGAGAGCCTGACGCTGGGCGTGCTGGGCGGGGCGCTCGGGCTTGGGTCTGGCCTATGCCGCGCTGCGGCGTGCTGGTGGCCAAGGGGCCGGCGACTCTGCCGCGCTTGGGCGAGATCGGCATCGATCCGCTGGTGCTGGCGTTCGCCCTCGCGGTATCTCTGTTCGTCGGGCTGCTGTTCGGGCTGATTCCGGTGCTGAAGTACGCCGGACCGCAAGTGGCGGTCGCGCTGCGCGGCGTCGGACGACGCTTCGAGCCAGGGCCGGGAGCGGCATCGCGCGCGCAACACTCTGGTGGTCGTGCAGGTGGCGTTGGCGCTGGTGCTGCTGGTCGGCTCCGGCCTGATGATCCGCACATTTCAGGCTTTGCGCAACGTGCAGCCCGGATTCACGCGATCCGGAGGAGGTCCAGTTGCTGCACATCTTCATTCCGGAGGAGCAGGTGAAGGAACCGGAGCAGGTGATGCGCATGGAGAACGCGATGCTGGACAAGCTGGCGGCCATCCCGGGCGTCACCTCGGTTGCGTTTGCCAGCGGCGCGCCGCTGGAGGGATTCAACAACAATGACGTTTTCTATGCGCAGGACAAGGATTACGCCGAGGGCAGATTCCTCCCGATCCGGCGATTCCGATACGTTACGCCGGGGTTTTTCAAGACCACTGGGCACGGCTCTGATCGCCGGGCGCGACTTCACCTGGACCGACCTCTACGAAAAGCGGCACGTCGTGATGGTCTCCGAGAACCTGGCGAAAGAGATGTGGGGCGATGCGCGCGCGGCGCTGGGCAAGCGGGTGCGGGAAGCTCCCAAGCGATCCGTGGAGCGAAGTAGTGGGCGTGGTGGGCGACGTCTACGATAACGGCGTGCAGGAGAAGCCGCCGGCCCTCACGTACTGGCCTGCTCTGATCGGACAGTTCACGCTATTTTTCCAGGTGACCGCGCTTCGGCGTGTTCGCGATCCGCACCAACCGGGCGGGAACCGAAAGCTTCCTGACCGAGGCCCGCCAGGCCATCTGGTCGCAAAACGCAAATCTGCCGGTGTTTCTGGTGCGGACGCTCAAGGATCTCTACGATCAGTCCATGGCGCGCACTTCGTTCACGCTGGTGCTGCTGGCGATTGCGGGCGCGATGGCGCTGGTGCTGGGCATCATCGGGATTTACGGCGTGATCGCCTACGCGGTGTCGCAGAGGACGCGCGAAATCGGCATCCGCATGGCGCTGGGCGCGCAGGCCGGCGGGACTGCAGCGAATGTTCGTGCGCCACGGACTGCTGCTGGCGGCAATCGGCGCGGCTGCTTGGCCTGGCGGCCGCGGCCGGGCTGACGCGCCTGATGTCGTCGCTGCTGTTCGGAGTCGCCGCGCTCGATCCGGTCACCTATGCCGTGGTCGCCGCGATTCTGATCGCCGCCGCGGCGCTGGCCAGCTACTTCCCGGCGCGGCGAGCCACCAACGTCAATCCGGTGCAGGCGCTCCGCGCCGAATAAAACGGCCGGAATCGGCCGGTGCGGTTGAAATCCACCACCTGCGCAAAGGCATATGGGAAGATAAGCTGTTCAATGTAGAAGAGATCCTCCGTGGCCCCGCAAATGCATGTTTATTGGGCGGGAGTGGAAAAGAAATGAAAACGAAATTGCTGGCTTTGTTCCTTTTGGCGGGGAGCACAGTTTTTGCCGCTGGCTTCCGAGTAGGCATCGGAGTTGGAGTGCCGTACGCGCCGTATTATGGCGGCTACGGTTATGGCGCTCCGTACGCTGCCCCGTACGCTGCTCCTTACGTGGCTCCGTACGCCGGTTATGGCTATGGTTATGGCTATGGCTATCCCTACGGTTACGGCCTCGGAATCGGGATCGGCGGATATGGCTACGGTGGTTACGGATACCGTGGCGGCTACGGCTACGGAGGCGGGTACGGGTATCGTGGAGGCTACGGCGGCGGCGCTTATCGGGGCGGGGGCGGGCGGCGCTTATCGCGGCGGTGGCGGTTGCGGCGGGCGGTGGCGACGGCGTCGCTAGGTTAGCTTAAGCACCCAACTTAAGCAGGCGCCGGGCGTTACGTTCGTAAATCTGGTTTCTTTGCTCGGCAGTCAAATCGAGACTGTCGAGCACCTTGATGGTTTCGCGGATGAACAGGCCGGGCGTGGGCTCGAAGGGCGTGTCCGAGGCGAACAGGACATGGTCGAGACCGAAAAAGTCCAGGCCGCAAACGGTACCGGCTCGCGCACCGAACAAGGCGGTATCGCCGTAGAACATGCGCAGATAGTCGATGGGGCGCTTTTTCATGGACTTGAGCAGCGCCTTGTAATCCACGTCGGAGGTTCTTGAGCCGAGCTGGTCCCAACCGTGGCCGACTCGCCCCTCGAAGTAGGGAACCATCCCTCCCAAATGATGCGTCACGACCCGCAAATCGGGCCAGCGGTCGAAGAATCCCGCAAAGGTCATGCGGGACATGGCGCAGGAGGTTTCGTAGGGCCAGCCCAGCGTCCACCAGATTTCGTAGAGCGATTTTTCCTCGGTTTTATAATCCGGGAAATCGGCCCCGCGAGTCGGGTGCATGAGAATGGTCAGATCGCGACGCGCGGCTTCTTCGAAGACCGGCCGTAACTCCGGAGCGTCCAGCGGCCCGCCGTTCACGTTGGTGTAGATCTGGATGCCTCGGGCGCCGAGTTGCGTAACGGCCCGGTCGATCTCCTTCAAACACGCATCGGGATTGTTCATGGGCAGGGACGCCACGAAGGCAATGAACCGGTCGGGATGCTTGGCGACCAGTTCCGCCAGCCCGTCATTGGCGATCCTGGCGGCCTCCGGCGACTTGTCGGGACCGCCCAGGGCCTCGATCGTCGGCGCGGGGAGGGTCAGCACCTGGCAGTAATCGCCGGATTGGGCGCGGACCTCATCCATCACCTTGAAGCGAAACTCGAGGTCGTGGATGGCCTGGATGTTGCGGACGCGTTTGCCGATATCGCGGATGCCGCCGGTGTCGATGAACTGGTCGAAATAGCGCTTGGGGAAGAAATGATTGAACAGGTCGATCTTCATTGCAAGGGGTTACTATAACACGGTGAGGCGGGTGGAGGTTGCCAGCGGCACTCAATCCGTTGTCTAATGCATCTTTGACCACTGCCACTCCTTTGACGACTGCTTCGAGCGCCGGCTACCCCGCCTTCGGGGAAAATCGCTTCCTTCAGCGACTATCGATCGCGATGGCAGCGGTGATCGTTATCGCGGGCATTCACCCGGACAAAGTTTTCGACTATTTCCTGGAGAACGCAACTGCCTTCGCGTTCCTGATCGTTCTGGTGTTCACCTACCACAAACTGCCGTTTTCCGATCTGTCCTACGCGCTCATCTTTTTCTACCTCTGCATCCATGAGTTTGGCGCGCATTATAAATACTCGGACGTGCCTTTGGGGGAGTGGATGAAGCTCTGGCTTCATACCAACCGCAACATGTACGACCGGTTGGCTCACTTCAGCTTCGGGCTGCTGCTGAGCTACCCTCTGCAAGAGATGTTTATGCGCAAGGCGGGAGTGCTGGGGCAATGGCGCTATATCCTGCCGATGGAAGCGATTCTTTCCTTCAGCGCGATTTACGAAATAATGGAGGCCGGCGCAGCCATGGTCCTGAGCCCGGAACGCGGCGAGGAGTTTGTGGGCATGCAGGGCGATATGTGGGATTCGCAAGAGGATATGTTGATGGCGGCCCTGGGGTCGGTGGCCGCGATGATCATCCTGGCCGTGATTCGCCACCGGCGCGCGGCGAAGGCGGCGGAGCGGGAGCTGGCCGCGGTCCTTTCCAGCCGAGAGCCGTGATTCTTTCGAAGTCCGGGGTAGAAATCTTGGTTCAGGGGCGTACTTGACTCTTTCTGATAGTCAGATACTCTGAAGGCTATGGCAGGGAAAACGGCTGGAACTGAGGACCGGATCGGCCGCGTGGGGCAGCGCGGAGGGGGCGTCGTCATCGACCCGAAAAAACTGGCCGACCCCGACGATGTGCTCACGCCAGCGGAGGCGAAACGCGTCCGTCATGGCATGAAACAGATCAAGGAAGGCCGGTTCAAGCTGTGGCGCGACGTGAAGCATGAACTGAGTCGTTAGGGTTGCTAACGACGCCCAGACATGCATTGATGGCTTGCTCCCGAAGATGGAACAGGACCCCTTCCGGGGGAACCTGAAGCCCCTCCAGGGCGGAAAATGGCATGGATGCTATCGCAAACGCTGCGGTGACTACCGGATCATTTTTGCGGTTGATCGCCACCAGCGATTCGTTGACGTTTTCTCTATTCTACTTCGGTCCGAGAAGACCTATCGGTAGCGCAGGGAAGGCGAAGTTTGACGTAAGATCGCGTACTTCGGCCGTGTGACGCACGGCTACTCCGGTCACGGAGCCAGTTGCGAACGCCCGAAGAGAGTGAGCAGAGGACGCCATTCTGCGACCCGGTGATTGCCGCTCGTCACTGGAAAGTCACGCAGGAAACGCAGGGGAGCCGTGCGTCGCCGGTGAGATTTTCATTACTGCACTGTGATCAGATCGCCCGATGGCGTCGTGGACCCGTCGTAGGTACAACTGACCAGGTTATCGCCTTCGGCGGCCTCGGTTGGAACGATGAGGTTCAACTGGTAGAGGCCGGGGCTAATCAATCCGGCGAAGGCCAGGGTGGCGGCGTTGTTTCCGAGCGTGCACACCGGCGGGACGGGCAGCGATCCGGTTTGTATCGCGGACCCGTTTACCAAGTTCGTCGATGGCAACCCGAAGCCGACCGCGTAGAGAAGGATTTGCTCGCCGGGCTGTGCTGGCGTCGAGGCTCCCGGATACAGGCTGGTAGGACCCACCAGACTGTAGTTTGCGTGCGTCGCGGCAATGTAGCCCGCGGTGGTGAACAAAAGGAATGAAGGCGCGACCGCCCGCATGTTGACGGTAAATGGCGCGCTGGTGCCGGTCGCGCTGGTCACCACCACAGACACCGGACCGATGGTGTTGTCGAGCGGAGTCAGAATGTTGAGCTGGTCTTGAAAGCAGGCTGGGTCCGTCGCAACGCTGCAATAGAAGTACACAAAGGCAGGATTGCCGTTGACGGTGACGCTCACGCTGTTGAGCTGTGTGGGCATCAAACCGGAGGCGAAGGAGGGTGCGCTACCCCAGATCGCTCCGCTTGCCGGCGTAGTGGCGGGCACCAGATTCGCGCCCTTGATCACGATGAATGTGTTCTGGGCAATGGCCGGACCGCCGTTGGCTGTGGTCACGGAGGAAATCAATGGGGCCGAGCCCTGGGCGGTAGCCAGAGCTAGGTTCGCCGCGTCAATGCTGCCGAGTCCGGTGACCATATCATAGCCCGGTCCGGCGGAGTAACCCATGGAGCCACTGATGCATCCGCTGGCTCCCGCGACGCACGGAACAATATTGTTGCCCGAGGTGATGTCATGGAAACTACACTTCTGGGTAACTGCGGGGGTGACCGCGTTGGTGTTGCAGACGTTGGCGGGAGTGGAGGCCAGGACGTACAGAGCCGGATTAACGTTGCCGAGTCCGTTGACGCCGAAATACTGATTTAGCAGGAGGACGATTCCGGCGAACACCGGCGTCGCTGCTGAGGTGCCGCCCTCGAGCGCAGGCGCTCCGCCCTGTATTGTGATGTAAGGGTCGTGCTGGGGGGATGCGGATATTGCCACATCCGGCACGAAGCGGACGTTGGGCGACGGGACTCCAGGTCCGGACTGCCACACGGGCCGGGGAAAGTAGATACTCATTCCGCCGCCGCTTGCCGACAAATGGTCCTCGACGCTCGTATCGTTCCAGGCGATTTCGGGGATGTAAGACAGCGCCGAATCTCCACCGACCCTATTTGAGGACAGCCAGTAACTGCCGGTGCCTTCGTTGAACTCCGTTCCGCCGACGCCGGTCACCTCGGGGACGCTGGCGGGCAGTTGCACGGAAATCGGGTGTGACGCGACTGCGACCGTGTCTGCGTCGCAGGCTGCCGCGCCAGAATCGCCTGACGATGCGATCCATGTGATCCCCTCCACATTCGCCTGCTGCGCCAATTGCTGATAGGCCGCGGCGATACTGCTGTTGTTGCTGAGCTCGCAGCCTCCATAGCTGTAGCTGATCACCGGCGCGACCGTGTTGTCGATGGCATACGTCGCCGAGTTATTGACGTTGGTTGAATAGACGAACAGAATTTCGGCGTTCCAGGCCATCGCATCCGTGATTTCGAGGTCGAGATCGGACTCCCCGGAATCGCCGGACACAATGCCCGGATCGGCGCTGCCAGGGATCAGCAGCTTCACCGGAGGGTTTGCCGGAAGGCCGAAGATCGCTTGGTACGCCGCCATGTCGGAGAGGTTCACGTCGCTCTGCCCCATGACAGCTAGCTTCATTCCGGCTCCGCTGAGGCCGTCAATGTAGAAGGGCGCGGTGTCGTAAATAACCCACAGGTCGCCGGGGGCGAGCCCATTCTCACCTTGGGCGCTGAAGGCTGGGACGGGCTTCGCCGCCTGCGACGGGGGCTTCGGCTTGAAATCGTCGAGTCCGGAGAATCCAATCGTGAACGGTTGAATGGCCGCGGGAACCGACGGCTCCGTGGTATTGGCGTAATGCATTTCGCCATCCACAAGAAATTCGTGAATCTGGACGTGCAGCGCCGCCTCCACCGCTCCAGCGGCGCCTTTGAACACCACGAAGTTGCGCCCGCGCGCCGTGCTGATGACGGTCAAGCCCTGGCCTTCCAACCAGGCGACGATCTGCGCGATGTCCGCGGGGCTCGATCCGAATCGATCCGCGTACTGTTCGGGCGTCAGCCATTTGCGGTAATTCGGGGACGCAGGATCCTGCATCTGGGTAAGCAACCGATCGAGATCGGCTTGCTGCGCAGGCGTCGGCTTGAGCTGAAGGGTGATGTAAGCGAGGGTCAAGTTTGGGGAGACGGGCCCGCGGTCGTTTTCCGGCCGCGCCTTCGAATGGACGTTGCCCTGGATCGCGACGAAATGACTCGGGTCCAGCCGACCGGCAATCCGGTCAGGCTGCGCAACGGAGCCCGACTGGGCAAACAGGCCCATCGGAAGCATTAAGGCCGTGGGCAAGATCAGCGTTATTCTTTTTGGCGGGCCATAACAGGGGGCCATGATAAACCTCAAGTGCATAATCCCCTGATATAATCTCCAGGCAAATCTGCGGAATGTCCGGCACAGAAGCGCGCCAGCCAGCCGATCGTCTCGTTTAGGGCATTCACGACCTCAGCCAGCGCTCGCGCTGGTGGAGCAGGCGCTGGAGCTGAAACAGCGGGAGCCAAAAGCGGAATCTCGACCGGCACACACTGGCCAACATGTGGGCCGCTCGGGCCGAAGCCTTGGCGATGCTGGGACGGACCAACGAGGCCACATCGAGCCTCGAGACCGCGGCCCAAGCGGCGATCCGAGGTTCATTCCAGGCACGGCCATCAGTTCAAGCGCGCCATCGAGCTCGATCCGCGCGGGCTTGCCGGAACCCTGGCGGCCTCGGCGCTGCGCGAGCAGGGTTAAGATGGATCAGGCGAGGTTCTTGCACGGCGGCAGGCTCCCGGGCGTCTACTCTAGCGAATGGAATGGACACTTAAGTACGCGGATGTGCGTGGTGAGATGCACCAGCAGGTGGCCGAAGGCGCCTCCGAGCGCGAGCTGCGCGACAAGCTGACCCAGCAGGGATTCCTGGTCTATTCGATCAAGCCCCGCACTGAGGCGGGGGGGTTCGTAGGAAGCATCGCGCCCAAGGGCAAGAAGATCAATCTGGAGAAGTTCCTGATCTTCAACCAGCAGTTTGTGACCTTGATTCGCGCCGGATTGCCGATCCTCAAATCCCTGGACTTGCTGGCCGAGCGTTTGACCGACCCCAAGCTCTCACGCCACGTCAAGGGCGTTCGGGATGAAGTGCGCAACGGGGCGATGCTGTCCGACGCCTTTTCCCGCCAGGGCGTGTTTCCCGCCATTTACGTCACCAGCGTGCTGGCGGGGGAGCGCAGCGGCTCGCTCCCGGAAGTGCTGGAGCGTTTTATCACATACCAGAGGCTGGCGCTTTCAGTGCGCAAGAAGCTGCTGGTTTCGCTGATGTACCCGGCGGTTCTGGTGGTTCTGGCGCTGTGCCTGATCGTGTTCCTGGTCACCTACGTGGTGCCGAACTTCGCGGTGCTGTACCAGACCATGGGGGCGCAACTGCCCGCGCCAACGCAGTTCCTGATCGCGCTGGGCACGACGGCGCGCAGTTACGTGGTGGCTGGGTTCATTGGGTTGATCGTGGGGATTATCGCGTTCCGCTGGTGGTCGCGGACGGAGTCCGGCCGGGAGACGGTGGATCGGATCCTGCTGAAGGTGCCGTTCGTGGGCGAGATATGGCTGAAATACCAGGTGGCGCAATTTTCGCGCGTGCTGGGCACGCTGCTGATCGGCGGAATTCCTTTGATGCAGGCGCTGGATACGGCCTCGGATTCCCTGGGCACGCGGGTGCTGAAGAGAGTGCTGGAGCAGGCTTCAAAGCTGGTGCGCGAAGGACAATCGCTGTCGCAATCCATGCGCTCCACCAAGATGTTCCCGAGCCTGTCGCTGGATATGATCGAGGTGGGCGAATCCACCGGCGCGTTGCCGGCGATGCTGACCAGCGTGGCCGAGTTCTACGAAGACGACGTATCCACGAGGGTCACCGCGTCGCTGACGCTGATCGAGCCGGCCATCATGATCTGCATGGGCGTGTTCATCGGGTTCGTGCTGATCTCGCTGTATCTGCCGATTTTCTCGCTGGCGGATTCGATGCACGGGTAAGGGGTTTCCTGTTGACGTGCGCTCGCATAAAGAAGGTGACGAAGTTCCGATACTCGATTGGCTAAGGAAGGGCCTGCCCCTGGAAGCGCGGGGTCACGAATTGCGACGCCCGCTTGCCGATTTTGCTTCGAGACGGCGTTTATGAATTGCGTCCTTCCTACCAAGGTGTCCTTCTCGGGCAAGAATGTCGTCTTTGTTTCTCACGGGCTAAAAGAGGAAGGTCCCGGCTGTCGAGATTCAAAAGTTCGATGCCAATCCGAAGGCGCATACTTTTAACCGATGAAGAAGCGATTTCAGTCTGAAGCACTCCAAGCCGTCTATGAGGAGATCGTTGGCGACGACCAACAACGACAAGCCGATTTTGAACAGGAACTGACCAACGTTGAAGCGGCCCAACTGATCTACGACATGAGAACGGAGGCGGGCCTTAGCCAAAGGGAGCTGGCCCAGCGGGTTGGGACGACGGCCTCCGTAATCTGCCGCCTTGAGGATGCCGATTATGAAGGCCATACGCTGGCGGCGGTGCGCAGAATCGCCACAGCCTTGAACCGACGCCTGGAGCTCCGTGCGGTTCCGATTAAGACGGCTCCCGCGAAGGGCCGAACGGCGAAGAAAACGCGTCGTTGACCTGGAGCGTGCCCTGGCCATCGCTTACCCAGTCCGTTCTGCTGACGCGCCCTCGGATGGTCCTTGCGGGCTGGTGCCGCGCTCTCCCAGCGGGACCACCTCAAGCTTTAGGCCCATCGCGTTGAGAATGCCCTTGAGGCTATCGTAAGTGGGATTGCCCGTCTCCGACATCATGCGATAGAGGCTTTCCCTGCTCACCTTCGCAGCCTCCGCTAATTCCGCCATGTGGCCGGGCTGAGCCGCGGCCACCTTCCGTAGAGCCTTAAGGAACATAGCCGGAGAGTCTTCCTGTGCGGCGTTTAGATACCTTGCGGCTCGTTTTGGATCGGACAGCTTCGCTGCGAGCCAACCCGTATAGCTTTTTGTTCGTTTAGGCATTGTAAATGCTCCATCGTGCTTTTGCTATCGCGATATCTGCGGCCTGAGTCTTCTTCGTGCCCGCGCCCAGAAGCACAACAAAAGCGCCGTCTTCACCGAAGTACACCCGGTAGCCCGGTCCGAAGTCGATCTTCAGTTCGTGCACGCCGCCTCCCACGGATTCGCGGTCTCCGAAGTTGCCTTCCTCAACACGCTCGATTCGAGCCACGATTCTGTCGTAGGCACGGTTGTCGCGTTGCTCCAGTTCATCCATCCAGTCCGAGAACGGCGTCTGCCCAGTCTCGGTCTCGAAGATATGAACTTCACGTGGCCGAGCTTCCACTCCCTCATCGCCCTTGCGGTGTAACTTTTATATCACACTTATAACGTAACATGGTTCTCCGGTTCTCTTAACGATTGAGTGCGATAGGTCGCCGAAATTTCTGCACGCTCCGGCGGCCTCGTGCGTCATACTCAGTGGGAGACCGCGCCCGGAGGGTGTGGTGTCCCTGCGATAAGTTGTTGATTTAAAATACTTATATGGCGGCAAGTGACCGGCTGATTCCGCAGGACCCGGCGCAGGAGGCGGCGCGCGCGCGGACGCTCGCCCAGCGTTATTATCACGAGTTCGTGGATCTGAAGGAAGTGCGCATCGATCACGACCTGTTCCACTCGGTTCCGGTGGACCTGATGTTCCGCTACAATTTCGTGCCTATTCAGGGGCACAACGGGACGCTCGAGATCGCCATGTCGGACCCGCGCAACCCCAGCCTGGTGGACGAGCTGGGCGTGCTGCTGAACAAGAAGCTGCGGGTCAAGGTCGCGACGCTATCGCAGATTTCGGACCTGCTCAAGAAAACCGAGCAATCGCAGCGCGTTCTGGACGAGGTGACGGAAGGCTTCGCGCTGGACGTGGTGGGGGATGAAGAGAACCCCGACGAAACGCTGTCGATCGACCGGCTGGCGGCCTCGGATTCGAACATCGCGCCGGTGATCAAGCTGGTGGACACCACCATCTTCAACGCGCTGGAGCGGCGCGCCAGCGACGTTCACATCGAAACCCGCGATCAGGAAGTGGCCATCAAATACCGCATTGACGGCGTGCTGCAATACGCCATGCCGCCCATCGCCAAGGAGTGGCACTCGACCATCATTTCGCGCATCAAGGTGATGAGCGAGCTGGATATCGCGGAGCGGCGCATTCCCCAGGACGGACGTTTCCGAGTGCGCTACAAGACCCGGCTGATCGATTTCCGCGTGTCCATCATGCCGACGATTTACGGCGAGGACGCGGTGCTGCGCGTGCTGGACAAAGAGTCCATGAGCGAGAAGTTCTCGAACCTTTCGCTCGACGTGGTGGGATTCGCGGAATCGGATTTGACCAAGTTCCGCCGCTATATCAAAGAGCCCTACGGAATGGTGCTGGTGACCGGGCCGACCGGCTCCGGCAAGACTACGACGCTGTATGCGGCGCTGAGCGAGATCAAGAACGACGAAGACAAGATCGTCACCATCGAAGATCCGGTGGAGTACCAGATCAAGGGCATCACGCAGATTCCGGTGAACGAGAAGAAGGGGCTGACCTTCGCGCGCGGGCTGCGCTCGATTCTGCGGCACGATCCGGACAAGATCCTGGTGGGAGAAATCCGCGACCAGGAGACCGCGCAAATCGCCATCAACGCGGCGCTGACGGGGCACCTGGTGTTCACCACGGTGCACGCCAACAACGTGCTGGACGTGCTGGGACGGTTCCTGAACATGGGCGTGGAGGCGTACAATTTCGTCTCCGCGCTGAACTGCATTCTGGCGCAGAGGCTGGTGCGCGTGATCTGCGAGCACTGCAAGAAGCAGGTGACGTACGAAGACGCCTACCTGGTGGAGAGCGGCCTCGACCCGGCGGTCTGGCGCGAGATTCCCATGTTCGAGGGATCGGGCTGCTTCGAATGCGGCGGCACGGGCTACCGCGGGCGCAGCGCGATCCACGAACTGCTGGATCTGAGCGAGCGCATCCGCGAGTTGATCCTGAACCGGCGGCCGGCTTCAGAGATCCGGCGGGCCGCGCGCGAGGAGGGCATGACGTTCCTGCGCGAATCGGCGATCGAGAAGGTGCGCACGGCAGTGACGACGCTCAAGGAGATCAATAAGGTGACCTTCATCGAAGGTTAAGCGGGGCGGTTGAGACGCGGTCATGTCCATGTGGGATTCCATTTCGAGGCTGGTGAAGGACCCTCCGCCGGCGCACATTTTTGAGCTGTCCGCGGCGGGCGTGGCTTACGCGCACGGCGCCGATACGGGTTTTGCGCCGCTGCCCAAGGGCGCGCTCGAAATCTCGCCGGTGGAAGACAACGTGCGCCAGCTGGACGCCATCACGCCGGTGCTGGGGCAGTTCGCGAGCGCACGAGGGGGCCGAGCGGCGCGGCGCGGCGGTGCTGCTGCCGGACGCTTGCGCGCGCGTGAGCGTGCTCGATTTCGACGCCTTTCCGGAAACTCCCGCGGAGCAGACTGCGCTGGTCCGCTTTCGCGTGAAGAAGACTATTCCTTTCGACATCGATTCCGCCTCGGTGGGCTATTATGTTCAACGCGGCGGGGCCAAGCAGGGCAAAACGGAAGTGGTTGCGGTGACCGTGGCCCAGGAGATTCTGGCGCGCTATGAAGCGCTGTTCCGCAACGCCGGATTTCATCCCGGCGACGTGACGGTCTCCGCGCTGGCGGTCCTGAATCTGTACAAAGGACAGGAAGCCGCGGTGCTGGCGAGGCTGGCTGGAAACACGCTCACGGTGATGGTGGCGGCTGCGGGCAAGCTGCGGTTGTTCCGATGCCTGGCGCTGGAAGAAGCGAGCGCGGAGGAGATCCGCGCGGTGCTGTATCCGACCTTCGCCTACGCGGAGGATGAGCTGGGGTCGCCGGTGCGCCGGTTGATCCTGTGCGGGTTCGACGAGGCTCTCGGCGGTCTGCCGTGCGAAAGCGAACCGCTGCGCGGCCGTTTCGGAGTGGCCGGCGCATTTAACGCGGGCCTGTTGGGATATCTGGAGGCGTCGTCGCTCTGATGCGAATTCCGATTAATTTAGCGAGCGAGCCGTTCCGCCGCGACCGGCCCATGCTGGTGGCTTCGGGAACCTGCGCGGTGGTGCTGGCAGGATTGCTGGGCGTTGATGGTGTTCCTGATCTTGAACGGGCGGGCCAGGGCGCGCGACAACCGCGTGGGCGTGGCCCAGTTGAGCGCGCAAGTGAACGCCGCCACGGTGGAGCAAGCCCAGATCGAACAGGTGCTGCGGCAGCCCGCCAACGCGGAGGTGTTTCAGCGTAGCCTGCTGCTGAACGCACTGGTGGAGCGCAAATCCATCAGTTGGACGCGCATTTTCGCCGATCTGGAAAGCGTGATGCCTTACAACGTGCTGCTGATCCAGGTGCGGCTTCCGCAGATCAATTCGCGGCAGGAAGTTTCGCTGGACATGACCGTGGGCGCGAAGGATTACGTGCCGGTGCAAGACTTCATGGGCAGGCTGGAGCAATCGCCCTTATTCGGTCCGGTGGCGGTGCACGATTTCGTGCCGCCATCGCAAACGCAGCCTCTGTACCAATATCGCTTGAGCGTGGATTATGCCCAGAAACTCTAGCGATCCGGCGCCGGTCGCGGCGGGAACGCGCCCGGGATCCGAAGTTGATCGTGCGCGTGATTCTGGGGACGCTGCTGGCGGCGAATTTGGCGGCGGCCGGTCTGCTTCTGTTTCCTCCGGGCGGATCGGCCGAGGATCTGGGCGCGGCAGATGGCTGCATTGCAGACGCAGCTTGCCTCCAGGAAGGTCGCGATCCAGCAGGCGCGCGAGCACGCCGCCGCGGTGGAGGAAGGACGCGCCGAAGGCGACCAGTTTCTGAACAATATTTCCTGCCGCTGCGCAGCGCCTACCGCGCGGTGGATTCCGAACTGCTGCGCGCCGCGGCAGAGGCGAAGATCAAGCCCAAGGAGGACGAAGTTATTCCGCGCAGCCGATCGAGGGCTCCGACACGCTCCAGATGCTGAGCCATCACGGCGACCTATGGAAGGCTCTCGACCAGAACGTGCTGAAGCTTCGTCCATATGATCGACCAGTCGCCGACATGCTGATTATCCAAATCGCTGAGCGCGGTTCCGCAGCAGGGCGCTAACGCTCCTGGCGGCGTAGTTTGAAAATCGACACCTCTGTGCGGGCGGAGGCGTCCGCGGAACGGAAGGCTCTTCCCAAGAGTGCTGGGGGCGGAGCCGAAGAAGCTCGCGCTTCTGGGAGCGACCCCGTCGTGGGTGCGGTGGCGATACCGGTCCGAGAACCGGAGCGACGCCCCGGGCAGACGCTGGCGTCGACGTCGACGTCGCGCTGCCGCAGACGGTGGCAATGATTCCGCCCTTGCCGGGGACGGTTTCCGAGTCCAGGCCTTCCGCGAGAACGGCCGACCCGGTGATCTCCGTGCCGCAGCGGCACGCTCCCGGCATACCGGCTCAAGCGGCGCATTCCCCGGCAATTCCCGCACCATGGAGGATTTC
>CAVXWB010000037.1:0-10808 GCA_963765185.1 Bryobacterales bacterium
GCGAAAACCTGCGCAATTGCGCCTGTCACAATCTGCGCTATTATCCGATGGTGCAGCAGATGCGGCGGATGCGCGAGGCAGGGGATCTAGGCGAGATCCTGGTGGCGCAGGGAACTTACTCGCAGGACTGGCTGCTCTACGACACGGATTGGAACTGGCGCATCGAAGCGCGCGAAAGCGGTCCGTCGCGGGCCATGGCGGATATCGGGTCGCACTGGTGCGATATGGCGGAGCACGTCACCGGGTTGCGCATCACTTCGCTGTGCGCCGATCTGCAGACGTTCCACAAGACGCGGAAGCGGCCCGCAAGACGGCTCCATCGAAACCTTCGCGGGGAAGACGCTGGCTCCGCGAGGAGTACGATCGAAGTGCCCATCGACACCGAGGATTTCGGCGCGGTGATGTTCCGCATGGGTGAGCGAACGCGCGGAGCGTTCACCGCGAGCCAGGTGTCTGCGGGCCGCAAGAACCGCCTGAGCATCGAGATGTTCGGAAGCAAGAGTTCGGTCGCGTGGGATCAGGAGCGGCCGGATGAGCTGTGGATCGGAAATCGCAACATCACCAACCAGGTGATGATCAAGGATCCATCCTTAATGAAGGAGGCCGCGCGATCCTACGCGGATCTTCCCGGCGGCCACAGTGAAGGCTACGACGATACTTTCAAGCAGGTGTTCCGCCGCTTTTACCATTCCATTGAAGATGCCGGTGCCCAGCCGGAGTATCCGCAATTCTCGGACGGCCTGCGCCAGTTGGTGATCCTGGAAGCGGAGCTTGCAAGCAATCGCGCCCACGGTTGGGTAGAGGTGCCATCGTGAGCGCGCCCGCAATCACGGAAAGCGCGGTCTACAACAAGACTCGCCTGTTCCTGGTCAGCAGCCTGGGCCTCTGCACCGCCGGCATCGCCAACGCCATTCGCGCCGACACGGCTGCCGATCTTCAGCGGACGTTCCTGGATCCGATCGACAAGGCCCACTCGGCCGAGATGATCGCCAGCGTGCTGGGCGTACCGTTCTTGGGAATGGCGATCACCATCGCGATCGGCAGCCCGTTGCTGGACGTAATCGGTATGGGATTTTTGCTGCCGCTCGGTGGCATTCTGATGTCGCTGGGAATGTTGACCATGGCGTTTGCGGGCAACATCGCCTCCGGCGCGCAGGTGTACCACGTCCTTTGGCTGGGAGCCGCGGTTGCGGGCGTGGGCTGGGGCATGGCGGAAGGCGTGATGAATCCGCTGATCGCCGCGCTCTATCCGGACGAAAAAACCGCTAAGCTCAACGCGGCGCACGCGTGGTGGCCAGGCGGGGTCGTTATCGGCGGCCTGCTGGGTGTGGGCATGTCAAAACTGGGCTTGGGATGGCAGCCGAAGCTGGCGCTGGTGCTGCTGCCGGCCATAGCAGTGACGATTCTTTCCCTGGGTGTGAAATTTCCGCCGACCGAACGCCATGCCGCCGGAGTCTCCGCCGGAGAAATGTTCCGCGAGCTTCTGAATCCCATGTTTTTCGTGCTCTTCTGCTCCATGTTCCTGACCGCGGCTTCCGAGCTTGCGCCGGGAACATGGGTGGATCTGGCGCTGAGCCGTACCGTGCACATGCCGGGCATTCTTCTGCTGGTCTATGTCAGCGGCTTGATGTTCCTGATGCGCCATTTCGCCGGACCTTTGGGGCATATTCTTTCGCCGATTGGCGTGCTGTGGGTTTCCTGTTTCCTGGCTTCGTTGGGACTGGTGGCGCTGAGCTTCGCGTCGTCGCCGGTGACGGGCCTGCTGGCGGCCACCGTTTGGGGAACGGGCGTATGCTTTATGTGGCCCACCATGCTGGCTACGGCGTCGGAGCGCTTTCCGCGCGGCGGCGCTCTGTTGATGGGCTTGATGGGCACCGCCGGAACATTATCGATCCAATTCGTGCTTCCGAGCATGGGAGCGATTTTCGACCAGAAAAAGATCGAGGTGGCGGGCGGGGAAGCGGCATTCAACGCTCTCACGCCGGGCCCTGCGCTCGATCATGCGCTGGGCGTCGCCGCGCAGACTTCGTTCCGCGCGGTGGCGGTGCTGCCGGCGATATTGCTGATCGTATTCGGAGCCATCTGGCTCTACGATCGGTCGCAAGGCGGATTTCGCGCGAAGAAATTATAGTGGTGAGAACATAGGATGCGAACTTTGTTTCCACTGTTTTTGGCGGGATTTCTGGGCGCAGCGGGAGCGTGGGGCCAGCTGGTCGACGATTTCAATCCGCCGCGCGGCAATTGCTGCCTGCCGGGAGCCGCGCAAACGCTGGCCAATCAGCTGCAGGACTGGGACCAGCTGGGGCGCTATCACGCCGCCAACGAAGCCTTGAAGAAGCAGCCCGCCGATCCCCAGCGCGTCGTGTTCATGGGAGATTCCATCACCGATATCTGGAAGCTGGCGGATCAATTTCCCGCCAAGCCCTATGTGAATCGCGGCATCGGCGGGCAGGCCACGCCGCAGATGCTGGTGCGCATGTATCCGGACGTGATCGATCTGAAGCCGGCGGCAACGGCCATTCTCGCCGGAACCAACGACATCGCTCACAACACCGGACCGGAAACGCTGGCCATGATTGAGGAAAATATCGAGGCCATGACGGAGCTGGCGCAGGCCCACGGCATCAAAGTGATCCTGTGCTCGGTGACGCCCATCAGCGATTACGCGCGAAATCCGCAGAGCGGCCAGCGCCCTCCCGCCGACATTCTCAAGATGAACGCGTGGCTGAAAGACTACGCCTTGAAGGTGCGCGCCGTTTACGCCGATTACTTCGCGGTGCTGGTGGACGACAAGGGAATGTTGAAGGACGGCTTCTCGATGGACGGGCTGCATCCGAACCAGAAAGGCTTCGATCTGATGGCGCCGGTGATTGAGGCGGCGATTCAAAAAGCTCTGCAATAGTGGACATTTAATTAGAGCGGAACCAAACCGAAAGGCGCGCCGTGGAGGAGGGCCAGATTTCGTATGTTCGGCACTGAAATCAAATCCGATAGTGGCCTTCCAACATTCATCCTCCAGCAACTGGCGGTCTGCGTCGGCTCAATCGTTTGGGCTGTGATCACCGTATGGCTGCCGCAGGGGTTGAGTGGCGTGGGGTTTCTAGGGAAGGTACTTGAGGCCACCTGCATCGTTGCCCTTGCGCTCGGGCCTGCGTTTCTCTGCGGTCGAGCAGTCAAGTCCAAGTTTCCCAAGTTCGAGTACTCGGGGCGATGGGTTTGGCTCCTTCCAAGTGCTCTTTTGGCCGTCATGCTGCTGTCGTTTGCCTTCAGCTCAAGGCTGGAGGACAATGTTGCGGAACTTTTCTTCCCGCCGCCCGGGGGAGGGGCTTGGTGGGGGGTCCTAATCTTCACATACCCGACGCTCGGATGCGTAGGGTACTCCCTGGGCATCGGGTCCGAAGCGGGGAGGGCGGCGATTCAGAAAGCTCTGCAATAGCAAGCTTCGCTAAACTTGAGCTATGAAGCAGATTGCTTGGCTGGCGGCTGCCATCGGTAGCGTGGCCGTCGCGCAGAATCCCGCGGCTCCTAATTCAACGGCTGGAGGTTCGCCATCTCCGGCGATTCGCGGAATTGCGGCGACATCGTGATGCCTGCCATCGCTCAGGGCGTGCACCAGAGCGGCGCGGAGTTCTACTGGCATTTGGGCGATTTTCGCGCGATTTATACCTTCGATGAAGATATGGTTCCGCCGGCCCAGCTCGGCCTGCCTTCGAAGCCCATGACCATCAGCCAGTATGAAAGCGCGGCATGGCCCGATTTCATTGCCCATCAGATCGCGCCTTTTGGCGATCTTCCCGTCTTCTTGATTCCCGGCAATCACGAAACCATTCCGCCCGCCACTCGCGATGAGTATCTGACCCAGTTTGCCGATTGGATCGATACTCCCGTTTTGCGCGAGCAAAGGCTCAAGGACGATCCGCAGGATCACAAGCTGCGCGCGTACTATCACTGGATCAAGGGCAACGTGGATTTCATTGCGCTCGATAATGCCTCCGCGGACCAGTTCGACGCTGCCCAGATGAAGTGGATTCGCTCGGTGATCGACCGGGACGAGAAGTCGGAGCAGATCCGCACCATCATCGTGGGCATGCATGAGGCTCTTCCTGGCAGCTTGGGCGACAGCCATAGCATGAGCGAATCGGGTCAGGGCGAGAGGACCGGCCGGGAGATTTATGAGGCCCTGATGCACGCGCAGAGTTCGGCTCACAAGCATGTCTACGTATTCGCCAGCCACTCGCACTTCTACATGGAAGACGTGTTCCGCACTGATGCCTGGAAGGGCAAAGTGCTGCCGGGCTGGATCGTGGGCACCGCGGGCGCGGTTCGCTATCGTCTGCCGCAGGGCGTCAATCCCGGCTCCAAAGCCATGACCGACGTCTATGGTTTCATGGTCGCGACGGTGGGAGTGGACGGATCGATCTCGACTTCGTTCCAGCAGACTCATGCTGGACGATTTGCTGAAGGCCAATCCCGGCGCGCCCGAGCCGCTGGTGCGCTGGTGCTACGAACAGAACAAGCAATAGCGAGCGCGGAGGTCCTACACTCTTAAATATGGAAGTCCACATCACTCCGGAAAGTGAAGCGAAGCTGGACGATCTTGCGCGCCGCACGCACAAGGAGAAGGCTGAGCTGTTGGGCGAAGCCATCGACCACCTTGTGGCGTACAACGACTGGTTCGAGCGCAAGGTCAACGCCAGCATGGCCGCGGTTGAGGGAGGCGAGACGGTTCCAGATGAGGAGGTTGCGGCGTGGCTCGAACAGCGAGAACGCCGCTAAATGCGGGTCGATTGGTCGCCCCACGCCGTCTTACGCAAAACGACGTGGGGCGGGCCCCCTGCTTCGTTCTCATGTGTGCGCGGCCGACGCCCTCGTCGGCCTTTGCCTGGAGCGGAAGAGCCGGACCAGGTGGTCCGTCGCGGACGGGGGCGTCCGCCCCACCTTGGCTTACAGGAACTCTACCAGGCGTCGGCGGAGCGCGTCCTCCATGAGTTGCTCGGCGCTCTCCACTTCTTCGCAATTATGAATGGCGCGGAGGTGGAACCGTCCGCGCCATCCGCACAGGACCAGCAGCTTGCCCGAATTACTTCGACACTGCGGGAAGGGTGGAAGGGTTGCCGGTGTTCAGGCACGACGGATGACCGAATCCGCTCGCGCTGACGCCAGTGCCGCCGGCCGTATTGGCCGTGATATCGAGGATGATGTTATCGGGATGCGTCGGATCGTTGTTGAACACGCTGGCGGGGCCGGGAATCGAGCCCAGGTGATCCAGTCCCAGCAGGTTCCGCACTCTCCAGGTGATGAAATGGTCGGCGCAGGAGGTATCGCCGCTGGTGCCGATCCCGCCCACCAGAACGTCGCCCGTGGCGTACAGAGCCAGACCGCCTCCGAAGACGTTGACCCCGCCAATCCGATTGCCGACCATCGGGTCTGCCGGCGAGCCGTAGTTTATAGCCTCGGCCTGGTAGGCGACGGAGGCGTCCACGGGATTGCTCGCCTGCAACCCGAACAGACTGCCGCCGGGCTGGACCGCCGAGTAGAGATTCGCGGTGGAGAGCGCCAATGCCCCACCCGAGCCGTTGCTTTTGGCCGACGCGTCCAGGCTGAAGTCGTTTGCCGTATTGGCCTTCTGCGCCGAGATAACCCGGCTGCCCAGCCACTGCGACCCAACCGTGGTACCGGAATACGCAACCGCGCAGACAACACCGCTGCGATCCACGATGGTTGCCCAGCTTTGGTTATTCAGTCCGCTGGTTTCGGTGGCTACCGCCTGCACCAGCGCGGCCTTCAGCGCCGCATAGCTGGGCAGGAAAGCGCAGCCCGTATCGGTGCCGAAATCGCTATTTTCGTTATCTGCGGCGAGGCAGGGGAAGGCGCAGGCAACAGATACCAGCGCTGTAAATGCAAAACGAGTCACATAATTCTTCATAGTGGTTTTCCTCCTTGGTCTCAAAGAGACCGGGTTGCAGTATACCAAAACGCTAAGCGCGATTTCGGAGGGGGCGTTGACGGCTTCGGCGCGCTTCTATAGGCTGGTGAATCGAGCCGCATAATAAACTTAGGTGATAGCCGAGAAGGAGTCTTAGTGTTCATCCGCCGAACCGCGTCTTCCCCTGATCGCGCACAAAGCCACGGGCCGTCCGCGCGCTCCGTGCTGGCAGCGGCGGCCGTCCTGCTGCCGATGCTCGCGGCTCAGCCGGCCAAGCCGCCCGCCGCAAAAAAGGCGCGGCCCGCCCCAATTCTGGACATGCCGGGGGACTGGCCAACCTACGCCCGCGATCTCGCCGGCACTCGCTACTCGCCGCTGGCGCAGATCAACGCCGGGAACGTGGTCAAGTTGAATCTGGCGTGGTCCTATCGCCTGGCTCCCGCTGCGCCCGCCGGCGGAGGTCGCGGAGGACGCGGCGCCGCGCCCGCCCCCGCTGCTCAAGCTGCCCCTCAAGACGGCGTAGCGGCTCCTCCACCTGCGGCAGCCCGGGGCGGAGGGCGCGGCGGCGACGCGGCTGGTAGAGCGCGCGGCCCCGCCGGCCCCACCGCCAATCCTGAGGCCACGCCGATCGTCGTCGGCGGAATCATGTACATCCCGGCCGGCAACCGCATTCTCGCGCTCGAATCGGAAAACGGAAGGGAGCTGTGGATCAGGACGCTGCCCTTCGCTACCGCCGCGCGCGGCATCACCTTCTGGCCCGGCGACCACACCAATCCTCCGCGCCTGCTCTTCACCGCCGGAGCCAGGCTGGTGGCCCTCAACGCCATCACCGGAAAAATCGACCCGGGCTTCGGAAATGAAGGCGTCGTGGATATCAAGATCCCCTGGAACGGCGCGCCAACCGTCTATAACAACGTAGTCATGCTGGGCTCCGCCAACGGCGAGAGTCTATACGGGCCTCCCGGCGACATGCGCGCCTTCGACGCCGTCACCGGTAAACCGTTGTGGACCTTCCATACCATCCCGCAGCCGGGCGAGCCCAATTTCGGAACCAGCTGGGTGGGCGATAGCTGGAAAGGATTTTCGGGCGTCAACGTATGGGGCTGGTATATGACCGTCGACCAGAAGCGCGGCATTTTGTACATGCCGCTGGGGAGCCCCGCCGGCAATTACTACGGTGGAGACCGTCCCGGCGCGGACCTGTACGGCGATTCACTGGTTGCTGTGGACGCCAACACCGGCAAGTATCTGTGGCACTTCCAAACCGTCCATCACGATTTGTGGGATTCGGATCTGCCTCCCGGCGCGGGCCTGGTCAATATCAAGAAAGACGGCAAGAGCATTCCGGCGCTGGCGGCCATCGGCAAGCCTGCCTTGATGTTCATTCTCGACCGCACCACGGGCAAGCCGGTATTCGGCGTCGAGGAGCGGCCAGTGCCCAAAGGCGATGTTCCGGGCGAGTGGTATTCGCCGACGCAGCCGTTCCCGCTGAAGCCTCCGCAGTTGGCTCGCAACAGCTTCGACAAGGATAAGGATATGGTCACGGCGGAGGACACCACTCCGGAGCACGCCCAGGCCTGCCAGGACCTATGGACTCGCGCCGGTGGATACTACAACGCCGGTCCTTACACGCCCTTCCTGTTTCATGAGGAGGGCGCGCCGCCCAAGAGCACTCTCCAATTCCCGGGCAACGGCGGACCCAACTGGGGCGGTACTGCGACCGATCCCAAGACCGGCTACATTTACGTGCAGACTCACGATGCCGCGTTATCCGGATGGATCGAGAAGAAGCGGCCTGGCGGAAATTATGGCAGCGGTAACGGATCGCCGCAGCTTTATGATCGCGGCAGCATCAACGGCCCCGGACCGTATTCCGGCTTCAGCGCGTCGTTCAAAACCGCGGACGGCCGCACCGTCAGCCTGCCGTGCCAGAAACCACCATGGGGCCAGCTTTACGCGGTGAATGCGAATACCGGCGACATCGCCTGGCATGTGCGGCTGGGGCTCACCGAATCGCTGCCGCCGGACAAGCAGCTTACCGGCGCGAGCGGCAGCGCCGGACCCATCGTGACCGCCGGCGGAGTGGTGTTTATCGGCGCAACCAGCGACAATCGCTTCCGCGCGTTTGACGCCAAGACCGGCAAGGAGCTGTGGGTGACCAAGCTGGAACGCCCCGCCAATGCCAATCCGATGACGTATGAGGGCAAGAACGGCAAGCAGTACGTGGCCGTGATCGCCACCGATTCGGTGTACGTGTACTCGTTGCCGTAACAGGAGACCGTCATGAAAACCGCGCTATTGTTCATCACAGCCGCCGTGGCTCTGCTCACCGCCGCCGACCCTGTTGATCCCGTTTATTGGTCCGCCGGAAAGACCAAGGATCTCGACAAGCAGGCTGCGTCGCGGCTGAATAAGGAAAGCGGGCTCGGAACGTCGCGCCTGATGGATTCGGCCTTCATTCTGTATAGGGAAGGGAATTCGATGGCCGAGATCCACACCAAGCAGGCCGATTTCATCGTGGCTCGCGACGGCGAATGCACCATGCTGGTAGGCGGCAAGATCGTCGACGGCAAACCCAGCGGGCAGGATGAGATTCGCGGCGCGTCAATCGAGGGAGCCACGAAATTTCCCATGACGGCCGGCGATACGCTGTACGTCCCGGCCAACACCGTGCATCAGTTCGTGATCCAGCCGGGAAAGCATTTCACGGCGACGATCATCAAGATCACGCCGAAGACGTAACCGCAAAAAACCGGGACAGTATTCTTATTTCCGCCGCATCGGCTGACTGACAACAGACGACACTTGCGTCCGGCGGAAATGAGTATACTGTCCCAGGTTTTTTTGCGGTGCAGTCCCTTCCGCTATGGGCCGTTACGCGGCCAGCTTGCGGAGCCGCGCCGTCAGGCGGCTCTTATACCGCGCCGCGGTGTTCTTCTTGATGATGCCCCACTTGGCCGAACGGTCGATCATGGAGAAGGTCTTCGACGCCAGGGCAGCGGCGGCGCCGGCGTCCTTGGATTCGAGCAAGCGGCGCATTGCGCGGATCTGATGCCGCAACCGCGTCTTGCGCGTACGGTTGACATCCGTCCGCCGCTCGGCGGTGCGCACGCGTTTCAGTGAGGAAATCGTATTAGCCATGCAAGTTTAATGGTATCGTAGGCCCTTCAGTTTAAGCAATGTCCACGCCCATGGAACGGGCCGTGCCCTTCACCTGATTCATGGCGCCTTCCAGATCGAAGCTGTTGAGATCGGGCATCTTGATTTTCGCGATCTCCTCCACCTGCTTCAGCGTAATCTTGCCCACGCGGTTCTTGTTCGGCTCGGCCGAACCTTTTGCCAGATTGACCGCGCGTTTGATAAGCACCGGCACCGGCGGAGTCTTGGTGATGAAGGTAAAGGAACGGTCCGAGTAGATGGTAATCACTACCGGAATGATCAGCCCTTCCTGGTCCTTGGCCGAAGTCTTGGCGTTGAAGGCCTTGCAAAACTCCATGATATTGACGCCCTGGGGTCCCAGGGCCGTGCCCACCGGAGGCGCCGGCGTGGCCTTTCCGGCCGGAATCTGCAACTTCACCATGGCGTTTACTTTCTTGGCCATAACCTGTCTCTCTATTACTTCGGTTTTTCTTTTGCGGTTAAACTTTTTCGACCTGCAGGAAATCCAGCTCCACCGGAGTCGCGCGGCCGAAAATGGTCACCAGTACGCGCAGGGTGTTGCGCTCCAGATGGACTTCGTCCACCTTGCCCGAGAAGTTGTTGAACGGCCCATCGTTGATGCGCACGTTCTCGCCCTTCTCGAAGCTGAGCTTGGGCCGAGGCCGTTCAGCCGAGCTGGCCTGGCGGTACAAAATCGAATTCACTTCATCCGCTGTCAGCGGCACCGGCGAGGTTCCCCCGCCCACAAAACCGGTCACGCGAGGGGTGGCCTTCACGGCGTGCCACAGCTCGTCGTTCATTTCCATTTCCACCAGCACGTAGCCTGGATACAACATGCGCTTGCTGGTGACCTTCTTGCCGCTGCGAAGTTCCACCACTTCTTCGGTCGGAATCAGCACCTGCCCGATTTGATGCGCGAACCCGAACGCCTCGGCCCGGCTGCGCAGCGAATCCGCAACCTTCTGTTCGAAGCCAGAATAGGTGTGAATAATGTACCAGTGCCGGTTGGTCTCAGCCGGGAAGCGTCGGCCGGCGCTTCGGAAGCTTCAGGCTCGACGGCTTCGACAGCCGTCTCGGATGTTTCGTCGGGGAGCATCTCTTCGGACATAGTGGTTTGGGGCATCCCTCTAAGTTACTTCGAGAACGTTTTGAAGACCTTTGTGATCCCGGCGTCGACCACGGCGTCAACCACCATAAAGTACGCTGCAAAGGCGAAGACCGCCACGATCACCACAATCGTGGTCGCGCGCACCTGCTTCCACGGCGGCCAGGTCACGCGCTTCATTTCCGTGTGAAGCCCGTCGAAATAGTCTTTGATCTCGCCGGGCCAGCCGGTGGCCTTCTGCGTGAGACTTTGTTCTTCAGCCATGGATATTTCCTTCTATTGAAAACTCAGGCCCGTCGCGCCAATCGCGCACGGCCGCCCCGCAGGGGCTGGCAGGGGCGGAGGGATTCGAACCCCCACTCGCGGTTTTGGAGACCGCTGGTCTGCCGTTAAACCTACGCCCCTAACACTGCAAACTCCAACTCCAGTGTACTCCACCGCTCCCTACTTGATCTCCTTGTGCGGATGATGCTTGCGGCAGAACGGGCAGAATTTACTCAGCTCCAACCGCTCTGTCATGGTTTTCTTGTTCTTCATGCTGGTGTAATTCTTGCGCTTACACTCCGTGCATTGCAATGTGATCTGTTCTCTCGCCATGCTTGTTTCCTCTTACTCGAC
>CAVXWB010000038.1:0-7072 GCA_963765185.1 Bryobacterales bacterium
AAAAAACCCCCCCCCCCGCCTGCTGCTGCTGCTGCTGCTGCTGCTGCTGCTGCCGCCGCTCCTTGCCCGCCCCGCCCGCCCACATCCACGTGTCCACCGAGCGCCAGCAGGCAGCGCGCTTGCTGGTGCGGGCCAGGGCGCTATCGCTTTCATCGAAGTATTGGCCGGTTTGCAACGGAATCTCGTAGCTGTCGGTGAAGTCCATTCGCGGGCGGGTGAACAGCAGCTTGCCGGTGGTCCGCTCCGTCAGCGTCACTTGCAGGGCCACGTGGACTTCCACGCTGGTGGCCAGCCCGGTCTTCTGGTCGAACAGGGTGGCGTTGGAGGTGTAGTTGAGCACCGAACCCTTCAGCACCATGTCGGCGCGGCTGGCGTCGGTCACGCGGAAGCGCGAGCCGGAGATGAACTCCTTCGAGATCGCTTCCGGCAGCCAGTCCGATAGCTTATAGCGCGTGGTGCTGTTGTTGAACGCGGGGACGCCGACGGTCTTGACGGTCTTCGGCACCAGGTCGGCTTGGCCGGCCACGTGATAGCCGCAGGAAGCCAGCAGGCAGGCGCATACGGCGGCGAAAGATTTCAAGAAGACGGTTCTCATAAAACTTCCCGAGCTCATAAAACCTCGCGAGCGACGGCAACGCTGTTCTCGGCCGCCAGCCGCAGATTATCCGCAACCAGCCAGAGCCAGCACGCCCGCGAGTTGTTGCGGTCCGGGGCGATCGCGCCCACGCTGATTCCGCTGTGACCGGTGATGCCGGCATTGGTGGGAGGGTCGTCGGGCCGGAGGTCGACGCCCTGGCGCGCCAGCTCGCGGGAGAGCGCGTCGACATCCGGATTGGTTTCGAACTCGGCCCACACGGAAAAGCTGTGGCCATGAAACACGGGCGCCTGAATCACTCGCAGGGAAGGCATGGGAACTCCGGGCCAGGCCGCCAGCAGCGAAGCCAGGTGCCGCTCCACGCGCTGTTCGACGCCTTCGAGCGGTTCCAGCGCCTCCTCCCCGTAGCGCGCCAGCATGTTGAACCCGAGCTGCGCGTCGAAGACGTCGGTCTTCAGCTTCTTGAAACTGAGCACGGCGACGGTCTGCTGTTGAAGCTCGTCCAATCCGCGCTGGCCGCGCTCGCTGGCCGGCTCGAAAATATGCACCACGCTGCGGCGCAAGGGGCTCGGCTTGCGCGAGCCTGGTCAGCAGCATGGCCAGGGCGATCGAGGCCGGATGCGCGATCACCTGAACCGGCGCGGAGACCGGAGGCGCGGAGGATGGCTCCGCGGAAGGGGCGCGCAGGCGGGCGTGGGGTTGCTCTTCGAGCGCGCCCGTGAGATCGACCAGCAAGGGGCCGCCTGCGGGCGTGAGCTTCGCGGCGCGACGGCTGGCGGAGGGCGAGGCGGCCAGGAACGCGACCTTGACGCCATCCAGGCTTTGCGCGTTCAAAGGGATCATGACCACGGCTTCGTCGTCTTCCGCGGCCAGGATGGTGGAGCCGTCCGCGGCGGCCGAGACCAGTTGCACGCGCGGCGACGGCTTCTCTGCGGTGAGCACATCGCGGATCTCCCGCGCCAGCAGCGTTCCGCCGCCCACCACCGCCACCAGGGGACGCTCCGCCGCGCTAGCCAATTTCATGCTCCGGCTGCGTGGGGATTGCCGCGGCGGCTGGGGATGGAGAGGCGTCGGCCGCATGCGCCGGCGAACGGCTCCGCCAATGCGGATCGCGATGCCGCTCAAAACATAACCGACCGACAGCGCCAGCAGCGCCGGCTGCGAAAAGTTCCAGATCAGATAAATGGCAGCGCCCAAAACCACGACAGTGAGCGGAGATCGGGGCCGCATCAGTTGGACGTCCTTGAAGCTGGGATAACGCCACGTGCTGACCATGAGAAAGGACAGCAGGGCCAGCACCGCCAGCCACGCGGCCGAGAAAACCCACCAGTGCAGCGGCGCGCTCCCGCTGCGTAGACGATGGCGGCGACGGGCGCGGCGGCCGATGGAATGGGCAGGCCGACGAAGTATTTGCGGTCCGATCTTCCGGGATTCTTGGGCATCGGATTCTTGGTGATGTTGAAGCGCGCCAGACGCGCCGCGCCGCACAACAGAAACACGAAGGAGAAAAAGTATCCCGCGCGGCGAAGCTGGTCCAGCGTAATCAGATCGGTGGGAGGCTGGACGAACTGGACGCCCCAGGCGAAGGCCAGCACGGCGGGCGCGATGCCGAACGAGATGCAATCGGCGAGCGAATCCATCTCCCGGCCAAAATCGCTGGTGGTGTTGGTCATGCGCGCGATGCGGCCGTCCAGACCGTCCAGCAGCACGGCCAGGCCGATCGCCAGCGCGGCGGTTTGGAAATGCAGGTGTGAGCCGGCGGTGTTTTCGAGCGTGTCCATCGCGCCCTGGAACGTCTCCAGAAGCGCGTAAAAACCCAGGAAGATGTTCCCGGCCGTGAACAACGTCGGCAGGGCGTAGGCGGCGCGGCGGGGACGGCGGTCGGCCGACCTCGGATCGATCAGGCGATCGCGTAGGCTCATGCGGGGCTCCCTTCCGGAATGCGCGCGATCACGCTGGAGCCGGCCGCGACGCGGTCGCCCGGTTTCACCGTAACTTCCCATTCGGGCCCGAACAGGACGTCGACGCGCGAGCCGAACTTGATCAGCCCGATGCGCTCACCCGTCTCAACGATATCGCCCACGCGTTTGTAGCAGAGGATGCGGCGCGCAATCAGGCCGGCGATCTGTTTGAACTTGACGCTGGTCCGGCGTCCGCCCACGATGCCTTCCACGGTAAGGATGTTCTGTTCATTCGCCTGGCTGGCGGCTTCCTTGCTGGCCACCAGAAATTCGCCCTTTTTATAACTGATGCACGCGATTTTTCCGGCGATGGGCGAACGGTTGACGTGCACGTCGAAGATGTTCAGAAAGATGCTGATGCGGCTGGCACCGCCAGCGCCCGCAACCACCGCCACCACCTTGCCGTCGGCGGGCGAAACGGCCACCGGACCGGGAGGCGCGGGACGCTCCGGATCGCGGAAAAAGTTCAAACAAAATACGGCCAGAATGTAGAGCGGAACGCCGTAGGGCCACCCCGCCAGATACGTCAGCAGCGCCCCGCCCGCAAGCAGAGGCACGGCGTAATAGTAGCCGTATTTCACCATCCAAACATATTGTCGCATCGGCGGGTGAAGATTGCGTAACAAAGATCGGGCTAAAGCTCGCGCAAGCGCGCCAACGTGTCGAGGATGCCAGGGTCCTGCTTGACCTCGGCCAGGGGGCGGAGTTGGTTCTCGATATAACTCCAATCCAGTTGGTTCCGGTTCCGGGCGATCACGCCTTCGGCGTCCCGGATATCAAGAGGGCGGGACGCGAACAATTTGAGTACAAGCAAGTCCTCGGCCGAGCACGTGCGGATATCGAGGCCGGGACCGAAGGAAAAGACCGTGGCGCGCCCGACCATCTTCTCTTCGAACGGAAGGGCGCCGAGCGAGATATCGATGCCGACCCCGGCGGACGAGCTCAGCAGAACCACCCGATTCCGGATTGCGAACTCCCTCGCGTCCGCGATGCGCCCCGGATGAACTTCAAGTGGACAAACTTCAAGCAGCGCGTCGACGAAACCCCTTGCGCCGCCAAAGCCAGCCAGCAGTGCGAAATTTACATCTCTCGTAACGCGGGGCTCGCCCCATCTCTGCACGGCGATCCCGCCGATAAAACAATTGCGCCAGCCCTGCCGGTCGCAAAAGGATTGTAATTCACGGGCCGTCTCAAAGAGATCGATCATCGAGACGTCTTTTAGCGGGGCGGTTTCGCCAGCCACTTCTGCATCTCGACCAAGCCGGAGGTCGGACGCGGGGGCATGCTCCGCAGCGCGTGATTGAAAGCGCTTTCGAGGCTGGCCAGCACCTTCAAGTTGTCGGCCTCCCGGATCTCACGGCGGCGAATCGCCTCCAGACGCGGCCCCGCTTCCTTCCACGTGCGGACCCAGCGCTGTATCATCTCCCGCTCGTCCATATATTTATTATCGGGCTTCCCGCGCTACTCCTTCACCGCCGGCACTCCGCGGCCCGCGCAGAAGTCTGCCTTCGCTGCATGCGCGTCGCCGAGCGCAAAGCTCCGCCTTCTGTACAATCTGAGTGATGCCTGTCTATGACCGGCCCCGCGCGGCCCCCGGCGTGGGCTATAGATGCGCGCTCCTCTTGGTCGGAGGGGATCAAAGGGTGCAGCGGTGCCAAGCTGGCTGGCCCGGCCACTTATGTTTCTCATTGGGCTCGCTGCAATCGTTTTCTCAATCGAAGAGCAATACGTAACGGTTGAGGCGCTCCCGCAGGAAAATTGGCGGCACCGAACATGCCGTGCTGCATCTCCTTTACGCCCGGTTCTGGCACAAGGTGTTGTTCGATCTGGGCTGCGTCTCCACGGCGGAGCCGTTTTTCAAGCTCGTCAATCAGGGCCTGATCCTGGGCGAAGACGGCCAGAAAATGTCCAAGTCGCGCGGCAACGTGGTGAATCCGGACGACATTCTCAAGGAGTTCGGCGCGGACGCCTTCCGGCTTTACGAAATGTTCATGGGCCCGTTGCAGGAGGTGAAGCCGTGGAACACCCAGGGCGTGGCCGGCGTTTACAAATTTCTGGGCCGCGTCTGGCGCTTGTTTGTGGATGAAAAATCCGAGACGGCGTATGAACAGGCGGAAACCACCGCGGCCACCAGCCAGGAAGAAATGCTGGATTTGATCATGCTCGACGGCGCGATTGTGGACGTGTCCGCCACGCCCGCGCAACTCAAGACGCTGCACGCCTGCATCAAGAAGGTCACCGAAGACCTGGACGGCCTGCGCTTCAACACGGCCATTTCCGCCATGATGGTGTTTGTCAACGAGGCCATGACCTGGGAATCCAAGCCGTTGCCGGTGATGAAACCCTTCCTGCAATTGCTCGCGCCGTTCGCCCCCCATCTGGCGGAGGAACTCTGGGCGCGGCTGCACTCCACCTTCGGCCAGTTGCCGCCCTCGCTCACCTACGCGCCGTGGCCGAAGTTCGATCCGGCGCTGCTGGTGGAAAGCGAAATCGAAATCCCCGTGCAGGTGAACGGCAAGTTCCGGGACGTCATCAAGGTGGCCGTGGATGCGGATAACGCCACCATTGAAGCCGCGGCCAAGGCGGCGGAAAAGGTCGCAGCCGTTCCTCGCCGGCAAAACCATCAAGAAAGTCATCATCGTGCCCAAAAAGATGGTGAATTTGATCGCGTCGTAGCCGACTCGGCCCCCACCGCCCGCCCGAGGCTACGCTTTTTCTCCGCCCGCCAGAATGGTCTGGAAATGCGGCGGCTGTTCCTCGGCGGCGACGATGCTGATTTCGATTTTCTTGAAGCCGGCTTCTTCGAGCCAGCGATGCAAATCGCTCTCGGCAAATCCCGGCCAGCGGTCGCCGTAAAGCTCATGCGCCTTCTCGAAGTTGTGCTTGAGCAGATCGAGCAGCAAAATCTGCCCGCCCGGCTTCAAAATCTTGTGCGCGCTGCGAATGCGCCGCCGGCCGGATTCTTCGGCGTGATGCAGCGCCTGGCTCAGGATCACGAGGTCAACGCTGTCCGGCTTCAATCGGCGGGTTTTGCAAATCGCCCTGGCGGAATTCCAGGTTCTTCAGCCCGTTCTTTTTCGCCTTGGCCGCGCCGAACGCGACGATCTTTTCCGAGTTGTCCACGGCGATGACTTTCTTGCAGCGGCGGGCGAGCAATTCGCTCAACAGGCCCTCGCCCGCGCCCAGGTCGGCGACGACCAGCGGCGGCAAAATCCGCAGCAGCAAATGTCCGAACGCCTGCCACGAGCGGCCCGGGCCATAGACGCGGTCGAAACGGCCGGCGACCTGGTTGAAATAAACCTGCGCCTGCTCCTTGCGCCGGGCGAGGATGCGCTTCAAGTTGATCTGGTCGTGCGCTTGCTCCGGCAGTTCCTTGGCGCCGCGGATGGCGAGTTGGATGAATTCGCTGGCCACCGAATCGGCCTGCGGATTGAGCTTGTAAAAGGTGCGCTTGCCGTCGCGGCGGGAGCTCACCAGCGCGCAGTCGGCCAGCAGGCCCAGATGCGTGGAAATGCGCGACTGGCCCAGGCGCGTGATTTCCTGGAGTTCGGCCACGGACAGTTCGTCGCGCTCCAGCAGGGCGACGATGCGCAGCCGCGTCGGGTCGGACAGCGCCCGGAGTGATTTCAGGGTGGCGGACATCTTATGTTATTTCCGATCTATTCAAGCCGGGCCCCGGGTGGCGGCCGTCAGCCACGCGTTTGGGCGCCTGCGGTTGCATGTCTTATCTTTGCCTGACCGCCGGCCCGATTTCAAGCGCGGCGGCGGGGCGGCGGCCGGCTGAAACTTTTTTCCGAATCCGTTTGACGGCCTTCCAAAGTCTTATATCATCAAATCTTGATACGTCAATATGTTTTGGCGATAAACTGAAACCAATTATGAGCAATCGTTACATCTTTTCTTCCGAGTCCGTCGGCGAAGGCCATCCGGACAAAGTGGCCGACACCATTTCCGACGCCGTGCTGGACGCGTGCTACCGCAGGACCCGTTCAGCCGCGTGGCCTGCGAATGCTATGTGAAATCCAACATCGCCATCATTGGCGGCGAGATCACCACCAAGGCCAAGCTCGATTTCAATGCCATCGCCCGCGACAGGCCATCCGGGAAATTGGTTACGTCCACGATGACGACGTGTTTCATGCGGACAAGGTGTATCGTCAATGTCATTGTCACCCAGCAGTCGCCCGACATCGCCCAAGGCGTGGACGCCCGCAAGGCCAAGGGCAAAAAGACTGCCAAGGCCAGCCCATTGTGGCGCTCACTGCGTATGCTGTGAAAGGCGACCAGGATCGGTGTTTGGCGGCGGGCATGGACGGCTACCTCCCCAAGCCGATTCGCCCCGAGGAGTTGGATGCCTTGCTCCAGACCTGAGCAGGCCTCGAAAAAACTGATCCGAAGTTCATGTTTTCTCCTCAACCCCCCTTCAGCCATAGCAACCAACGAGGTGCGGATGTGACGAACTCAGAGCACGCATCGATCGATCAATACGTGGATATGCCTGAGCTGCTGGCTCGTG
>CAVXWB010000039.1:0-19721 GCA_963765185.1 Bryobacterales bacterium
CCTTCAAGCCCGGGAAGTTGTCCAGCGTGAACTGCACTTCATTGGCGATATCCTTGGCCGAGCGCAATCTCCAGCGGTGTCCGGAGTGCGTCTGCGGCCACAGGCAGAAGGTGCACATAGCCGGGCAGCCGCGCGTGGTGTAGAAGGAAATATACGGATTCAGCAAAAACGGAACATTGTATTTGCGGAAATCCAGGTCGCGTTTGTAAACCTTGGTCACCCACGGCAGCTCATCCAGATTCTCGATGGACGGGCCCTCGGGATTGTGGACGTTGACTCCGTCCTTGCGGTAGCTGACGCCCGGAAGCTCGCTGAGCGGCGTGCCCTTGGCGTAGTTGGCGATCTGATAATCGAACTCCCGCCGCACGATGAAGTCGATGGCCTTGGTGGCGTTCAGCACCTTGTCCGGCTCAATCGTCACCGGAGGGCCCACGAAGCACACCTGCATCTTGGGATTGGCGTCCTTCATCATCTCCGCGATCTTCACGTCCACGTGGAAACCGGGAGAGGAAGTGAACAGCACCAGAAGCTCGAAGTTCTTTGCTTGCGCGACCGTTTCTTCGATGCTGACGCCGTGCGGTGGAGCGTCCAGCACCTTGCTGTCCTCCAGCATCCCGGCCGGGTAGCACAGCCACACCGGATACCAGTACGACTCGATTTCCCGCGTGGACGGCCAGCGCGATCCCGCGCCGCCGTCAAAACCCTGGAAAGAAGGTGGATTTAGGAATAAGGTTCTCATTGATTTTAGGCGATTTTATGCGTCGTTTTCTGGGATTCCCATGTGTGTATTGTGTGTCGGTTGTTAAGGGGCGTCAAGGATCTCCGCACTCTCGTTCTCTTGCGCCTGAGTGACGTTGCTGAAACGGATGCTCAGATCCGCCCTTCCGGCCACGCGCGTGTCCACGTGGCATTCGATGTGCGATGGCCAGGCCACCCCGTTCTGAAGCTGGTATTCATTCACAAATGCGACACTCTTCAGGAAAATCGAGGGCGTTTTCACCAGCGTGCCCGACTCTCTTACCGGCATGCCGGTGGCGGCGTCCAGCCACAACTCGCCCTTGAACAACCCGAGCGCATTCTTCTTGGGCTTCAACTCGAAAACCAGAATCCGGCTGTCGCCCGCCGTCATTTTGGTTTTCAGCCGGAAGTGATAGTTGTCCGGGGTGATGGCGGCCGCTGCGTTCCCGGGACTATCGGAGTCCAGTTCCAGGTACCGCGCGATGACTTCCTTCTCCACCGTGCGGTCACCCACGAACTCCCCCAGCCTGGTAATGCTGGTCTTCCCTAACCGCGAGATGAACTTCAGCACCCGCAGCTTGCCCTGTTCCTTGAGCTTGGGAAGCTTGGCGTCGATTTCCACTTCCATGCGCGTGCCGCGCAGCGCATCTTGTTGAATCTTAGTGGCACTCAAGAATTGCTTGACGATGGGATTATTGGCGTCGTCGGGCTCGAAGGCCCGTCCCTCATCGCCGAAGGACATCGCGAGAATAGTGGTTGCGAGGATAACTCCTGGTAGCCGCAAAGCGAGTGTCCCGGTGCGCCCTTTCGGCGCGCCCCTTCCACCCCTTAGTGTAGCAAATCCCCCTCGATAGGGTACCGGAAAACGGCGTATCCGCCACCCGCGTCGGTTTGCCACGCCATCTGGTCAAACCAAAGGCGTTTCCCGTCCGTCGAGACAGTCACCAGGCCGTCCAGATCGGTTCGCAGAATGGCCACATGGCGCGCCTCCAGACGCTTGATGACATCCGGATGCGGGTGCCCGAAGGAATTCTCGTATCCGGCTGAAACGATGGCCACCTCGGGCGAAATCGCATCCAGAAACGGAGGGATGCTGGAGGTTTTCGAGCCGTGATGTCCCACCTTGAGCACGTCCGCGTGAACCGCCAATCCCTCGCCCAAAAGCCTGCCCTCCATGGGCCGTTCCATATCGCCGGTAAGCAGAAAGGAGCGCGCGCCGAAGCTCACCCGGAACGCCAGCGAATCGTTATTGCCCAGTTTCACGGCGCTGTAATCTTCGGGCGGCGAGACGATTTCGATGCTTGCCCCCGAAAACTCGAACGGCGGCGCGACGCGGCGGTCCAGTACCCGGACGCCCAGCTTCCCGGCAAGCTTCACCAGCAGCTCCGGAGGATTCGCGCCCACCCACAATTCTTTGGGGCGGAAGTTCTCGAGAATCGCCGGCAAGCCCCCGATGTGATCCTCATGCGCATGCGTCGCCACTACTACATCCAGTGTCTTTATTCCGCGGGTCCACAAGTATGGCGAGACGACATCTTCGCCGATATCAAGATTCGATTTGCGGGGCTTTCCGAACTGGAGCAACCCTCCGCCATCCACCAGCATGCGCGCCCCTTCCGGAAACACCAGCAGGAGGCTATCGCCCTGGCCCACGTCGATGGAGGTGAGTTCCAGCCCGCCCGCCTGCGCCTGGGCCGGCCAGGGATGCCACACCAGCAGGACAAACAGTGCCAGCACAATCGCCCCTGCCGGAAACCGGACGGCCCGCCTCCGCGGAAGCGCGGCCAGCAGGATCAACGAAACGGCGAGCGCCGCCGCGAGCCATACCGGCGGATCGGGGACGCGCCAGGACGGCTCCATCGCGGCATGCCATGCCGCGATTCTCGCCGAGAGATGGAGCAGCCATCCGGCCAGCGCGGCGAGCCAGTGCGAGTTCGTGAAAACGGCCGCGAATCCGAGCGGCACCACGGCTTCGAGCAAGGGACCAATCAGCAGGTTGGCAGTTAATCCCGTGAACGACACTCGGTGGAAGTATTCGGCCATGGGCAGCGCCAGACCGATTTGAATTACGGTGGAGATCACGGCCATTTCGAACGCGAACAGAGTCAGGCGCGCGATCCACTCCACGGCTTCCTCCGTCCAGCGCTGCGACAAGCTCTTTGGCAAGCCCAGCCACATGCCCAACGTCTCGGCAGCCAGGCGCAATTCCACCCGCGCTTGGGCTACTTGTTTGTCCAGGTGAACGTCGCGCTCGACAGTCGTGGAGCTCCCGCATGCCCCGCGCCAGAGGCGCGATGCGCGGCCGGAGCAGCGGCGCGGCCAGAGCGCCGATGGCAGCCACGGAGAGGAAGGAAAGCTGGAAGCTGGCGTCGAACAACGCCGACGGGTCCCACATCAGGTAGGCCAGGGCGACCGCCGCGAGCAGATTCATGATGCGGGTCCGGCGGAACAGGAACCGCGCCACCAGAAACAGGCTGAAGCCTCCGGCTGCGCGCACCACCGGCGGCGACAACCCGGAGACCAGCGCGTACAGCCACGCCGCCGCGGCGGTCAGGGCCAGCGCGGCCAGCTCCGGGATGGCGCACATGCGCAGCAGAAACAGCAGCACTCCGGCCAGCACAGTGACGTGGATGCCCGAAATTACCAGAGCGTGAAAGGTTCCGGTGCGGCGGAAACTATCGGTCCACACCCGGACCAGGCTGGAGGTTTCTCCGATCAGAATCGCCTCCATCATTCCCGTGTTGTAGGCGTCGCCGGAGTAAAGCTGGTCCAATCTTTCGAGCGCCGCGGTCCGGGTCGCATAGACGAAGCCCAGGAAGCGGGAGCCGCAGCGCCCGGCCAGCACCGTGACGCGGGAGCGCGGCGCCATGGTCGCGGTCCAGAAGATATCCTGGCGCGCCAGATAGGCCGTGTAATCGAAGCCGCCGGGGTTGTTGTAATTGTGCGGGCTGCGCACACGCGCCTCGATCTCGACGCGTTGGCCGTAGGCCAGCTTCTGTAAGGGCGCGGGATCGTCCGGACCGTCGCCGTCGTCCAGAGGCAAGCTGACCCTTGCCCGAGCCTTCCAGGCCAGCTCCAGCGTGAATTGCTCGCGAGCCGGCGAGAACACCGTGGGCTCGACCACGCAGCCGTCGAGCAAGACGGTTTCGCGAAAGCCGGCGTCGATCTCAGGCGGCGGAAGCGGACGATGCAGCGCGAGATCGAGCGCGCCCACGAACACCAGAGCCAGGAAGATGGAGACGCCGCGAAGCCCGCTCGGGCGTGCCGCGCCGCCGCTGTTTGCCGCGCTACTCTTCGCCACGACTCCATTCTTTGCGGGGCCTGGCGCACCGTACTCGCTCGGCACTGCGCGCGCTGGCGCTTTCGTCGCGCGGGCGCGGCAGCTGTGAGCCAGCAGCGCCAGCGCAAGAAAAGCGGCGATGGGCCAAGCCGCCTCACTCACCGTAAAGGGAAGCCAGTGGCCCAGCAGGATGCCCGCAACGACAGCGGCGAGAGGCGGGATGAGGGGATCGCGCATCGGGAGAATTCACCCGCACCACCCCTCTAGTTACGAAATACGCGGAAAAATCTCAGGCCGTCTTTATGTCAAGCTTTTTTGCCGATGATTCCGGTTTCCTTTTTAGGAAGCTTATCGATCATGGAGCGCGAAATGCCGGGGAAATTGGTCTCCAGGATCGACACAGGGTTTCCGCCCAGCCAGTTGCTGAGCGAAATCTCCTCATACACGCCGCTGTTGAACAGGACCAGGATCTCGGTCGGCTCATTGCCCAACTGCTCGATGTAATGCCCGTAGCCTTGCTTGACGAAGGCCACCTGGCCGGGGGCGAACTCCTCCGTCTTGGTGCGGCCGTGGGAGCCGAAGATGCGCATGCGCGAGCGGCCCTTGAGGATGTACTGCCATTCATCGGCGTGCGGATGCCAGTGCATCTCGCGCAGAGCGCCGGGTTGCAACGTCATCTTGACCGCGGTGAGAGTGGTTTGGATGGGGAACTCCTTGGAGGAGACCAGGTGCTCCGTGCCGCCGGGAAAGATCCTGGCAGGGCTCGCATCCATGCGGTATTTGTGATTGCTTTGGCCCGGCTCGATATCCGCGTTGCGGTAGGGTTCCAAAGTCTGCGGCGGAATGGCGCCGGGTCCGATATACAGCTCCTTCTTGGGGAACTGCGCGAAGGCGTTGGCAGGCAGGTTCAAATTCCTGGCGAGCACGTCGGGAGGGGTGTTATAGATCCAGTCGGTGATGCTGAAGGTGCCGAACTCGGAGAAATGCCCGTTGTCGAAGACCAGCAGGAAATGGCACGGACCGGGGCCCAGGTTCTGCAAAACGTGGCCGTGGCCGCGCGGGAAATACCAGGTATCGCCGACGCCGAAATCGGCGATGTCGGCCTGCCCTTCCGGTGTGATGACGGTGGCGCGGCAGCGCCCTTCAATCATGTAAGCCCACTCCGCGGCGAGCGAATGCCAGTGCAGCTCGCGGATGGCGCCGGGATCGAGCCGCATGGACACGCCGGCGATGCTTTGGGAAACCGGAAACTCCTCCGCGGTAGCTTCCTTGGCGGAGCCGCCGGGGCCGACCCAGTGGGTCTGTTTTTCGAGATCGTACTTGAAGTCTTCGAGATCCTCGATCTTTTTGCCTTCCTGGGGCGCGGCGCTGGCGCGCTCCGCAGTGAGCGCGGTGGCGGCAACGCCAAGAGACGTCAGCGCGGCGGCGTCGAAGATCTTGCGGCGAGTCCAACCTTGCGACTCTAGTTTAATTTCCTTTGATTCGTCCGACATGGGCACACTCCTCGGGAAGTATTAGTATACATCCGCGAGTGGGAGGATGCAGAAAGACACTTCGGCGGCGACCACGCTGTCAAACAGCCGTCTACGCGATGGGCCTCATTCGCGAACGAGACCCACCGCGGATGGAAAGGTTCCTCTACAACGACACGGCGAAACTCCGGTTGGTTAGACCGATGCGGCCGAGACCGTCAAGATTTCCTTCGTCAAGAGAATCGATTCTCTCTCCGGCTCGCTTGTTATCGCTCACCGGATTCATCACAGACGACGTTGCCTGGCCAGGCTGTGCACGTCCTTCTGGCTCAAGGATGAAGCCGGCGTTTGTGCGCGAGCGTGGGCGCATGCGGCAAGTGGTTGAAGGGAAGGCGCGAGAAAATTCTTGCGAGTGCTGTCACCGCTTCAGCAGCTCAGTCCAATTCTCCACCACGTGATAAGGGAACGAGGCGGGAGGGGCGGCGCCCGCGGCCGGCGGCACGGCGATGAGGAATCGTTTGCCGTCCGCGGCAACCTCCCAATAACCAGCCGGCTTCTTGAAGAGCTGATGCGGCGCGCCGGTGTGGAACGCTCCGCCGACGGCGGTTACCTCCACCGACATGAGGAATCCGTCCGGTGCCAGATAGAAAAGTTCCTTACCGTCCCCGCTCCAGTGCGGATTGGCCCCACCGTCTTTCGACACCTGGTGCAGAGCTCCGGCGGCGGAAGATCCGGGCTGGACTCGTCGAACGGCAGTACATAGACCTCGTACTTCCCGGACTGATCGGACTGGTATGCGACCCAGCGGGCGTCGGGAGAGAACCGACCGACTGTTTCGTTGAACCCTGTGCGCAGAAAAGGAATCGGCTTGCGATCCGCGGCCGATCCGCTGGTGGGTAGAATCCACAAGTCGTCACCCTTTCCGTCTGAACTCAGCGCGGAGTACATCAGGAACTTGCCGTCGTGGGTCCAATTGGGAACGCCCTTAACCTCCGGCGACTGATATAGAAGCTCCTCCTGGCCCGCCATGTTGGAAGCCTTCTGATATATGCTCCAGCCGCTCCCGCGAATCGACCCGAACGCGATGCGGCCTCCGTCCGCGGACCAGGCCGGGTAGTCTGAGAGATTCCCAAACGTGAACTTGGTATTCAATCCCCCGCGCGCAAACTCGAACAACCACAGATCGGAGCCGCGCACGTAGGCGACCCGCGTCCGTCGGGCGAAAGCGCCATAGTTGAGCGTACTCGCCGGTTCGCCGGCGGTGGAAAGGACGTCGCCTTTCCGGTCAACCCAGGTGAGTTGACTGTTGCCCTGGGGTTCCGGCGGTGGAGAAGGCGAGAACACCGGCGGGAGACGCCGAAAACCCCCAATGCGATGACCCGCTCGGCGATGGGCACGGCGTCGCCCATCAATTCCATCCGCTTGGGATCCAATGGCTGGGCCATCAGAGTCCCGGTGGTGACACCAGAGCGAAGCCGCGCACGAAAGCAGGAAGCCGGTCCGTCTCCGATGATTGGCGACGGCACATACACCGCGCCTGTCGTGTCCGGCAGCAGCTTCCTGGCGCCCTGTTGCTCCGGCTTCGCGTCCAGGGAGCCAATGTACACGCCGCCGTTTTCGAAGGGTATCGCCACTCGCACGTAGAGGAAGTGATGCCCGTCCGGCAGCATCGCCAGAGCGACGTGTTGAATGTCGTTGTGGGAGTGGTCTAAGGTGGTCAGCGGCGTGGGAGTTCCGCCGGAGGACGAGACGATTTGTAACGGCCCGAAGGCTCCAAAGAGAATCCTGTTGTCCGAAGTCCAGACTCCCCCGGCAGTGGACGTAGCGTCGCACAGCGTTTGCGCCGGGCCGCCGGTCGCCTCGATCTTCTTGAGCTTTCCTCCGCTCGCGAATGCGAGGAAGCGACTGTCCGGAGACCAAATCCCATCCGTCGCGCCTTCGGTGCCGGCCAGCGGCCGGGCTTCCTCAGCGTCCAGAGGCCGAATCCAAATCGTCCGGCTTGCGGTCCGCGCCGGTGGCGAGGAAGGCGATCTCGCGGCCATCCGGTGAGAGCGCGGGGCCAGTGTCATTGGCGAACGATACTCCTGGGGGCGCGGGGATTTCGAAGCGCGTCATCTGGGTGACGGGCGGCTTTTCGCGGAAATGGATGAAGGCCAGAGCGGCTAGGGCCAGGGCTAAAGTGGCTGCTGCGACGGCCAACGGCAGGCTGAAGGCCTGCCCGCACCGGATGCTCCACTTCCAGCAGGCGCCAGGCGTCGGCGATGTCGCGCAGGCGTTTCTTGGGGTCCTTCTCCAGACAGCTCTCGAGCAGGCGGCGGACTTTCAGGGGAGCGCGATCGAGATCGGGCTTCTCCTTGAGCACGGAGGCGAGCGTGTCGGAGATGGTGTGGCCTCGGAACAAGCGCTTGCCGGTGACCATCTCATAGAGCACGACGCCGAAGCTCCAGATGTCGGCGCGCTTGTCGACATTGTTGCTGCCCCTGGCTTGCTCGGGGCTCATGTAAGAGGCAGTTCCGAGAATCACGCCTGCTTGCGTGGCTCCGATGGTGATGGTGGGCGAGTTAGATGGATCGCTGGAAGCGGACGGCGCGGGCTGCGTCACCGCGGCCAAACCGAAGTCCAGGACCTTGACTTTGCCGTCCGCGGTGACCTTGACGTTGGCGGGTTTGAGATCGCGATGGACGATGCCCTTATCGTGCGCGACCCCCAACGCTTCCGCGATTTGCTCCGCGATTCGCAGGGCCTCTTCGAGGGGGATTGGGCCGGAGGCGATGCGCTCGGCGAGCGTCGGCCCTTCGACCAGTTCCAGCACCAGGAAGCGGACGCCGCCGGCGTTCTCTAATCCATAAATCGCGGCGATGTTGGGATGGTTGAGCGCGGCCAGCACCTGGGCTTCGCGCTCAAAGCGGGCGAGGCGGGAAGGGTCGGCGGCAAACTGCGGCGGCAGAATCTTGAGGGCGACTTCGCGCTTGAGCTTCGAGTCGGCGGCGCGGTAGACCTCGCCCATGCCGCCCATGCCGAGCGGCTTGAGGATCTCGTAATGTTCGAGGCGAGTGCCCTGGGCAAGGGGCATGGTGAGATCGATTTTAGCAGGTTGGGTGCGCGAAGCTACTCCGTTGCGGGAGTGTCAGGGGAGTTTGAGGAACTGCAGCTCGGGCATGGGGAAATGCTTGCGGTTATCGGTTACAAGAATGAGGCCATTGGCAAGGGCGACCGCGGCAATGGTGACGTCGGGCAGGGCGATCGTGTTTCCCTTCCTCGCCCACTCGTTTTTCAGCGCACCAGCCGGCGGGCGATCGCCCACGTCACTTCGTAGAATCTGAGGCTTCGCAGGAACGCCTCTGTCACCTCGGCTTCGCTGGGGCGCATTCCCGCATAGACTTCGGTTACGTTGATTGAGCAGCAGGCGAGCAGGTTGCGTTGCGCCAGCAGCTCGTCGAGGAACTTGCTCCGGCCACGCTTGCGATTGATGGCGTCGATAATGATGTTGGTATCGAGGAGGAAGATCGCCATCAGGAGCGATTGCGGCGTTGCTCGATTTCCTTAAACCGAGTCTCGGACTCAGAGCGCATCTGGCGGACCCACGCTGCTGCTCCATCCTTCAGCTCGGGGTGATCTTCGTCCTTCCACGCACCGGCGGCGGCGCGTAACGCGATTCGCTGCTGACGGCGCTGGATTTCCTCGCGGGCTAGCTCGGCAAGGAACGCACTGCGGCCCCGCTTGCCAACAAGTTTGTCGATGTCGGCAACCAGCTCAACCGGGAGGATGACGTGGGCTCGTCTGCTTGCGCTCTTAGGCACACTCTTAGTGTCACATAGGCTATTTGCGGGCGGTGACGGTGCGGGTGGGGAGGCACCAGGGCCAGCTCACGGGCGAGAGCTCCACGTTTTGGGCTCCGGCGGCGCGCAGGGTCGCCGCGTATTGGCCGGTGCGCAGGACATCGTAGATCGCAAGATTTCCGCCGGGCTTCAAGACGCGCAGCATTTCGCAGACCAGTTGGTCGCAGACTTCGGATTCCCCGGCGTTGTGCAGCGCCAGCATGCTCACGACAACGTCATAGTGATTGTCGGGATAGACGAACTTGGGCGTCTCGCCGGTATCGATGCGGATCTTTTCGCCTACGCCTTCGAGCTTGGCGTTCTCCTTGGCGATGTCGGCTTCACCGGATAAATCGAGGCCGGTGACGCGGCCGGATTTCAGCCTCTTCGCCACGCCGATCAGCATCACGCCGGTACCGGAGCCGACGTCCAGCACGCGCTCATCGCCCTTCAGGGCGAGCGAGTCCAGAATGCGGTCGCGAGCTTGGAATCGGGTCACGCGGCTGGACTGCACCATGATCACGCCGGCGGCAACGAATGCCAGCCCGATCAAGCCCAGCGCGATCAGGATGTGCCATGCTGGTCCGGGATACTCGCTGCGATTGATCAGAAACATCGCGATGCCGAAGGCGAGGGTCCAGGCGCCACGACTGAACATGCGGCGGGAGCTGAAGGGTTGTCCTACGTGCGTAGCGCTGAAATCCAGACCGTAATCCGGCTTCGGAGCTAGGGAGGCGGCGGCCATTTACGCGGCAGCCTCGGCGATGGGCTTCTTGTACTTGCACTCCGCGTTGGGGCATTGCGCCACCGGACCGGCCTTGAGGAACTTCTCGATGAGGTAACTGCCGCCGCATTCCGGACAACGCTCCGGCAGGGGTTTGCCCCAGGCCACGAAATCGCATTCAGGATAGCGATTGCAACCGTAGAAGGTTTTGCCGCGCTTGGAGCGCCGCTCCACCACCTCGCCTTCGGAACAGTTGGGGCACTTCACGCCGATGGTCTTCTGCTGAATGTATTTGCAGGTGGGGTAGTTGGAGCAGGCGATGAACTCCCCATAACGGCCGTACTTCTTGACCAACTGATTGCTGCACTGCGGGCACTTCTCTTCGAGAGGCACGTCCTTGGGCTTCTGCGCCTCGCCCAATTGCTTGGTGGTCTTGCAGTCGGGATAGCCGGAGCAGGCCAGGAACTGCCCGAAGCGGCCCTTCTTGAGCACCATGGCGCGGCCGCAGTTGGGGCAATATTCGGCTTCATCCTGCTCGGTCAAATCGGCCTTATCGATGTCCGGCAGATCGACGGTCAGCTCGCGGGTGTTTTTGCACTCGGGATAGCCGGTGCAGGCGACGAAGCTTCCGTGCTTGCCCCACTTGATGACCATGGGCTTGCCGCACTTATCGCAGATGAGATCGGTGGGCCGCTCCATCCGCTTGATGTCGGTCATGTTGCGCTCGGCGTGATCCAGGTTCTTCTCGAACCGCTCATAGAACTCGCCCATGGAGATGCGCCAGTCGATCTTGCCCTCTTCGATGTCGTCGAGCTCGGCCTCCAGGCGGGCCGTGTAGTTCACGTCGAACAGATCGCTGAAGCTTTCGAGCAACAGATCCATCACCACCATGCCCAGCTCAGTGGGTTTGAATTTGCCGCCTTCCTTATCTAACGTACTCGCGCTCCTGGATGGTGGAAAGGATGGAGGCGTAGGTGGAGGGCCGGCCCACGCCGTCGGCTTCCAGCTCCTTAACCAGCGTGGCTTCGGTGAAACGCGGCGGAGGTTCGGTGAAGTGCTGCTCCGGCTCGATGGCGCGGAACTTGAGGATCTCGCCTTCGGCGACGGCGGGCAGCTTGTGCTTCAACTCCTCGTCGTCCTCGTCCTTCTGATCCTTGCCTTCTTCGTAGACTCTGAGGAAGCCGTCGAACTTGGGGACGCTGCCGGTGGCGCGAAATATGTACGACGCGCCGTCTTTGCCCTTGGACTCGACGTCGATGGTGGTCTGATCGAACACGGCGGAGGTCATCTGCGACGCAACAAAACGCATCCAGATCAGGCGGTAAAGCTTAAGCTCGTCTTCCTGGAGAAATTTTTCGAGGCTCTCGGGCGTGCGCAGCGCAGAAGTGGGGCGGATGGCTTCGTGGGCGTCCTGCGCATCCTTCTTACTCTTGTACACGTTGGGCGAAGCGGGACGGTAATCGGCGCCGTAACGCTCCACGATCATGGCGCCGGCTTCATCGAGCGCGTCGTTTGAAATACGCGTCGAATCCGTACGCATGTAGCTGATGAGACCGACGGGGCCTTCGTCGGAGCCGAGCTCGACGCCTTCATATAGCCTCTGCGCCAGCCCCATGGTGCGCTTGACGCTGAAGCGGCATTTGCGGGAGGCTTCCTGTTGCAGTGTCGAGGTGATGAACGGGGGCACCGGATGCCGGCGCTTCTCTTTGTTGGCGACCGACTTGACGGTGTACGGAGAGCCGTCCAGCGTGGCGACGATGGCCTCCGCCTCAGCGGCATTGGCGATCTCGACGTTGGTTCCGTCCTTTTTAGCCAAGTGCGCGGAGAGCTGGGGCGGTTTCTTGGCTCCCAGACTGACGTCAATGGTCCAGTATTCGCGCTTCTGGAAGGCGCGGATTTCACGCTCCCGGTCGACGATCAGGCGCAGAGCGACGGATTGCACGCGTCCGGCGGAGAGCCCCCGGCGGACCTTGTCCCATAGCAGCGGCGAGATTTTATAGCCTACCAGCCGGTCTAATATGCGGCGCGCCTGCTGCGCGTCCACCAGGTGCAGATTCACCGCGGCCGGCTTCTCGAACGCCTTCTGGATGGCGTTCTTGGTGATCTCATTGAACATCACCCGGAAGATGTGGGGATTGTTCTTACTGTCCTTGAGCTCTTCCTGGAGGTGGAAGCAGATGGCCTCGCCTTCGCGATCCGGGTCAGCCGCCAGGTAGATGTTGTCGGACTTTTTGGCTTCGGCCTTGAGCTCCGCGATCAGCTTCTTCTTGCCTTCGATAACCTCATAGACGGGCTCGAAGTTGTGCTCCACGTCGACCGACAGGTTCTTTTTGGGTAGATCCTTGACGTGGCCCAGCGAGGCTTTGACGACGTACTGCTTGCCCAGGTACTTCCCAATCGTTTTCGCCTTCGCCGGCGATTCGACGATGACGAGATTCCTTGCCATAGATGAGTGCGCGACCTTCCTATAAGAAACAACCGAAATCTTAACACGAGCGCGGGCGGCGGTTTTTAGTCGGCCCAGACCTTGAGAAAATTCTTACCCGGAAGCTGCCGTATCACACCGGTCATTTCCAGATCGAACAGGACCGCAATAATCTCCGAGGGAGAGCAGCCTGGAGTGGTCTCACCCAGGTGATCCACGAGGTGATCCAAGGATACCGGGACATCCGGAGCGAGCACCGCCAAAATCGCCTGCGCCACTACTTTATTCGGCTCGCTTAACTGAGATGTGGAAACCGGCTGGGAGGTTTCAGCCTCCTGTATCTCATTCAGAGTCAATTGCTTACGGAACCGATCGGAAAGCCTGCGGCGGTCCTCGGCGGAGAGTTCCGAGACCACGTCGTTCCATTCCTGGACCAATTTCGCGCCTTGCTTGATGAGAAGGTTCGGCCCCCAACTCACCTTGGAGGTGATGTTGCCGGGCACGGCGAAAATCTCACGATTTTGCTCCGCCGCGAGCTTGGCGGTGATGGCCGAGCCGGAATATTCGCCGCCTTCGACCACCAGCACTCCGGCGCTCATCCCGCTGACGATGCGATTGCGCACGGGAAAATTTTGCGGGTAGGGCGGCGTGCCCATCGGGAACTCCGAAATAATCAGTCCCTTGGCGGCTATCTCCTTGGCGAGCTTGCCGTTTTCAGCCGGGTACAGCTCATCGACGCCGCACCCGAACACGGCCACGGTGCCGCCTTGGGAATCGAGCGCGGCGCGATGCGCGGTGGTGTCGATGCCGCGGGCCATGCCGCTGACGATGGTCAATCCGGCCGCAGACAGATCCCGGGCCAGTCGTCCGGCCGCGGCCAGGCCGTAAGGCGTGGGACGGCGGGTTCCCACCACGGCCAGCATCAGCGACCCCAACAGCTCCACGCGGCCGCGGGCGTAGAGCAGCGGAGGCGGATCGAAGATTTCTTTGAGCCGACCCGGGTAGCGGGGGTCGGTCAAAGGGACCAGCTCCGCGCCAGTCTCGAGCAGCTGTTCCCTCTGGGTCACGGCATCCTCGAAGGCGCAGCCGCTGGCGATGCTCTGCGCCACGGCGGGGGCCAGGCCGGCGGCTTCCAGCTCCGACCGCGAGGCCCGGAAGACCATTTGCGGGGTGCGGAAGATCCCGATCAGTTGCCCGGCCTTGCGGGTTCCCAGGCCGGCGGCCATGCGCAGGGCCAGCCAATGCAGCTGGTCATCCTCGGTGAGCAAAGCATTCGCGATCGCCGGCTGAGCCATGAACTTCAGGTGGCCGGCGGGCGCCGGAATTCTCAAATCTCAGCTACCCTGGAAGTCATGGACAAAGCCACCTATGACGATGTCAATTTGATTCTGAAGCTGTATGAGCTTCGCCGCGAAGATAAGATGCGGGCCGCCCGCAGCTGGTTCGCCGCGAACTTCAAGTGCAAGAGCATGGCTGAATTCGGGCACCTTTGCCCGCCCGGCTCCGAGAGCAACGCTTTTATGCGCCAGATCACCAGCTATTGGGATATGGCTGCGGGTTTTGTTACCGCGGGCGTTCTTAACGAAGAGCTGTTCTTTCAAAGCGGCCGCGAGCTGCTGCTGGTATGGATCCGGCTGGAGCCGATCATCGGTGAGATGCGGAGCACCTTCGGCGCGAATTTCATGAAGAGTCTGGAGACGGTTGCAAAATCCTACGGGGAGTATATGGATCGCGCCAATCCGGGCGCGTATCAGGCCTTAAAAACTCGCATGGGTGGGTAGGCGAGTGCGGCAGGAGCCGGATTTCTTTAAAGGACAGGCGCTGGAGGACCAGGAGCTGGCGCTGGTCTATGTCGCCAAAAAGCTGAAAGAAGCGCTGCGCCTGGAAGAGGTGCTGAGCGGCGCGGGCTTCGACTACCTGGTGGAGCCGGATACTTACCGGGGCGGGGTTCTGTTTCTGTCCGAGCGGGTGGGCGCGTTCTTCTACGTGGCTCCGGCCGACGATCCTGCGGCTCGCACGGCGATGCAGCGGGCGGGGTTTGAGCCGTATCGGGCTGCCTAGAGGACATAGATGTTGCGCCATCCGCCGGTGGGCCAGAGGAGGCCGGCGGCGGTTCCAACGACGAGTCCAATGGCGCCTCCGATCGCGGCGTCAATACCTTCGCCGAGGTGGCACCATCCGCTTGTGGAGCAGTAGCCCGCGCCGAACCCGATGCCGATCCCGGCTGCCGTTCCCGCTCCCATGCCGATGACGGTATTTCGTAAGCGGTGACCTTTTTTCTTGACGGCGACGCTCATGATCTGGGGGCGTGGGAAGGACTGCGGGCCGGTTCCTTGCGAGATTACCAGATCGCTATCGGTGACGCTTTCGAGCGTTCCGACGATCGGTTTGGCTGTGCCGGCGGCTACGCGAATTTGCGTTCCTGGAGCTAGCGCCTTCACGATCTCCCACCTCGAGGCCGGGGGTTGGGCTGCCGCGGCGACACAAAGAATCGGGAGTAGAAGAAGGCAGGGCCGCATGGTGTGCTTTAGTCTAGCGCGGCGATCACGGCGTCGGTAAATTCGCGGGTTCCGGCGCTGCCGCCCGAATCGGGCGTCAGATGCTTGCGCCCGGCGTAGACGTGCTCCACGGCCGAGCGGAGGCGATGCGCGGCGGCATGCTCCTTCAGGTGGATCAGCATCATCACGGCGGAGAGCATCATGGCGGTGGGGTTGGCGATGCCCCTGCCGGCGATGTCCGGAGCCGAGCCGTGCACCGCTTCAAACACGGCGTGGCGCTCGCCCAGGTTGGCTCCCGGCACAACGCCCAATCCGCCCACCAGACCGGCGGCGAGATCGGACACGATATCGCCGTAGAGATTGGGCAGCAGCAGGATGTCGAAGGTCTCCGGCCGGATCACCAGTTGCATGGCGGCGTTGTCGACGATCAGCTCCTTGTACTCGATGGCGGGGAAGCGCGCGGCTACCTCGCGGCAGCAGCGCAGGAACAATCCGTCGGCCAGCTTCATGATGTTGGCCTTGTGAATCGCGACCACTTTCTTGCGGCCTTCGTCAGAGGCGAACTTGAAGGCGGCTTCGGCAATGCGGATGGAGGCGATGCGGGTGATGACTTTGAGGCTGGTCACCACGTCCTTCACCACCTCGTGCTCGAGACCCGAATACAGATCCTCCGTGTTTTCGCGGAAGATCACCATGTCGATTTTTACATCGCTGAAACGCGAGACGACGCCGGGAAGGGAGCGCACCGGCCGCACGTTGGCATAAAGATCCAGACGCTTGCGCAGGGCCACGTTCACGCTGGTGTAGCCGCCGGCGATGGGCGTGGTCACGGGACCTTTCAATCCGACGCCGGTGCGCTCCAGGCTTTCGAGCACGTGGTGCGGGAGGCTTTCCCCGGTCTTGGCGATGATCTCGGCGTTCAGCTCGGCAAGTTCCCAATCGATCTTGACGCCGGTGGAATCCACGGCTTCGCGCGCGGCGGCGGAGACTTCGGGGCCGATCCCGTCGCCGGGTATGAGAGTCACAGAATAAGACATTACGGACTATTGTACGGGGCCGCGTTCCCCGATTTGATTGACGCCCGCGGCAATCTGGACATCCCCGTAAAGTTCGAACAGGGACGACAGATTCGCGATGATGAATAAATCCCGGATCCGTTTCCGCAGGTTGATCAATTTCATGTCGCAGCCCGCGGATTTGGCGCTGACATAGGAGCTGACGATGGTTCCCAATCCCATGCTGTCCATCTGCGTGAGATCGGTCAGATCGAGGATGATCCGATGCGTCTGCGGAATCAGACGCCGAACCTCCGCGTGAAGAGTGCCCGCCACGCCGGCGATCAGCTTGCTCCTGCACTGCACCACCATGGCGTCGTCCTGTGCGAATGTGTGCAGGCTCAGGACAGCGGCTGGATCGGACACGACGCAACTCCTCAGATCTGGATTTGCGGCTTTCGCCGCCAATTGCCAAAGTATACACTGGCGCAAAAGCCTGGGACAGTATACTCATTTCCGCCGGACGCGAGTGTCGTCTGATGTCTATCCGCTGGTCCGGCGGAAATGGGAATACTGTCCCGGTTTTTGCTAGGCCGAGAGACTTCCGGTGAGTACGCCAGGCACGCCGGGCAGGACCCGCCGCAACGCCAGGTGCAGGACCCTTGAAAGATCCGATCCTCCGATGAGGACGCGCTGAATTTCGATGCCCGCGCGGAATCGGGCTCCTTCCACGCTGGCGTGCACGACGACTCCGAACAGGTTGCTGTCCTCGATTTCGAGATGAACGACGTCGCCGGCGGCAAGCTCGAACGGCGCGGTGAGAGAGAGGCCGGAGTTGGAAAGGTCGGAGATCTGGCCGTGAGCCGACCAGGCCGGATGAGTCAGCCTGGTAACGTGCACGTCGAGCTCGGTCAGATGGCGATGATCGAAGCGTCGCTCCACATTGAGGTTATCGGGCGATTCTATTCGATACGATAGAGGCGCAAGGAGTTTCAATGCGGCAAATCATCTTCAGGGCGACGCCGGAACGGCCAGGGCTTATGCCGACCGGGGACTGAGGGAACTTTTTCAGGCCGGCGCAAGTCTACCTTACAAATGCGACGAGCACTGTGGAGCGTCTCTTTTGTTTTCGCGTGCGCACTGGCCCTGGGGCAGGCCGCGGAAAAGCTGACGTTTGAAGTGGCGTCGGTTCGGCCGTCCGCCCCGGTTCCTCCCACTGGAGGGGTCTACTTCGGGCCGGCGCGCGGCGGTCCAGGAACCCCTGACCCGGGACAGATAACCTGGTCCTACGCCACCATGAAAGCCATGCTGCTGACGGCGTTCGATGCGAAGAATTACCAGATCAGCGGCGGGCCTGCGTGGCTGGATACCGAACGATACGACGTGATCGTCAAGGTTCCGGAAGGCGCGACCAAGGAGCAGGTGAGCGTGATGTGGCAGAACCTGCTGGCCGAAGAGCCGAAGGAGTTCCAGGTGGAGGAACTGGTTGTGGCCAAGGGCGGGCCCATGCTGAAAGAGACTTCCTGGGATGCGGCTACGCCTCTGCCGCCGGGCCCGCCGCAAATGAAGAACGGCGACGTGCTCAGCCCCGGAGTCGTCTCGACGATCTTCCCAGGCGCGAGCCCGCATGCGCATACGATGGCCAAGGCGCAGCCGATTTCGCAATTGACGACGATGTTGAGCAACGTGCTCGGGCATCCCGTGTTGGATAAGACCGGGCTGAGCGGGAGGTACGATTTCACGCTCGATTACGCGCTTAATCTGAGCGGATTCCAGCTTCCGCTTCCGCCGCCGGGGACGCCAGGGCCGGGCGCGGCGGGCGATGGCGCTCCCGAACCCGGGGCCGGATCTGGCCGCGGCCGTCGAGCAGCAGCTCGGCTTGCGGTTGGTGACGGGCAAGGCGACGCTTGATATAGTGGTCGTCGACAAGATCGAAAAGATGCCGACCGAGAATTGAGGAGTGCGAATGCGGCCAATACTGTTGGGCGCCGGTATCGCGGTTTTCGCATGCGCCCTTGCCTTCGGGCAGGCCGCGGAAAACCTGACGTTTGAAGTGGCGTCGGTGAAGCCGGCTGCCCCTCCGCGGCCCGGCTTCTTAAGAAAGCGGGGCGGTCCCGAGACTCCTGACCCTGGACAGATCACCTGGTCCTACGCCAGCCTGAAAAACCTGATCACGACGGCGTATGATGTGAAGAACTACCAGGTGAGCGGGCCTGCCTGGCTCGATACCGAACGATACGACATCGTCGCTAAGGTTCCGCAGGGCGCGACCAGAGAACAGGTCAACGTGATGTGGCAGAATCTACTCAAGCAGCGGTTCGGAGCAGTGGTGCACTGCCGAGTCCAAGGAGTTCCGAGTGGATGAGCTGGTGGTCGCCAAGGGCGGCTCCAAGTTGAAGGAGACGACGCTTGATCCCAGTGCCGCTCTAGCGGCGGAGGTGGGGCCGCTCAAGTTCGACAAGAACGGCTCTCCTGAAATGGCCACTCCCAGATTCTTGGTCGGGGTCGAGGAGGGCCCCAACGGGCCGACCGCACAAATGATTGCGAGGGCGCAGACGCTATCGCAATTGGCCACGGAGTTGGGGAACCGGCTCAACCATCCCGTGGTGGATAGAACCGGGCTGACCGGGAAGTACGATTTCAGCATCGAGTACACGCCCGACCTCGGCGGGATCCCGGGCCTGACGCTCCCGCCGGGGGCTCCTGGCGCTGAAGCAAGCGAGCCGGGGTCGAATCTCGCCGCGGCGATCGAGCAGCAGTTGGGCTTGCGGCTGGTGGGGGGCAAGGCGAAGCTGGACTTGGTGGTGGTCGATAAGGCGGAAAGGTCCCGACGGAGAACTAGGCGCGACCAGGGGGTCGCGCGCAGACGGGGGCGTCCGCCCCACCTTTCGGGAACCACTAAACCGGGCTGGGCGCGCGGAGCAAGTTTCGCAGAGGCGGCGAAATTCGAGCCAGTCCCCCTTTTGCAGACTGTACGACTAGCCCGCTTCGCGCCCTACGTACATTTCGTTGACTAAGTCGCGGTGATTTTCGAGCACGCGGTTGCGGCGCAGCTTCATGGTGGGCGTAAGCTCGCCTTGCTCGATGGAAAATTCGCGGTCGAGGATTTTGAATTTGCGGATGCGCTCGAAATCGGCCAGCTCGCGATTGGCGGTTTTCACGGCTTGCTTCGACCGCGCGTTGGGATTCGCTTCGCGCGGGCGGGCCGGATTGACGGTGACCAGCGCGCAGACGTAGGGCAGGCGGTCGCCGATCAGGAGCACGTGGCTGATCAGCGGCTCGCGCTTGAGCAGAGCCTCGATGCGCGCGGGGTAAATCTTCTTGCCGTTGGAGGAGACGATCAGTTCCTTCTTGCGGCCGGTGATGTAGAGATAGCCTTCGGCGTCCATGCTCGGCGATGTCGCCGGTGGCGAGCCAGCCGTCGCGCAGAACCGCGGCTGTGGCTGCAGGATCGTTGAAATAACCGGAGAAAAGGCAGTCGCTGCGCAGCAACAGTTCGCCGTCGTCTTCGATGCGCGCCTCAACGCCGGGCAGCAGTTTGCCGATGCTGCCGGCCTTGGGACGGTCGAGAGGGTTGAGCGCGGCCACGCCGCCCTCGGTCAGGCCGTAGCCTTCGATCAGCGGCATGCCGATGGCGGCGTAGAATTCGGCCAGATCCTTGCCGAGCGGCGCCGCGCCGGAAGCGGCCACGCGCATGCGCCCGCCCAGACGCTCGCGAATTTTGCGCGAACATGACGCGGTCGAAGAAACCGCAGCGCGGCGCGCAGCCAC